>SCEG01000535.1 GCA_004102805.1 Muribaculaceae bacterium Isolate-002 (NCI)
CGTAATAACTCAGCATTCCACCGCTACTCCTCTCAATCCGCATACTACTCGCCCACTAAAGAACACCAGTGTCAACGGATCGAAGCGGCTGAGACCATCAATTTTACAGCATACTTGGTAGTCCGCATACACACCATTTAAAACCAATTAATCAACGCAACGCTCGCATCCTCCGTATTACCGCGGCTGCTGGCACGGTGTTAGCCGATGCTTTTTCTTCAGGTACTCTCGCTCGGATACACGTAGCCGTTCTTTCTCCCTGACAAAAGAGTTTTACAGCCCGTAGTGCCGACTTCCCTTACGCGACTGGGCTGGATTATGGTCCCTCCCTCTCACCTATATTCTCCACTAATTCTTCCCGGTGGAGTCTGGTCCGTTT
>SCEG01000536.1 GCA_004102805.1 Muribaculaceae bacterium Isolate-002 (NCI)
CTCCTCGTCGAAATGACGCCCCCAGATCCCGGAGCGCATGTCAGGCTCCAGCTCCAGAATGGTCTGGATGCAGTTTTTGAGGCGGATTTGCAAGGTGCTCATGCGGTCTTTCCGGTTTGAACCTTGTCGCAGGCATGCCGGTAAAATAGTAGCAATAGTTGATGCCGGAGATCAGGGCCAGCAGTAATGCCACATACAGCAACACTTCGCCGAGCGGCCAGAGTTCAACGCCGAACAGGGGATAGTGCAGGATCAGCGGCACAATAGCCACGATTTGCAAGACGGTTTTGGCCTTGCCGAATTTGTCGGCCGCCAGCACGATGCCTTCGTCAATGGCCATGGCGCGCAGACCGGTCACCACCAGTTCGCGGCAAACAAT
>SCEG01000537.1 GCA_004102805.1 Muribaculaceae bacterium Isolate-002 (NCI)
TTAAGGCTCCAACCCCAATATAATCATTTGAAAAGTGCGACAAGGTTTGCAGGCCTGAAAATCGCGTAACCAACATGAATACAGAGTTTAATAATTTCGCATTAACAGATTTTAAAAGACGCCAGTGCATGAATAACCATGAGTAAAAGTAGTAATTTCTTCGGACAGCCGATATATGGACAGCTGATAAAATCACTCAATCGTGAAAAAATTGTTGAATTCAGCCGAAAACATGGCGGAGAGAAGTATGTAAAGAGCTTTGACGGCTATACGCATCTGCTTACGATGCTTTATGCGGTAATCCAGCGTTTCGACTCGTTGCGTGAGATAGAGACATCTATGACAGCAGAGGTTCGCAAAC
>SCEG01000538.1 GCA_004102805.1 Muribaculaceae bacterium Isolate-002 (NCI)
ATCGCAGCACTCCTCGGCGGACTCATCCTCGGCTTCTTCCCCGTAGCCGCAGCTGACACCGCACAGGCCGGAGCGCCACAGACCATATTCATGATCGTCGTAGCCGGCATCCTGATGCTCCTCGGCGTCCTCGCCGTATGGAACATCAAGGAAATCTCCGCCGAAAAGCAGCGCGCAGCAGCCGAAGCCGCCGGAAAATAATCCCCGACGACACTATATGAATTATATTACAATGATTCGGTAAAAATTACCGAAGTAGTTGAAACTTAAGTTAATATCTTGAATTGTCAAATACAAATGAATCGCCAAAGCGTTCATTATAAAAATCTTATACCATGAACGTATTGGCGAT
>SCEG01000539.1 GCA_004102805.1 Muribaculaceae bacterium Isolate-002 (NCI)
ATCAGAATTGTGCTGATGTATTACCTGAATCTCGAAAAATTCCTCAATCAGCCCGATGCAGACCTGAAAATCATGCTCGCCGAAGCCTCGGAATCGCCACCCGAGGCGCCCGAAAACTGCTGAGGGGCTTGTCAAACACAAAAAGTAAGCCCAACTTCTGCCGTTCAGGATGTTGGACTCACTCTTATATGGTTTAGCGGACAGTAATAATAGTATTTGAACAGTATGTTGGCGCGATGGCGTTGTATGTCAGTCCATTTGTTCTGCGACATCATCAGAGTGTGTTTGCTGCGGGCCAGTATCTGGCGCATGGTCTCGCCGTTGGAGTACGTTACC
>SCEG01000540.1 GCA_004102805.1 Muribaculaceae bacterium Isolate-002 (NCI)
TTAAGGCTCCAACCCCAATATAATCATTTGAAAAGTGCGACAAGGTTTGCAGGCCTGAAAATCGCGTAACCAACATGAATACAGAGTTTAATAATTTCGCATTAACAGATTTTAAAAGACGCCAGTGATACGCAGATGCCATTTACTCGTTTAGGATTATACTATGTCTCACTACTGTCCACTAAAAATGGACGAGGTTAAAAATTAAATAAATTCGGTTCACTTGAACCATAGAGAACTTTGACATCGTTGATATTCTTTTTGTCGAACAGGTCCCGTATATGGGTTTTGTCAGT
>SCEG01000541.1 GCA_004102805.1 Muribaculaceae bacterium Isolate-002 (NCI)
TTTTTATACCACTTATTTTATTGAAAATCAGAGAAATGAATGCGAAAATCACCCTTTCCCATTCAGACTTCCCCCGCTATAAAATAACAGGCTTTTCGGAAGCACAAGACTTTTTTAAATGAAAGAGTGTCTTGCCCTGAAAAAAGTTGACTCATAAAAGAGTCAAATTATGATTAAATTTCAGAGTTTGCCGCGACAAAAACGTCAGGCAATCCGGGAAGAGGTTCTCAGGCATTATGCCGAGACCGACATGAGTTATGGCGAAATAGCCGA
>SCEG01000542.1 GCA_004102805.1 Muribaculaceae bacterium Isolate-002 (NCI)
ACGAACCCTTCACACCGCCTCCCGAAGAGCCGTTTTTGCCTTAGGGGGATTACTCTGATGTCATTTTTGCAAAGGCTGATGCCTCTGCACGTTGAGTAGCACTCAAAAATTATTTAGGACAATATTGATAACAAATACATAAAATATTACAACGATGAGAAATAAGTTTATTTTAACAGTGCTGTTCTTTGCTTCGGTTTTCGCTCATATCAATGCTGCGGATTCAGACAATAATAAGCCGGATGTCGCTGAGC
>SCEG01000543.1 GCA_004102805.1 Muribaculaceae bacterium Isolate-002 (NCI)
GTGCGAAAAGTGTTATATTTGCCATAGGAAGTAGTTGAGTTGGTCGCTCACTACTAAGGTAGTCATTTTTTGCCTTAGTAACTACTTCCTATTTTTATTTTTGCCCAAAACGTTTAGGACAATATTGATTTGTTATATAAATTCCGATAAAGAATACTCACATTCTTACAACCAGTTTCTATTTCAGTATAATATTGTAGATCTTTCATTATAAATCCTTTATATCGGTCAGTAACTTTTCCCCATAGTTCCTT
>SCEG01000060.1 GCA_004102805.1 Muribaculaceae bacterium Isolate-002 (NCI)
AATCTTGATGTTTGGGAACAACAAGACTAATAAATCAATTTCAAATCAAAAAATCAATGTTCTCTTGTATTTGACTAAATATTAATATTTTAATAACAGTGGTAAGATTTTTATCGCACCACTACTAGTTAAAATTAAATCATTAACTTTGCAATAGAAAGTCGCTTTTGTTTGGATAGTGTAAAGTTAAGTCATGTTTTTGAACCGTGCAAGACGTTACTTAGATGAAAGGCGCTTACATTCAGGTAACTAATTTTGAGTATGAACGCATTACCTCTGAAAGAAAATTTGAAAAAATATATGGGCATCGCATCGTGTCCGGTCAGAAACGTTATAAGCCGGTTTTCCGGCAAATGGACCATGCTCGTTCTCTGTGTCCTTGCTGAGAACGAGGCAACCCGCTTTAATGAAATAGGGCGGGCAATTCCCGACATATCCCCGAAAGTTCTTACAGAAGCTCTGAAAAGTCTTGAAGCCGATGGCCTGATATCAAGAAGGGTGTATGCTGAGATACCTCCGAAAGTGGAGTATTCGCTTACGGAACTTGGCAAAAGCCTTATGCCGTTGCTTGGCAATCTCATAGAATGGGCACTTGACAATTTTGATGCAATTGCCAAACGTTAGAGCTTTGCCAATATTTCTTTGTCGAGGCAAAGCACCAAGGCGATAACGACTGCTACAGATGGCGATGATGCTGTTTTTAGCGGCGAGACCCCATCACAATTCCGTAAAAGAAACAGAATTTAGATTATGATACATTCGTTTGTTTTCAGCCCGTCAGGCACATCCAGAAAGGTGGCTGACATTTTCACAAAGGCCATGGGCATGGATTTCAAGACTCACGATCTCACAGTTCACGGCATCGGCAGTATTTACGTCAAAGACACCGATGACCTGGTGGTGTTTGTCGCGCCAGTATATGCCGGGCGCGTTCCGGCGTTGGCTGCAGAACGGTTAGAGGTGGTAAGCGGTCATGGCCAAAAGGCGGTTGCCATCGCAGTTTATGGCAACCGCGATTATGATGACGCTCTGGTTGAAATGTGCGATATTATAAGCGCCCGCGGCTTTAATCTTATTGCCGCCGGTGCGTTCATTGCACAGCATTGTATTTTCCCCAAAGTGGCAAACGATCGCCCTGACTCTTCTGATGAGAAGAAAATTGCTGAGTTTGCATCGCTTGTAAGCGCGCGGATTATCAGCGACAAGCGGCTTGATTTGAAAACGGTGAAAGGCAATCGACCGTATAAAAAAACGGTCGGCGTGCCCCTGCAACCTAAAGCAGACAAGAAGAAATGTAGCAGTTGCGGAATATGTGCCGCCCAATGTCCGACCGAGGCTATTGATGCAGCAGATCCGAGGAGAACTGATGCGAAAAAGTGTATCACCTGCTGTAGGTGCATCAATGTGTGTCCGCAAGAGGCACGTTCTTTAGGCGGGCTGCTCTACAAGGTGGCCGGGTGGAAATTCTGCAAGGATAACTCCCGACGCCTCGAACCAGAATGGTTTGTATGACAAAGCAATCAGTATACATTAGTAGTATTATAGGTATTATAACGGAGCGACTTCATCATGAAGTCGCTCCGCTCATTATTTTTGCCAAAAATTTCTTTGCAGAGGCAATGCGTCATGGCGATAACGGCCGCCCCAAAGTGGCGTTGAGGCTTTAGCTATTGCATCCGCAGGTACAATTATTGACGCACTCGCAATTGGCTATCACCATACCTTCACGGAGTGCCTTCTCCATATCCGGACCCTTTGCCTTGCGAACAATGGCAAGTGCGAATTCGAGGGTTGTTCCGGGACCCTTTGAGGTTATAAGACGGTCTCCGATTACCACTGGCTCCTCAGAGTATATCCCGCCATTATTTTCAAAGTCTTCTTTGAGGAACGGATAACCGGTGGCTTTTACCCCGTCGATGATACCGAGCTGACCAAGCACCAGAGCCGGAGCGGCGCATATAGCGGCGATGTTGCCTCCTTTTTCCCAGTGGGATTTCACGAACTCGTTCAGCTTTTCGTCAAGGTTTACTGCATCCTCCGATTTGTCTGCACCGGGGAATATGAGCCAGTCTATCCGGTCGGGGGACAAATCGGAAACACTCATGTCTGCAACGATGAGGTTGCCTGTGGCTCCTTTTACAAGACGGTTATCTGTCATGGAGACGGTGAATACTTCCATCCCGGCACGTCGCATGACATCGACGGGTGCCAGAGCTTCGATCTCATCAAAGCCTGTTCCAAGCATCACGAACACTGCCTTGCCTGAAGGCTGGGCCGATGGAGGAATGCTGATACTGATTTCAGTCATAATTTGTGAGTTTATGTTGTTTTAGTTAACTTTGCAAAGGGTAACTGCTACCCTTTAGATAGTGCAAAGTTAGCTGTCAATGCACTACCATGCAAGAGGTTACTTTGAGAGTAGCCACTTACTTCAAACTCACTTTTAGTCAATATCAGACAGATGAAGACCGAAAAAATTTCAGAAAAATATTCATGTGTCGCCACATGCCCCATGAGGAACGTGATAGCATATTTCGCAAATAAGTGGTCGATGCTCCTACTTGTCATACTTGAAGAGTTCGGCGTAATGCGTTTCAACGAATTGTCGAGGGCAATCCCCGACATATCACCGAAGGTATTGTCAGGACATCTGAAAACACTTGAATCAGTCGGACTGGTAAAGCGAATCCTATATGCCGAGGTGCCTCCTCGCACAGAATACGAGTTAACCGATTTGGGTAGAACCTTGATACCAATACTCAATCAGCTCTCGGAGTGGGGGCGCAATAATTTGAAGGCGGTCAAACGTAATTTGGCTAAAAGGAATTGATAGCATCTTGCAACTTACCGAGGAACCGGGCTGCATGGGCACCATCCATCTGGGTGTGATGGAACTGAAATGATACCGTGAGAGTTGTCTTGAACCACCGGCGGCGGTATGCGCCCCATATCATGAAGGGATTGTTGAATATCCCGCTATACATTCCGACAGTTCCGTCTATGTCGTATTGAGCTAATGCCGATGTGCCGATTACCATGCTGTCGGTTAAATCGTGATTCTCGCAGGTTTCGGCGACCTGACGTGTCAGACGTAAATAATCCTTATTGAAGCACGCGAGGTCTTCACTGAAAGGAATATCGCATGAGCTGACCTCACCCTGTGAGTTGGCAACAATAGTATTGACGGCAATCGTGTCATATCTGATTAGCTTGTCACCTACCGGTAATATATAGAACTCCTTTACCTGCGTAGCGGCACGACCTATACACCAACACATCAACATATTGAATTTTAATCCTCGTTTACGGCTGATACGTCGTAAACGGGTTACATCAAGAGTCTTGATCAATGTCACCATCGGCATCGGTGCCTTCATCCACATTTCAAAGGCGTATGCCCTTGTGGTTTCTTTCGGGTTTACTTCCTGCATCATAGTTTTTTTGATGCAAAGTTATTAGGATAACAGCGCTCCCGATAGAACAAAAGCGACATTATGCCGGAGTTGTAAACAGATCTGAGTATGGTGCGCAGTGCTTTATAAGCGCCTCAGGAGTATAACCGCTCAGTTCCTTGAAATTCCTTATAAAGTGTGACTGGTCGGAGTAGCCGCATTCGGCAGCGATTCCGGCATAGTTGCTTTCCCCTCGTTGCATCAGCCACAGTGCCTTTTGAAATTTCACGATGCGGGCATATTCCTTAGGATTCATCCCGACCGTTTCGCGGAACACTATTTCATATTGCCGCTTGCCGAGACAGGCACTGGCGGCAAGAGCATTCACAGATGTTGAAGGAACGGAGAGCAATGTGCCGATTGTCGAACCCACTCGGCTGATATTCAATACCGGACGGATCTTCGATGTCAGAAAATCCTCCAGTATATCAATACAATCTTTCGCATTCTCACAGTCGAAAATCTTCTGAGCAATTTCATTCAGTTGCCGATTTTCGATATCATAGCCGGAGATTTCAAGATTGTAGAATGCTGATGGCGGAGTGTCGATAAACATTCCGACGGTATGTGGGTAGAAAACCGCCACTATCATTTCCAGACTTCCGTCTGATTGGATATGCGCAGGAAAATTCACTTGACCGCTAATAGTAAATTGCGACTGGCTCTTGTCAAGTTCCGGTATATAAAGCGGTGTTTTCTTGTGAAAGATTATCTGCGGACAACCGATAGGAAATGTCAGGATGCTGAAAGGCTCATTGCTTTCCAGCACCCAATAGTAGCGCACGTATGGGCGTAATTCTTCTCTTGGTTGACAGATTCTCATCAGTTGGCTTTGGCAAGTCCGACTATCTTTTTAACAAACTCAGTTTTGGCTTCGGTATATCTGTCGCGGTTGCATCTGTACTTCGGCAATTGATTCTGATATATAGATATAGGTGTTGGCTTTCATGATATCTTTTATCAGAATCCACCCGATGTCGGTTGAAAGGTCCTTGACAAGTATTAAAATAACATCAGCCGTAAGCCTCGACTACATATAATTCAATATTAGGATAGTTCACGGAGACCCTATTCAGAATTTCTTTCACATCATTCCAATTCAATCCACCTAATCCGGCTCCTATTGCAGGAAGGGCTATTTTGGTTACGTTGTCCGAAGCCGCTAACTCAAGCATTCGCTCAACCGAATTTTCAATATACCCCAACTGAGCCTTTGTTTTCCAAGACACTTGTGTGCCAAGATTATATATGTGCCCGCCGCCGTAATTATAATCAAAGACATCACCGGGATTGAACAAACCGGTCTTGCACATGACACGATATTCGGAATACATCTTAGGGTATTTATTTTTGAACTGTAAAGCAATTCCTTTTCCCATTACTCCGGCACAATTACAACCATGTGCATAGTTGTTTACGCCAACAATATTGAATATGTCACCTCTTTCAATAAATTGAATCATATCCTATTTTATTTCAATAATTTCAGATAAATTCGAGCTTCTTATTGATATTTTGTAATCGTCTTTTGTCATGCGATAAAAGTGTTCGGTGCGCTTGTCTCCAAGAGGTGAAACGGTTTCGTGATTGGTATGATGGTACTTGAATCCGCATTTCTCAATGACGCGTTTCGATTTGACGTTGCCATCGTAGTGACCACACCACACAGCGTCAAGACCAAGTTCATTGAAGCATCGTGAAAGCAATGCTTCAACTGCTTCGGGAATAAGACCTTGCCCCCAATAAGGCTTGCCAATCCAGTAGCCGATCTCCGCTTCATCCTGCGTCATGTCTGCTGAGTGAAGGCTGTTGGAAAACATTATTCCACAACTGCCAACTGGCTCATTGATGTTTTTTAATACAACTGCATAGACTTCAGGAGCGGCAAAAACGGTGCGTATGATTTCAAGGCTATTACCGACACTGGTGTGCGGAGGCCATCCGGCAATTGGTCCGATGTCAGGGTCACTCGCATATCTGTAAAGTGATTCGGCATCGGATTCCTGCCAAGGTCTCAATATCAATCTGTCAGTCTGCATTATTCGAGGATATTTTTCAAGTTGTCATTTAGAAACATTGTCGGTGTAAACTCTACAATCTGATAGTCGGCAATGCCATTGATGTTGAACGGATCTTGAACAATGATGGAATCCACGGCCTCACGATTGTCGGCCTTTATCATTATCACACCGCCAATGCGTGGAGTCTGCGGTCCTGAGGCAATAAAATCGCCTGCGGCATAATGTTTCGCAAGATAGTCGCGATGCGCTTGAAGGTGACGGTCAACTTCTTCAAGCGGTTTCTTGTATGTAAGGATTGCGATAAACATGGCTGTTCAATTTTTCCAGCGTTTGAGATGCGGGAAAAACTGACGCATCTGCTCCTTCATCTGTTCGACCGTGAGATTCTGACCTGAGTTCTTGTTTATCTCATCGGTGAACTGAGCGCAGTGGTCAATCATCTGCTCCATTGTCATATCCTGCGTGAACTTGCCGTCTTTGTAGCAGTAAATGCAGAAATCCTTGTTTGGTGTGCCGTCGGCATTCGTGCCGAGTACTTCATTTGTGAGCGGCATTCCGCAGCTCTGACAGAATTTCATTTCCATATCGTTAGTAATGTTTTTGTCGGTTTTTCATTATCTGTTCAAAATTCTCGCGCCCCCAGTTAAGCAGAGCCTCGACATGTGGCAGCAATGTCTTGCCGAACTCTGTCACAGAGTATTCCGTGCGAGGAGGGACATCAGGAAAGAGTTTGCGGCAGATGATGCCATCGGTTGTCAGTTGACGAAGCACCAGCGAAAGCACTTTCTCCGATACTGACGGGATGTTGCGGTACAACTCGTTGAAGCGCACCGGCTCATTCTCGGAAATTTTCACGAGAACTACCAGTGCCCACTTGTTGCCGAGCCATTCGAGCATCGGAGCCGCCTTGCAATATTCGTAGTCAAGTTTTTTAGCCATAACCGAGGTTGCAAAAAGACTGATTACGAGCAATACAAACTTTTCGGTAAGGGTCAAACCTTTCGGAAAGTTATTGTTTGTGCACTGATAATCACCTAATTTTGCGCCACTAAGTTAACAATAATATTTGAGATATGGTATATCCGCAACTACATTTCACAGGGCAGGTATGGCGTCCGCCATACGAGGCCGATTCCCAGCTTCTTCAGATTACATCCGGCTGCACATGGCACAAGTGCAAATTCTGTAGTCTTTATCATGGAACTCCGTTCCGTATGTCACCGCTGTCGGAGGTGGAGGAAGACCTTAAAGTCATCCGCCGGTGGCAACCGCGCGCAAGGCGTGTCTATATTACCGGAGCAAATCCTTTTGCGTTGAGCTACAACAGACTGATGGATGTGGCACTTCTGCTGAGGAAATACCTGCCTCACATGGTGTCGTTCGGAATGTTCGCCCGCGTGACAGACATCGCGCCAAAGTCGGTGGAGGAATTGAAAAACCTCCGGCACATGAAGCTCGACAGCATCAACATCGGCATAGAGACAGCTCACGACGATACCCTTGAAAGAATGGACAAAGGTTATCACGCATCTGACATTCTTGCGCAGTTGTCGAAACTCGACGAGGCCGGAATCCGCTACAACGTGTTCTACCTTAACGGACTCGGAGGAAATGGGAAAGGAGTGGAAAGTGCCGTGGCAACAGCTGACATTCTCAATCAACTTCACCCATGCATCATAAATATAGTGTCGCTGACAATCTTTCCGGAATCGCGACTGTATCAGGAGGTCGTAAACGGAACTTATGTGGAAGAGCCGGAAATCGAAAGGCTCATAGAGATGCGGACACTTATTGACCGACTGAAGATAAAGGTCAATCTGCTCGGTCATCACGTATCCAATACGGTACCAATTACCGGAGCATTGCCGGACGACAAAGCCGCGATACTCCGTGAATTTGACAAGGCGATAGCCGAGTTCCCCGAAGAGGAACTCAAAGCCTATCGCAGCAGGATATGGCATCTGTGAAGACTCCTTGTCCATTTCAGGCCCGGCCCGACAAGGCCCAGCCTTTTTCATGCCATAATGTCATTTAAAATTTGTAACTTTGCCGGCAAGACGCTTGAAATAATATTGCCAACCTTAACAATCGGGATTGATATATGCATACTATTGAAGGGTATCCATTCAGCATAACTGACTTGCATACGACACCGTTGGGCGTTGAACGTATCCGAAAGAACCTCAATTTGGATAGCTCTACAGATGTTGTTGATTTTTGCCGAGGCATCGTTCTTGATGATTTTGCAATATTCGAGCGGAAAGGAAAGAATTGGTATGTGACATCCGGACGCGTTTGCATAACAGTGAATGCAAATAGCAATACGATAATAACTGCTCATAAGATAAGTAAGTCACAAAAATCATTCCCTGATAATATAAAATAATTTTTACGACATATTTGATAATGAAAATACAGATCAAACTTACGTTGATGCCATTAGCTGTAATTGCCTTTTCTTCATGTAGCGGCAATAAAAGCGAGAACTCAGTCACAAACGAAAATCTGTCGCAGGATGCAGTCGCCAATGCCGACATAAAAGGGGAGTGGCTGCTTGATAACATTGTGTTTAATGACTCCGACTATGTTCGCCCTGTTGAAGAAGTTCCCGATGTAAGGCAGTATATAGTTTTTGAGGATAATACATATTTTATCCGAACCAACTGCAATACATTTTCAGGCGAATATGTCATAAAAGGAGATTCCATAACTCTTGGCGATGGCGCAATGACTGAAATGGCATGTGATAATATGGCAACAGAGAATGCTCTCCGCAAAATGCTGCCTGATATAGCTACTGTTTATATCCAGAACGATACAATCGCCCGTCTTGACAGCCGTAAGCCGTCGGAGTATATCGTGCTTCGCAAAGCAACTGAAAAGAAATGAGAATGGTTGCCATTTATATGGGTGGCAATAATATGATTTCTCTTATTTTACAATATGACATTTTTAAGAAAATCTTTCAAATCAACGGTATGTTTTGCCGATGACTGTGCCGCGACTACGCCGGCTCCGGTGGAGACATTGCTGTAACCCCACTTGGGTTCGGCAAGACCGATATCAGACAAATCGCCGAGTATACCTTCATCGGCATTCCACTTGTAGACTGCCCAGTTGTAATAACTCGGTGATACAGTGGTCAGGAAAAGAGTCATATCACACTCAAGCAGTGACTCATCATATTTCTGTGATTTAACACGGAATACATTATCAGTGTAGTTCAGATGCAGGGTATATGTCTTGCCGGCGAATTGGCGATCGGTGAAGAAAACAAAACTCGTAGCCTCATCATTACCCATGATTGTCTCGAACACACCGATATGTTCCTTGAATATCGGTTCGGCATCATATTCAAATTGTCCGACAAAAAACATTGGCGAACCATCAGGGGCAGATGACCCGGACCAGTTGTATCCGAAATGATAGTAATTGTCAACCCCTGCCGGATCGTTGACATCCATCTCAATGCTGAGATTGAATCTTATATCCGCAAACACCTCATAGTGGAAGATGTCTTCATAACCTTTCCAGATGTCTGTGACAACCGGAGTAACTTTGACATTACCTATGGGTGAGGCAAATGGCACGATGACCTCCGCTGAGGCACACCCGTATGTCGGACTTTCTGCCACAATTCCTATCCTGTCGCCCTCGGCGGGCAGATAGTCGGGTCCGACAATCTTTCCGTTGGCGAGAATTGTTACCGTCGCATCATGTACGGAATGGTCTCGTTGTGCGTTTGTGTCATTATACAACCAAGTGCGTGACACTTTCACCTCAATCGGTTCTCCGGCAGTAATGATGGAGTTCAGGCAGAGCACAGGCCTGGTGTCGACCTCCGGATTGAAGTTTTCGTAACAACCCGTCAACAGAGTCGCTGCAAATAACAGTAATATATATTTTAGAATTGCCATGTGTATGAAAATGAGGGAATAATTGGTAGTAGTTTGACTTTCTGGAACACCGGATTGTAATACTTGTCATAGCTTCGGCGAATAGCCACGGTGTTCATGTGGCAGTAGGCATTGTAGAGCCCGAACGTCCAGTAACCGCGCTTGTTGCGCACCACACACGAGAGGTCAAAGCGATGGTAGAACGGAAGCTGATAGTTGTTGACAGGCGCTTTCAACGGGGTTGGAAAAGGCGCGAGAGTTTGACCTCTTCGGGCACGCGGGACTGACCCCTTCGGGCATAATAAGATTGCCCCCTTCGGGCAAAATAAAAATGACCCCTGTCGATGATACGGCAGGGAAATTTTTTTGTAGTTTTGAGAATCCTTGTCCTGGCACGGCGGGGTTCAATGTCAAATACTACAAAATATGATTGCAAAATTAAAAAACATCCTGAGATGTTACGCAGTCGGAATGGGAATAAAAGAGACGGCCAATACGTTTCACATTTCCCGCAACACAGTGCGCAAGTACGTCCGGCTGTTCATTTCAAGCGGCAAGCCTACATATCAGCTGCTTGAACTTACGGAGGAGCAACTCCGTGACATGTTCGGATGCACGGAGTTCCGTCATCGCGAGCCTTCGCAGCGTCAGCTCGAACTTGATGCGCTGATACCGGATTATGTCGCCCGTCTTTCACGCAAGGGAATGACCGTGCGCAAGCTCTTCAATGAGTATCGGGAAGGTCATCCCGATGGCTTTCAGGAATCTGTGTTCAAACGCACCGTCAGACAATACAGATTCCATACCACTGTCGTCGGTCATGTCGAGCACTACGCCGCCGACCAGATGTACATCGACTTCGCGGGCGACAGACTCGCGGTTGTCGACGAGATGACGGGCGAGGTCAAGAAGGCCGAAGTGTTCGTGGCCATACTTCCGTTCAGTCATTATACTTACTGCGAGGCCGTATGGTCCCAGCGCAAGGAAGACCTGATCAAGGCCTGTCAGAACGCCTTTCAGTACTTCGAGGGTGTTGTGGCGGCCATCGTTCCCGACAATCTCAAGGCGGCGGTGAAGACCAGCGACCGTAACGAACCGGTAATCAACGAGGAGTTTGCCGCCTTTGCCGAACATTATGGATGTGCCGTATACCCGACGCGTGTACGCCATCCAAAGGACAAGGCACTTGTTGAGAACGCGGTCAAGCTCCTGTACCGTTCAGTCTATCTTGATATCGAGGGAATGGTTTTCAACTCTCTGGATGAGCTGAACACGGCGATACACATATCGCTGCTAGACTTCAACGAGAAGCCGATGGCCGGCCGTGAACTGTCGCGCCGTGACATCTTCCTTCGCGGGGAGAAGGACTTTCTCCGCCCCCTGCCCGAGAAACTGTTTGTCATGAAGGAACGCAAACTGATGACAGTCGGCAAGAACTGCTACGTATCCCTGTTCAAGCACCACTACAGCGTTCCCCGCGAACATGTAGGCAAGCGTGTTGTCATCCTCTACGATGCCGACACAGTGGAGATATATTGCGGTCTGAACCTCGTGGCGACGCACGACAGATGCGACATCCCTTACACATACTCGTGGAAGAAGGAGCACAACCTGCCCGGTCATTACGGCCCTTACGACAAGGATCTCGAGGAACTCTTCCAACGTGCGGCGGAGATAGACAATATCGTTCTGGATTACCTACGAGAAGTAGACAGACGGATGCAGTACCCGCCAAAATCCTTCAGCAGCTGTCGGGGGATACTGTCGCTCGAGAAGAAATATGGAACAGACCGGCTCATAGCGGCATGTGTATGCGCCTCGCAGAAATCTGAATACGGATATCAGGCGCTGCGTGAGGTCCTTGAACAGGGCGATGACGCCGACTTCCTTCCCGACGAGGATGGAACAGTCCATACCCCGGCGCAATCATCCCCCGCGCCTGTGCACAAAAACATCCGGGGGCGCGAATACTACAGCATCAACAACAAAGAAAACGTAAACAACAATGACAACAAATGACAAGACAGCGCCGGTGAGCCAGCAGCCGGACCAAAACGCAATATCGCTGGATCTGATGAACCGCATGAAAATGCACGGAATGGCCGAGGCCTTCCGTGAGAGTCTGGCAGGAACCACTGCCCAGGCAATGACCCCGGACTCCTTCCTGTCCATGCTGCTCAGCCGCGAGTGGGACTACCGCGCGCAGGCAGCGGTGACAAGACTGACAAAAAACGCATCGTTCCGTTACAAGGCATACCTCGAGGAAATCGACTATACGGTCAGCCGCGGTCTTGACCGCAACCAGATGGAACGTCTGGCTACCCTTGACTTCATCCGCAACGGACAGAATCTCTTCATAACAGGATCTGCCGGCACGGGCAAAAGCTTCCTCGCCTGTGCCCTGGGGCAAGAGGCCTGCAAAAGAGGAATACGCACACTCTACGCCAACGCAGCCAAGTTTCTCGGACTGCTCAAGGTGGCCAAGGTCAAGAACTGTCTTGAGGCTGAACTCAAGAAAATCGAACGATGCCAGCTTCTGATACTCGACGACCTGTTCCTTGTCCAGCTCGACGCCAAGGAGCGTCCGATCCAGCTCGACATCATCGAGGACCGTCACGAGCGCAAATCCATCATAATAACCTCGCAGTATCCGTCATCCAGCTGGTATGACATGGTGGGAGACCCGACCGTAGCCGACGCAATCCTCGACCGGATAGTACACTCAGCCCACTCCATCGAGCTGACGGGCGAAAGTATGCGCAAACTCAAGGCAAAAAAGGCCTGAAACAGGCTCAAGCCGAAAACCCGGTGCATGAATTTTGAGAAAAGTGTTAAATTTGTGGCATGAAAGCCGCAGATGCAATATGGATGTGCCTCCCTGAAGGGCTGGACGAGCTATTTGAGATGGTGCGCTTCGAGCGCACGGAACAGTCTTATGACATATGGCTTGACGAAAAGAAGAAACTGTCTGATGAAGACTATCGTAATCCAAATATCGTAGCGCGAGGCTATACGGATTACGTTACGATACAGGACTATCCGATGCGCGGACGGTCTGTGTTTCTTCACATGCGCAAGAACAAGTGGTGGGACAGGCAGACCAACGAAATCTTCAGCTACAATCTCGAGCTTCCCAACGATGAAGGAACACGACTCAGTGCCGAGTTCGTGGCTTTTTTAAAAGACGAAGGTGGAGACGACAGCCCTGTCGATTA
>SCEG01000544.1 GCA_004102805.1 Muribaculaceae bacterium Isolate-002 (NCI)
AACAATTATTTCGACTTGCGGAAAATCTCCGCATCTAAAAATAATTCAGAAAATAAATCATCGGTTGGCTCAGTTAGCGGCTTAGCCTAGGATGAACAACCTCAAATTTTACCGAATCATTGTATATATATAGGTTTGGATTTTATTTTCTCATTTTATGACACGGAGACCGCAGAGTTCAGCAAAAGATTGAGGAGCCTTCTTCCATTTTTTAGGTATTTCTCTGTCTTTTTCGTTCTCAATTGTGGCAA
>SCEG01000545.1 GCA_004102805.1 Muribaculaceae bacterium Isolate-002 (NCI)
GGCATCGGCAACCAGAATATCCGTCAGTGAGAGCAGCTCTGTCGCCTTTGACCTGACAAGTGCCACATACCAGCCAAGCATTGACATTTGTTTCTCAGATTCAAGAGTCTTGAAGTTCGGTGACTGGACAGCACCGAGCATCACGCATGTATGTTTACTCAGACTTATTGCCCCGATCGCCATTATCTCCAGACCGCGTTTGACACGTTGTGCCACCCCTGACCAGAAACGGCCTATGCCATACGTCAG
>SCEG01000546.1 GCA_004102805.1 Muribaculaceae bacterium Isolate-002 (NCI)
GCTCAGCGACATCCGGCTTATTATTGTCTGAATCCGCAGCATTGATATGAGCGAAAACCGAAGCAAAGAACAGCACTGTTAAAATAAACTTATTTCTCATCGTTGTAATATTTTATGTATTTGTTATATAAATTCCGATAAAGAATACTCACATTCTTACAACCAGTTTCTATTTCAGTATAATATTGTAGATCTTTCATTATAAATCCTTTATATCGGTCAGTAACTTTTCCCCATAGTTCCTT
>SCEG01000547.1 GCA_004102805.1 Muribaculaceae bacterium Isolate-002 (NCI)
TGGTCTGTCCGGTTGAAAACGCAGAGCCTCTTCTTTACTTCTCTACCGACACCAATATGAGGCCTGAAAAGATCATCGGTTTCTACCGCACCCGCTTTCAGATTGAGTTCGGCATACGCGATGCCAAACAGTTTACAGGACTCCAATCGCAACAGACACGCGACAAAGACCGGCTTGACTTCGCATTCAATCTTTCCTTCACTGC
>SCEG01000061.1 GCA_004102805.1 Muribaculaceae bacterium Isolate-002 (NCI)
CTTCGGGCTACGCCCTCAGTCAACTCCGCCCAGGGATATATCCCGATCAGTCAACCCCACACAGACAAAGAGGAAACATCAATCAGTAAACATCACAAACCGAGTCAACCTATTTCAGGAACGGACATCGGCCGCCAAAAGGCGGCGTTGTGCAGGTAATTCGTTCCGAAATTCAGCGTTTTTTAGTAATTTTGCAATGTAAAAACGTATCAAATTCAAAGCAGTACAAAATGACTAAGGCAGAAATAGCGAGTGAAATCGCAAAGACAACCGGCATCGACAAGTCCGCAGTTGTTACCGTTATCGAACAGTTCATGACCGTTGTGAAGGACAGTCTCGCACATGGTGAAAACGTATATCTCAGAGGCTTTGGTAGCTTTATCGTCAAGCAGAGAGCAGAGAAGACCGCGCGTAACATCAGCAAGAACACCACCCTGATTATTCCGGCTCATAACATTCCGGCATTTAAGCCTGCCAATTCTTTCAAGGAAGAAATTGCAAAATAATGGAAGAAGAAATTGAAAAGGATAATCCTGCAACTGAGGGAATCCATATTCAATCCGAAATCTGTAATTGTTCCACTTGTTTGGAAAATCGTAAAAGGTATGTTCATATACTTGATGTCGATAAATATATCGAATCATTAAATGACTGGGATTGATAAACTATACAAATGCCGCGATGCTATTTTGTTTCAATGAATAGCATCGCGGCATATTTTATGGTGTGTAAAGAATTGCAAGCTCCGTAAGCCGCCTTTTGTGAAGGCCGGAGTGCCACTTGCCTTTGTAATGGCAGTGGGAGGTATAGGACTTGAAGATGTTGCGGTCGCCGCGTTTCAACTTTTTCAGAACGCTGCTTTTATTGACGGCTCCGGGGCCAATGTTATAAGCGAGAGCCGCAAGAATATACTTGTCACGCCCATATTCTTTATACAACTCGCAAAACTTGGCATAGTCACGGCGAAGAAGAGCATCAGCCTCCCGTTCACTGTACTGGCGGCGTGTGAAATGTTCTCCCCGCTGAACGACATGACCATAGCATATCGTCGGCCAGTGTTTAGGCTTATGAAGTGTTTCAAACTTCTTTATAATCAGTACTGCTCGCTCAAATAGCGGAAGCTCCATAATCGACCGCTTTGCGTTGGCTGCCGGCGTTGCCGCCGCGAGGGTCAGCAAAGCCATAAAGAACATCAGTAATTTTTTCATCGGGCAATCGGTGTTATTGTTCCGGGATTGACAGGGACGATTGTTCCGGGGGTCTTGCCTCCGTCATCGTCGCCACTGTCGTTACCGTTGAACTCAAATGTCTGTTCCCACGGTGTCGAATTGAAATTGTCCTCGACCACCACTAAAAAGCGATGTTGCTGGTCTGATTTTGCGGTGTAATTCAGTCGGAAGGTCTTGCTTTCGAGCAGAAGACGGTCGTTGTTGACCAGCACAGGTCCATCAACGAGTTTGAGCGAGCCTTCGCCGTCATACTGGAAGTAGCGGATGGTATAGAGGGTGTTGGTGTAGTTGCCTTCGGGCTTTATCTCGAAGCGCAGCTCGACAGTCTCGCCCTTGGTGATTTTGTCGCCGTATGGCATGACTTCCACCGTAAAGGGATAGGACTGCTGCACGTCGAGGTCGTCGGAGCATGAAGTGAGAGCGATGACGAGAGTGAAGAGGGTTGCCCAGAAGCCGAAGAAGCGGGCGGGAGTGATGCGGATAGCACCTATTTTATCAAAAATCATATTCATATTATTCAGAGTTTTACTTTATTCGATTTTTTCGGATAGAGCGACATAAGGTAGTCGTTCAGATCCTTGTGGTTGGGATAGAGTGCTGACTTGTCCGTGACTTTATTACCGAACTCCCTTTGGAGTCTGGCGAGTGCTGCGCGACCGGCGGTGTCATTGTCAAGATAGCACTGGATTACAGTGTAATCGCCGAGGGCAGGTATCGCTTTCTGGAGATTGGAAACAGAGTTGAGCACAACAGTGTCGAAACCATCATTATAGCCGAGGCATTCCGCTGAAAGGAAGTCGATGAAGCCTTCAAACACGTTGCACCGGGCATTTCCGTTGGCAATTATAGTGATGTGCTTAGGCGGATACGAGCCTTTGAAGAAAGGATTGCGCAAATTATCCAAACGTTTGGATAAAGTCAGAAATTCACTCTTGATGCCCGACTTTCCTTCAAGGAGCAACCCGACGGAAGTTTTACACTTGCGCCACACTTCATCAAGAACGAGCCCAAACTTGATGTTCCCTTCCGTGGCTACGAGTTCTCGAAAGAAGATAAGGAGCAGCTTCTCAAAACCGGCAACCTCGGCAAAGTTGTGGAACTTGCCGACCCCATGACAGGGGAGATGAAGAAATGTCTGGTCAGCGTTGACCGTCTTACCAACGAAATCGAGGCCATGCCTGTGGATAAAATCTTTATAAAGAACCACATCGGCAAGACCGAGCTTTCGATGAAAGAGATAGGTATCCTGAAAGACGGCGGCGTGGTACATGGTAAGGAAATCGAGCTGAACAACGGACGCAAGTTTACCAGCGACCTCCAGTATAATGCCGACAAGTGTGATGTCGAGTTCGTCCGCACGCAGTCGCTCAAACAGGAGCAGTCCGGAGAGACACAACAACGTAATACATGGGTTGATTCTGATGGCAACCCCAAACGTATTACCAAGTGGGGTTCTACACATTTCACAGAACAGCAGATTGCCGACTATATGGCTGGTAAAAAGATCGAGATGGTAAATGTCACTGACAAGCAGGGTCAGCCCTGCACGGTATTTCTACAGTTCAACAAGGAGAAACAGCGTCCGGTCACTGAATATCACTATGCCGACAACAAGAATGTTGTCGGTGTGGCCGAGGAGAGCAAGACCCAGTATGCCGTGAACAATCAAGGGAAGACCAACGAGGCTACGAAAAACATCACAGACCCGCTCCAGAAGGGTCAGACGGCTCCCAAGAACGAACAGCAGCAAGAGCAGCAGCTCAGACTGAAGGGACCGAAATTATAATCCCCGACTGACATAATACCTGCCATTCTCTAATGGCTGTCCTCTTCACCGACATGGGGAGGCAGACTCTCCCCATGTCTTTCCGAAATCTCTTTTAATAATTCAAATTAGTAATAATCAATAAAATAAATAATATTATGAATCTCGTAATCGCACACTCCGCTCAAATCGCCTTCGCTGTATCCCGTGCCCTCAACTGCACAGACCGTACCGAAAACGGCGACTACACCAACGACACCGGCAGCATCGTCATCACCTCCGTCGAGTCCAGTCTCGTCGAGCCGGCTCCGTTTCAGTATTACGCCGGCGGCAGCGACTTCATCAAGACGCTCCCTTTTATCCCCAAGAGATACCTGTACGGTATCCGTGCTGACAATGTGGGAGGTAAATTCAAGGTCAGCGACGAGGACAAAAGCACGGTCGTCAGGCTTCAGGCTCTTGTCGAGCAGGCCGCAGAGGTCATCTTCGCCTCAAACAACGGAAGTGAGGCTCAGGCTCTATTCGCTATTCTATGTCAGGCAGCAAAAGCCGGACGCCGTATCAGCCGTATGTGGCTGACCACACTGAGCAACCGGGCGATAACCTATGCCTACCGTAACCGCGAGTCAGGCCGCAACATCACACGTATAGCCCGCTCCGGTTTCGTTCACCACGGAATGAACTTTCTGTTCCGTGCCAATGTGGAACAGGCTTTCGCCCAGATGTATGGCAAGCAGTCGTTCCCGATGGAGCGTATGGACATCGCCGCGCTCTGGCTCCTTTGCAACAGCTACGACAACATGAAAGTCAAGCTCCCAAAGAAGACCCGCTATGGCGTCGGCATCACCGGAAATTGGAATGGGAAATCTGTCCAGTTGGCACCGGCTGAACTCTGGACAAAGAAATCAGAGGCTCAGAGCTTGTATGACAAGTTCATGAAACTTAATGGCAAAACTGTCATGGCTGAGGTCGTGGAGGTCAACCCGAAGGTGGAGTGGCGACACGAGTTGCTCAACATGGTTACCCTTCAGGAGGTGGCTATCGAGGAACTGGGATTCCTGCCCGCCCGAACAATGGCGGCCGCAGACCTTCTTTTCGAGAAAGGGCTTATATCTTCACCCCGCACCTCGGTCTCCTCGCTGCCTCATCATCTGAAACGTCACATTGAACGTCGCTTCCCGGAGGCAAAGGCGTTTCCGTTCTGCCCCGAAGAGCAGATACCTTATTGCCACGGAATCATCACCACCGAGCGTACACCTCTTTTTCTCAGCGACGACGAGCAGCGTGTGTATGAACTCATCAACATCCGTACAGAAATGGCTTTTGACTCAGCAAGATGTATAGAGGTGGGAATCGCGGCAAATATCGAAGGTGTCGGTCTTTTTGGCACAGCCGAACTGCCCGATGATGCGGAATGTGTAACGGGTAATATAGAATTTACAATCTCAGGTGTGAGCATCTACTCGTTCTCGGAGCACTCACCCGAAACCCTGACCGCCGCAACATTTCTGCACGACCTCAATGAACTGGTCAACACAGGTGGTGATACACCCTCGCTTCTTCCCGTGAGCAGCTACCGCGACTGCGGAGCCTGCCTCCAGCGTCTCATCGACAACGGATTCGTAAAATATCTGCTTGGCGACATTGAACCGACGGAGAAGGCGCGTGTGCTTCTTTCGCACGCCGGCCACCTCGAACTCGCCGACATCGGCAAGTACATCACCCAGATAGACGAGGCTGACGCGCTCGCGGAGAACCGCAAACCCACAAAGCCTGTAATGAGGGATTATGAGAACTGGCTTCATCCCCTTATTCTCTCGCTCATCACCGACAAGAAATCCTTTGCCAGCAAGGTTTCGGGCTACACCTGCCCGAAATGCGGCAACCACGGGCTGACCGTGTTCCCGGCTACAATAGCCTGTGAATGTTGCGGATTCTCAATCCCGCGCCACTTCCACGGCTACGACCTGACCGACAAGGACATCGAGCAGCTTGTACGATACAAATACACATCGCCCATCTACGGCTTCATCGACCGCAAAGGCCGCAAGTTCTGCGAATCGTTGGTAATCGACAACCGTTTCGGCGTGACATTCTCCGCCAAAGCCGCCAAGATATACGGATGAGAACAGTAGAGATTGATGAGGATATTCTGGAATCAATGTTCGAGCAGGTGGAATATCTTCATTCTTTAGTCAGGACAATTTCAAGACTCCTCGTCTCAAAGAAACCGGATGAACTCATTACAACCAATGAAGCCGCTGCAATATTACGAATGAGCACACGTCATCTAAATAATCTCAAGGCGGCTGGAAAGATTCCTTTCATACAGATCGATGGCAGGGTGATGTATCTCGCAAACGATATTGCGAAATATATAATCATGCAGAAGGCTAAATTATGATTGATATTGTATTTACCAAACGTAATGAAAGGGTGAGAATGTTTTTCAGCCGTTGCAAGGAACTTAAAGACGCTCTGAATCATATCTGCGAGAACTGTCGTCCGATTCTTAATAACGATGCTTTTCTCACGGACGCGGAGCTGGCGCAACGGCTCAGAGTAAGCAGACGCACTCTTCACGATTACCGGAATAGTGGTATATTGCCTTACTATGAAATAGGCGGCAAGTACCTCTATTCTGAAAAAGATGTAGATAATCTCTTGATGAGCAATTATCGTAATGTAATTTACAATCCTTGAATATGACAGAGGCAAGAATCCTTAACCGGACTCTTGCCTCTGTTGTCGTTTGGTGGTTACTGTTTTATCTTCCGTTCCCGTTTCTTTTTGGAGAAGAGGTCTCCGGCCATAACCTCACGGATATTCTGCATATCCTCCATGATTGAGGAATCGAGTACCCGGGCGTAGTGCTGGGTCATCTTGATGCTTGTGTGTCCGAGCATCTTCGAGACATTCTCGATACGTACTCCCTGTGACAGGCATACTGTCGCATAGGTGTGGCGGGCAACGTGAGTGGTCAGCACCTTGTCTATCTCGCAGATGTTTCCTATCTCTTTCAGGTAGCGGTTCATTACCTGATTGCAGGGTACTGGCAGAAGTGTTCCTTTTTCAGCCGCCTTCTGGTTGTCCTCATATTTTTTGAGTATTGCTTTGGGGATGTCAAGCAACGGTATGTTCTGGACAATATCCGTTTTCTGACGTGGCTTGCGAATCCACATGTTGCCGTCGTTGTCCTCGACAACGTGTTCTCTTTTCAGATTGGAGATGTCGATAAACGCCAGCCCGGTGAAAGCGGCCATTACAAACATATCTCTGACCACATCAAGTACACCGTCAAAGTGTCTCCTATATATTATATGGAGTTCATCGAGGGTGAGGAATGTGGGATTTGTCTGTACTGTTCTGACCTTTATTCCGGCAAACGGATCTTTGGTAATCCAATCGTTTGCAAGAGCCCGGTTAGTGATTTTCTTCAGACCTTTCATATATCTGGCCACTGTGTTCTGCTGCTGGTTGCGGTCTATTTTGAGATACATCTCAAACCCATGTACGAAATCGCGGTCAAGACTTGTCAGGGGCAGGTCATCGACTTCATATTTCTTCTTGATGTAACGCTGTAGCAGTCGGGTAATGGTCTCGTATTTCTTGATGGTGCCAAGCTCGAAATCGCGCCCCATCAACGCACGACATTCCTGATTATGTTCCTGAAATGTCGTTATTATCATACGTTCCACAACCTTATGGACACCGATATTGAAAAATCGGTTGTGAAGTTCCTGAGCGGTTGCGACAACTCCTTCCGACTGCATTTCCTGAAACAGCTTGAACAGCTTGATGTTTGTCTCGTCAATATAGTCGTTCACATCTATTGCATTCTTGGACGTGCCTTTGGCGCGTTCCTTTGACTGATTCCAGAGAGCAGGGTCGATATACTTCCCAGTATTGGAATCAATTCTTGTGCCGTTCACAGAAATTCTCATGCGAATCGCACATTCTCCTGTTTTTGTCACGGTGCTTCTTCGATAGAACAGCACCGTCAATCGGTCTTTCTTCATTTCTTCTATGAGTAAAGAGGGGTTAAATCGTCAAGAAATGAAGCCTTTTCGGAGGTGATTTTTTGTCGCTGCAACAACTGATATATCAGTGTGTTATATGCGTTTTAGTGCCACGGTTTTTAGAGGAATTGGTGCCAAAAATTTCTGGCACTGTTTTTGGCACCGATTTGGCACCAAAATGATTTTTGCTGAAATTCCGCCAAAGACATTTTTTTCCTCCGCAAGGCCTCATATTTCTTTCAGACCATACTGAAATTTCTACGCGAAGATAATAAAGACGCTTCCGACTCTTGCTATGCAAATCTTTGAAGAATAATGAAATGAGTATAAAGTTCAGCCATGCACCCCCATCCGGCAGGCTCTCACAAGCCTTTGGCTCCAACGGGGAACCTTCATTCCTCATCGTTCTTCATCGGCGTGCATAGGGCATATAAAAAGCAAAACGCCGATTATGTTGATAATCAGCGTTTTGCCTTAATTTAACATTTGAATAAGTGGTCCCACTTGGGCTTGAACCAAGGACTCCCTGATTATGAGTCAGGTGCTCTAACCAACTGAGCTATGGGACCGGGAAATATCTATTTTCCGTGGAGTATAGCGGACTCGAACCGCTCACCTCGACACTGCCAGTGTCGCGCTCTAGCCAGATGAGCTAATACCCCTTTTTGCGTGGCAAAGTTAGTGATTTATTTTTTGCCGTGCAAATTTTCAGGCATATTTATTTACGCTTTCTGCGCTGATTTCTTAAAAAAACGATAAGATATCTATTCTTTGGCGAAATTCGCGATGAGAGCGGGGATATAGCTCGGAGACGGCTGCGGCTGCCCGACTGTGCTGATTATATCGACAGACGGCGCAGTGTGTCAAGCAGGTCGCGGTTGATGGGCTTCTCCTTCTTGATGGCGCGCGTGAAAGGCACATAGACGATTTCATCGTTCTTTATACCGATCATGACATTGCGCTGGTCGTCCATAAGGGCGTCGATGGCTGCCGCGCCCATGCGTGATGCCAGAATGCGGTCGTAGGCCGTAGGCGAACCGCCGCGCTGCAGGTGACCGAGTATCGACACTCGCACGTCATAGCCGGGATATTCGTTCTTCACACGTTCGGCAAGCCCCATTGCGCCACCCGTCACCGGACTTTCTGCCACGAGAACTATCGATGAGTTCTTGCTCTTGCGGAAGCCGTTTTGTATAAGTTCGGCCAACTGGTCGACCTGCGTCGATATCTCGGGAATGATGGCTGCCTCGGCTCCGGCGGCGATAGCGCCGTTGAGTGCGAGGAAACCTGCGTCGCGCCCCATGACCTCGATGAAGAAAAGACGCTCGTGAGAGGTCGCGGTGTCGCGTATCTTGTCGACACAGTCCATGATTGTGTTGAGTGCCGTGTCGTAGCCTATGGTCGAGTCAGTGCCGTAGAGGTCGTTGTCAATCGTGCCCGGCAGACCGATAATGGGGAAATTGAATTCGTTTGCAAAAATACGGGCACCGGTCAGCGAGCCGTCACCACCTATCACCACCAGAGCGTCAATCTGATGCCGCTGCATGACATCGTAGGCCAGCTGACGGCCTTCCGGAGTCTGAAACTCCTTGCAACGGGCAGTTTTCAGTATCGTGCCCCCCATCTGAATGATGTTTGACACATTCTGTGTGTGGAAGTCGACAATCTCGTCGGCTATAAGTCCGCGATATCCGCGATAGATGCCCTTGACGTTGAGCCCGCAGTATATGGCCGAGCGGGTTACGGCACGTATGGCGGCGTTCATTCCGGGGGCATCGCCTCCTGATGTCAAAATACCTACAGTCTTGATTTCTGCCATAATCAGGTGATGTTTGATGTTGTTGTGATATTGAATTTTGACAAAGATAACAATTTTTATTAAGTTGGTCAAAAAAAATCCCACACCGCGGAAATTCGCGACGACAGCCCCGCATCGGATGGATTATCGACCCCTTTCACTCTGTCGTCACTCGTCAAGCGAATAATTGAGAAACTCAATGAACGGCTTTACTTTGCCAAACATCTCCGCCACTATCTTGGGCCACGAGGGGTCGAAAAAGGTTTCAGGCGGCAGAGGCGCGAACCGCCCGTAATCCTTCATCCGCAGATAGTGCGCCAGCGGGTGATTGCGGTCATACCCTTTCGGCACGGTCTTGAGCGTGGCGCCCACCCACTGCGGAAAAGCCTCACGCATCGACGGCGCGTTGACTATATCCTCGAATTCCTCTATATTGTCGACAATGGCTTTACGGATCTTGCGCAGCATGTCACTGTCCGGACACCACATGCCTCCATAAAGCCCGTTTTCCGATGCGCCGTCCATGTGCAGATAATAGCATGCACGGTGCGTCGATTTTCCATACTGACTGAAAGCAGCCGAGAAATATGTCTTGAACGGAGTCTTGTCAGGCGAAAAGCGTGTGTCCCGATATATGCGATAGGCCGTCGTCTTGGCCGTCAGATGCGACAGACGCGGCTCCCATGCCGACATATAACCGATAAGACGATCGATATCCGCTTCCCACAGCTGCCTCAGTTCAAGATAGAGCGGCTTGTGGGCGGCAAACCATTCACGGTTGTTGTTCGCAGCCAGCTGCCTGAAAAAATCATACAGACGCGGCACATAGTTCGTATTCTTCATTTTATATCCTCCCATTCCACATCGGTGACCTGCGGCTCATACCCGCCGGCATCCGGCCTCCGGGAAGCACCTGAAGAAGCCTCAGCCGAAGCATCGGCAGGCAATTCCTCAAATTTCACATACTCCCCGACATCCTTTCCGATTTTTTTACCGCGTTCGCCCGGCGACGACCATCCCGCCTTGCGCTGCTGCGTCTGAGGGCCACGCTGTGCCCTTTGCTGCGCGTCATACATCTGACGCATCGCATCACGCATCTTGCGGCGCACCGTATAGGCCGCCACCGCAATACGCACAATCGGTATGACAATAAAAAATATGAAAAAGATTAAGAGAAGAGTACCCATTTTTCAAGCATTCTAACACCATTACATCAGTCAGTCGTGATCCTGACAACACGTTGCAGCACCGACACAACTATGTAAAGCAAAATCGTCGCCGCAAATCCGGCCACTCCCATCGTAGCCACAAATATCACAGCCGCCGCAATGACAATATAACGAACAAAATTATTGCGCAGCGAGAAATCCGACATCTTAAGAGAAAACATCGGCAGATTGCACACCATGAGCAACCCCATAAGCAAAATAAACGCTACAACGATGCCCACCGTAGGCTCAAGACGCCCCTGCATCATCGCACCCGTCACACCAATCCAGAAAATAGCATTGGCCGGTATCGGCAGACCCTTGAACGTCACCGACTGCGAGTCATCGACATTGAACTTCGCCAGACGCAGAGCCCCCATCAGAGGGAGAAACAACGCGATATAACTGCACCAGCCCGCACCTGCAAGCAACAGCACATTCATCAGAAGCAAGCCCGGAGCGACACCGAAACTCACCAGATCAGACAGCGAGTCGAGCTCCTTGCCGATATTCGACTTCGCATTGAGCAACCGCGCCACAGCCCCGTCAAGGAAATCAAAAAGCGCAGCCGCACCCATCATGATTGCCGACCACTCCCATCCCGCCATTCTGTCAGTGATCTCAAGCGGTTGAAAAGCAAAAACAATAGCCGCACAACCCGACAACAGGTTGAGCAGCGTAATGCAATTGGGCACCATATTGATTATATTGCGTATCATTTGTTCTTCTCCGGATGTAGACGGCCGACAAGCGTCAGACCGCCAAGAGTTTTATCGCCTATGTTAACAAAAATCTCAGTACCAAGCGGAAGATAAAGATCGACCCTCGAGCCAAACTTTATGAAACCCATGTGATCCTCGATGTTGGCATCATCACCCGGCTCGGCATACGTGACAACCCTGCGGGCCATCGCACCGGCCACCTGACGCATCAATATCCGCTGACCCTCCGGAGTCTCAATCACCACAGTCGAACGCTCATTCTCCTTGCTCGATTTCGGCAGATAAGCCGCCATAAACCGCCCGTCATGATGCTTCGTGAATATCACCTTGCCATCTACAGGAAACCAGTTGGCATGCACGTTAAACACGCTCATGAACACCGACAGCTGTATCACACGTTCATGAAGAAACTCGTCTTCATACGTCTCCTCAAGTGCCACCACCTTACCGTCAGCCGAAGCAACCACCGCATTGACAGGGTCGCCTTTGAAATGACGTTTCGGCGAACGAAAGAAATTCAACACCAGCAGGAACAGCGTCCCCGATACAGCAGTAACAACAATCGGCACCGCCACAAGGTTCTTAAGAGTGAGCCACAAAGGCACATTGATGATAATAAGCGCCAACGCCAGAATCACCAACAGATTATTGCCTTCACTATGTATCTTGACTCTCATGTCTATGAAAGAATTCGTGTAAAGTTAGAAATCACCCGCCCGCAAGACATCCGATAACAAGCCCCGACAAACGGATATGAATAAAAACATATATCAAGCAAAGATAACTCATTTTTTTCAAACCACCAACAAAATCTACGCCCGCTACAACCTCCCCCAGCAAAATCATCCAAAAACACATAAAACCCGACAAATACACAACACCCCACTCCCGGCTACCCCCCACACAGCGGCATCCACGCCGCCACACATCACCAACCCGACATCCACCTGCTGAGACATCCACGGGGGCGAGACGCCCCGCCCCCGCTACCGCCCCATCACCCCAGTCAGACCCGTCAGACCGATCCCCTCCACCACTCTCCCACCCCCACCTCGGCTTCCGCAGGTCGCCGATTTTCACGCCATTCCCACCATCCGACTCGTCCGACCAGTCCGACCACACCCAGCAGGGGCAAGACGCCCCCGCCCCCCGCGGACACTACAAAACAAAAAAGGCGTCCCGAGCTGTTGCTCAGGACGCCTTCTGACAGGGGGCGGTTACCTACTCTCCCACTTTCGCAGTACCATCGGCGTGGCGGGGTTTAACTTCTCTGTTCGGAATGGGAAGAGGTGGAACCCCCGCGCTATCACCACCTTAGTTCG
>SCEG01000062.1 GCA_004102805.1 Muribaculaceae bacterium Isolate-002 (NCI)
CTTCGGGCTACGCCCTCAGTCAACTCCGCCCAGGGATATATCCCGATCAGTCAACCCCACACAGACAAAGAGGAAACATCAATCAGTAAACATCACAAACCGAGTCAACCTATTTCAGGAACGGACAGGGAACGAAATATTTTATGACATTCGTGATCAAGTGCAAAGCCCAGTTGTTCGAGAAGTAAAAATGTGTCGGAATACATGCGCGGGTGTTGCCCCTGCCCTATTATTTTATCAAACAACTGGTCTACGTTTGTCAGATTAAAATTTCCACAGAGAAGAAGGTTGCGTGATCGCCAGTTGTTGCGCCGCAGAAACGGATGTACAAATGCGATCCCGCTTTTGCCGGTGGTGCTATAACGCAGATGTCCCATGTACACATTGCCGATAAAGGGTGCGGTGTGCTCTATTTCCTCGTCTGACATCTGTGACAAGTGATATTCGTCAAGTTGTTTGCCTATATTGGCGAATATTTCTGTAATAGCATTTGTGCCGAGGGCTCTTTCACGAAAAATATATTCATTTCCCGGAGTAGTGTTTATTTTGACTACGCCCACTCCGGCGGCTTCCTGTCCGCGATTGTGTTGCTTCTCCATCATCAGATAAAGCAGATTCAGTGCGTAGGAATACGTACCATATTTTTCTTTATAATACCGGAGTGGTTTTCTCAGTCTTATCATTGCCACTCCGCATTCGTGTTTGAGTTGCTCCATGTATTTATTATGATGTTTTTTGATGGAGATGTGGTTGTAAAATGAAAACGGAGGAGTGCTCCAGAAGTGTGCGCTCCTCCATTTTATCAAATTATCTTATAAAAAGCAGTTCGCGATATTTGGGCAGTGGCCACATTTCATTGTCAACCATGAGCTCGAGTTTATCGATATGATAACGTATGGTTTCCATCCGGGGAACTACGTTGTCGTGATATGCTATAGCTTTTTCACGCTCATCGGTCAGACGGTTTGCGTCTTTTCTTGCATTGACCATTGCTTCTACCTCATCTTTTATCACTGACATGTGTCGAGCCATCTTTTCAATCGTCGAAAGATCCTGTTTTACAATCTCGGAATATTTCTCGTCGTTGAACAATGTCTTTATTTTAACAAGATTATCGACGAGTATCGACTGATATCTTGTTGCGACAGGGATGATATGATTTATCGCAAGGTCGCCAAGTACGCGTGCTTCAATCTGTATCTTCTTGGTGTACATTTCCCATTTCACTTCATTACGTGCATGAAGTTCTACCTTTGTGAATACACCAGTTCGATCAAACATATCCACTGACTCATCAGACATGTATGCATCAAAAATTTTGGGAACGGATGTCTCACAGTCAAGACCACGTCGCGCTGCCTCTTCTTTCCATTCGTCAGAGTATCCGTTGCCATCAAAATGGATAGGCTTGGATTCGATGATAAGGGCGCGAATTTCATCAAGCAATGCATGTGTCAGGTCATCACCATTTGCAATTCTTTCGTCTACTTTGGCCTTGAACTTATTGAGTTGGTCGGCTACGGCGGCATTTAGAGCTATCATTGCAGATGCACAGTTGGCCGATGATCCTACCGCGCGGAATTCGAAACGGTTGCCGGTGAATGCAAACGGTGACGTACGGTTGCGGTCGGTGTTGTCAAGCATGATTTCAGGAATCTGTGACACACCCAATGACAAACCTGATTTTGACGCAATGTCAAGCATATCGGTTGTTGTGCTCTTTTCAATCTTGTCAAGAATGTCAGATAACTGAGTTCCGGTAAATATCGAAATGATTGCAGGGGGAGCTTCGTTTGCGCCAAGTCGATGTGCGTTTGTCGCAGAGGAAATGGATGCCTTGAGGAGTGCATTGTGATGGTAGACGGCAGCCATTGCATTCACGGCAAATGTTATAAACTGGAGGTTGGCTTTAGGTGTTTTGCCGGGACTGAACAGTAGCACACCAGTATCGGTGCCGAGACTCCAGTTATTGTGTTTGCCGGATCCGTTTATGCCTGCAAACGGCTTCTCATGAAGAAGTACGCGGAAATTATGTCGGCGGGCAACTTCTGAAATCAATGACATCAGAAGCAGGTTGTGGTCGTTGGCGAGATTTGTTTCTTCGAAAATAGGCGCAAGTTCAAACTGATTTGGAGCAACCTCGTTATGGCGTGTTTTTGCCGGAATGCCCAGTTTGTGGCATTCGATCTCAAGGTCGAGCATGAATGCTTCTACGCGAGAAGGGATAGCTCCGAAATAGTGGTCTTCAAGCTGCTGGTTTTTAGCGCTTTCATGTCCCATGAGTGTACGGCCGGTCATCACCAGGTCAGGACGGGCGCTGTATAGAGCCTCATCTACAAGAAAATATTCCTGCTCCCATCCGAGATATGAATTGACATGCTTTACTTCCGGATCGAAATATTGAGCAACTCCGGTTGCGGCTTTGTCAACTGCATTAAGAGCCTTGAGGAGCGGAGTCTTATAGTCAAGTGATTCGCCGGTATAGGATATGAAGATTGTGGGAATACAGAGTGTCTTGTCAAGAATGAATGCGGGTGAGGAAATATCCCATGCCGAATAGCCTCTGGCTTCGAAGGTGTTGCGTATGCCTCCGTTGGGAAAACTTGAAGCATCTGGTTCCTGCTGCATCAGAAGCTTGCCTGTAAACTCCTCCACAACGCCGCCTTTCCCGTCGTGATCGATGAAAGAGTCGTGCTTTTCGGCAGTTCCGTCAGTAAGCGGGTGAAACCAGTGGGTATAGTGGCGGGCGCCATTGTCAATAGCCCATCGTTTCATGCCTTGAGCTACAGAGTCTGCTATTTCGCGAGACAAGGGCTCCTTGTTGTCGATAGCATATACAAGTGCGTCGTATGTTTTCTTGGGCAAGTATTCAAACATTTTTTGACGGTTGAATACATATTTCCCATAATAACGCTCCGGCCGTTCGGCAGGAATCTCTACTGGAATTGCTTTACGGTCGAATGCTTCTTCGACAACTTTAAATCTCAAATCTGACATAATGTTTAGAATGTATTTTGAGTTGATAAATGTCTGTTTGTGTTTGCTACAGATTTAATAATGATAAGCGGTCAACAGCAAGCTGGCAGTCCTCAAAAGAGCCGAATGCGGTTAGCCTTACATACCCCTCCCCTGCCGAACCGAATCCTACTCCTGGAGTGCATGCGATATTGCAGCGATTCAGGAGTATGTCAAAAAATGTCCATGAGTCAATTCCATCAGGAGTCTTGACCCAAATATACGGGGCGTTTATCCCTCCGTATACTGTTTGTCCGGCTTTATTCAGGCCGTCACGTAGGATTGCTGCATTGCGAAGGTAATAGTTTATTGTTTCACGTACTTGCATTCTGCCTTTTGCGGAATATATCGCTTCTGCCGCACGCTGTGACAGGTATGACGCACCATTGAATTTTGTAGATTGTCTCCGGTTCCATAATTCGTTAAGACTTATCAAGCTGCCATTGACGCTTTCGCCTTTTAGTTCTTTAGGCACAACTGTGTAGGCACAGCGTAGGCCTGTAAATCCGGCGGTTTTGGAGAAGCTCCTGAACTCGATAGCGACCTCTTTCGCCCCTTCAATCTCATATATGCTATGTGGCACATCGTCATCCGTAATGAAGGCTTCGTACGCTGAATCAAAAAGAATAAGCGCTCCATGACTTTGTGCATATTCTACCCATTCTTTTAGTTGTGAACGAGTCAAAGTCGTCCCTGTCGGGTTGTTGGGGTAGCAAAGGTATATCATGTCGGGGTTGCTTTCCGGCAGTGCCGGCACGAAATTATTGTCAGCGGTGCATGGCAATAGTTCGATGTTGTTGTCAGAAGCTCTTCCTGACATTATATTCGTGTCCCGATATACGGGATAAACCGGATCAGTGAGCGCTACTCTATTGGATAGTGACAGGATATCGCCAATGTTGCCCGTGTCGCTTTTTGCGCCGTCAGAAATAAAGATTTCTTCGGGTGAAATATCAATGCCGCGGGATTGATAGTCGTTGATGGCTATTACGTCTGTTAAAAAACGATAACCTTGTTCAGGTCCATAGCCGCAAAACGTATCGAATGAAGCCTGCTCGTCAACAGCCTTATGCAAGGCATCAATGACTGCGGGAGCCAGCGGTCGTGTGACATCGCCAATGCCCATACGTATTATTTCAACCCCCGGGTTGTCGCTTTTGTATGCATTGATTTTTTTTGCTACCTGTGAAAACAGGTAGCTTTGATTAAGTTTTAAAAAGTTGTCATTAATCCTAAACATCTTTTTTAATTAAACCGACCTCCTTATGTCTGTTTTTTACGTTGCAAATTTACAAAATTTTCTCAGCAAGGGAAATAATTCCCGGTAAATACTTCTGTGGCACTGCCCTGCATCATTACATGTCCGGATGATTTCTCAATTGAAATCGTCAGGTCACCGCCAAGTAGTTTCACTGTTACGGGTGATTTAGCCCGTCCGGTGCGGATTGCCGCTACAGCTGTGGCGCATGCACCGGTTCCGCATGCTAGTGTTTCTCCACTTCCCCGCTCCCATACTCTCATTTTTATTGTATGCTCGTCTACAATTTCGGCAAATTCGATGTTTGCGCGGTCTAGCCACATTTTATGGTTTTCAAGTTCGGGGCCAATGGCAGATATACATAAGTTGTCAATCTGTTCCATAAATATTACTCCGTGGGGATTTCCCATTGATACTCCGGTAATATTTAATTTTCCTGTAGATGTTATGACAGATTTTTCGATCATTTCGTTTTGCGGAAATTCAACTCCAATTATCTCGCAGTCGAATGATGGTAGCCCCATGTCAACTGTCACTTCGTCAACATTGCCAGTTGAGTCATTTACGTGTAAATATAAATGTTTAACGCCCGAAAGAGTTTCGAGCGTTATTTCTGTTTTGTCAGTAAGATTATGGTCATATACATATTTTCCCACGCATCTGCTGCCGTTGCCGCACATAAGTGCTTCTGATCCGTCGGCGTTAAATATGCGCATTTTGAAATCTGCAATCTTTGACGGACAAATTAATATTATTCCGTCAGATCCGATGGACGTATGTCGAGGACTCATTCTTATTGATAATTCTGCCGGATTTTCCGGCATTGTTTCAAGACAGTCGATGTATATATAATCATTCCCTATGCCATGCATTTTGGTAAATGGGATGAATGATTTTAAATTTGCCATATTGCTATATTTTTGTTGCAAAAGTAGGCGTTTTGAAATTTAAAACCAAATTTTATTGGCAAAAAATAAAAGTAAGATGGTTTTTGTTGTTCATATTGCTTGTGATGCAAATGCATGATGATTATAAAATGGTTTAATTAAAATTGATTTTTAAAGTAAAATTGATTAAATTTGTAGAAATCATAATGCAGACGTGGTATTATATTACGATTGCATATTTTATATTAAAATTATCATAATTACTTTTCTTTAATCATGAAACAACGTTTTATTATGGGCGCCTTGGCGCTTGGATTATGCGGTGGAATATGTTCTGTCAATGCAAAAGACCGTATGACCCACAATCCTGATGTTACTAACACTGATGCGATACTTCATGCCTGGAGTTGGAATTTCCCTGCAATTGCCGAGAATATGGCAAAGATAGCCGAGGCCGGATTTACAATGGTGCAGACGTCGCCTGTGCAAGGCTGTTATAATCCTGAGGGTAGCTCTAAAAAGATTTTTGACGACAATGTGGCAGAAGGCAACTGGTATTATTATTATCAGCCGGTCAATTGGAAGATTGGCAATCAGATAGTCGGCTCACGTGACCAGATGAAGCAGATGATGGATTCTGCAGCAAAATATAATATACGTGTTATTGTGGATGTTCTGCCAAATCACACAGCTTTTGATGTGGATTGTGTTGACGCTGAAATGGTTAAGGCTGTTGGCGGAAGAGATAAGCTATATCATTCTCAGGGGCTTAATTCGGTGCGCGATTACAATGACAGATATCAGTGTACGCTGTGGGGCTCGGGAGGGCTACCAGATGTTAATACCGAGAACCCGGATTTCCAAAAGTATTATATGGAATTTGTAAATGATCTGTTGAGTCTCGGAGTCGGCGGATTCCGTTACGATACAGCCAAGCATATCGGAGTGCATTCTGATCCGGTCGATACTGCTTCCGGAGTCAAGGAGAATGATTTTTGGGATGTGGCCACCGGACGTAAATCTGTGAAAGGTGTGAAACTGGCCGTACCGTATGACGATTTGTTTGTTTATGGAGAGATTCTTCAGGATAAGAATGTTCCTGAAGCGGAATATGCCGATTATATGGGTCAGACAGCATCAAGCTATGGATATGTGCTTCGTGAAGTTCTTGAAAAAGGCTCAGCAAAAGACAAGGACCTTAAAGACTGGTATCATCAGGCCGCCCCTGAGTTTTTGACTACTTGGGTCGAGAGTCACGACACCTATTGCAATGCCCATGAAAGTGCGGGAATGACTGACGACCAGATTCGTACAGGCTGGGTATTCCTTACTGCACGCCAAAATGGAGTGCCCTTGTTCTTTAGCCGACCGATGGGTTCTACACGTCAGAACTATTGGGGTGATAATGTGCTTGGAGCGAGAGGTAATGACGAATTCTTTCATCCGGAAGTTGTGGCTGTAAACCATTTCCGCCAGGAGATGTCAGGTCAGAAAGAAGACATACAGGTTTCTGACAATGGAGAGGTGCTTGTCGTGAACCGAGGTAAAAAAGGCGCAGCAGTAGTCAATATCTCAGGTAGTGCGAACTTTGTAGATGTGCCCACGGGGCTTCCCAACGGCAATTATCAGGATGTCGTTTATGGTAAAGAATTCAAAGTGAAGAAAGGACGTCTTACCGGTATCGCAGCACCCCACCGTTCTTATATAATTAAGAAGAAATAGAAAATCTGATTATTCAGGGCATTTTATTTGTCCATTCTGTAATATTTACGGCTGCCATATCCCGCATTTTGCTCTTCTGAGACAAAGTGACCGGATATGGCAACCGCCTTTTTTTGTCCGATTGTCGATAACTTGAAGCGTCAAAAGTAAGATGAACCAAGACTGCTGTCAGTAGATTGCAAGCTGCCGTTGGCATTTTTGTGAGAAATGCGATGACATCAGTTGGCGAATATGGAAAAGTTGAATGAACGCATAGTTTCTTGCTAATGATGCTAAATTTTTGATGGCATATTTCAATCGTGATGTCGAAAAAAATCGCTATTTTTGCGATATAGTAACCTGAGATTTTGAAAATGACCGAAAGGCTTAAGATATAACGGATGTAATTCCACTAAATACGAAAAAATCTATTGCTCCAACGCAGCCGTTACAGGCTCGGTCAGCCCTCATATAACTGCCACGGAGTTTTGTTTATAAATTTCTCAGATGCGCCAAAACTCATTTATAACGAATAAGAATAGACTTATGTCCGAAATAATTCATGGTATCCTACCTAAAACAGATGCCGTGGATATCCTAGTGGGGTATTTTTTCTTCTCCGGTTATTATCTATTGTCGCAAGGGCTTGCCGACAAGAAACTGCGCATCCTTGTTGGGCTCGATGTAGATACCAATATTTCAAAGAGTATTCAGATAGTAAATACGCTTTCGGCAAACAAACTCTCGCTTGGGCAACTTAGAGAAAAATATTATCAGCAATTCGTTTATCTATTTAATAATACAGATTTTCTTGACAGTGAAGAAAAACAGAAATCGTTTACGCTGTTTTATAACAAGATAAAAGATGGTTCACTTGAAATTCGTAAAACCGATGAACCTTGTCATGCCAAAATGTATATTTTTGACTATGACGACAGCCATAATGAACAAGGTGAGGATCCAGGAAATGTCATAACCGGGTCAAGCAATCTGTCTTATCAGGGTCTTGAAGGAAGAACAGAGATTAACGTTCGTCTTAAGGATAAACAAAACCATATAGATGCAAAAAAAATCTTCAATGAGCTTTGGGAAACATCCGTTCCAGTTGTTGACCAAGGCACACTGCCTGAGTGGGAAGACAAAGTAATTAAGCATATATGGTATGAAAAATTATATGCACCTTACCTGATGTATATCAGAGTCCTGCATGAATATTTCAATATTCCATCCAAAGACAATATCCTTACACCGCACGACATAACCGAAGGAAGATATACGAACCTCAAATATCAGACAGATGCTGTTAAACTTGCTCTTAATGCGATTGAAAACCATAACGGAGTTATCATTGCAGACGTTGTGGGCCTTGGCAAATCCATCATTGCATCTACGATAGCACGGAATCTAAGGTTGCGTACAATAATTGTTGCACCTCCCCATCTTGTCAGACAATGGGAGGTTTATAAAGACGAGTTTGGCTTCAATGCTTCTGTTTTCAGTGCTGGAAAGATAGAATTAGCACTGAACCATTTTAAGGAGATTGCGAGAACTGGCGAACAATTTCTAATAATTATTGACGAGGCACATCGTTTCAGGAATGAATATATCAAAGATTATTCGTTGCTCCATGACTTATGCAGTAACAATAAAGTCGTTCTTCTGACCGCCACGCCATTCAATAACCGTCCAAGCGATATTTATTCGCTGCTGAAACTATTCCAAATTCCAAATAAATCTACCCTCAAAACCGTAGAGAATCTTGGGGAATCTTTCCGCGAATTGATTGCCACATATAAGGAGATGGAAAAGGCAAAGAGAGAAAATCGAATGACAGATGCAGAGGTTAAGAAAGAAGCAGAACGCATCGCGTCAAGCATACGCTCCATAATCAATCCCCTTGTTGTACGTCGGTCTCGAATAGACTTAATGGAGATTCCTGCATATAAGGAAGATCTACATATTCAAGGAATTAAACCGATAATTCCAGATGACCCACAAGAGCTTCATTATGAATTATCTGAACGACAGCTCAGATTATATCTGCGTACTCTTGATTTAATTGCAGAGTCGGAGCCTAAGAACGATGGTATCATACGCTTCAAATCAGCGCGATACCAACCCGTGGCCTATGCTATAAAAGATAAGATTGAGGATCTTACAAAGTATCTGGAGAAACGTACCGGTGTTGAGTATCGCATGCTTGTTGGCCGACAACAGAATGTTTCATCTTTTATGCGCAAACTTTTGGTGCAACGTTTTGAAAGCTCGGTGTATGCATTCCGCCAGTCGCTCAGATTTATGATTAAATCGGCAGAAAACCTTTTGACATGGATAGAGAAATCCGGAGAAATTCCTATATTCAAGAAAGGCGGTCTCCCCGATGTAGATGACTTTTATGAGATAACCGACGATGGTGTTAAAGAAATATATGATGCATTCGAACTTTATGAACAGAAGGGTCTGTTTACAATACCTCGTCGTTTCATTTCCGATGAATTCATTGATGATGTAAAATCTGATATAGCCCTTTTGAGAAAAATACATGAAGAATGGTTTGGAGAGGATGATCAAATCAAATTTGATCCCAAACTTGATGAATTCAAACGCCTTCTTGCTGAACACAGAAAGAAAGATCCTAAACGAAAAATTGTTGTATTTTCTGCGTTTGCCGACACTGTAAATTATCTTGGAGAGACATTGCAACAAGCCGGAAATCCTCTTCGGGTCATGAAATACACTTCAGGAGACGCTTCGTCTTCGAACAAGGAAAAAATTCGTTCCAATTTCGATGCTGGCCTCAGAAAAGAACTACAAAAAGATGAATATGATATATTGATTGCTACGGATGCCATATCTGAAGGTTATAACCTTCATCGTGCCGGAGAAATTTTCAACTATGATATTCCATACAATCCCACCCGTGTCATTCAGCGTATTGGGCGAATCAATCGTATAAATAAGAAAGTATTTGAACATCTTTATATTTTCAATTTCTTTCCGACTGAAGTAGGAGAAACTGAGACGCGCACAAAAGAAATATCCACTCTCAAAATGGCTATGATTCATGCCATCATGGGAGAGGATACCAAGGCGTTGACTAAAGATGAGGAGGTACAGAGTTTCTTTGCAGAAAGATATCGAAAGGAACTATCCAAGACCGAGACTGCATCGTGGGATACTCCTTATCGACGGCTACTTGACCAGCTTAAAGGCACAGACATATATAAAGAAGCACTGTTGATCCCTCATCGAGCAAGAATTGCGAGACATATAAAGAAGCTTCGCTATGGAGTAGTGATGTTTGGAAAGAAAGGCAATGATTTCGTGTTCAAAATCGCAAGTGGGGATGAATGCACTATGTTGAGTGCAGAAGAGGCTTTTTTATTGTTTGAAGCCTTGCAAAATGAACCTCCGTTTGCTATAGACGAATCATTCGATAGGATATACCAATTCTTAAAATCCAAATTATTTTCAGGCATTGATAAGCAACGACGTGACCCACGTCTATTAGAGGCTCTTTCCAAAATTAAATTGGTTCGAGAATCAAATATATTAGACAAGGCATACATTGATGATTTGTTGACTGTAGCACAGGCTGATGGATTATCCGGCTACGAAGTGCGTCATTTGACAAATATCAAGAAAAATGAAATAGTTGAACTACCTAAGGTGATTTCTCACGCCTATCTATTGAGAAAACTTGAAACAATGGCTTCTGTGGAAGCTGGAGAAGAATCTTTAATACTGACAGAACAAATTTTACCCTTATAATGGAATTTGACCGCCCATATTCAAGACAAGAGTTTATCCGTTTCCTTAAAGGATTCCTGCCTATTGATGCTCAATTAAATGAACATCAAAATATAACTTTTTATTCGCACCCTAATTTTGCCACATCTGCTACTCGTGTAGGCTCATGCAATTCGCTTGATTTAAATGTATACGAGATAAGACACTGCTCTCGTAATGACGCACGCGTCGGACTTTCAAAAGATGCATTCCGTCTTATCGCGGATGAAGGCGTAAGTCGAGCTCTTGTGATTTTTGTCCCCGAAGATTCCAGTGATAATTATCGGTTTTCTTTGGTTGAGTTAACTCTGTCATGGGAAGATAATGATAAAATTAAAAGATTATATTCCAATCCTCGCCGTTATTCTTACTATTTGGGTAAGAACGTGGCTTACTATACACCTAATAAATACTTAAATGAACCGGGCCGGATACTGTCAGTTGAAGATTTACGAAACAGATTCTCTGTAGAAGTTCTCACTAAGGCTTTCTATAACGAACTCTCTGATTGGTATGCATGGGCGATAAAAGAAATACAGTTTCCCAATGATATCACTACGACAACAGATGACACTGAATACAATCATATAGCTGCCATACGCCTTATTACAAGGTTGATATTTGTATGGTTTATTAAACAACGTGGACTTATTCCATGGCAATTTTTTGACGAAGATTATATTAGAGAGAACCTACTTGAAAACTTCAATCCTAATGTCAAGGTAAACCTTTTCTATAAAGCGACGGATAGTAAGTATTATCGTGCAATTCTTCAGAATTTATTCTTTGCTATGCTCAATGCGCCATTATGCAAAGAAGGTTCTAAAGAAATTACAGAACGTAAATTTAAAGATAATCGTGGACAGTTTGATGATAATAAGTTAATGCGTTATCGTCATCTCTTCAAAAATCCTGATTTATTTTTACAGCTTGCAAATTCTACTGTACCATTCTTGAATGGTGGCTTGTTTGACTGCCTAGATGATAAAAAATCAGGAATGTATTACAATGATTCGGTAAAAATTACCGAAGTAGTTGAAACTTAAGTTAATATCTTGAATTGTCAAATACAAATGAATCGCCAAAGCGTTCATTATAAAAATCTTATACCATGAACGTATTGGCGATT
>SCEG01000063.1 GCA_004102805.1 Muribaculaceae bacterium Isolate-002 (NCI)
AGCTCCCTGCTTGTCAAGGAGCATATCAAGGACTTGTTGACTCCAGAACCGGAGCCAGCACAAATAGCAAATTGCCATCCAACTCTTGACCTCGAATTTGATTAACACTTTTTAAGAGACACTAGTGTTATTCATGGATTGTTTGGCGACACCAAAATAACCATTTAGGGCTGACTCCTGCAATAGGTATCAGCCCTAATTTTTCAATCGTTCAAAAAAAAGTTTAGCGGACAGTAATAATTTTCAAATACCGACTTACACCGAAAGGTGAAGTCTTTGAGAATCGCCAATACGTTCATGGTGTAAGATTTTTATAATGAACGCTTTGGCGATTCATTTGTATTTGACAATTCAAGATATTAACTTAAGTTTCAACTACTTCGGTAATTTTTACCGAATCATTGTACATACATACATACATACATACATACATACATATCTTCACCCATAAATAAACAATCAAACAAAACGCCATCTAATTTTAAAGAGATCCTTGACATCCCTAAAGTGACATTCTAAATAAAACCTACAACAAAACTTGAAAAAAATTTGCCATATTAAAAATAATTACTACCTTTGCAAACGCAAAGCCCAGGTGGCGGAATGGTAGACGCGCTCGTTTCAGGTGCGAGTGCTGTGAGGCGTGCAGGTTCGAGTCCTGTTCTGGGCACCCCAAAAGCGAGATAACTCATTGGAAACTCAATAGTTATCTCGCTTTCGTTTTGTTTTACGTGCATATTACGTGCAAATGGTGTCAACCGAAGTCCGCCGTTCACCCTCCCCTCGAACCATTTTTTACAAGTTGCACCTCACTTCATACCCTTCAATCGGGAGTTGTTCGGAAAATCCGAACAACTTAACCGGTCGGAATTTCCGACCGGTTGCCGTTTTATTCATTTTGAGTTTCATTGAGCACCTTGTCGAGTTGGGCTTGTAATTCCTCCTTCTTGGGAAGATATAATTGGTAACGGGCAACAAAGAGTTGATTGGTTATCCCTTCAAGGGCATATTCCATCAGCACTTCATCTCGTCTGGAGCCAAGCACGATTCCTATCGGCGGATTGTCATCGGGCATACACACCTCATTCTTGAAGTAATTCAGATAAAGGTTCATCTGACCAATATCCCCATGCGATATTTCATCCCGCTTTAGGTCTATCAGAACATAGCATTTCAGGATGCAGTTGTAAAATACCAAATCAACCTTGAACTGCCTACAACCTATTGGCATGACGTATTGACGACCATAGAAAGCGAAACCTCGACCGAGTTCCAACAGAAACTTCTCCATGTTGTCAAGGAGAGCCTTTTCCAAGTCACTTTCCTTATAACGTTTCTTTTGCTCCAATCCGGTAAACTCCAACACAAACGGGTCATGGATAATATCCTCAGGAGTCTGAATGGGGTGACCTTGATGAGCAAGTGCGAGAATACCCTTCTTGTCGGTGCTGAGTGCAAGACGCTGGAAAAGCGAGGATTTAATCTGACGTTTTAATTCTCTTACCTTCCACTTTTGATTGATAGCCTCTTGGAAATAGAATTGCATCTCCATTGAATCCTCGCACTTCAGAAGTTCAAAATAATGGCTCCATGTCAAAAGGTGAGACACTGTCTCACCTTTTGGGAAACATAGATAAAACTTCCTCATATATATGAGGTTAGAGCGGCTGAAACCTCGGCCACGCCTCACGGTCAAATCTTTTGCCAGACGAGTTATGAGGAATTTGCCATACTCCGCACGAATCCGACCCTTTTGCTCGAACTCAACAATATACTGACCTGTCCGCCAGTTGGCATCAAGCAATTCAGTATTGACCGCCTCGACCGCGCGGTTCTTTGCCTGCGTCCATAGGTTATCAATTCGCCCGATGAGCGCGTCATACTCAGATTGTGGAACGATTGCTGATATGTCCTTAACTTTGTCTGTCATATCTTTCAGTGTTTTGGTATTGTGACTATGGACTTTTTCGATTGTTGATTAAATCCAGTTGGCATCATCATATCTTAATATCTACCACTTTATTCCTATTCCATGAAGCAAAATGAATAATTCGTCCTTCCCGGTAAATATAGCCAATAATGCGGTCATTAATTGACGGTTTCGCATTACGGTTGAAAGAGCTGATGATAGTGTATCCCGTTACGCTATTATTATTTTTCATTAACTTCAAGGATATAGATTTTCGTCCGCTCAACTCTGAAAGGAATTGCCGCTCGTTATTGCGGATATTCTCAATATAATACCCTTCCTCTGTTTCCACAACATTATACTTTGCATATATGGTAGATGAGCGCACTTCTGAACTTTCGGCTATTGCAGACGAATCATCACTCTCTATAGAGGTGGGGCTCTCTTTTTTTATTTCAACGTCAACCTGCTGAATGAGACACATTTCATCCAATCCTTCAGACAAATCTCTTTCTCGATGGGTTCCGTATTCAATGTTATACTTAGTTGAATTAATTCGTGATATTTTATTGTTGGATTCCATATTTCCTTCAAAATATTCTTCCCAAGGACGGTCATCGTCAGGTAGTCCAAACCGCCCATACATCCCGACATTATCCAAGATAAGGCACTGCTTATCCCCGTTTTTTCGGAGCCCACGACCCACTTGTTGGATGTATTTTACCAAAGACCGAGTTGGCCTGGCAAGTTGAACAAACTCAAGATCTGGACAATCGAAACCCTCAGAAAAAATGTCAACGTTAACAATGATATCTAATTCTCCATTTTTGAAATCCTGAACAAGTTTTTTTCGTAAATTGGCTGGAGTCGCACTGTCAATATCCGCTATCCTTATTCCCGCATTAAGAAACTGTTGACAAATATGCTTACTGTGCTTCCTTGAGATACTATAGATGATGCCCTTTTTCCCTTTTACAAATTCAAAATAGCTATCAAGAAGTTGGGCACGAATACGCCCCGTATCAACCACTTGTTCAAGTGCGGACGTCTTATAATCCCCATCAATACCGAACTCCTTGATTGAGTCAATCTCACTCCTTATACGGCTATCAAAAGGTACTGAATAATATTTATAAGGAGCAAGCCATCCTTTTCCAAGAAACTCTTTTATCGGCATAGATAGGATTAAGGCATCAAAGTTCCCTCTAAAACCGCTCCCATCCATACGCCAAGGCGTAGCTGTAACGCCAAGTTTTTTTGATTCCGGATAGTAATTCCACAGTTTGGTATAGCTTTGAGCGGTAGCGTGGTGTGCCTCGTCTATTATTATGAAGTCGGCATGAAAGGCATTCGCAAACTGCCGATTCGAAGGATGGGTTATACTTTGAATTGATGCGACTTGTACCGGAAACATTAAATCACGCCTATCCTTGAATGCTCCGGCTATTATTCCATGTGGAATTCTGTATTTATTGAGACTTTCGTCTATTTGTTCGATAAGCTCTGATCGATGAGCAATGATTAATACACTTTTTCGTACATGCTCTTGAAGAGAAGCTAAAGTTATATCCCTAATAATTGATGTAAAGAGCCTTGTCTTCCCTGTCCCTGTTGGCATCTGGTAAAGTACATTATTCACACTATCCCATTGGCTAAAGATTTTCTCCTTAGCTTCCTGTTGATAATCACGTAGTGAATAATCTTTTTTACATATAACAGAAATCATTGTCAATCAGCTCGCAATGATAGCAGTACCGTCTTTAATGCTTCGACTTGAGTTCGATTAATCGGATTAGCCTTTGGCTTTTCCCATGAATCTCTAAAAGCAGACAACTCTGTTAACCACCGTAGTTTGTCCTTCTTTGTTTTAAACGGACCTCCAATATTAATAGAAAATTCCTGTTCAAAAGTGATAGCTGTTGGGTCTTCATCGAACTTATCACTCCATTTGGAGTTAATAATTGATTCTATATCATTGAACTCAATGAAATCAATCCAATCCGCGTTGTCTGAATCGAAATTTTCATCTTTAGCCTCTTTTTCATTAATGCGGTTTTTGCAACGTGCACGTACTTCTGATATCGAAGATTCCCATTTGTCCCCATATAATTCTTGGACTTTTACTATCACACGCTTATGGAGGATTGCGATAATTTCTTGTGCAATCTTCTTCCCTTCCTCTTGGATATTATTGTCTTGCGTTTCAAGCCACTGTGCCAAACCATCAGGAATAAATTCAGAATGAGTCTTATTTATCATTGCCTGGAATTTTCGCATCCATAGTGTTTCGGCTCCTTGTCCTTGTTTATTAATCAAGAGGCTATATTCTTCTTGATCAAGATTTGACAGCGATTCAGCAAAAGACATAAGATATGGCTCTAATATTTCTATCTGCTTTGTCGTACTTGCTTTCTGGGACAATTTCCCACTTCGTATCAAATGTTTATTCAGATTGCCCAACAAAACAATAAAGGCGTATGAACCACGGTTAGAGGATATTAGTTCCTCGTAAATAGTAGTAGAAAGTTGTTGTTGCATAAATTCGTATGCACTTTCTAAGAAAGCAACCACTCTCTTTTTACTTTCAGTCATAGCCTCATTGAAATCAGTAAGATTACAATCATAAAGACAGACATCTCTATCTTCTTCTTTGTATGATTTATAGGTGGCTGAAGGGAGCAGTGATGATTTGCTTAGTCCATCATTAAAGGATCTGAGGGATAGGTCTCCAGAATCTTCCCCTACCGCAATCCTATTGAATAACACACCATTAGCATCTCGTGTAAGTTCTTTGATAACAGCGCATCTAAGTGCTCCTATTCTTGAGTCAAGCCTTGGAGCGTCCCAATCAAGGTCTATCTTTAAATCAAATTTTAACGCCGGCCTAACTGCTTTTTGATTCTCATTTATATCTGAGAATATCTGAAGCTGCTCTCTTGATTCCATCCCATCGAATGCTACAACAGGGATTGAATTTGTAAAGCGGTATTTGGAACCGGCATATCCATAGACTCGATGTTGTCCATCAATTATGTGGGCGATTCCGTATGCATTTGGTATTATGAGCGTCCCGAACCTTGATTCGCTATCTGATGATGCCTTTCCCGCTGATTCAAATCTAACTTTTGACCCTTTATCAAAATTTATTATAATGGAATTGGGGAAATATCCATTATTGTCTATAAATTTACCAATGTCCCTCAATCTACTTGGTATAAGCATTCTCTGGTATGTTGGAGACATTGATTCATTGACTTTGGTCCTGTGCAACACGAAGCCAATACGTAGCAAAATGTCTGGTTCCACGGACATCATATAATATGCTTTTCCGCCCATAGAACCTTTCAATGCTGGAATGCGTACTGGATTGTCATTAATCTTCTCATTCTTGAACATAAGCCCAAAGAATTGATAAATGACCGAGCTTTTATAATTAGTTATCAATTTCTTGACATACTGATATGTACTGTCATTAAAATGATATATTTTCTTAGCATCCAAGCGTTTTATGTCTTCACTACTTTCTTTAAATCTCAAATTTTTAGTTGCAAAAATAAATTTAACCTTCTTTTTGCCAAAGAGTTCGTGCAGGGCTTTGATCAAACCCTCTCTTGTTTGTTCAATATGGTCAATTTCTTTTTTGAAAGATGGTGCTTTCTTTGGCATCTCTGCCGCTTTGCACTCTACTACAAAAATAGCTTCGTCATTAACTGCTAGAACGTCGATTTGTTGGTGGTCTCCTTCATCTTCTCCCCATTGGATTACCAACTTTTCATCGGTATTCATTTTCCTGAATCCCAATTCGTAGAAAAGGCACCACATGTTGTCCTCAAAGAATCGACCCGCCGGTTTCTTCTTCTGAACTTTAGCCTTCCTCTTACCAATACCTTGAGGTTGTACCTCCCATCCTTCCGCAATCCAATCATCTATCTCATTAATCGCGATAGAGCATTCATCATATTCACTTCTTCTTGCTTTGTACTTCTTTTTTAGTACTGCTTCATCAGAAGAAATATGACTTAAGATATTATCTTTCTGGATTTCAGTTAACCATGCCATAGTGAGAGATTATTAATATTGTTCGTTTATATTATTGGGAATGGGATAGTTGGTAATTATCACTTCTTTTGGATTTCTGTTTTTAGAATTATATGGATTTATCATTCTGGTTACTTTAACCCTATCGATATTATATCCATTGCTGTATAAATTCTCAAAAAACGAAACATTATCATCATAACTATCAGAGTTGCTTAACATTATTTTACATCCCTGATTGCTAAAAACATCACATATTTCTTTAAGGCGTATTTGGTCTAAATCTTTGAATCCGCTCTTATCGTATAGAGTGAACATCGTGATTTCCTTGCTCACTGGTCTATAGGGTGGATCCATATAGATGAAGGTAGATTCATTTCCAATTGACCTCAATATTTCTCCAAAATCGCCACAATTGATTTCTACCTTTTGAAGACATTCATGCAGAGTCCAAAAATTATCTTCTTCAAAAATAGTAGGAGACTTATAACGACCATGAGGAACATTGAATTCGCCGAAACCATTTTCCCTGTATAATCCGTTAAAACAGGTGTGATTTAGGAAAATGAAGAACGAAACCTTTTGCTCATCCTCAAATCTCATAGCATTGAACGTCTTTCGTGCTCGATAGTAAAAATACTCACGTGCCTTATCGTCTGAGATGCTACAATATTCATCTCTCAGAGACATTAACGTTGTCAGAATTTGAGATGGGTTGTCTTTAATTTGCTCATAAGCGTGCATCAAGACTGGATTTATATCATTAATGACCGCTCTTGTAATATTATTATATTTCTTGAGCATATGAAACAACACAGAACCACCACCTACAAAAGGCTCTACATATGTAGCATTTTTCCATTCATCGAAGTCAGCAGGAAGCCGTCGCTCAATTTCTTTGAGCAACCTAGTCTTTCCTCCAGCCCATTTGACAAACGGTTTCATAGTCTATAAATCATTTTTAATTGCAAAGTTAACAAATTTTTTTGAGATGGCAGTTGGTTATGCCATGTTTTAGCGCAAAATATGTTTTAAAGCATATTCGGCATAACCCACTGCCACTTAACGTCTCAGCCTAACCGAACAATTGCTTGTTGCCTTCGATCCGATGGCTGCGGAGGAAGGCATCGAGGTCGGCGCGATTGACGTAGATTTTGCGGCCGATTTGGGAGAAGGGTATGACGCGCTGGTCGCGGTAGTTTTGCCATGTCTTGGACGAGACTCCGAGTAGTTTTCGCGCGGCTTCGGATTCCAGCCACTCGGCGTCGCGGTCGGAAGCGTTGCGGTTCTCAATCATCTCGGCGAGGCGGTCTAGCTTGTCGTTGAGTGATTGCCATTCTTCCTGCGGAATCATGACCATTGTGATAGGTGAGATTGTTGACGGTTGCGAGCTTTTGCTCATTCTTGTTTATATTCCAGCAGTTATGACTGCTAATTTCAACTTCTTCTCCAATGAAAAAACAGTCGGAGGATGAAGTTGCCGGTGTATCAAGGTTTGGCATTCAATATAAGAAAGGATGCTGTTTGGTATGGATGGGGCCAAGTTGCCCCTCGTTGAATCTTTGTCGCAATGCAAAAATAATATCGGGAGGTGCGGATTTCCAAATATTTGCACCCCTTGGACGCACAAAGTATAGCTATGGCCGTATTTGGCCACTTGAAGCAGCCAATGTCCAACCGATATTTTCCCGATAATTATCTGCCACTTCTCACGTTGCAACGGATAGCCCATGTGTCCATAAGTCCTTATAGACATATAGACCGATATCCAAAATATTAAGAGAAATATGTTTATATATCGCTATCTGAATAGTAAGACCTATAATTGAATTTTAATATCCGTATTGATGTAGCAATATCTCAGTAGTCAACGATTTATAAAAATCTGTATGGTAAAAATAATATATGGATTTCAATATCAATAGGAGTTGATAGAAATACATTTCTCTTACTTAGCATTCATAAATACGGACTGAAATATTAGCATCCACACTAATCCACATTGGAATATTTTTCAGCATATGTCCGCAAAATGTATGGATATGGCCGAATTTTCACCATTTATTCAGGCGCGAATCCACTTTGGCTATGGGCATCCGTACATAAGTACCTTAGGAATTGAGGAACTTAGGAATCTATTGTTCAATAAATTGATTTTTCAATCGGCTGATAGTTCAACAAGATTGCTAACACATTGGATTATAGATAATTCAATAGACAAACATAACAATAGAAGTGCCGTTCCGAAGATTAGTATATTGAACGCCTTATTTGCAGGTCTGACAATCAAATCCTTTGCAAATATACAATCCAATCATTCAGATTTCCAAATATTTGCATCGCTCGACCGCATAAAGCACCCATATTTCCGCATTCTTCCGCTTGTTTTCCACCGTCTGTCTTGGCTTCATGCAGATAAATCTCATAATTTTTGTGGCAACAAACCTATTCCGCGTTGCAAACATCAGTTATAATATGCAGGATGTTCACAAGAACATAGCAAGGTGTCTTTTGAGTAACTCAAAAGGTTTTGGGGAACCGAGTCCCCACAAAACAACCTTGCAATGTAAAGGGAGTGCTCCGAAGTCGCACTCCCCATTCCTCGTTCCGCAGAAAGCGGCGATAGCATGTTCAAACGGCGTTGAAATTTCTATTAGATTCCGTCGATGTGGCTTGGTTACAGCAATTTTTTTAGGTCTTCCACATCTGGCAATGCCTCGCGTAGTTTCTCGGGCATATCGGAGTTCATGCGGTAAGTGGCTACGCCCATCGGCTTGGCGTAGTCCTGAATTACGTATTCCACGAAGTCTTTGTCGGCAGTCTTGCAAAGCACGATACCGATTGATGGATTCTCATGTGGCTTTTTTACCTTATCATCGAGAATACGCAGATAGGTCATCAGCTGGGCGAGATAGCTGGTCTTGAAGTCGCCGGTTTTCAGTTCCACGACAACGAGGCAGTTCAACTCGCGGTTGAAGAAAAGCAGGTCGGGGAAGAAGTCGTGAGAGAAAACCTCAAGATGATATTGATTGCCGACGAAAGCAAAATCGCGTCCGAAAGTCATGATGAACTTCTTGATGTTGTGGACAATCTCTTTCTCTACCACTCGCTCATCAATATCCTGATAGTCGCGGATGCCGATTTCTTCGGTGTTGATGAAGTCGAGGAGATATTCGTCCTTAAACATACTGAGGGCCTTGATGGCATCGCGGCTGTCTTTGATGGTCACTCCGAAATTGGATGGCATCACACCGTAATGGTCGGCGACATTTTCTTTGATTTGCTGCTGGAGGAAACGTGTATCCCACTTGTTTTCAAGAGCCAGTTTAATATATTTCCAGCGTTTGGCAACGTCCTTTTCGCCATTCAAGATTCTGACATGATGAGTAAAACTTAAATTGCCAAATAACTCCAAATCGTCAATCGTGATTGGCGATTTGGGTGATAGCAATAGAGTGGTTTCTATTTCGCCAATCATGATTGGCGAAATAGCCAACGTGTCCTTTGATTCAAAGACCGGAGACCATTCTTCATAGAACATTCTCATATTCTTGAGACTGCTTTCTGAGAACCCTTTCAGTCCGGGCATATCCTTGCGTAGTCGTTCAGAAATGGCCTTGATGGCGCCGGTTCCCCAGAACCTCTCGCGGGAATTGGCAGAGATGTATCGTCCAATGCCGTAATATAGCGACAGCATTTCACGGTTGACCAACTTCGCCGCCTGATACTGACTGCGGAGAATGGCTTCTTTTATGGTGTTGACCGCAACGCTATAGTCGGTTGTCGGGTTCGATGAGAATTTTTCTATCTTCATGGCGATTGCGAATTTACGAATTATTTTTGAATTGCCGAGAGTATGGTGGCGATCTCTTCAGGCGACATTCCCTTCAACGCTTCAATTACCTCTTCTTTCTTATCTTTGGGTTTCTCAACTCCTCCGAAAAGATTGATGAGGGCGTTGTCGGTTTTCTGCGTGTCGAAGTTGCCCATGTAACGCTCGGTGGTAGCAAGGTTGCTGTGGGCCAGCAGCTCTTTTACGATACCGCTGTCAAGTCCAGTCTCCTTTGCAACCTTAGCGAATGAATGTCGGGAAATGTGAAACGACACATTCTTGCTAATCTCAGTTTTCTCCGCAATCTTTTTCAGGTATTTGTTGATGAGCGCGTTTTTGGCGGAGACAGCGGCATAGAGCGTCTTGCGCATATCCGGCGTGATTGTCTTCTTATCTGCGGTAGTAACATATTTCGCATACGGAGCCGTATTGTCGAGCAGTGGGAAGATGTAATCATCAGGTTTGGCATCCGGTCGGAAATAATGCCTCAAAATCTCTAACGCCTGCGGCACGAGGACAATGTCGCGGAATTTACTGTTCTTATCCATTGAATAAGTCAGTCGGCCCTCGGAAGAAATATTGCGCCAACGCAACTGAATGAAGTCGGCGGCGCGGATTCCGGCGCAGTAGAAACTGAAAAGGAAATAATTCCTTACGTTCCATATCAACGAGCCTTCCGGCAAGTCGAGATTGATGATACGTTGAATTTCTGCCATTTCCAATTTCTCTTTCATAGTAGGCACACCCTTGTATGAGAATTTCAAGAAAGGATTCTTGTCGGCCGACATATAGCCGAGATTGATGGCGCGGTTGACGAGCGTCTTGAAGATGTTGAGTTGCACCTCTATGGTGTTCGGGTGGAGTAGCTTTTCGGGATTCTTCTCATTCTTCCACTTGTGGAGGAAATTGTTGAACTTAGTCAGGAACTCCACTGTCAAGTCTTCCATCGTAATGTCGTGCATACGCATCTTCTTACGGAACGCATCGAGCTTATTGCAAAGCCCCACATACTTGCGCATGTTTCTGAAACCGCCCTCCTCCTCAATCTCTTTCGCACGTTCACGGGCAAAGGCAAGAAATGAAGGCGAGACAATCTCCTTGTCCATAGTCTTGATAATTCGGGCCGACGATACCTCGCCATCATCTTCAAGCTCATTATAGGTTTCCTGAGCCTTGACAAGCATAAGCCGCAACTGCTCATTGAGAGCTTTCGCATCAAGCACATTTGCACGAATCCAGTTGTTGCCTTTGCACGACGGATTGAAATCGTCAATATGTTTCAGTTGAATGCCGGTTTTCTTTTTGGTGCGCTTCTTACCCACCGTCACCATCAGGTAAAGGTTGTAGGTCTTGTTTCTTGTCGGACGGTGGTCCAGCTCAAATCGGAATGTAGCCATATTGGAGAGAATAAAAAGGGTTAAAATCAGATGAAATCACAGCCACTGCACGTAGCAGCACCTAATCCCACTGCAAATATAACTCAAACACGCTTTACGTGCAAATTTACGTGCAAAATTCCTTATTTTTAACACTTCAAAACTCACTGAAAGAAAAAGCTCCATTTGTATAATCCACTATATCAGTGTAATATAAGCGGTATTTCAATGTAACAGAAAGTAATGATATTAGTTCTGTTCTGGGCACCATAAAAGCGACTTAACAAAGTGATAATCACTAAGTTAAGTCGCTTCTTCTATTTTCTACAGGCAAATTACAGGCAAAATTCAAATATTCTGCGTAACTTTTGGCCGCCGATACGCATAGACAGTATTAGAGAGTAAGCCCTTATCCTGGGTCAGATGCAAAACCCGGTTGAATTGTTAAAAATTACGGGTCAGTTGAAATGTTAAAAACTACGCGAGTGTAGATTTATTTTTAGGCGCATAGCTTGGATAGTCTGAAGAGGAAGAAGGGAATGT
>SCEG01000064.1 GCA_004102805.1 Muribaculaceae bacterium Isolate-002 (NCI)
CTTCGGGCTACGCCCTCAGTCAACTCCGCCCAGGGATATATCCCGATCAGTCAACCCCACACAGACAAAGAGGAAACATCAATCAGTAAACATCACAAACCGAGTCAACCTATTTCAGGAACGGACAAATTTTGAATTTCGGGTTCCGGTGCATAATCTTTTTGTGTGGCGGTGTGACAAATTTTTCGTATTTTTGCGGGGATGTTCGGGTGTATTCCCCGGCATTTTGATGATATGGAATTTGAATTCAATCCGGATGTAATCTATTCGCATGTCGCGCAGGCTTTGGCGGGAGCCGGTCTGCTGGCGGCTTTGTATCTGATATTTGTTTATCGGCGCACTATTGTCAGTGTGGTGAGGCACCGGCGCATGTCGTCGAGACTTGCCGCGCAAGGGTCGCAGCGCCAGATACCGGCGCTGTCGGTGATTGTCTACTGCAAGGACAGCGCGCGGGCGCTCGAGAGAATGTTGCCCGATGTGCTGGCGCAAAATCTTGATGTGCCGTTTGAGGTGATAGTGGCTACTGACGGACGCAGCGAGCATGCTGAGGACGTGGTGACACTGCTTTCGGCTCAGCATAAGAATTTGCGTATGACCTATGTGCCCGACGAGGCTCATGCTCTGTCTCGCAAGAAACTGGCTGTGACGCTCGGCATAAAGGCCGCCAGATATGATTATGTGGTGCTCACGGATGCCAATGCGCAGATTGCGTCGTATGACTGGCTTAAACTTATCGGACGTCATTTTGCCGATGGCAAGGATGTGGTGATCGGTTCGGCGTTTCCGGCTGGCGACAGGCGATTGCGCGGCATGGGAAATTTCAATATGCTTGCCGACAAGGTCACTTATCTGTCAAGCGCTCTGGCCGGAAAGGCATACCGTGGCTCGGAGTGCAACATGGCGTTTCGAAGGCAGTTGTTCTTCGACAACAACGGTTTTACCGATTCCGTCGGCCTGCATCATGGCATCGACGATATCTTTCTGAGTCATATCGTGCGTCCAGGCAATTATGCCGTGGAGCTTTCGGGGCAGACTCAGGCGGGAATAAATGTCGACTCAGTGACAGGCGACTACCGTACGGACAGAGTGCGGCATGAGTTCACAGGGCGTAAACTCAGCCATTGCTACCGCAGGCTTATGGGTATAGGCTCGCTGCTTATGTGGGTGTGGCTCGGAGTGACGGTGGCGGCAGCCGTCGTGTTTATGCCGGAGGTGCTTCCGCTGGCAGCGTTGCTGTTTGTGGGAGTGTTATGGATTGTGCTGACAACAGTGGCGTGGTGCAAGGCGGCCAAGGCGTTGCATGTGCCGGTAAAAGGCTGGCTTGTGCCGGTGTATATGTTCATGCGTCCGCTGTCGACGCTTTATATGAGACTGAAAGGACGTATGCACCGTTCGGCCAATTATACGTGGGCCAAACCGGTGTGACGCGCAATGACTGATATGCTATGGCAAAACGAAGAAAAACAAGGGGTTATATGACGCGGCAGGCTGCCCGCCGCCGCAAGCGCAGTTCGACAGGTCGGTCGCTTGTGCTGCTTCTGGTGGTAGCGGCGATATTCGTCGGAGCCCGTTATATGCTCAACCAGCACCGCACGTCAGCCGGCTTGCAGCAGATTGACAATCTGACCTATGTGCGCACGGCTCCTGGGCTTAAGGAGCAGATTATCAACTACAAGGGTATGACGGTGTCTTTTAACCCCGACCTGCACATACCAAACTGGGTGGCATGGGAACTGACTGCGGAGGAAGCGCTGGGCACCGAGTCGCGTTCCGATAAATTCTATTATGATCCGGATATAGAGGGATGCGCCACGCCGCAGGATTACACCGGCAGCGGATATGACCGCGGACACATGGCTCCTGCCGGTGACATGAAATGGGACACGGAAGCGATGGAGGAGACTTTCTGCATGACAAATATACTGCCACAGGACGGCTCTCTCAACCGCGGCACGTGGAAAAAAATCGAGGAGAAATGCCGTGCGCGCGCAGCGTCAGACTCGGCCGTGATAATAGTGTGCGGACCGGTGCTGACCGAGGCGCCGCGCGAATATATAGGCGGCACCCGAGTAGCCGTGCCGCAGCGTCTGTTCAAGGTGGTGCTCTCGCCGTGGGCCGACACTCCGCAGGCGATAGGTTTCCTTATGGATAACGGCGCAGTGCCCGGAGGAATGCAGGCCGCGGCAGTGACCGTTGACGAGATAGAGGCTCTGACCGGCCACGATTTCTTTTCCACACTGCCTGACTCCATCGAAAACCGTCTTGAGTCGACAATCAACTTTACTCGCTGGAGCCGGCTGAAATGACAGCCTGGCCAAATGATATACAATCATGACAATGACTGAACAGAATAATACGATATGCGCTATATCCACTCCGTCGGGAGTGGGGGGTATAGCGGTAATCCGCGTGAGCGGACACGATGCAATAGCGATAGCCGACACTTTGTGGCAGGGTAAAAGCCTGTTAGAGGCGGCTTCGCATACGGTGCACTACGGCAGCATAGCAGACCGTGAGGGCAATATAATAGATGACTGTGTGGCAACGGTTTTCCGCGGTCCGCGGTCGTTTACAGGTGAAGATGTCGTGGAACTGTCGGTCCACGGCTCGGTATACGTGCAGAAAGAAACCGTCAATGCCCTGTTGTCAGCCGGAGCCCGGCTTGCCGAACGCGGCGAATTCACCCGACGGGCATTCGCATCCGGAAAGATGGATCTTGCGCAGGCCGAGGGTGTCGCCGACCTTATTGCATCGCGCAGCCGCGCGGCGCACGACATAGCGGTCAGGCAGATGAGAGGCGGCTTCTCGAAGCGGTTGTCGATGCTGCACGACAGTCTGCTCGAACTTGCTTCGCTTCTCGAGCTCGAACTCGATTTCTCGGAAGAGGATGTTGAGTTTGCCTCACGCCGGAAACTATATGAGCAGGCCGTGGAGCTGCGTGACGAGATACAGCGTCTTGCCACATCTTTTGACAGTGGAAACGCCATCAAAGAGGGGATACCTGTGGCAATAATCGGCCCGACTAACGTGGGGAAATCGTCGCTGCTCAACGCCCTCGTAGGCGATGACCGGGCAATCGTGTCAGACATACACGGCACCACGCGCGATCTCATCGAAGACACCGTCAACATCGGAGACTTCACATTCCGTTTTATCGACACAGCCGGCATACGCGACACATCAGACACGGTGGAGCAGCTCGGCATTGACCGGAGCCGCCGAGCAATCGGGCGCGCCGCGATATTGCTGCAGGTGATAGATGCAGTAAATCCCCGGACGATAGAGTATGCCGACAATATCGCCGGCAGTCAGCATCTCATCACTGTCATCAACAAGACTGATGCCGCATCGTCAGACAAGGCAAAGGCCATCGTAGGTCAGACAGAAACAATCGTAGAGGTATCGGCCCGCACCCACGACGGCATTGAGCGCCTGCGCGACACCCTCACCGGCATAGCCCGTACACTTCTCGCCGGAAGCGGAGACATAATAGTCACCAACGCCCGCCACTACCAGGCTCTTACCGCCGCACTCCCCCCGCTCAATCGCGTGATTGACGGCCTGACCGCCAACCTCTCCGGCGACTTCATCGCCCAAGACCTCCGCGAAGTCCTCCACCACCTAGGCTCAATAACAGGCTCAGTAACAACCCAAGAAATCCTGACCTCAATCTTCACCCGCTTCTGCATCGGCAAATGATGTAATTGTCACAATCCGTCACAATCCGTCACAATCCATTAGTACAGCGTGCTTTACAGCACGCTTTTTTCATACCCTTACTGATGGATTCTAACGGATTCTGACCCCTTTTTCGCCCATTTTTGTATCCCGGTTGTATTTCGTCATCGGCCGGGGCCGAAAGCGCGAGATAAGTGATGGAGGATTTACACGTCAGTGCACGTAGATACACGCCCATACACGCTTTTGGCGAAATAATTGGCGAAATAACCACTTATATTAAGCCAGTATGAGCAGTAACATTCAAATTGAAAAAGTCTGTCAGTGGTGCGAGAAAAACTTTATTGCCCGGACTACACAGACTGCGTACTGTTCCAAACGATGTGCTGAACATGCCTATAAGGATAGAAAGCGCAAAGAGAAAATGGAACGGTGCAAGGAAGAGGTGCGTCGAGTTCAGACCGGGTTGAAAGAAATTGACGATAAAGAATTTCTTACCCCTCGTCAGGCAGCTCAATATCTTGGTCTGTGCTATAAGACCTTTTACATCTACATCAATAAAGGGGTAATCAAAGCATGGAAACTCAACCGTAAGACCCTTGTCAAACGAAGCGATATTGATACACTATTCGCTGCGACGGAACGGGTAACTGTTGCACGAGAGGAGATGCCAATCTCTGAGTTCTATACAACTCAGGAGGTTCTTGACAAGTATCAAGTATCCAACGGTTGGTTTTGGAAAGTCTGTAAAGAAAAGAATATTCCAAAGACTGTGTATCGTGGGAAGAATATGTGGAGCAAAGCTCATGTTGACCGGGCATTTGCAAAGAAACCATCTCTGGAAGGAATTACAGAGTGGTACTCGGTTGCAGAAATTCAAGAGAAATTCGGCATGACACTATCCGCAATTTACAATCTTGCCTCTAAAGAAGGCATTCCGAAAACTAAAGTCGGTAAAGAAGTACGTTACTCAAAGAATCATTTTGATGTGGCAAAAGGCGTGGCGGAGCCTGAACCTCCGGCAGAATACACGATTGCCGAGGCTATGGCAAAGTTTGGCATGACAAGAGACCAGCTCTATCACTATGTCAAGACCTACAAGATTACCCGCACCAAGAGAGGCAAGTTTACCTACATCTCCCGCAAAGAACTGGATGATTTGCTTGCACCGCCTACGATTTAGCCGAAACCGGCTATGGTGGCGCGATGGTGGCTGTTCCCACCATGCAAACACTACCGAACTTTGCGTCAAACTTTTAACTCTTTCAAGATACAATGAATACCTGCACTAAAGTTTTCCTTCGTAAAAAGGAAATATCGGGCGACCGCATATCGCTCTACCTCGATTTCTATCCCCCAATCCGCAACCCTCATACCAACAGGCTCAGCCGTCGGGAGGGGCTGGGAATCTATCTCTACGGACATCCGGCTAATGCCCGTGAACGAGAGTTCAACGCTTCCATGATGGAAAAGGCGGAGGCTATCCGCTGCCGCCGCTTCGAGCAGTTGCTCAACGAGCAGTTCGGCTTCCTTGATAAAGAGAAGCTCCGCATCGACTTTCTGGAATACTTCCGCAAGAAGTGTTTCAAGAAATATCAGAAGTGGAAGATTGTTTATCAGCACTTCTATGATTTTTGCGAGGGTAAATGTACCGTCGGAGAAATCAACGAGGACTTCTGCAAGAAGTTTCAGGCTTATCTTCTTAAAGGTGGCCGTCGTGACGGTCGTAAAAGCAAGCTCGCCCACAACTCAATCGCCGGTTACTGGTCAACCTTCCGCACTCTGCTCAAAGAGGCGTATCATGAGAAGCTCCTCCGAGAGAACATCAATGACTTCCTCGAAAAGATTGAGTGGAAGGATACCAAGATTGAATTCCTCTCGCTCGACGAGGTTAAGAAACTCGCTGCTACACCATGCAAGCATGAGGTGCTGCGTCGTGCATCGCTGTTCTCTTGCATGACCGGGCTCCGTATCAGCGACATTCAGCAACTCCGGTGGGAACATATCGTCAAAACCGAAGACGGTTATGTTATGCGAATCCGCACGGAAAAGACCGATGAGGAAGCCACTCTCCCAATCAGCGAGGAAGCTCTCGCATTTTGTGGTGAGCGAGAAGAGGGACTTGTGTTCAAGACACTCAAACGCTCGATGATAAACTACCCTCTTCGGGCGTGGATAAAGGAGGCCGGAATCAATCGCCGAATCACGTTCCACTGCTTGAGACATTACAAATTGTCTTTACCATTGAAATTTAATGACTTGCATAAATCTGTCTTGTGATAGGTAACGACTTAGAAACGAGTGAAGTTCTGTATTCTATCTTGTTTTGCATTATATCAAAAGAACGCCTTTCTGCGAGCAAAGATAATTTATTCCCAATAAAAAAACAAATCAAGTGCATACAGAAACCAATGTAAAATGACAGTATAATTATTTTGTGAAAAATTCGCTGTTACAGAATGACCTTTACATGACCTATTTCTAGTGAATGCTATAATATGAAATTTTTCTAGATTTATTTGCTAACTCTACCATCAAATCATAAACATCTCTAACATACATTTTCACATCTTCTGGAGATAAACTTCTAATATTACGATGAGATGTATGTGCATAACCGCCCCTCGATTGAGTCAAATTATCTAATGCGGAAGAAAATCTAATATCCAATGGCGCATATAATCCTAATGGAACTAATAACCTTTTGAGATATTTTAAGCCCACACCATGATTTTGGTTCATAATATACTTAGAAAAATCGCTTTTTATACTTCTTATTTGAGCTAATAAATAATCATAAATTCTTTCGTCATCATTCCAACTTTCATTATCTATTGTTTTGCTATTTCCATAAAAGTGCAACAAGCATAATGTGGAATAACTGATACGTTGTGTGTTTACAAATTTATCTTCAATTTCATTGAGTGTATATAAACATATATTTTCTACAAACTCTTCAAAAGCTGCATGAGAAAGCACACAAAAACTTCTAATATCCAATTTGTACATTTCTGGATTTTCCAAAGGATCTGTATGGATATCTATATATTTATCTTCGAGTTCCAATAAATACATTTCCAATTTGTCCAATGACTCTTTAACGTCTACCATAAATTACAAAAAAGGATTAATTGCTAAGTTTAGCCTGAAAGATTTATTTATCAATTCTTGAAATTTAGCATATCTTATTTTGTAATATTCGATATTTTTTGTTGAACTCTCAATAGAGGCTCTAAAATCAGCATCTTCTGTACAGAGTTTTTTTAAGGCAGTTATAAACGTCTCTTTACTTGAAAGGATGTTCTTATCTAAATGAAGAAAATAAAAAATCTCCACCTCAAATAGCACTTTGTTAAATCTATTAGAGAAAGCATCTTCGTCATATTTCCTACCAATAATTTTATAATCCCCAAATGTTTCTTTTAGCAAATCTATTGCAGAATTTATTTTCTCGTATTGTTCCTTTATTTTAAGATGTGTCTCTCCCCAATTTTTTGTAATATCTCCCATCTTGTCATCTAAGAATTTCTTTAAATTACCCTTGTATTCTTTAGGATACATGGTAAAAGCAAATAATCTTAGTAAATTTTCGATATCCCGAAGTCTTTTGTCAGGTTCTGATAAATTCATAACAGAATGAATTGGTTGTAGTGTGTTCGTAGTTTCAACTAAATAATCAGCAAACTCTCCCTTGTTAAGTGCCTGTCGCAATTCTTGTGTAGATAAGGATTCTGATCCAGAATTAAGTCTATAGAAGATATCATACAGAATCTGGATATCCTTAAAATTTGTTATGACAGTACAGCGTAATGAAGAATTATCAAATTCGCGTTTAGACTTTTCATCCAAATCTACATATTTCAATTTGTTAAGATCCTTCAACACTTTCAATCCTTTTAATACTGGTTTATCCCAATACTTATATTTATTATTGTCAATAAACCCCGCAAGGGTAAGCAGTCTCTGCTTACCATCTATAACTATAAATGAGCGTTTCTTATTGGGATTTTCTGCTAAAACAATTTCCGGGACAGGATACCCCATTATGATTGATTCTATAAGTTTACTTCGTTTGTCATCATTCCAAGCATTTCTCCTTTGAAATTTGGGATTTAGGTCTATATTTTCGATATTGATTTGATTGAATATTGTTTCAATAGTCCAATCTCTAGCATAGACAACTACATCAGAGACATCCACTGTTTGAATATCCTCACTATCAGACTGATTATCAGTTATAATCTCAGCCTCTATATCTCTATTCTCAATATTAACCATATATGTAATTTTAGATTTGTCCGAACAAAGATAAGGAAATTCAGCGAATTACCGGCTATGATTGCTGAAATTTATACTTCAATCCATATTCTTCCAGTTTGTTGTACAGCGTCGTACGTCCTATCCCGAGCAGTTCTGCGGCAACCTTGCGGTTCCCGTTCGCCTGCTTCAACGCGCGTAAGACACGCTCCTTGTCTTCCGCATCGCTGCGCAGGGCGAAACTAACAGGTGAGTTAGGTTTTGTCACGGCAAGTTCCAGATGCTCTTTCGTTACAAGCCCGGTCTGTGCCTGCAACACCGCGCCCATGATTTTCTGACGAAGCTCGCGGACATTGCCCGGCCACGCATGGGTCAGCAATGTCTTGCGGGCTTCACCGTCAAAACCGATGACATCGCATTCCAGTTCCTGATTCGCAATTTCACGGAAGAACTCAGCCAGCGGCATGACGTCCTCCTGACAGTCGCGCAACGGCGGGATGGTTATCTCGAAGTCATGAAGACGGTACAACAAGTCCTGCCGGAAACGCTTTTCATGGACCGCCTTCTCCAGATCCTCGTTGGTGGCGGCGATGATGCGGACATTGAAACTACGGTCAGATTTGTCACCTACCGGGCGGTATCGCCGCTCCTGTATGGCGCGCAGAAGCATTTGCTGGGTTTCCGGTGCGAGGTTGCCCACCTCGTCCAAAAACAGCGTGCCGCCTTCCGCCTCATGGAAATAACCTTTCTTGGCACTGTCCGCACCTGTGAATGCGCCTCTGACGTGTCCGAAGAAAGCCGACGGCGCAAGTTCTTTGGTGAGCGAACCGCAGTCCACAGCCACAAACGGTTTTCCTGCCCGCTTGCCCTTGTCGTGCAGCAGGTGGGCGATATGCTCCTTGCCCGTGCCGTTCTCCCCGAATATCAGCACGCTCATATCGGTGGGGGCTACCAGCCTTATCCGCTTCATGATGGCTTGGAACGCCGAGCCGTCACGCGAGAACAGGGGCATACGGCTTCGTCCGATATTCCGTTCTTTTAATATGGTACGGAGCAGAGGGACGAGCCTGTCTTCCACAAGCTGCTTGGGTATGTAGTCCAGCGAGCCGAGTTTCATGCTTTCAACCGCCGTATGCACTTCGGCATAGTCGGTCATGATAATGAACGGCTGCATCATACCTTCCTTGCGCATCCAGCGCAGCAGGTCGATACCGTTGCCGTCGGGCAGGCGCAGGTCGGAAACCACGATGTCCCCGTCTGCGACCTGTTGCAGATATTTCTTCGCAGTCGAGAGGTGGAAAGCCTGCACGGTGCGGAATCCCTCGCGTGCCAGCAGATTACAGACGAACTCGCAATACACGATGTTGTCCTCCACCACGATGATTTTTGTCTTATCCATTTTCGTATTTTCTCCTTTCTTCTTTTGCCAGCCGGATGATTTCCGAACCCTTATCCAGCACGGATTTTATGGTATTGCCAATTGTTTTATCGTCAGGTGTGCCATCGCTATGAAGCAATTTGTATAGTTCCCTTAACGGCTGGTCGGCACGGAGTATCTCCCATGAACTTCGCAGGTGGTGTGTCAAGGCATCCAGTTCCTGAAGGTCTTTCTTTAGACCCGCTTCCCTGATTGCCTGCATTTCCTTTTCGGTTTCCGTTATCAGTTTATCCAGCATGACGGCTTCATTGCCGTATGACAGCTGATAAGTGAAATCCGGCTTTTCATTCCGGTTGCCTTTCATGGCGCATTTGTCTGAAACCTCCATCAGTTCCGATATGGAGAACGGTTTGAGCAGGCAACCGGAGAAACCACGTTCCATAAGTTCCTCCTTGCTGCAACTGCCCGAAGCGGTTGTCACGACTACCGGGATAGTCTTTGAATTGCCAACGTTGAAGGTGCGCAGCAGTTCCAGCAGCTCGAAGCCGTTGATTTCCGGCATGTTCAGATCTGTCAGAAGCAGGCTGTATTCTTTCCGGCGTATCATTTCCATCAATTCCGCAGCATCGGTGCAGGTGTCGCAGTGTACGCCTTCCTGTGCATACATTTCTTTAAGCATCAGGAGAAGTACCTCGTCATTGTCGATGGCAATCACATCATGGAATGCACGGTCATGATGAATCCTTGTCTGATTTATCCTTTCCGGCAGTTCCCCGGCTGTCTGCATGGGTATTTCCACCGTGAAACGGCTGCCTTTGCCTTTATCGCTCTCCAGCCGGATTATGCCGCCGAGCATTGTCACGATACGCTGAACGATGGACAGTCCCAGTCCGAAGCCGTCTTTTGCGGCGGCGTTTGACAGACGTTCAAACGCGCCGAACACGCGTTGCTGTTCCTCGTTGGTCATTCCTGTGCCCGTATCTTCGACGATAATTTTCAGAATACCGTTATCGTAGTCCGTTCTCAGGGAAACGCCACCGTTCTCCGTGAACTTGATGGCGTTGGACAGCAGGTTGTTGCCGATTTGCAGGATACGTTCCTTATCGGTCAAGACAATAGTATCCTTTTGATTCGTTATGGTAAGAGCCAGCCCCTTGTGCATGGCGATTGGCGTAAACTCCGTTTCAAGAATGTGCGTGATTGCCGAAATCCGGCAAGGAGAGAAATTCGGCTGCTCCTTGCCATTGTCCAGCCGGAAGAAACTCAGCAGGGTGTTGAGCATTTCACGCATACGGTCGGAGGATTGCCGGATATTACGGACATATTGCTCTTTTTTATCCGCATCATTCCCTTTTTCCATCAACGCGGTATAACCGATTATTGCGGTTAAAGGTGTGCGCAGTTCATGGGTGATGGTATGCACAACTTTCTTGCGAGAATTTATCAGAGCCTCGTTTTGCTCTACCGACTGTTGCAACTGTCCTATTAAATCAGTCGTTTTCTGTTTGTACCGTTTGATTCGGTTGGCATTACGGTGTATGATGATATATGAGATTACCAGCAGGAGGAGGACGAATCCTGTCAGGCTACCTATCTGCATAAACGACTGTTCCCCCATGGCGGTTATCTCGGCTTCCCGTTTTTGCAGATCGGCTTGCACCTTTTTATCCATCTGGTGTATAAATTCGTGCAGTTGCCGGTTAAGTTCCGCATTTCGTACCGCAAGGCTGTAGGTGTGTTCCGACAGACGGCGGCTTTGTGCCCGTTGCTCGGTTATCATGTCCCGGTCGAGGGAACGGAGCATTGTTGTGGTCACGGTTGGCTTTGGCTTTTCTTTCTTGCCGAATATGCCGAGAAATCCTTTCCGCTTCGGTTTTTGCGGTTGTTCCTGCACACTTTTCTGTACGATTATGGGTACTTGACGAGTGATCTTATCATTGATGACTTGTTGCTGCTCAAATACCTGCACGATTTTACGCATTTGTCGTTCCTTATCTTCGAGAAGATGGCGTACACTGTCTATGCGCTCTGTCGGATAAATCGTTTTGAAACGGCATAGCATACAGTCCATTGCCATGCGTTGATAATGGTAATGTTCCAAATCTGCATCTTCCCACTCCAATACAGTCTCGCCCGATAAAGATAGCTCAATAAGAAAAACAAATATTTCGTGCGATTCTTGGCGAAAAGTATCTATATGACGATTTTGAACTTCCAATTTCTCTAAATCACACCATTCTTTACGCCAAATCATTAGTGTCCACTAAAAAATCATAAGAGTTCTTTGAAATTGTTGATATTCTGGTTGTTACATCTAATTTGCAAGCGAACGGATTTCAATTTACTTTTGCGGTCATAATCAGACCGATATGCATAAA
>SCEG01000065.1 GCA_004102805.1 Muribaculaceae bacterium Isolate-002 (NCI)
AGCTCCCTGCTTGTCAAGGAGCATATCAAGGACTTGTTGACTCCAGAACCGGAGCCAGCACAAATAGCAAATTGCCATCCAACTCTTGACCTCGAATTTGATTAACACTTTTTAAGAGACACTAGTGATAATTTTTCATTGTTATATTGATCTGAAATAGATTGGTCATGTATTCTGAATTTAAATAAGACTTCATTGCTCATGACAACTCCAGCTTCAGATAGCGCCATCGTTGTCACATCGTCAGCAAACCATGCTGCCGGCATACTTTGATATCCTCCGACTTCAAGTAGTTTGGATCTGCGAAAAATCCAAAATCCGATACCGGTGGAAATATATCTCTTAAAGAAGAAATACAAGAATAGATTTCGATTGGAAAACTCTGGCATATAACATTCAATACCAGATTGATTGTTGTTCTCGTCAATGTGGGTTATCCTTGGGCGAAAAGCATTTACATGAGGATATTTATAGACAAGAATACTCATTTTTTCTAGATAATCAGGAGCATATTCATCATCGTCGGTAGCAAGTATTACAAACTCTCCGGTAGCAAATGAAAGGCAGTGATTCCATTGCTTGACAAGATTCACGCCACCGATATTAGTTTTGTTTCTGTGATACTGTATCCTGCAATCTGAGTATTGGTTAATTACAGAATCAATATCTTCTGGTGAAGCATCGTTGACAATTATTAACTCAAAGTTGCCAAAACTTTGAGCAAGAATGCTATCAATAGCATTCTTGAGATATTTTTTCTTATAGGCAGGTAGTATAAATGTGTATTTTGGATTTACCATAGTTCAGAATTTGTTTCAGTATATTTATGCTCCGATATCTACTTATATTGATATTATAAACATGATTACTTTCGCAGACTCAGATAAGATTTATAAAATTGTCGACATAAAGGATATAATCCATACGAAGATAAAATTATAAGCATTTTTAATTGTTTATTACAATTCATTGCTTTGAGAGCTTTTCTCTCTGATTTGAACTCACGGTAGAATTCCCTGCCGGATAAAATGTTATTTGTAAATACCTTAATTACAATGTCGCTGAGATTATCTGCATATTGTTTAAAGGTTAAACGTGAATATGCTTTTGGTAATGCGCGATTAAAAGCCCTATATGAATAATACTTCTCTTTTGTAAATTTACTGCTGGTTATTGATGTGCCTCCGGACTTATCGTAGTTATACAATGCTTTATTGACGTGTGAAACCGGGAATGCCGGGCCATTGCAAATCTCCGACAGAAACAGGACATCTTCACAGTAATTTATATCAGGCTGGAAATTACCCCCCCCTGTTTTGTATAAGTCTCTGTGAATAAGCTTGTTCCAAACTACGCCTAATAGTCTGCCTGAAAATATGCCGTCCATCATAGATAGTGAGTCCAATCTCTCTGGTTTTTGGTCTATATAAGTCACACCCGAGTTATCAATCAAAGAATAATCACAAATTGCTATCAATGAGTTTGTAGACTTCGATGAATTGTACATCAATTCTAAAGTGTTGTTTTCAATCCAATCATCCGGATCGACATGTATCATGTATTCTCCTTGAGCAATATCTATGCCGCATTGACGCGTGGCGGCAACACCTTCATTCTTTTTGTGAATTACTTTGATTCTGTTATCACGTGAAGCATATTCGTCACATATTTTTGAGCTGTCATCCGTGCTGCCGTCATCAATCAACAGTAACTCCCAGTCTTTGACTGTCTGAGAAAGAATACTGTCGATACATTTTTTTATAGTATTTTGTGCGTTATAAACGGCGCATATAATTGAAAATATCGGCATATCAATAAATTTAGAGTTATGATTTTATCGTGATATTAATTTGCTGTATAATTTCATTGGCAATATTGCTGTCAGTTTGAAATAAGTTTCAGAATTGAGTAGCGTTGCTATAGATATCCATATTTTCAACGAATTAGGTACAGTCGGTAGATTTTTAATTTGCTTTAATAGCGAATAATGTTGGCTAAAGAAGTTTTTTCTGGTTGTATTGTCAACTTTCGGTATTTTGGGCGTGTATTGTAGAAGATTACCGATCCATCGTTTAATCCACGATAAATCCAATTCCTTTTTGCACAATGAAATATTTTCCATAATCCCATTGTGCAGCGACATATAATCATCTTGTCTTTGTTCCGACCATTTGTTGCTTTTAGCCGACCCCTCACGTTGGAGATACAGGTATAAACGAGCATCAAGAGCCACATAATAATTCGCTTTTAGCGCGAGACTATTACAGAAAAGCACATCCTCTCCGTTTTTAAGAGGTTCAAACCGCAAATCTCCAAGAATGTCCCGTCGAAAAGCTTCAGTCCATACCATATAATGGTTTAAAGCTCCGAAGCATACTCGACGGCTGCAATCATTTATAGTTTCTTTGCAATAACAGTCATTGTCATAACAGTTATTGGCAATATTTTCATTTATATTTCCTAAAGAAATATTCTCTACTTTTTCAAATCCGTAACCTATCAGATCGACCAACGGATGGCGTTTGATGCAACGTGATAGTACATATAGCGTGTCATTGCTGATTGCGTCATCGCCGTCAACAAATACTATCCATTCTCCGACTGCATTTTCCAGCCCAAGATTACGTGCGGCGCTGACTCCTGAATTCGGTTGATGGAACACTCGTATGCGTTTGTCATTTTGTTCCATTTTGTCAAGTAGCTCACTGCTTCCGTCAATAGAGCCGTCATCAATAAGTAACAGTTCGAAATTAGAATATGTCTGGGATAGAATAGAACCGACAGTAACTTCAATATAATTACTGACGTTGTATACCGGTATTATTATTGAAAATAACGGAATATTGGAGTTGCCCATTACGTTCTTTGCTAAAAGTATTGTATTGTTTAAGAGAAAAGCGACTTTTTAACATCTTCCATAAATATATCTGCCCCTGAAGTATCATTTATTCTCTGCCTAATCAGAGCTTTGCTGTATTGAGCTCTCAAATTCGGGTTGTCAACCAGCTCTTTTATGGCAATAGACAATTGATTAATGTCGCAATCAACGATTTTTCCACATATCCCCCCTTCCAATTGCTCGTTAGCACCATCAAAACGTGTCGCTATAATCGGTCTGGCAAACACTCTTGCTTCTGCCACAGTCAAACAATATCCTTCATAGCGGGATGGTTGTATATATATGTCACATGATGCAAAATAAGGATACGGATTTTCTTTTATTCCGCAGAATGTCACACAATTGTAAACGTCCAATTCTGTAAGGTGTTTTGATATGTCTTTTATCATAGGTCCATCACCTATGATGAGCCATTGAAAATTTATATTTGATTTCCGGAGGTTGTGTGCAATATCAGGAATAAGATCAAAACCTTTCTGATATTGTACACGTCCTACGCTCAATAGCCTAAATCCGTTTCCTTTCCATTCCGCCTCGAACTTTTCAGCCCATTCCTTCATCATTCTGGTGTTGAATATATGGGGGAAATGTTTTATTCGGTCATTGAAGTCAGGAAGTTTGTTTTTAAGAGATAGAGTCAGATCTTCTGAGACGCAATATAGAGTATCGAATTTGCTGAAAATTTCACAATATCTGTTTATATCTTTTGTCAATCCGTCAAGTTCGGTATGAAAAAAAGCAATTTTCCGCTTCGCACTAATCTTGTCACAGACTAAAATCATTTGCTCTATATTGGCATACGCTACCGCTAAGTCAAAATGAGAAGAAAGAATATTGTCATCAATAATTCCATTGTGATAACGTCTGTAACGGTGTATTAATCGGTCATCTTCCTGTAATCGGCTTTCTTTGCGCAATGACAGGTACTGTTTGAACGAATAAAATAGCCTTAAATTGCGAATATTTTTTTTAAGCAATTGTTTACGGCCTAATTTTTTTTCATCGGAAATATTTTTGTTATATGCAATCTTATGGACATTTACCCATTCGGGAATAAACTTCATGAACAGTCCTTTTTGTTCATTTAGGATTAGTGTAATATCAACTTTTGAACTATCCAAAGCATTCAGTAGCGACAATAGAGATTTCTCTATTCCACCACACATCATGGTGTCCATAGCGACTAATATTTTAGGCTTGGCAGACATTTGATTATGTTTTTGGTGTTATTAATATTACGCCGGATCGTAAGACTTCGTAATAACTGGTTTTATCCGATTATGTGCATTTATAAAAGCCCAAAATTTTTTCGGGTGTTGAATATGTCTCGCACACTTTAAAAATATTTTAGTCCAAAAATAGCCATTTTCAGCGTAAAATTTTATCGCTCTTTCATAAACTGTAATATCTTTTACGGTTGCCGCAAAAAAAGCCCAATGGCGGAAGAATGTGAAATAACTTCTTTTTTTAGCCTCCTCTTCTATTTTGTAGTTGGTTGAAAAATAGTCTATTACCGTAATTATAGAGCGCATCCATTTGATTTTCTTCACGTTATCGGTAAGATTTGATACCCCTCCAGAATTCAGTCGATATATTGCCATTGTATCGCTCAGTCTCATGCATTTCCCTTTCGTAGATAAGTATAACCACAATTGGTAATCTCCAAATGACAGATTAAATTCGTTTGAAGGAAATTCTAGTTGAAATGAGTTGAGGTATTTCACACTTGTCATCACTGTGCATGTTTCTATACAGTTACGATATATAAGATACTCAATTCCGAATGTCCCTTTTTTTTTATATTGACATTCTCTGAGTGTTTCATATTTCTGTATATAGTAGTCGGCATTGCAGCACACAAAAGAATAGTCCGGATGGCTTTCCAGGAAATCTACCTGTTTCTGTAGTTTCAACGGATCTGTCCAGTAATCGTCGCCCTCGCAGTAAGCCACATACTTTGCCCCGGTTGCATTTATGGCCTGTAGCATTATTTTCTGCAACGGACCGCCGGGTTTGCGGTATTGGTTTTCGGTTTCAAAAATCGGCTTTATTATGTCGGGATACTTTTCTGCATATTCGCGGATAATTGATGCGGTATTGTCGGTTGATGCATCGTCATGAACGACAGCAACAAATGGGAAATCCGTTTTTTGCATAACGAATCCATCCAAAGTATCGCGTATATACTTTTCCTGATTGTAAGCTATGCAATGAATCGAAACCATGACTTTGCGTTTGTCAAGGTTGTCGCTGTAATAGTTCTCATTATTTCTGTAATACATATAGTGTTTGCTTATAATAGTTAAGCATTAATGCCCGGGACATATTTTTAAATTGAATTCGGATAGCAACTTGTTTATTTTCAATTCGCTTTCTCTTGCTTTGTCCTTGTCTCCGCCCGGTAGCTTTGTAACCGTTTTCAATCCCGGTATCAGGGCATCGCCGGTAAAAAGGTAGTCATCTATGTGCCAGGTTATGCAACTCTGATTGTGCCCCGGTGTAAATATGGCTTTTGCTGTTATTCCATCTGTAATCTCCAGCTCTTCACCGTCTTCAACGATTACAATATTGTCGTGATGCAAAAAAGTAAACGGCTTGTCGTGATATGTCGACATGTTCTTTTGGGGGTTAAGTAACATTTGTCGTCCATAATCGTTGGTGAAGACCTTGACATCTGGCCATATATGCAACAAGTCGTTCAACCCGTATATGTGATCAAAGTGTGAATGTGTCAATAGCACAGCAGAAATAGAATCGGCCATGTCGCAAAATGACTCTATATCACCGCAGTCAATCAGAAAAATAGATTTTTGCGCTTCTATAAGATATGTTCGTGATGAAAAAAAAGAATTTACGACAAACGAGACATTAATCATACTTCGATAATATCGGAAATTTTCAGGTCATGAAACGGGACTATTGCCGACGCCCATGTCATGCCCACACCAAATGCGCTAAGGAGAAGTTTTTTATCTCCATTCATTTTCCCTTTAAGCTGATCGACTATTGTCAGCGGAACAGAAACTGACGATGTGTTGCCATATTTTTCAACTGTCGACGGTATTTTTTCTGTTTCAATATGCAACTTTTTGGCAAGATATCGATTGATAAAGTTATTGGCTTGATGAAAAACACAGTAGTCGCAATCGACTATTGAATTACCTGAATTGGCAAGTAACAGCTTGATATCTTTGGGTATTTCAGTTATTACAAAATTGAATACATCGCTGCCGTTCATGTATCCTTGCTCGTCAGAGCGTATGTTGCCATATTCGTCGACTACTTTTTCTTTGACCGTCTCGGCAGAAGACGGCATGCGGTATCCTCCTGCTTTAATCTTGATTAAGTCACCTCGCGAACCGTCGGAATTGAGTGAAAAATAACTCGTTCCAAATCTATTGTCCCGCTCTACAAGTGCCGCCACTCCTCCGTCTCCAAATAAAAAAGCCGTGCGCCTGTCTTTAGGAGAATATACCTTGGAACGGGTCTCGCCGTCTAAAATCAAAGCTTTTTTAAAATTCCCGGACGAAAGCATTGAATATGCTACTGACAGGCCGTAGAGAAACGCAGAGCATCCGAGGTTTATATCAAACGCCACCGTAGAACTCGGAAGTCCCAATCTGTCTTGCAGCAAAACAGATGTGGCTGGCATGCGGTAGTCGGGAGTTTGAGAAATGAATATCAACAAGTCGATGTCCGATCTGTCAATATTATTGTCCTCAATTAGCTTACTGGCGGCCGCAAAGCATAAATCTGACGAACAGGTATGCTCGTCTGCAAATCTGCGCTGATATATTTCAACCTTATCTACCACCTGCTTTACCTGCTCTTTGTCAAAGTAGCGTGTATAGTTATAATTATTGATTATAGTGCGGGGTACGGCAGCGCTTAATGCCGTGACCCCGACACTGTTGAAAGTCAAGTAAGACATCTAAACAATTTAAATTGAGATTCCTCCGTCAATAAATAAACTTGTTCCGGTCACCCAAGACGATGCATCGCTGAGCAAGTAGATAGCTCCATTTGAAACATCTTCCGGGCGGCCATATCTGCCACAAGGATAGCGTTTGGCATCCTCTTGAAGTTGTTCCTCAGTTAATGTGCCCCTATGTATGAGCGGGGTTTCTATCATTCCCGGACAGATACAGTTTACTCTTATTTTTCTTACAGCAAACTCAAGCGCACAATATTTTGAGAACGAGTTAAGAGCCGCTTTTGTCGCCCCGTAAACAGAAGTTCCCGGAGAGACATCGGTAATGCCTGCAATAGAGTCTATTATGACAATAGAGGCATTCTTTTTAGCTTTCTTGCTTTTATAAAGAAGTCTTATTAATTCGGCGGTTGAAAAAAAATTGATTTGAAATACTTCATTCATCTTGTCTGGAGATGAAAACTGTACCGGGCGGGTAAGTCCGCGACCGGCACTAAGCACAGCTCCGTCTATTCCGGCAATTTGAGATACAAGGTTTTCAATCTGCGACATATCACTCAGATCGGCAGTCAAAGCCACGTGCCCTTCTCCGGCAAGATTTGACAATGTCTCGTTTAACCTTATTTCATCGCGGCCGGAAATGATTAGGTTGGCGCCCATTTTTGAACAGTCAATCGCAATCTGCCGACCTATCCCGGAAGATGCTCCGGTAACAAGAATCGTCTTGCCCTCGAGTGTGAACGGATTATAACAAGTGCTCATCGCTGTTTACTTCTATGAGATTAGATATGACAAGATCTTTGGCTTTGAAGGCAATCGTACCCCATGAAAGACCGACGCCAAAACCGCAGCAGATGAATGATGTCTCCTTTACATCGGCTATCCCCTTCAATTGTGACACGATAGTAAGTGGAATAGAGGCCGAACTTGTATTCCCGAAATGAGACATGCACATAGGAGCTTTTGCCTGATCAATTTTTAGTTTGCTTATAATCTTTTCATTCATCTTCAGATTTGCCTGATGGAAAATGAAATAATCATAATCATTAAAATCAAATGAATATTTTTCGGCGAGTTTCTTGACTGATTTAGGGGCTGTAGATATTCCAAATGAAAACACATCCATTCCATTCATGCGAGTTTGGAATCCGTTGTAATATTTACCATCAATTTCCTCAATGTTAAATTGTTCAGTACTCATTAAGTTGCGCGTGCCCCCATATGGCTTTATTATCGCATTATATCCCGAGCCATCTGTGCCGAAATGACATTTAAGACCATCATTTCCCTCGTCATACTCTATCGCGGTCACTGTGCCTGCATGTCCAAACAATGGGTCTCCGGTGTTGCTCATTACATATTGGGGACGGGCGTCTCCACAACAAAGAAGAGCTTTTTTTATATCTCCGTTCTGAATAAGACCGGCCACTGTGCTGACCCCGTATGTCCATCCCGAACAGCCAAGTTGTATATCTTCAGCATAGCATTCTTTAGACAGACCGAGTCGATCCTGAAGTATACAAGCTGTAGCAGGTAAAATAAAGTCAAGAGACTGTGAAACCATGATGATGGCATCGATTTCACCAAGTTGCCAGCCAAGATCGCTTATAAGTTGTTTTGCAGCTTTAAAGCATAAATCTGATGTCGTGAGGGCGGCGTCAAAACGGCGTTCGATTACGCCTGTAGTGGCGACAAAATCCTTATTCTCGTAATTAGGCGAGATACGCTCTTCAGCTGTTAGATTATTTATAATATTGGCAGGGACGCCGGCAGATATTCCGGCGACCCTGACGTTCCTGAAATGAAAGAATGCCATTATGCTTTAGATGCTACTTTGTTAAAAAGATCTTCTACGGTTACGGCGTTTTTAATGTCGTCACCTTTCAGTGCAACATCATATTCATCGTCTACCATTGCAAGGATTGACAATGAGGTCAGAGAAGACCATTCTTCCAGACTTTTGAATTCAGTGCTTGCTTGAATTTCTTCAGGAGCAGTCTCTTCAAATTGCTCTGCGAACTTTTTGATGAAATCGTTTAGTTCCATTTCTTGTAGTTTTAGATATAGTTAGTAAATTAATTATGATGAAATGTCATTCCAGTTATATTACAGTGGTGTATAGTTTTGTGTTTATTCATAGCTTTTTTGCGGGAATCCCAAAAACAGTCGTGTCAGGACTGACATTTCTAACGACTACACTTGATGCACCAACTATCGCATTGTTGCCTATTTTCTTGTGTGGAAGGATATTGACTCGTGGATGCAGTGTTACGCATTGGCTTATATGCGTCCCACCTCCAAGAAATCCAAAAGCCCCGATATGGCAACAATCATCTATGACTGCATCATGACCTATGGTTGTATATGCTCCGCAGTAAACGTGCTTCCCAATCTTCACATCCGGTGAAATCGTGGTCAGAGTGTTGATGATACAACCGTCGCCGATTATTGTGTTCTGTCCTATATATGCTTTAGGTGATATCAACGATATAAATTTTCCACCTTTACGTTCTATTATCTCTGTATAATATTTGACCCATTTTGGCTCACCCAACGCGCAGATGAATACGTCATGCTCTTTGGGCATAAAATTCTCGACTGATGCTATAACCGGCGGGTATCCATTGTAACCGTCAAGTGCATCAGACTTATCGTCTAGAAATCCTACACATTCGATATCTCCAAGAGATTCTTTGCATGATTCAAACAGAGAATATGTTTCGCGACCACAACCTCTGGCTCCTATTATATATAAATGTTTCATTTTTTTATCTGTTCCAAAATCCTGTTAATGTCGTCAATGCTCAATGCGTGGTGCATCGGCAGGCATATCACCGTATCAGCCATGCGGTGAGCTTGAGGAAGATTTTCTTTGGCTGCTGATGGCAGGCCGCGATAGGTAGTGAACTCTGAGATCAGCGGATAGAAATAGCGGCGACCCAATACGTTGGCTTCTCGCATCTTGAAATACAGTTCGTCACGCGTCATGCCGAAGCGGTCGGCGTCAATGAAAATTGGGAAGTAACTGTAATTGTGGCGTACGCCGGGCATGTCGTCAAAGAACGTAATTCCATCGACGTCGCGCAACGCCTCGCGGTAGTGTATCGCCACCTTATGACGAGCCTCGATGGCTGCGTCGACCTGTCGCAGATTGAGCAACCCGTAGGCTGAGCGCACCTCATCCATTTTGGAGTTGATGCCGGGAGCCACAACCTCTGTTTCACCCGCAAAACCGAAATTCTTCAGATAGTCGATGCGCTGCTTCGTCTTGGCGTCATGCATCACGAGCGCGCCACCCTCGATGGTGTTGTAGACCTTCGTGGCGTGGAAGCTGAGTGTCGACATGTCGCCGGCTCTCAGTATGCTCTGGCCGTTGACCTCCACTCCGAAAGCATGAGCGGCATCGTAGATGACCTTAAGCCCGTATTTGTCGGCTATGGCCTGGATGCGTTCAGTGTCGCAGGGCTTGCCGTAGACGTGCACCGGCATTATGGCGGTTGTCTTTGGAGTGATGGCAGCCTCAATTTTGTCAGGGTCTATATTGCCCGTGGCCGGGTCAATGTCGACGAAAACAGGCTTGATGCCGTTCCACCATAGCGAATGGGTCGTGGCCACAAAGCTATATGGCGAAGTGATGACCTCGCCGGTGATGCGCAACGCCTGCAATGCCGTGATAAGCGGCAGAGTCCCGTTGGTGAAAAGCGATACGTAGGGCACCTTAAGATATTCTGCAAGAGCACCCTCAAGTCGGCGGTGATACTCACCGTTGTTTGTAATCCATTTCTTTGCCCATATATCCTTGAGCATATCTGTAAATTCGCCCAGGTCAGGGAGTAAAGGAGAAGTAACAGTAATCTGTCCCATGATGTATTATACAATGATTCGGTAAAAATTACCGAAGTAGTTGAAACTTAAGTTAATATCTTGAATTGTCAAATACAAATGAATCGCCAAAGCGTTCATTATAAAAATCTTATACCATGAACGTATTGGCGATTCT
>SCEG01000066.1 GCA_004102805.1 Muribaculaceae bacterium Isolate-002 (NCI)
ACATTCCCTTCTTCCTCTTCAGACTATCCAAGCTATGCGCCTAAAAATAAATCTACACTCGCGTAGTTTTTAACATTTCAACTGACCCGTAATTTTTAACAATTCAACCGGGTTTTGCATCTGACCCTGTAAACTGCCATGTCTATTTGTATTTATTTAAACAATGCAAAAAACGGTAGTTAAGATTTATGTCTGAGGGGCTACGGCGCAATTTGGGGGACTATATATACAACAAAAGCCCTCAGTTGTTATGTGAGGGCTTTTGTTGATTTTGAGGTTCCTAGCAGAATCGAACTGCTGTAAACGGTTTTGCAGACCGGTGCCTAACCACTCGGCCAAGGAACCTTGCTTTTGGGTTTTGCACTGCAAAGTTAATAATTTTGTTTTAATCCACCAACTTTTTGAGGCTTTTTTATTTATTATTTTTCACCTTTAATGCTATAATCTTACATATCAATGCTTTCCGGAGCGCTTAAACGGCAGACGCGGAAACATTTTACGGACACGTATCAGCACAGTTGTCACGCTCTGCCCGGCAATAACCGTAGTGACGGCTCCGACGATAAGCACCAATCCCAGAAATTCCTGTGAAGTTATGCCCTGACCGAGTATGGTGACGCCGAACAATATCGCCGACGCCGGCTCAAGTGCGCCGAGTATGGCTGTTGGCATAGGACCGATTATCTGTATAGCCCGTGTGGTGCATATAAATGATATTGCTGTCGGAAATACGGCAAGACCGATAAGATTACCCCACTGATACCATTCCCTGGGCGTGGTAAGCTCCACTCCCGAGGCTATGCGGCCTACAAACAGCAGCGTCCCGAACAACAACATGAAAAATGTGAGTTGCAACGTAGGTATTTCCTGCATGCGACGATGGTTGATAGCAACAAGATATATGGCGTAGGACAACGCCGACACAACCACAAGCATTGTGCCGGTGGCATCAAGCGTGGCTCCGTCAGGGCCTTTATAGAGAAGCGCAATCCCGCCGAGCGAAACGACTATGCAACAGATCAGACGCACTGATATCCGCTCCTTAAAAAACACCACCATGATAAGCGCCACGATTATCGGATAGATAAACAGCAGCGTCGACGCAATGCCGGCGTTCATATACTTGTAGCTCAGAAACAATGTCAGCGACGACAGCGCCATAAGCAATCCCAGTATGATGGATGGCACCACGGCAAACTTCGGTATCGTCAGCTTGCGGCCGCGCATAATCACCATAGCGGCGATTATAGGCAGTGCAAGCAGATAACGGAAAAACACCACACTGTCAGGATTCATTCCCCCGCTTTCATACAATGGCACCGCAAAAAGCGGGTTCATACCGTAAGTGATTTCCGCTATTGCCGCTATCAGATAACCCTTCCATAAATTGCTGCCTGTCGATTGTGTCATGTCTGCCGGTTGTTTATTCGTTCTGTCGTTTCTCTTTTTCATCTCCGTCTGCAGCGTCATCACATCTGCGGCTTGAGCAACAGTCGCTCAGCTCGCAATGACCGCAGCCGTTGCGCTTTTTCCCTGATATTCTTCTGACGATATACACGACAGCAATCACCAGTATTGCCGCCACAGCCGCCCATTGCAATATCTCTTCCATAATCGTGTCAAAAAAGCTGTTTATTTATGCAGTTTATCTATCAGTTTTTTCAGTCTGGACGGCGTCAGCGTATCGGGATATTTATCAAAGCCAAGCCGCAACGCGCATCCCGTCTTATACTCGCTGCACCCATAGGCCGTGCGGCCTTTAAGTATGTGTCCCTTATCACATATCGGACATTTCACCTGCTCTAAAGAAGTGATTCTCGGAGCTCGCGGCGCCTTCGGCTTCTTCGCCGGAGGCTGCGGCTTTTCTTCATTGCCGACCACCTCTATACGCGACGATGTGTTATCGCTCAGCACATTGATTACAATTTCCGAAATCTGCTGCTTCAGTTCGCTTATGAACTCCGGCGCGGAATATTGCTGACGCTCAATCTTGCGCAGTTTGTTTTCCCATATACCCGTAAGTTTCGGACTCTTCAGCAGGTCCTGATTTATTGTCTCGATAAGCTGTATGCCTGCGGCTGTAGGGAGAATGCTTTTACGCTGACGGCAGATATAGTGCCGTTTGAATAGAGTTTCGATTATAGCCGAACGGGTCGACGGGCGCCCTATTCCATTCTCCTTCATCGCCTCGCGCAATTCTTCGTCATCAACATTCTTTCCGGCCGATTCCATCGCACGCAACAGCGTTCCCTCGGTATAGAGTTTCGGAGCCTGGGTCGATTTTTTCTGAAGGAAAGGTGCATGCGGTCCGCTTTCGTTGACCGTAAACGCGGGCAACACCTGACTGTCATCGGCAGCCTTGTCTCCATCATCTTTAGTCGGAGTCAGCACTTTGCGCCATCCTTCGTCGGTGATGACCTTTCCGGTGGCGCGAAATTCAATGTCGCCGACCTTGGCCGTGACTGTCGTCGAGTCAAACCGGCAGTCGGGATAAAACGCCGCGATAAATCGCGTGGCTATCAGATGATATAGCAGGCGTTCGTTGCCGACGAGCGATGTCGGAGACTGCCCCGTCGGAATTATCGCATGGTGGTCGGTCACCTTACTGTTGTCAAATATCTTCTTCGACCGCGTTATAGGCTGCTCGAGCACAGGCGCAGTCAGCGGCGCGTATGGTGTCATACGACGCAGTATATCCGGCACTTTCGCGCGAATATCTTCCGACAGATAAGTTGTGTCGACACGCGGATAAGTTGTCACCTTCTTTTCATAGAGCGACTGTATCAGGCTCAGAGTCTCATCTGCCGTCCATCCCCATTTCTTATTGGTCTCGACCTGCAGAGATGTCAGGTCAAACAGTCTCGGAGCCGACTCGCGTCCCTGCTTCTGTTCGATATCGGTAATAGTCAGCACCTTCGTCTTTATGCTTTCCAGCGTTTCGTTGGCGGCCTCCTCGCTCTTGAACCTGCCGGTGCGGGCATTGAACGTAGCATCGCGGTAAACAGTCTTCAGTTCCCAGAAATCCTCCGATTTGAATGCTTCAATCTCCTTGTGGCGCTGCACGATCAGCGCGAGCGTCGGAGTCTGCACACGTCCGATTGACAGTACATTGCCGTTGCCTGACGTATACTTCAGCGTATACAGCCGCGTGGCGTTCATGCCTAATATCCAGTCGCCTATCGCACGCGACAGACCGGCATGATACAGCGGATCGAAATCCGACTGCGGACGCAGGTTCCTGAACCCGTCGCGTATGGCCTCGTCGGTAAGCGACGATATCCAGAGTCGTTTCACCGGGCACTTGATTGACGCTTTCTGCATGACCCAGCGCTGTATTAGCTCACCTTCCTGCCCGGCATCGCCGCAGTTTATCACCTCGTCGGCCTCCTTTATCAGCGACTCTATGACTCTGAACTGCTGCTCTATCCTCTCCTGATGTATCACCTTTATAGAGAATTTGGCGGGAAGCATCGGCAACTGCGCGAGCGACCACCGCTTCCACAGAGGGGTATAGTCAGCCGGCTCCTTGAGCGTGCACAGGTGACCGTAGGTCCACGTCACCCTGTATGCATCGTTTTCATAATATCCTTCACGACGCACGTTCGCTCCCAATATAGAGGCAATATCCTTGGCTACACTCGGTTTTTCTGTTATGCAGACTATCACTTTTCTTTATTCATTATTTAGCAGAGACAGGCACCGTCACGTCACCCTTTGCGGTATGAAATATGATGATGCCGTCTTGTATTATCCTCGGGCTAAGCGCCATCGGAAAATCAATCTCGATATAAATCTCACCGTTGTCCTCCCATTGGAAATATCTCTCGAAATCGACTCCGTCGATATCATTCGCGTCGAGTCTCAGCTCAGGCAACTGCAGCGTCACGCCATCGATGCGGCCCGACGTGTGCGGACGCCCGTCGAGATGACCGCACACACGTGTCACATTGTCATCCTGTTTATATATTATATCACCAATGGAAAATCCCAACTGCCGGTTTGCCCCGGCCGTGGACGAGACACGTTCAGTCTGCGCGCCCGCCTGCCGGGCTGCTGCAACGGGAACTCCTGCGACACATATCGCCGCAGCCAATATCACTGTCAGTTTCTTTCCGATTTTGCTTCCTGCCATAATTGTTCCATTTCATCAAGGGTTAATTCTTTGAGTTTGCGCCCCTGCTTTTTAGCAGCGGCCTCTATATAATTAAACCGCGAGATGAATTTTTTGTTTGTCAGCTCAAGCGCCGAATCGGGATGCATGCCATAAAGCCGCCCGGCATTGACGAGAGAAAACAACAGATCGCCATATTCGGCAAGCATTTCCGGCGTAGGCTCAGGTTTCCCGGAATTGTCAGCTGCCGCACGGGCGCGCTCCATTTCCGACTCAAACTCGGCAATTTCCTCTTTCACCTTAGCCCAGACATCTTCCGGCCGCTCCCAGTCAAAACCGACATTGGCGGCCTTTTCCTGCACCCTGTAGGCTTTGATTAGCGGAGGCAGCGATGCCGGCACTCCGGAAAGCACGGTCTTGTTGCCGTCTTTCTCCTTCAGCTTTATCTGTTCCCAGTTCAGTTCCACCTGATGCGCCGTATCCGCCTGTGTCTCGCCGAACACATGCGGGTGACGGTAAATCAGTTTCTTGCAAAGCGCGTCGGCCACGTCGGCGATATCGAAATCTTCTTTCTCTTCGCCGATCTTGCTGTAGAAAAGCACATGCAGAAGCACATCGCCCAGCTCTTTCTTGATATTCGGAGTATCCTCTGACAGAAGCGCGTCGCAAAGTTCATACACCTCCTCTATTGTATTCGGGCGGAGCGACTGGTTGGTCTGCACTCTATCCCACGGACATTTCTGACGAAGCTCATCAAGCACGTCGATTACGCGCCCCAGAGCTTCAATTTTTTCCTGACGGTTATGTGACATATTCCAATTATTTCTTTTTGCCGTCATATCGTTCAAGTCCCTGATTAAGCCACAGCATGAATTTTTCGACACTGTTGTCATAATATACGGGGTCATTCAACGGACGTCCCTCATTGTCGAGCGCGATGTAATAGGGCTGAGAGTTGGCGCCGAACTTATAGCTTTGCAGGAATGCCCACTTCTCGCCTACCGTCTCCAGATTATACTCAGTGCCGTTGGCTTTTACCACCATAGGTTTGACAAGCTCTTTCTTGTCGTCGACCATAAGTTTGATTACCACGAAATTGTCGGCCAGCATCGAGCGCACCTGATCGGTATCGAATACCGCAGCCTCCATGTTGCGGCAGTTGACGCACCCGTAACCCGAGAAATCCATAAGCACCGGCATGCCGTGCTCTTTCGCATACATCATGCCTTCATCGTAATCAGAAAATTCGACATAATGGGTATCATGAGTGTAAAGATTGAAATCCTGGGTTTCGAGCGGCGGCACAAAAGCGCTGCAAGCCTTCAGGGGCGCGCCCCACAATCCGGGCAGCAGATATATTGCAAACGCCAGCGGGAAGATGGCGAGTATAAACCGCCCTACTCCCACATGATCTTTCTTGTCATCATGGCTGAATCTGATTTTGCCTAAAAGATACAGTCCGAGCATTACAAACAGCACTATCCATATCGAGATAAACACCTCGCGGTCAAGCAGACGCCAGCCGTAGGCCATATCTGCCACCGACAGAAACTTCAGCGAAAGTATAAGCTCGCAGAAACCGAGCACAACCTTTACAGAGTTGAGCCAGCCTCCTGATTTCGGCATCTCTTTGAGCATGCCGGGGAAGAATGCGAAAATCGTGAACGGCACAGCCAGTCCGAGAGCAAAACCGCCCATGCCGAGAGCCGGGCCGAGAATATTGCCCTGTGAGGCAGCCTCCACAAGAAGCGTGCCGATAATCGGACCTGTGCATGAGAATGACACCAGCACAAGTGTGAACGCCATGAAAAATATGCTTATTATGCCTGATGTGCTTTCCGCCTTGCTGTCCATCGCGTTTGACCATTTCTGAGGCAGCTTGATATCAAACGCGCCGAAAAACGAAATCGCAAACACAACAAGAAGCAGGAAGAAGATGATATTGAAAATGGCGTTGGTCGACAGTTCATTGAGCTTGCCCGCGCCGAAAATAAGCGTTATGGCGATGCCGAGCACAAGATATATCACCACAATGGCTACGCCGTAGGTCAGAGCGCCGGAATTGAACTTGCCCCCCTTTTTCTGCTTCAGGAAAAAGCTCAGAGTCATCGGTATCAGCGGCCACACACAGGGAGTGAGCAAAGCGGCGAGTCCGCCGACAAATCCCAATATAAGTATAGCCCAGGGCGACTGGTCGGCCGTCGGAGTCACTGTTTTCACCGGCGCCCACCATTCCGCGTTGATTGCTGCGTCAGTAGTCAGGCCGCCATCATTGCCGGCAGAGTCAGCAACGTTACCGGCGGTCAATGCATTCTCTCCCGCCTCTTCATAACCGTTGCCGGTTACTGTCAGACTTACCGCCCTGGGGGTCAGACATGCTGTCGCGTCACAAGCCTGATACCTTATGCGGAGCGCAATCTTGTAACCTTTGCCTTCTTCAAACGTGAACGGCAGAGTGAAGCTGACATCTTCGCTCCACGACGACAGTTCCGCACCCTGGCTCTCCTCATAATGCGATTCGGGAGCCATTGATGCCGAAGGCGAGCCGGTCGATGTCACGGCATCATTACCCTCTGCTTTTATTTCAAGCGAGTTATACCCGCCCTCAGGCGCAAATGAATAGAAGTGATATCCCTCGGCCACCTTTGCCGTTATCACCACATGGCCCGAGCCTTGCGCGTCGGTCACAGCCTCCGCGCTCCATTCCACGCCTTCAGCGCCTCTCGCCGCAATCGGCAGCAGCCCCAGAAGCAACAGGGCCAATATCTTTACATTCTTTTTTATAATGCTTCGCATCATGTCTGTCATGTTGAAGGTTAAAAATAATCAGTAAAAAAAATTCAGTGTGACCTTTATTTGTTTTTTCCGGCCGGTATCGCCAGATTGAAATTATATTTTTGCGGGGCGTTGCATGTCTCGCCATTGCACGCCTGATAATTTACCGTACCGACAATTTTAGCGCTTGCCGGATCGGTCACCTCAAAACCGCGTATAAGCTCGACTTTGCTGCCCCAGTAGGTCACATCAATGCCGAAAATATCGTCGTAAGTCTTTACGGGAGCCACCGAAGGCTTAATCCCTCCCTTGAATTTTATGCCGGTTGACTTGCTGAAATCGGCACTCATCGCCCGCGGGCCGCCTTCGCCGATCTCAAACCCATATATATGCCATCCTTTCGACGGCGTAAGTGTCAGTATCACCTTGCCGGTCTTGCCGCCGGTCATCTCCACCCGTGAACTCCAGACGGCAGCCGACGGAGCGCCGCCAAAACCTTTCATCTGCGCGCTTGACGCCACGCACGCGATAATCGCGATAAAAATTGCTATAATTTGTTTCATACCCTTTGATTAGTTTCTTATTTTAATGTGCAAAATTACGAAATTTCCGAATATAATATACGTCTGCCCCACGGATTAACGCCCATATTTCCTCAATTTTTAAGAGTTCCGCGCTTTATTTAGCTATTTTTAAATAAAACATCACATAAACACGTAGCATATCTGCCGATATATCAAAAAAAAATAGTAAATTTGCATTGAAATTTTTTTATTTTAAAAATTCATCAACCTCTTACATAGATGGACAACAATAAAATATTGTATATAGCTCAAGAAATCTCTCCCTATCTACCACAGTCGCCATTGGCCGATATCTCTCGCATTCTCCCGCAGGCTATACTTGAAAAAGGCTACGAAGTAAGATCATTCATGCCAAAATACGGCAATATCAACGAACGCCGCAATCAGCTTCACGAAGTGATACGTCTTTCAGGCATGAACATCATCATCGACGACACCGATCATCAGCTTATCATCAAAGTCGCCACACTGCAGCCCTCGCGCATGCAGGTCTATTTCATCGACAACGACGACTATTTTCAGCATCATGCCGTAAAAGACATCGAGATACGCCAGACTCCGGAAGACAACGACGAGCGCATAATGTTCTATGTAAGAGGCGTAATCGAGACAGTCAAGAAACTCCGCTGGGAGCCTGCCGTAATACAGAATGTAGGATGGATCACAGCTTTGGCGCCGCTCTATCTGAAAAAAATCTACGAGAGCGACCCGTCATTCCGCTCGTCAAAGATAGTCTACTCACTTGTCGATGACAAATTCGAGGGCACACTCGATCCACGTTTTCTCGACAAACTGCTTATGGACGGATTCAGCAAAGAGGATCTCAAGGAGATTGCCGACGGCCCTGTCGACTACCTCGCGCTCAACCGCCTCGCCATGCGCTATGCCGACGGCATCGCACAGCTCATGCCCGACGTCGACCCGCAACTCGTCGAATATGCCGAAAGTCTCGGCATTCCGTTCCTTCCTTATCAGGAAGAAGAGAACCTCGCACAGAATTATCTCGACTTTTACAACAACTTATGAGATTTAAAACATTTCCCGTCATAGCCGCATCATTAATCGCCTCCGCCGCTATAATAGGCTGCGACGAGACAACCGACGGCATCGGTTCATCTCTCATTCAGTCAGAGAACAATATCATCATCGAAAACGACTTCTCGCTTTCCGGACATTCGGTCGAAAACGAGAAAGTGCAGTCGCGAACGGCAATGCTCCTGCTCGGCTCCATCGATGCCGACAACTACGGCAACTTCGCCTCCGACTTCGTAACCCAGTTCATGCCGGTGTCACGCCTTGACACTACGCTGACTTCAGCCTCGGCAATCGACTCTGTAAAACTTAAACTGATGTATGCCCCCGGTAACTTCGTCGGCGACTCCATCATGCCCATGGGACTCGAAGTCTACAGACTCAACAAAGGCCTCAAAGCACCTATTTTCTCCGATTTCGACCCTCAGGACTACTACGACCCGTCAAATCCGATAGGTTCTACAGTCTACGCTACCAGCAATCTCGAGCTTTCCGATTCGCTCAAAAAGCTCGACCACCGCGACATATATGTCGACCTGCCACTGGATCTCGGCATAGAGCTCTACAACCTCTATCAGTCAGACCCCGCCGCATATAACAACCCCGAAGTGTTCGCGCAATACTTCCCCGGCATATACGTGCGCAACAGCTACGGTTCCGGACGTGTCACCCAGATTGGCGCCACCCTGCTCCAGCTGTACTATCACTATGACACCATAAATTCGGCAGGACGCGACACCACCTACAACTATGTGGGCAGTTTCTACTCGGCCACTCCCGAAGTACTCTCCAACAACAACATAGACTACAGCATCGCGCCGCAGCTCAACGACATGGTAGCCGAAGGCAAACCGCTGATAGTGGCTCCCGCCGGACTTGAAGTGGAAATGACATTCCCGCTCCTCGACATTATTGACAGCTACCGCGAAAAGGCCGGACGACTCTCTGTCATCAACAACCTTACAATGTCAATTCCTGCCACCAACATATCAAATACTTACGGCATCCGTCCGCCTTCACAGCTGTTGATGGTACTGAAAAAAGACAAAGAGAAATTTTTTGAGGAAGGAAAAGTCACAGATGGTGTGACATCGTTTTATGCCACATTCTCCGATGCGACTGACACCTACGATTTCTCATCACTTCGCGAGTATCTTCTCGACGCCCTCAAGCGCGAAGAACCGCTCACTGCCGATGACTTCACATTTATCCTGACGCCTGTAACCGTCGATGCCGAGACCGTCTATGACCCCTACACCGGCACAAAAAAAGTTTACGTCAAAGCAATCGTGCCTTACGTGCAGCAGCCGGCAATGGCAGCCCTGCGCCTTGATGACGCAAAGATTGAGCTTACATTCACCAACCAGTCGATCGAATAAACAGTATACAGAAAAAATATATGGAAATATTTAATGCACGCTACAAAAAAATGCATTAATATTTCCATATTTTAATCAAAACAACTATCTTTGCAATCGCAAAAGCCCGAGAGACAGGAGCAAGTATCCACTCTTCGGCAAAACAGACAATCAGGCCGCAATAGCTCAGTTGGTAGAGCATTTCATTCGTAACGAAAAGGTCCCGGGTTCGAGTCCCGGTCGCGGCTCAAACAGCAATCAACCGAAAACAGTCAGAGTTTCGTCTCCGGCTGTTTTTTTTATATCCGGACATCCCGGAAAAATCGGATCAACCCGCAAAACCCGGTTGAAGCGTCAGAAACAATGGTACCGGTGAAGGCGGAGCAGGGACGGGGGCGTCTCGCCCCCTAGGATTGAGCAGAGAGTATTGCATAACTCGGGGAAATGCCTCAAAAAAGTAGAGATGTACGGCTCGCGCATCCGCCAACACACTGATAACCAGCCATTAACCTCGGACGCACGAGCCGTGCGTCCCTACAATATGAAGTGCTGCAACACCCTCAAGGCAAAGTCAGGAATTATTATATTGCCATGTACCGCAATTTAGGCTTGAGCCGTTAAATGACAACACCGAGCCTCCGGCGCTCAGTGCCATACACGGGGGCGAGACGCCCCGTCCCTACCCTCATAACTCGGAAAATCACATTTTCACGCATGGCGATGTCACATTTCATGGCGGCAGTGCGTAATATAGTCGAGATATCTCTTACGGACACCCCGAAATCATATAAAAATAACCATTAGTGTCCACTAAAAAATCATAAGAGCACTTTGAAATTATTGATATTCTGATTGTTACGGCTGATTTGCGGGCGCAACGATTTGAATTTATTTTTACAGTCTGAATCAGACTGTTATGAATAAA
>SCEG01000067.1 GCA_004102805.1 Muribaculaceae bacterium Isolate-002 (NCI)
GCATCCACTCCTTCGCTGAATATTTGTATTGGTTGGTTGAGATTTCGCTTTGGCGGGTGCGCGCCACCGCCTTGACATACTCCGTCGAGGCCGATTCGCCCAGCAGCGCGCCGTAGGGATAGTAATGATTGTCCTGCACGGTCTCTCCCGAGGAGGCGTTCCACACCTGACGTATATTCCCCTGATGGTCGGTGATGTTGAAATATACGTTGTCGCCCTCGATATATCCGCCGGGTATTCGAATGGCGCTCAGCCTGCCGTTGACCGTCTCCCACGGCCCGCAGTAGTCAGTGACGCGAACATGATAGCCCTCGGCATCGATGCTGTCGGCCGGGAAAAATCCCCCGATAGTGGGAAGTCCCGACGACGCCCTCTGGCGTAGCCGCCGCTGACGCAGCGTCCCGTCGGCGTCATACATGTTCTCGACAAACGTGTCGCCTCCGATCTCAATCCTGACCGGCTGATTTAGGCGGTTGTACACCACCCCCATGATCTTTCGGTTGAAATCAAGCGTCATATTTCCGTTGGCGTCATATTCATACTCCTCCTCCCTGTAATTGTTGTCATAAAAGTCGGAAGCACCCGTATATGTCGTATTTGCCGCGGAGTCTGTCACCTTCGTCACGCGGTTGCCTGAATAAGACATCGTGAGGTTGTCGACCGTGCCGAACCTCGCCAGAAGATTAGAGCTTCCCGAACCCATCACCTCTGTAAGCCCCTTGCGGACAACCGACAGCGGATTTCCGTTGAGGTCATAGCGGTAAGCGCACGAATAATCGGGCGTCCCCTGATTGACAAGATGGCTGTAGAGCGGTCTGCCGCTCTCGCTGTAATCGGCCGAGACGAGGCGGCTCATGCCGTCATAACCGTAGCTGTACGAACGCTTCACCCTGTCGGCTCCCGTCCAGTCCATCCCCGAGATATATCCCGAATATGACGGCTTCGCCCCCGAGGCATATCTCATCGTCATCGCCATCGAGCCTGAAGCCGTGGCGATTGAGCTGACTGCTCCGTTGGTGATATACGTGTAGCCGATCTTCTCGCTCAGGTCGGAACGCATGTCGGCCAGCGAGACCGACTCGGTGCGCCCTATGCCGTCGTATGCCGTTGTGCTGCGGGCCATCTCCACGCCGTCGACCGAAGCGGTTACCGAAGTCTGCCGCTCCAGGTCGTCATATCCGTAGACAAGCGACAGAGTCCCCGTGCCGCCCGCCATGTCGCGGCGCTCTGACACCGAGGCTGTCGGAAGTCCCGACGCCGAATATGTCACCGACTCCCTGACCTCGACCCCCTGCGGGTCGACACTGACACAGACCGCCACACGCTCCCTGCCGTCATAACCCATCGCCGAAGCCACATAACGGCAGTTGGCCGAAGTCACCGTCACCGATCCGTCGAAATCGGCCGCGCCGGTGACCCGCGAAAGCATTCCGGTGAGCAGCCCGCGGTTATTGCCCCGCTTCACCTTAAGCTGCCTGAGAGTCAGCACGGAGTCAAGCCCTGCGCAGCATGCCTCGCTCAGAAATCCGTAATCGTCATAATAATACGCCTTGTCTACCGCGACCCCTGTCATCGACAGGCTGACTCCGTAACCGGCGTGACGGCCGGCAAGCGTCTCGGTGCGTAAGGCGTAAGGACGCTTGCCGCTCACTCCGCTCAACATGGCGGCAGTGGCAACCGCCTCACCTTCGAGCGCCCGGCGCCCATAGATATCGTCTATAGCGAATCCGGCCACTCCGCGGGCCCGCTGCTCACCGTCCTGGGTGAATATCACTCTGCCTGCCGCGTCGTGCCAGTATTTTATCGGCTCGGTGCCGGCCATGCGCTGTTCCACAAGGCGCTGGTGACTGTCATAGCGATAATAGTCGGCATAATCTCGCAGTGTCAGGTTTGTTGAAATGTCATATTCCGCCCCCTCGGTTGACAGCGCCGACGATGCAAGCGGCTGAAGCACCATCGTCAGATTGCCGCCGTCATCATATATGCTGTAGGTGTCGGCAGTCTCCTCTGCGGCAACCGTGCGCGACAATATCGTCTTCCCTGAAAAATCGGTAAATGTCAGCACCTGCCGTCCGTCGCCGTCGGTGGCCTCGGTTATAGCCAGAGAGCCGGCGGGGTAGTGGCCGTCGAGACAGAGACGGTTGCCGTCGATGCGGTAGCGGCGGCAGCATAAAGTCGGCTCTGAGCCCGTTTTGCCGCTGTTAAACCGATAGTCAAATCGCATCGGGTGAGAGGCGAACTCCTCGCCGCCGATGGTGACGCTGCGTCGGCGCCCGTCGTTGCCCGGCATATAGACCGTGTGCTGAAACGCCTCGCTGTCACCGTCGTAGACCGCCGAACCAGATTGCGCTATTGACGTCAGATCTCCATCGGGATTATCACATTCCATCGGAAAATATTCCCTTAGTTTGCGTCCGGCTATGTCATAATCCGTAACATTGACTATTGCCCGGCCATTGCTCCCCGCTGTGCCTTTCAATATCAGGTTGCCGAAAGCGTCCTGACGGGCTATCTCGGTGATGCTGTTTCCATTGACCCCGGTTCTCGTCGTTACTATCTTGTTGACCCTGTCTGTGCCATACTGGCTGTAGCTGTATCGCGCAAGCACGTCGCCGACCGTCGTCACAGAGCTCAGACGCCCCGCGCTGTAGCTGTATAGGGTCGAGGTCGATGCCGGCGATGTCATTGCGGTGTATCCTGTCAGCGGGGCATACTCATATCCCGTGGTCAGATAATTGCCGGTCGACACCTTTTGCAGGTAAGTGCCCCGGTCGCCCCAGCCGTATCCCGTTGTTATGCCGCGGAAGTCGACCGTTGCCAGCGGATTGCCGTAGCGGTCGTAAGATGTGACGCTTATGGAGTCGGTGATGGCCGACCCGTCGGCCGCGCACACTATCGATGATAGCTGAAGATTGCCCGCGCCCGCTCCGAAGTCGGCGTAGCTGTAGCGCTTCTCGAGCATGAAGCCGCCGTGGCGGTAAGTCTCTTTGACCGGAAGTGATATGCGCCCCCTTGCTGTCGCCGTGGCAAGCAGTCCTCTCAGGGCGTTGCATGAATACTGATAATCTGTCGTATATACATCTCCGCCGCATGATTTGCTTATCCTGCTGATCAGATGGTATCTGGCGGGGAATGACGTGATCTCTCCGGGAAACACTACACGCGTGCTGTCTGTTTCAAAGGTATTCCCGTCTCCTTTTGTCGGCCTTGAGTGTACAATGCGGTCATTGTATTCGTAGGCGGTGACGACAGTGCGCGCATTGCCGTAACTGTCATATTCCGTAGTGCGCACGCTGTCGCACCATGTCTTGCATGTGGCAACCGTCACAGGAAAATAGTTGAAATCATCAATCGATTGGTAATCTTCATCAGGTAATCCTAAAAACGAAGAGTCGATGGTGCGTACCAATGGCACGCTGTAATACCCCGTGGTATATGTCTTTTCCTCACCCGACGAATAAACATAATCGGTCACACGCAGCGGTCGCTCCGGCGCTCCACAATTGTCGGCGACCCATTCGGTTTTCTTTACAAGCGGGGCTTTCTCCCTGAATGTCTGCCTGAAATAGCCCCCGATAAATTGTGGTGACAGTATTCTGCTATATGCCGTGGTGAATAAACCGCTGGAATTTATCGTGATATTGGTCCCGCAGTAACGCTTGCTGAAGACTTGGGCTTCCGATAGGTAACGCTTGCCGGCAACCACATATGGCGACTCCGTTTTAGATGTGTCGAACACATAGTCGGTAATGACCGGGCAATCAAGCCCCGTGCCTGTAACAGTCTCGCGTACATTACTGTAATAGACAGTCGCGTCTTCTATTACATCTCCCGGCATGAGGCTCGATGTGGCCAACACCGCTCCGGTTGAGTAATATATAGTTGTCGCTCCTGAAAGGCCTCTGCAGCCGGACAGTCCGATAAAGGCGGACTGGCTGATTTTGCTGAAATCAATTGTCGAGACACCGCCCGTATATGAATATTCCCTGACACGTACGTTGCCTGTGTTATGATCGGTGGTTTGTTCTCTCTTTATCCTGAGGCCGGGGGCTATCGCATATTCATTTCCGTCGATGCTGAATTTCCGGGTCGCCTCGTTCATTTCGTAATCAAATTCGGTGGTCGCTCCGGCGTAGGTGGTAAATGAATGCAGCGACATCGACCGCAATGCATCGAAACATGGCAGCCGTTGCTCGGAAATCACAATGTGTGCCCGCTCGTTGTCCGGTTCGGCCGGCTCCGGGTTTTCAATAAGTTCCCCCGGCTGGATAATGTCACCCGGGCGGACGGTCACAATAGTGTCTCTCGGAGTGGTTGTCGATTTGGGAAATGCAACATCAAGTATGCTTTCTGTCAGAGAATGCTGACTGTTGTTGATTCTGTAGCTGAAATTGTTGTAGCCGAATATATCGCGGCTGCGCAGCCATGCACTCCCATCTATGTAATATTTGAATGTGGCTCCGTCAATCTCCTTCCCGTCCGCGCTGATTGTCACGCTCTTCAGCATTGAGATATCTTTCTTTGTCTTGGTGTCGTATTTCATATATCCGAATACCACCCGCCTCACTTCTTTGCCTGAAGGCGCGTTGACGGTAAATCCGCCGATCGGTTCCTTTTCTGCGTTGATGAAGTTGATTGACCCTGTGCGGCATGTTATGCGGTTGAGACCGTGGCGATTGTCGTAGGTATATTCATGCCGGTTTGTTCCGTTGCGGTCGGTGTGATATGATATGCTTACCGCGCTCGTGTTGCGGTCGTTTGCCGAGATGGTGCTCGCCTGTGACGACGGATCTCGACGGCGAGATGCCATATCGACATACTCAAACATTATCGAGTCGGTTCGTGACGGATTTATGATGCGGCCAAGCCTCCACTGGCATGTGATGTCCGAATAATCCGGACTATATAGTTTTGAATCAAGAATCATCGGCAGAAACCGGTATGACACCGTTTCCGTTACATCATATACATATTCCGTGCCGTCGGGAGTGATGATGCGGAATGTATTGTCATCGGTCAGGGTGATTTTCACATCGGTTTCAGGTAGTTGGATCACTTTCCCTCCCTTGATTATGAACGTGCCGCTATAGCTTCCGGCACCGTAGTTGTAGCGGTCATAGTCGCTGTCGGCGGTATAATGGTCGAGCGCGGTCAGGTATTCCAACGTCGGGGAGCCGGCGGGGATATTTACTGGGCCGTTTACTCCGTCGGGACGCCCGACAATACGGCGTGACACCACACCGCCGCACTGCAGGTCCCAGGTTGCTCCCACAGGGCCGTCCTCGTCGTCGACTTTCACTCCCCCGGTCGCATAGTTCAGCGACAACGGCAGCGACATGTCGCCGCATTTGAGTGTGTACAACGGCATCGCGATCGAAGCCTGACCGGTGGAGTGGTTGACTGAGTGCTCCGTGTGTCGGCACAGTGCGGCGGCTTCCACCGACGGCAATGACACAATGTCGCCTCCCGACCGCGGTGCCCTGAATGTGGCGCCGTCATCGGCAATCGCTGTTATACCCGCCATCATTGTAAGGATAAGCGATGGCAGCGGTCGCGTATGTTTCTGATTTATTGACATGGCCGTTGCGTTTTGATTGGTTTTTATGACTGACTGACGCTCTGTTGCGCTGCGGTTACTTCTGCCCGTCGAAATATTTTTTCTCCGATATGCTTGTGTCGTCGTATTCTTCGGTCACGATATACCATCCGCGAGGCAGCCCGTAGTCTGTTGTGCCTGCTGCCTCCGCGGCGTTGTAGCGTCTGACTGTCTTACCCGAAAGGTCGCTGATTACAAGGCCCTTCAGTTTGCCGGGGCGGTATTCGGCAACGTGTCTGTCGGCAGTGCGTGTTTTCCGGGCCGGCTTCTCTTCGGCTGACAGTGTGACCGACTCGACATTTCCGTTCCAGCCGCTGTATCTCACCCACTCGACAACCGGAAAATCGCGCCCTTCGGCCTCCCAGCGGGTGGCGGTGTAAGTTGCCCGACTGTTGCAGCCGGCTTCGTCCGCAATCCGGAAATTGTAGCCTGCGACATGTATCGTCGTTTCTGCGATGGTGTCACCTTCGGCAGTTATGACAGAGCCGCCCGGCCTGACGGCGTATGTCGTGACGATTGGGATCTGTAGACTCGACCCGTCGGCATGAACTATAGTAAGTGTATCGGTTCCGGAGATTTCTGTCGCAGCGTTTCCCGTGATATTATAAATCAACCCCTCGCTGAAGTTCAGTGAACTTACTCTTGTTACAATCCCTTTCAGCCGTCTGATTCCCTCTGTGTCGGCATACCATGACATTTCGGCCTCACCCTGTCGCACGGCGATGCTGTCGCCATAGACCGAATGGGTGAAACTTATTTTATTACCGTCGCTACACTGCGAGAAATCCAGAGCCGCCTCTGCTGCCGATGCATTGCAATCTGCTCCGAGTGGGGTTGCCAATGTCTTGTCGGCGAGCGTTTTGAAAAATTCGGTTACGTCTGTTCTGGTCTCGTTGCAGGCGTCGGCATCGTGGGCTGCAGCCACATTGACGCACGCAGCGCATGTCGCGGCTATGATCCACAACATGACTGTCGTGCGGAGCAATGACGGTGTGTCATATTTGAAAGCAGGAAACATGAGAGAGTATGTTGGTTAAGTACACAGTTACTTATCTTCAAATATAATAAATTTTTGCGCGAATTGCAAATTTTTTTAACAAATTCTGCTTTTATTGAAGCATTTTATCTCAAATTTTATCTCAAACCCGAGGCGGAGGCATTTTTGATGGTGTTTCTGGGAGAGTGTCTGATGAAATCGTAATATTATCCATCTAATTATGCAAAATATCCATTTTATATGTCAGTTCTGACTGCTAATTTTGCAACAGTTAAAACAGTTAAGTAAGTCTTTAATTCATAATATACGTAATAATTTTGGTGGCTTACTTATATTATTTTGCAAACCTGACATTACCGTATTTCTCATGAAAAAACTATTGTGCATGCTGCCGGCTATGCTGATGCCGTTTATGGCTCTGTCGGCAAAGACCTACGTTGTCAAATCACCCGACAAGGCATATTCGCTTAAAGTGACAGCCGGAGAGGGGGCGACGATCTATTCGCTCGACTATAATGGCAAAACCGTGATACATAACTCGCCGATAGGTATTCTTGCCGCTGACGGCCGCAGGATAGGCGAAGGCTCTGTCTCGTCGTCGGAAAAATCGTCGCACAAAGGCTCGGTCGATGTCATTGTGGGCAAAAACAGTCGGCTCGACGACAATTACAATCAGCTGACCCTTGCCTATGACAACGGTGACTACCGCCTGTCGCTGCGGGCCTACAACGAGGGTGTGGCCTATCAGTGGACGCTCTGTTATCCCGGTGAAATCACGGTGACTGACGAGATATTCGAAGCTGACTTCGGAAGTCAGCCGGTCAAAGTGCTATTCCCTCAGTGTGAGACCCGCTCCTGGACGGAATGGGATCTGTCACGTCAGCCACATGAAATCAATCAGGCCTACCGCAATTTCGAGCGGGAATATATCCCTTACGACAGCATAGCCGCTATTCCTGACGTGGCGATTAGCACCTCTCCGGCGCTGTTCACCCTGCCAGACGGAGCTACACGTGTGGCGATAACAGAGTCAAATGTCTACGATTACCCCGGCCTCTACCTGAAGCCTGCCGGCGGTGAGAAAATACGCGGTCACTGGGCCGCTTTCCCGAAAACGGTGCTTGATGGCGACACGATTAATGGCAAACAGTTTTACTCTACACATCTTGTCGAGACCCGCGAGGATTTCATAGCGCGTATAAGCGGCAGCCGTTCGCTCCCCTGGCGAGTCATAATAGCATCGTGTCGTGACACCGGTCTGCTCAACAACGAACTTGTATATCTCCTCGCCGACCCATGCGAGATAGACGACACTTCATGGATCAAACCGGGAGCAAGCGCATGGGAATGGTGGCACAAGGCTGTGCTCGACGGGGTCGATTTCCCCTCGGGCAACAAAAACCTTTCGCTCGAACTTTACAAATATTATGTCGACTGGGCTTCGCGCAATGGTGTCAGCTACATGACCCTCGATGCCGGCTGGTCGGAAAGTTATCTTGCCGAACTTTGCGCTTATGCCGCTGAAAAAGGTGTGGGCATTTTCGTATGGACATGGGCAAGCTGTCCGCTTGAAGCTCCGTTCGACTGGGTGAAGAAGATGAAAGAATATGGTGTCACGGGCGCAAAAATCGACTTCTTCGAACGTAACGACCAGGTGGCGATGCGTTGGCAGCGTCAGCTCGCGCGCCGGCTTGCCGACGAGAAGATGCTCGTGCTCTTCCACGGCTGTCCGGTGCCGTCGGGTCTTGGCCGCACTTTCCCAAATGTGCTCGGCTATGAGGCCAACCGCGGGCAGGAATGCAACTTCTGGGACCACACTATTTCGCCGCGCCACCACTGCACGTTCCCCTTCATACGTCAGCTTGTCGGTCCAAACGATTTCACGCCGGGTTCGCTGCGTCAGGCCACCGTCGCCGACTTCCGTCCCCAGGATATCGACAACACACCTCCGATGTCGCAGGGCACAGTCGCTCAGGAAATGGCTCTGTTTGTGGTGCTCGACCAATGGATTGCCACAATCTGCGACTCCCCGACGGAATATGCCAAGTATCCCGAGCTGGAACGTTTTGTGACCCAAGTGCCTGTGACATGGGACGAGACACTGCCGCTCGACGGCGAAGTCGGCCAACATATCCTCATCGCCAAACGAAAAGGAGACCAATGGTATATGGGCGCCATGACCTCCGACACCCCGCGCGGCTATGACGTGAAGCTTGATTTCCTTCCCCGCAGCGTTGTCTACGATGTTGAAATCATCGCCGACGCCGCCGACTCTGAAGAAAGCCCCCGCCACTACGACTTCATACGACGCTCGGCGCGCCGTGGCGACACACTGCCCCTCTCGCTCGTAAAAGGTGGTGGAGCAACCGTCCGCCTCACTCCCCGCACCCGTCACTGACCCCTCCGAACCACACAAATCAACAGCGACGCGATATTATGCCGAATGACTAAAACGGCATCATATCGCGTCATTGTTATGAGGCACTATTCAAATTAAAAAAGAAATGATAGTGTCAGTCAAGGCAGAGGGGTGTGTATGGCAGATTCCATGCTTCGGCCACGGCAGCGTAGGTGATTTTGCCGTCGACGATATTGACACCTTCGGAGAGACCGGGGTCGGCCTTGCATGCGTCGCGCCAGCCTTTGTCGGCAAGCCGGAGGGCGTAGGGGAGTGTGGCGTTGGTGAGCGCCAGCGTTGAGGTGTATGGCACCGCTCCCGGTATGTTGGCCACAGCGTAGTGGATTATGCCGTCGACTTCATACACCGGGTCAGAGTGCGTGGTGGCGTGTGATGTCTCGAAGCAACCTCCCTGGTCGATTGCCACATCGACCACGACCGAACCCTTACGCATAAGCGGGAGCATGTCGGCGGTGACAAGTTTGGGCGCTTTTGCCCCGGGTATCAGTACCGAACCGATCACAAGATCCGTGTCGGCGAGTTCCTGTTCGATATTGTGGCGCGACGAAAACAGAGTTTTGACATTTTTCGGCAGCACATCGGCCAGATGGCGCAATGTGGGCAGAGAGATGTCGGTAATGGTGACATCTGCACCGAGGCCGGCGGCCATCAGCGCCGCGTTGCGGCCTACCACACCGCCTCCGAGCACCAGCACCTTGGCCGGTTTCACTCCCGGGACGCCGGCAAGAAGCACACCGCGGCCACCCTGCGGTTTCTCAAGGAAGCGCGCCCCCTCCTGCACCGACATGCGTCCTGCCACCTCACTCATCGGTATGAGCAGAGGCAATCCGCCCTGACGTCCGGTCACCGTCTCGTAGGCAATGCAGGTGGCGCCCGACTCCATCATGGCGATAGTCAGAGCGCGGTCGCAGGCAAAATGGAAATATGTGAACAGGAGCTGGCCTTTTCTTACCAGTTTATATTCAGGCTCAATCGGTTCCTTCACTTTTACAATCATTTCGGCCGCGGCATACGTATCTTCAATCGTCGGCAAAATCTTCGCGCCCGCCTTCAGATAATCCTCGTCGCTGAAGCCAGAGCCTTCGCCGGCCGTATGCTGCACATAGACCGTATGGCCGTGTTCAACCAGTTCTTTCACACCCGACGGGGTCATGCCCACCCGGTTCTCATTGTTTTTGATCTCTTTTGGAATACCGATAATCATGGGAAAGTTGATTTAAGGTGTTAGACAATAAGCAAGTCATAAAAATTATTACGTATATTATGGATTTAAAGACTTTATATTGTCAGCGGCGCTTTTTCGGCGCTTTTCCCTCTCTTCTTCAGTCGTGTGGATTACCACACTCCTTCATCTTCGAGCAAAAATCTCTCGAAAAATCACTCCCTGATAATATAAAATAATTTTTACGACTTACTTAAAAGTAAATCTCCAATCCCAAATATACATCAAATAAATCACACAAAGCAAAAATCTTTACAAAAAATCTACCCCTCCACACGGCTCTTTCATTTAAAAAAGTCTTGTGCTTCCGAAAAGCCTGTTATTTTATAGCGGGGGAAGTCTGAATGGGAAAGGGTGATTTTCGCATTCATTTCTCTGATTTTCAATAAAATAAGTGGTATAAAAA
>SCEG01000068.1 GCA_004102805.1 Muribaculaceae bacterium Isolate-002 (NCI)
TATGCGTTGGAAATGCTCAAAAAGCAGGACGATAAACTCAGCCTTAAGCGAAGACGCAAGAAATGTGGCCGAAATATTGACTATCTCCTCAAGGTCTTTAAGGAAAGTTAAATCTCATGCGCCAGCCCTGATGGATTTTAATTTGTTGCCAGTTTCAAGCCAATAATGGACGCAATCAATGTGGATATGAAAAACAGACGCAATGGAGTAGCCGGTTCCTTGAAGAACAATATCCCGACGATTACCGTGCCGACAGCTCCTATGCCTGTCCAGATGGCATAGGCGGTACCGATTGGTAATGACTGAATAGCCTTAGCCAACAGATACATACTCAATATGGTGGACAACAGGAAGCCAGCGCCCCACATGTAGAATTCCGTTCCAGCAGTTACCTTGGCCTTACCTAAGCAGAACGTGAGGCTCACCTCAAATAACCCGGCAAGAAAAAGCAATATCCAGCTCAACATGTTTTTTTGATTCTGTTTACAATCAGGTAATCCAATGAATATTTACCGGCTCCTGAAATCCATAATATAACGAATGTGAGCAGGAATGTGAAGGCCGGTTCTTTGGCTGCGAACGTCACACCGGCATGAATCACAAAAAATGCGATACACATGGTGAACACCATAGGTATAAGCGCCAATCGGGTCAGCAACCCTAATATCAACAAAATGGAGCAACCTACCTCGCCGAATATTGCGAGAACAAGGGAGAACTCACGCCCTATTCCAAGGGGGTCAGGGAATGTTGATGACATTTGGATGAAGCCTGTGAGTTTTGACAGGCCATGAACCATGAAGAGTGCTCCGAAAAGGAGTCTGAGCGCTAACAGAGCGACGTTTATTCTACGGCTATCTGCCGGACAGGGGAATAAGATTGTTATTACATTTCTCATAATGTAGCTTTTATATTTCAGTGCAAAGTTACATACCTTTCGTGGGTTAGCTTTTTACAAATGATAAATAGCGATGCCTATTCATATAATTCGTAACTTTGCAGTCTAAGGAGGCATTTAATTGTTATGGAAATTAAGGACATCATAAACCGCAGGCATGTGTTGCCTGAAGACTCATTGGCTCTTCTCTGCAGGTCAATGGAGCTGGTTCATTATCCGAAAGGCCACCATGTGCTTGAAATCGGCAAAATCGAGCGGGATGTTTACTTTATATCCAAGGGTATAGTGCGGGCATTCACTCTCGTAGATGGTAAGGAAGTGACATTCTGGGTCGGCAAAGAGGGCGCGACTATTGTATCAATGATGGGATATGTAAGAAATGAACCTGGATATGAGACAATGGAACTTATGGAAGATTCTGTTCTTTATGTAATCAAGAGGGACGAATTGCAGGGCCTTTACAATGAGGATATACATATTGCCAACTGGGGTCGGAGATTTGCAGAAACAGAACTTTTAGATGCCGAAGTACGGGTAATAACTTTGCTCCTTGCGACAGCGACCGAACGTTATCGGGATTTGTTGGATAATCAGTCTGATTTGTTACAACGACTGCCGTTGGGATGCATAGCCTCATATCTTGGCATAACGCAGGTCAGTCTAAGTCGTATAAGGGCATCAATAGCCAAAGATAGTAAGCCATAAATTCAGAGTCGCAATCTTTCGCCGTCGGTGGGAACAATAACCATCCCGCTGTAATAGTCGGCAGCTTCATCTTGATAGAGTTCTTGCCTATGCGTAAGATCATCATCCTCACAATGGACAAGAACCAAATTTCTGATATTAAACATTTCCGCTAATACGGCAACATCGCGCACGGTCGAATGATACTTTTCATACGGCTGATAGATCTCCTTGTCGGCATAACGGCAAAAAGCACCGCAAATAAGGATGTCACAGTTAACTGCGTTACATGAATTGCGCAATGTCAGTGATTCATCGCCCAGACACACAATTTCTGTTCCTCCTTCCAATGTCATTCTAAACCCGGTCTGCTCTACATTGACAGAGCAGACGTCAAAGCATCTGAAAGAAACATTCTGTATCTGAAATATATCATCATTGCAGACTTCAACAAATTTTATGCAGTCGGCCATCTTGTCATAATCGGCATTCAGAAATGTCATCTGGCATATCCGGCAGATTGCATTAATAACAGATTTATTACCGTATATATTTAATTTACCGGAATACAACGAGTCTTTAACCATATTGACGACCCCTCTGATAAGCCATATTGCACCAAGCACATGATCTGCATGTACGTGTGTGATAAATAGATGGTGGATATCGGCAACCGCTATCCCGGATTTCTGAAGAGCCGCAAATATACCATTGCCACCGCCTGCATCTACTAACAGCAAAAATGATTCTGATTTTATTGCAAAGCAACTATTGTAGGAGTGTCTGGAAAATGCGCTCCCTGTTCCAATCATTATCAGCTCTGTCTCCATATCATATTGATGATAATAGCGAGTCTACATCTTCATCAGTTGTTGACCAATCTGTTACAAATCTAACCGGTGTTTCCTTTTCTCCTTTTGGTCCCCAAAGTTCAAACGAAGCAATTGCTTTCAGTTGCTCTATCTTATCACTCGGCAATATAACGAACTGCTGATTTGTTGGAGAGTCGATATATAGCTGATATCCCTTGCTTATAAACCCGGATTTCAGTTTCATCGCAAGTGAAACGGCATGTCGTCCTATAGACATATACAGATTATCGGTAAACAGCTGCGAAAACTGTACGCCCATCAATCTCCCCTTGGCAAGAGTGGCCCCATGCAATTTTATGAGCGAATCAAACCGTGGCAATAATTCAGGACGACGTGTCACAACTGCCTCACCAAACAAAGCGCCGCATTTTGTACCTCCAATATAAAAGACATCGCTGAGTGCGGCAATATCACTCAATGACACATCTCCACCTTCAGCGGCAAGGCCGTAGGCAAGACGTGCCCCGTCAATATACAGGGGAATATCCGCCTCTTTGCAAAGGGCTGAAATTTCAACAAGCTCACCGCGCGTATATATTGTGCCAAGCTCTGTAGGGAATGAGAGATATACCATTGCCGGCCTCACCATATACCTGTGAGTGTCATCATTGTAAAAATTCCTTATGTATTCCCTTATATCGGACACTGACAATTTACCGTAATGATTCGGAAGTGTTATAATCTTGTGACCGCTGGCTTCTATGGCACCTGCTTCATGGACATTTATATGTGCGGTGTCGGTGGCCAAGACACCATCGTTATGGTCAAGCAAACGGTCTATCACCACGGCATTTGCCTGAGTACCACCCTCAAGAAAGTACACGGCACCGTTTTTGATACCACATTCCGAGAGTATCAGTTGTTCCGCCGTTTTAGTGAATTCATCACGTCCATAGCCGACGGTGTGAAGTCCGTTGGTCTCATTAAGGCGTTTCATCACATTAGGATGCGCCCCTACCATATAATCGTTGTCGAAATAAATCATACGCAAAGATACGCATAAACTCATTCGATGCATTTAACAAATGTAAAAAAATGTCATGTCAACAACCCTCTTGAATGGATTATCGACACAAGCCGAAATCACAGTGCTTGCAATAAAAGTGTGAAAAATATTTTATAGGACAAGTCAGACCTGTCGGACGGGTCTGACTTGTCGGATTTATATGATTGAGTTTTTTTGGGGGGGGAGGTCAGCGGAGGCGGTTGCGGAGGAAGTGGTTGCGGACGTAGAGGAAGAAGAATGCCACGCCGATCAGGTTGGCGATCCATGCGCCCCAGAAGGCAGAGTGGAAGCCCCAGTGCTCGGCAAGCACACCGCCCAGCAACACGCCGAGCCCTACGCCGATGTCCCATGAAACGAGCAGGGTTGAGTTGGCTGTGCCGCGCTGGTCGTTGGTGGCGAGATTGATAAACATATTCTGAAACGCCGGAAACATGTGTCCGTTGCCAAGTCCGATTATCAGAGCCGCGCCGTAGTAGGCCCAGAGGCTGTGTACTCCGGCAAAAAGAAGATAGCCGAACAGTGACACGATTACTCCGACAGAAGCATTTTCGACAATCTTGCCTTTGCGCAGCGAACGGCTGCCGGTAAGACGCGAGAGGATAAGACCGATGGCCAGAAGCATAAAGAAGAAACCTGAGCCCTGTGTCACTCCAAGTTCCTCTTTGCCATAAATAGCGATATATGTGGCGAGCACGCCGTAGGAAAAGGCATAGCACACCATCGCAAGCCCTTCGCTCCATCCTTTCGACAGCACGAAGCGGTCAAGCGACATCTTAGGGCGAGGCACTCTGGGGCGAGGCTTAAGATGCAGAGTGGAGTTGATGGCGAGACCGCCGAGAGCCACGACGAGCGAAAGCACGAACAGCAGGTCGAAATCACCGACAAAGCCATATATCATCAGCGCCACAGTCGGTCCGATTGCAGTGGCGATATTGTTGCTCAGGCCGTAGAAACCGATCCCTTCGGTGCGACGTGACGAGGGAAGCACATCTATAGCCACAGTAGAATTTGACACAGTCGCCGCTCCGAACGGAAAGCCGTGGAGCGTGCGCACCACCGTAAACGCGAGCAATGACCCGGCAAGCAGATAACCGCTGAAAAACAGCGCGAAGCAGCCGTAGGTAATCAGCAGCACGAGTTTACGTGAATAATTGTCGACGATATAGCCGCTGAAAGGACGCACGATAAGCGTCGTGAGCGTGTAGCCCGACAGAACAAACCCGATTTCCTGGCGTGTGGCACCGAAAGTCTCACTCAGATAAAGCGGAAACAGCGGCGTCAGCAGCATGAACGAGAAGAAAAGCATAAAGTTTGCGCTCCACACCTTCAGATAGTTCTTGTTCCAAAGGCGTTCGCGTTTGAGTTCAGTCTCTATCGATTCCATAAATAAACATCATTCATTTCAAGAGTCGGCCGACTGCACGGCCTACGTGACGGAGGTCGCGCCCGGTGATGTCGCGTCTGCGAGTGCCGCCTATCTGGAGCGAGGGTATCAGTTTTATTCCGCCCATTTTCAATATGCGGCCTATTGACTTCACGGTGCCTGAGGTCTGGCCGAAAAGGCGGGCAAACGGCATCGGAGTCGTGGCGGTGGCGATAACAAGCGCACGCCGCCCTTTGAGCAAAGGTCGGGGAAGACCGTGCTCTCCGTCTGCGATAAAGATATAGACGAGGCGGTCGAACATGTTTTTCAGCACGCCCGGCATGTTGGCCCAATAGCACGGAGCGCCGATGATGATGCGGTCGGCGCTCTTTATCGCTTCGGCAATCGAGGCCATGTCGTCGTGTATCGGACATGCGAGCGCGCTTCGGCAGGCCATGCATCCGCGGCACGGACGTATATCCCTGTCGTAAAGGCTGATGACATCACATTCCGCACCTGCATCCTTCGCCACAGCAGCCGCATGGGTGAGCATGCCCGAAATATTACCCTCGCGCCGCGGACTCGAATTTATGATTAATACGCGCATATCATGTTTAACGAGAAGCGGTTGAAGGTCATGACCTTCAACCGCTCATATTATTTATTACGGGATTACTTGTTGACGCGGAAGCGGTCAATACCGTCGCGGAGGAAAGCCACTACCTGACGGGCGGCAGCGATGCCTGCGTTGATATTGGCTTCAGAGGTCTGCGCGCCCATCTTCTTGGGAGTGAAGAATACGCGTCCTTCGAATTTCTCGTTGAGAGCATCGGCGCAGTCGGGCTTGATGTCGGCCACATATTTCAGGTCGGGACGAGCCTCGAGAGCGGCGGCGAGTCCATCTTCGTCAATCACTTCCTTGCGGGCGGTGTTGATGAGCAGACCGCCTTTGGGCATGAGTTCGAGAAGAGCCTTTCCGACAGATTTGCGGGTTTCGTCGGTGGCGGGGATGTGGAGCGAAACGACCTGGTTGGTCTTGTAAAGCTCCTCGACAGAGTGGACGGGCACGACACCGGCCTCAACCATCACTTCGTCGGGACAATAGGGGTCGAGGGCGCTCACTTCCATGCCGAAGCCTTTGGCGATGCGGGCCACGTTGCGGCCTACCTGACCGAAAGCGTGGATGCCGAGGCGCTTGCCTTTGAGTTCGGTTCCCGATGTGCCGTTATACATGTTGCGGAATGCCATGACGGCCATACCGAACACGAGTTCGGCCACGGCGTTGGAGTTCTGACCGGGAGTGTTTTCGACGCATACGTTGTGGGCAGTAGCTGCAGCGAGGTCAACGTTATCGTAACCTGCACCGGCGCGAACCACAACTTTGAGGTTTTTAGCGGCGTCGAGCACTTCGGCGTCGACTTTGTCGGAACGTATGATAAGAGCGTCGACATCGGCGACAGCCTTGAGCAGGTCGGCCTTATCAGTATATTTTTCGAGAAGCACGAGTTCGTAGCCTGCATCTTCGATTTCCTTGCGGATACCGTCGACTGCGACTGCTGCAAACGGTTTCTCTGTGGCAACTAATACTTTCATAAGTTACTGTTTAAAATTATTTTATATCAACGGACGGCGTTGCAATACCAAAATTGCAGGGACGCACGACACATGGCGTCCGCCATTATGCTGTTTGTCGCTATTTTCGGACGCACGAGCCGTGCGTCCCTACAATTTTGAGAGTTTAATCAAGTTCGGCAACATCCGCCACACCATCAACCTGATATATTCCGAACGCGGGTAAAATCAGCCATCGGGGATGCGGACGCTATATATCGCGCACCCACATTCAGATATGCGGGCTGATTAGTGCTTTGCCTCGAATTCTTTCATGCAGGCAACGAGAGCCTTGACGCTGTCGAGGGGAAGCGCGTTGTAGAGCGAAGCGCGGAAACCGCCGACCGAACGGTGACCCTTGATGCCGACCATGCCCTGCGAAGTTGCGAACTCCACGAATGCTTTTTCGAGTTCGGCGTATTCGGGTTTCATGACGAAGCAAACGTTCATGATAGAGCGGTCTTCAGCAGCCGCGGTGCCGACAAACATCTTGCTTGAGTCGATTGCGTCGTAGAGCACGTTGGCTTTCTCGATATCCATCTTTTCGAGCTCCTTGACGCCGCCGAGCTGTTTGTAGTAGCGGAGAGTCTGGAGAGCGGAGAAGATGGGGAGCACGGGAGGAGTGTTGAACATCGAACCCTTCGAAGTGTGGGTCTGATAGTTGAGCATCGTGGGGATGGGACGGTCTACTTTGCCGAGAGCGTCCTCTTTTACAATCACGATAGTGACACCTGCGGGAGCGAGGTTTTTCTGCGCGCCGGCATAGATGCAGTCATATTTTGAAACGTCGACGGGACGCGAGAAGATGTCAGATGACATGTCGGCTACCAAAGGCACGGGTGAATCGGGATCCTTGCGGGTCTCCGTACCGTAGATGGTGTTGTTGGTAGTATAGTGGAAGTAGTCGGCGTCGGCGGGGATAACGTAATCTTTGGGAATGAATGTGTAGTTGGCCTCTTTTGAAGAAGCTACGACTTCTACATCGCCGAAGAGTTTTGCTTCCTTGATGGCCTTGTTTGCCCACACACCGGTGTCGATGTAAGCGGCTTTGGTCTTGAGGAAGTTGAACGGAACCATTGCAAACTGGAGACTTGCTCCACCGCCCAGGAAGAGCACTTCATATCCGGCAGGGATTTCGAGAAGTTCTTTAACGAGAGCGTTGGCTTCGTCGATTACAGCCTGGAATTCTTTGCTTCGGTGAGATACTTCCAGGATTGAGAGACCGGTATCGGCGAAGTTGAGCACTGCGTCGGCAGTGTTTTTGATTGTGTACTGGCTCAAAATTGATGGGCCTGCGTAAAAGTTATGTTTCTTCATTGCGGTGAGGAATAAAATTTACAATGTTTTTTGCAAATGTAATCATTTTTATTGTAATACCGCGACAAATTAAAGAAATTTTTCCTTTATTCCTCCATTTTGTCAAATCCCGCGACATTTTGCCACAATTTTAAGCCCAATTCAAGAGCTATATACTATAATAGTATAATATTCTAAACATTTTGTTTTGCACATTTACCACAGAGCGCCCTTCCCGGGCTTGGATTATGGGATGGTATTGTGAGGCCGGGGTCTTCGCCCGCTCCGCGGTCTGCGAACCCCGGTTAATCACGGGCACGAGCCTCCGGCTCTCCGTGGGGATGATATGTGACACATATTTTAAGCGCTAACGCGATAATGCTCAGTTGCCATGTCTCCGACACGACTTTGCTTTTGAGACAGAGTCGGAGCAAAGTGTGATTTTTTTTAATGTAAAAAAATATATTGTTTACGGCCCCTGCAAAACATTTTTTATTATCTTTGTGGTGAATTACCATTGAGCCAAAGAGTTGACCGTGGCAATTCATACATTTTTGATAAAAGGTGTTATTGAAATTTTATCTTCCAATATCGAACTTGGCGGTTTGAAAATGCAGTGAAGATGAGATTTGCAATGGCACCGCATTGATAGCTTGTATCCTGTCGTGACCGACAGTTTATATAGCAAATCGGTGTGGGGCTATTGTTTTATCTACTGCAAGGGTACCGCCAAGACCCGATATTGAGATAAAACAATGATACAGTTCCTACACCTTTTTTATATCCAATCGCAAACGTTTCTTCGGGAGCTGAGAGACACACAATTCATTACTATACTATGCACCCAATTTATTCTTTGAAAAAATTTCTTCCCTTTATTTTGCTGTCTTTAATATCGTTCACCACTACCGGCCAACGAATTGCAGTTCTTGAGTTTTCGGCTGGAGTTGGTGTTTCCTTAGGTGATGTAGATGGACTTTCATCTATATTTACAACTTATTTTCATCCTTATAATTATACCTTAGTTGAACGGTCTGAAATCGATCGAGTTATAGACGAACAACAATTACAGAGAAGTTCTATAACTGAATCTCAAATGATTAATATTGGCAAAATACTTAATCTTTCGAAATTAGTTGTGGGAAAAATTAACATTATTGCCGGTGAATACAATGTTGATGTGCGTGTTATTAATGTTGAAACGGGAGTTATCGTCGCAACAGATGGAGCCTCTTTTCCGCATGGTTCATATAGGAATAACATGAAGAATTTGGCAGAATCCTTATCTTCTCGCCTTTCATCTTCAAGCGACATAGGGCAGGTTGCAGCTACACCGCCAAGTTCACTTCCTCAATCTTTGGTCAAGAAGTTAAAAAAATATCCCGAAGTTTTTGACATTGCTGTATATTACGACAATAATATATATTTTATTTCAGAAGATACTCTTCCTGAATTATTATCATTTCCCGACAATGATGGAGAATTGTATCATATAAGTTCTGTAATGATAAAAGGCGGCGAAGACGCTTATGGAGTAGGTGTTGTAAATGGATTAGATCTTTGTCCTCCTAAAATAGCAGTCCCAATGATTAATCTCTTACCCGATACTAAATCCGGCGCTATTATTCTTCAGAATATTGACCGGATTAATAATATTATAAAAAAAGCGGGCGGCCAGCCAATGGAATCGAAATACTGGATGTATATACCAGGTTCAGATTTTCTGGGAGTACTAAATGTCCCTGAAAAAACATTTGAAAAGCCGACCTCTCAGAATGCTTTTTTTGTACATCATAAGCACTTATGTCGACTGATATGGTCCTTTAGTGAAATGAAAAAAATGGCTAAACGCTGGTGAGTAAATTTGCTATTCCGAAAAGTCTCTCGTCTGAGATTTATATTATGCGTCAGGGCAATAAGGTAGAGAAAATCATGATACAGTAGGCACTTTATGATGTTATATAGAGCCGCAGATTCGGGGTGACCGGGTCTGCGGATTTTTTTTACACGCTCGCACGTTCCGCGGGTTCGGGCTATGGGGGAGTGCCTCTGCCCCGCCCTACGCGGCGCTACGGGAATCTCGGTGGGTGATGATACAACGAGGCGGCGAAGTGCGTGGTGAGACTGCGTGCACCACGGAGCGCCCTTCCCGGGCTTGGATTATGGGGCGACATTGCGTGCCCGGGGTCTTCGCCCGCTCCGCGGTCTGCGAGCCCCGGTTAATCACGGGCACGAGCCTCCGGCTCTCCGTTGGATGGCTGATAAGGCGTTTTTTTTGGGGGGGGGGAAGGCGGTGTGGGGAGAGAGGGAGGGCGGACGATATGGCGTGGGGATCGGTAAAATTAAACAAAAGCACAGGTGAACAGGCGGTTGTGAGCGAGAGACAGGATAGGCGATTTTATTGACCGGATGGGGAGATAAGTGACATTAGAGCGTGTTTGAATTTAACACGAGATTAAAATATGCAATGATTCGGTAAAATTTGAGGTTGTTCATCCTAGGCTAAGCCGCTAACTGAGCCAACCGATGATTTATTTTCTGAATTATTTTGAGATGCGGAGATTTTCCGCAAGTCGAAATAATTGTTGAGGCGAGATAAGATTCAAACATAAGCCGTTTGAACTGCGCTACCGAAAGATCCGGATAATCCTTCCTTATGACCTCTTTGCAGACATTGAGGGCAGTGAAGGAAAGATTGAACGCAAAGTCAAGCCGCTCCCTGTCGCGGGTCTGCTGTGACTGAAGTCCGGTAAACTGCTTGGCATCGCGTATGCCGAACTCAATCTGAAAGCGGGTGCGGTAGAAACCGATGATCTTTTCAGGCCTCATATTGGTGTCGGTAGAGAAGTAAAGAAGAGGCTCTGCGTTTTCAACCGGACAGACCA
>SCEG01000069.1 GCA_004102805.1 Muribaculaceae bacterium Isolate-002 (NCI)
TGAGAATCGCCAATACGTTCATGGTATAAGATTTTTATAATGAACGCTTTGGCGATTCATTTGTATTTGACAATTCAAGATATTAACTTAAGTTTCAACTACTTCGGTAATTTTTACCGAATCATTGATATTTTACATCTATGGTCATTGACTTGATGTTGAGGGTGAGACGGTAGTTGCCTTCGGTGACAACTTTCCACTTGTCGTCAGGGCCGGTGGTATAGACCATGTCGTTGGCTGCGACACCAGAGGCCGATACCTCGCAGTCGGGCGACGACGGGCGGTAGAACGCGGCTGAGAAATCCTTCTCCGAGCAGGCCTTGAATTCGCCTTTGGTGAGGCGGCCGGTCCATACATATTCACCTTCGACATCTTTGGTGGGTGTGAACTCTGATGCGTCGTCAAGACTCCATCCGCCGGGGGTGGCGTCGCCGATCATGTAGAGCGGAGCGATGATTTCTGCCTCATCGACAAATGTTGCGTCGAAGGTCATGTCGTTGATGTTGAAAGTCAGACGGTATTTGCCGGCGTCGGTTACTGTCCACTTGTCGTCAGGCGAAGTCGAAAGCACCATCGCATTGGAGCTGACTCCTGATTTTGACACTGTGCAGCCTGCGTTGGCCGGACGGTAGAATTCCGCATCGAAATCCTTGTAGAACGATGCCTTGAAATCACCCTGTTTAAGCACGCCTTCCCATACATACATGTTTTCTGTTTCGGTGGTGATAGTGGTGGCGTTGTCAATACTCCAGCCTCCGGCGGTAGCGTCACCGATCATGTAGAGTGAGGGCAGAGTAGTGGTTCCGTCAAGATATTCCGCTTTAAACTTCATGTTGGCGGTGTCGAAAGTCAGTCGGTATTTGCCGGCAGCCACCACTTTCCACTGGTCGTCAGGGTCGGTAGTAAATACCATGGCGTCAGACGCGGCGCCGTTTTCTGAAATTTCGCAGTCGGCCGATATCGGACGGTAGAACGGTGCCGAGAAATCTTTCTCACGGGCTGCCTTGAGAGAGCCGCGGCCGAGTTCACCTTCCCATACGAAAATCTCATCGTTGTCGGCTGATGCTTCGATGACTGTCGCGTTGTCCCAGCTCCAGCCTCCGTCGGTGGCTTCGCCTATCATATAGAGTTTGGATGCGGGTGTATATTCTCCGAGATATTCGGCGGCGATTGTCCAGTGCTCGAGGTCGAAGGTCAGACGGTAGACTCCGCTTTCGGTTACAAGCCACTTGTTGTCGGGACCGGCCGTGTAGATGAACGTGTCGGTGGCGACACCGTCTTTGTTTACATTGACACCGTTGGCTGCCGGACGTATGAACGGCACGCTCCAGCTTCCTGTTGTCGGTACGACTTTGAACTCCCCTTTGTCAAGTGTGCCCTCGTAGACATATACGTAGGCTGATTTCTTCTCAAGTTCGGTCGGATTGTCGATATCCCATCCGGTGGCTATTGCATCGCCCACGATATAGAGTGTCTCGACTTCGATAGGCTCGATTACGGGAGCATCCTGCTCGCGCACGAATGACGCGCTCATGGTCCAGTTGCGCAGGTCGAAGCGCAGATTGTAGATGCCCGGATCGGTCACTTTCCATTTGTCGTCGGGGTCGCCGGCGTTCATCTTGAACGGAGCCTCGGCAATGCCGGCTTTCCCGATCGGAGAGCCGGCTGTCATAGGCCTGATGAACGGTTCGTCGAAACTCGAAGCCTTAAGGCACAGTTTCAAATCGCCCGAGTTGAGCGGACCCTCCCATGAGAAAACCAGGGGATCCTCCTCGACTGCTTCTAACGGAGTGGCGCCGTCAAGACTCCATCCGTTGGTTGTGGCATCGCCGATCATGTAAAGACTCGACGTCTTGATGGGCAGGTTGCCGTCGATTATTATCAGGTCTTTCTCGCCGTCGCAGGCCGTTAAGCCTGCCATGAGCAGCAGTCCTGAAAGTATTGAGATTATATTGCTTATTTTCATGATTTATGATTTATTATTCCGTGTGACGTAACTGTTCAGAATTATTTCAGAGAGTCATTTATCTGCCGTAGCCCGGATTTTGGTTGATTATCGGATTTGCATTCAATATTGTGCGGGTGATGGGGAAGATTTCCGTGTGGTTGTCAGAGTCGGGAGTCTTGTCCCACCAGCGGCCGGTGTTGAATTTGCCGAAGCGTATCAGGTCGATGCGGCGGCGGCTCTCGGCGAAGAATTCGCGTCCCCACTCGGCAAGCATTTCGTTTTCGTCGAAGCGCACATTGCCTTCGGGTGAGTAAAGCACGTCGTCATAGTTTTCTGCCGGATAGTTGCGGCGGCGCACACTGTTGAGCAATGTGGCGGCTCCGTTGCGGTCGCCGGCGCGCAGTTTGCATTCGGCAAGCGAGTAGATTACCTCGGGCAGACGTATCTCGGTGTAATCGCTTTCAACCTGGTTGGCGTCTTCATCGGGATAGAACGGATATTTCACAAAATGCCATCCGGAGTTATGGTCACCGTTGCGCAGTGTGCTGCTCTTGTCAGCAGGCCATTTGTCGGGAGCCAGTGACTGGAATTTGCCCACAGCGTCACGGATGTAAAGGTCGTAGGGCACTTCAGGTGCCTGGACACGTTTTGTCGTGCCTGTCGACTCGTCGGTATACTCGACATATCCGTAGAGGAAGAGACCCTCGCGGCGGCTGTCGCCCAGATAGCGGTAGTTGATCATGCGGTAGTCGCTGGGATATTTGCGGAAATTCTGTATCGGCATGCCCAGTTCATAGTCATAGAGGTCGCCGTTGAGGTCATAGCTCGGTGACGCGGCATATTTGGTGTTGTGTCCGACGCCTGACTTGGAGTCATCGAAAAACATGAATGCCTTTGCCGGCACTGTCCACGCGTAAGTGTCGCCGTCATAATGCCAGTGTGAATATCCTTTGGCTCCGGGGAACCCGAATATCACTTCGTCGCATTTGTCATTGTCCCAGTCGAATGCCGCATCCCAGCGGTCGGCCACCTGATATGCTCCGTATTCGCCGTCGAGGATTGCCTGAGCGATTGTGGCGCAGTCGTTGTAGCGGTCCTCGCCGATATAGACCTCGGCGTTGAGATACAGACGCACCAGAAGCGCCGCCGCTGCAGCCTGTGTCCACTGACCCTGAAGCATCGCGTTAGTGCCGAGACTTTCCTTCTTCACAAGCAGACGGGTGCATTCAAGAAGTTCATCCTCGATAAATTTGAACACTTTCTCGGGTTCAACCTGAGGAGTCTGAGGCTTGTCGCTGTAGGTCGTCACCAGAGGCACATTGCGGAATGCGTCAAGCAGGCGCAGATAGAACCATGCCCGCAGCGCGCGGCACTGTGACTTGAGGTTGTTGAACTCCGCCTCTGTAAATCCGAACCGATCAGGCGTGAAGCGGCTGAGGTCTTCGATTACGAGGTTACACTGCATGATGCCCTGAAAGCAACCGTTCCATTCGGTCTGTGCCTCGCCGAAGTCGTCGACGGTCCAGGTGTGGTAGTGCAGGCGCTCCCACTTTCCGCCGTCATACCACCAGCCGTCGCGCGTGGGGGTGATAAGCTGGTCGGCCGTGAGCTCGTTGAGCACGTGGCGGCTGCCGATGCTCCAGAATGCGTGTTCAAACGGACGGAATGTGGCACGTATCACGTCCATCTTCGTGTTGTAGTAGTTATCAGAGCCTACCTTGTCATAGAGCGTCTCGTCAAGGTCGGTGCAGCTCCCGAGTGCCAGAAGGGAGACTGCGGCTACTGCTATGTTGTTGAGAAATTTCATTTCCTTGTCTTTACTGTTGTTAGAAATCGATTTGTACGCCTGCTATGAACTGGCGGGTCTGAGGATAGTATGAGCGGCTGCCCGTAGCGCCGGGCTCAAGACCGTTGACATCGTATGAAGTCGGATCGACGCCGCTGAATTTTGTAAGGGTGAACACATTCTTCACCGAGCCGTAGACTCTTATGCGGTCGAGGAAGCGGCACTGCGGCAGACGCAGCGTGTAGCCCAGGGTCACCATGTCGAGCTTGAAGAAATCACCTCTTTCAAGGAAGTAGTCGGTCACTACTGTAGTCGCATCGGGAGATATGTCGAAATTCTTGCCGTAGGCTTTCTTGAGCTGGTTGCCGGTGAAGTTGCGGGTGCCGTAATAGAAATCGTGGATGTTGAAGATGTCGTAGTCAAACGCGCCGCGGAAGAAGAGTGCGAGGTCGAAATTGCGGTAGCGGAAATTGTGGGTGGTCGACAGCGTGAACTTCGGCAATCCGTTGCCTACGATGCAGCGGTCGTCGTCGGTGGCCTGAGAGGCACGTATGATGTCGCCTTCCTTGTCATAGACAAGCCACTCGCCGTCTGACGAGATGCCGGCATAGCGCCACATGTGGAAGTTGCCCACCGACTGCCCTTTCTCTATGCGCTGAAGAGTATAGTAGGGGTAAGGGTCTTGCGTCGGCACACGGTTGTCATAGTCGCGGCCTACATATTCCGAGTTGCTGAACTCCACGAATTTGTTGCTCATGGTCGCGCCGATTAAATTGAAGCTGTAAGAGAAATCTTTCGTATCGACTACATTGAAGTTGAGGTCAAACTCGAAACCGCTGTTCTTCATCGTGCCCACGTTGACAAATGTCTCGTTGTGGATGTTCGGCGGAACAGACACCGTGTAGTAGCCGAGAAGATCCTGCTGGCGGCGGTTGTAGTAGTTGAGCGAGCCGTATATCTTGTTGTTGAGCACCGAGAAGTCAAGACCTACGTTCCAGTTCTTGCCCTTTTCCCACTTCAGGTCGGGGTTGACATTGTTGCTCGGACCCCACACCTGAAACCATTTGCCGTTGTAATAGTAGTCGCCAAAGCCCTGCATTGTGCTTATCGACAGGTAGCTGCCGAAGTCCTGGTTACCGGTGACACCGAAGTCACCGCGTATCTTAAGATCATCGATCCAGGTGAGATCTTTCATGAAACTTTCCTGTGAGATACGCCAGCCGGCAGATACGGCGGGGAAGTCACCCCATTTGTGGCTCTTGCCGAACTTCGACGAGCCTTCGTGGCGAAGCGAGGCGGTGAACAGATATTTGCCGTCGTAGTCATAGCTTACACGGCCGAAGAATGCGATGAGCTTGCAGTCGTTCTTGTAGCTGCCCATCATTACCTGACCCTCTTCCTTGGCCCATTCGCCCGAACCGAGATTGTCGGCGCCCATACCGTCGTTGGGGAAGTCCATGTTCTCGGCATTGAAGCCTGAGTAACGTTCATACTGATAGGAGTAGCCGGCCATAGCCTTGACATTGTGTTTTTCGGCGAAGCGGGCGCTGTAGTTGGTCAGCCATTCAACCATATATTTGCGACCCTGATCGTAGGAGCGGCGGGCGTAGCCGTCATGGCCGCTCTGTATCGACTGCGTGCTTGTCGACGGACGGAAGAATGTATTGTCGTGTGAATACTGGTTGTCGGCAAACGTGATCTGAGTGGTAAGATGATGTCTGCTCGAGCCATCCTTGGCAAGCAGCGGAAGCAGATTGAGTCGCACTGTGCCGTTCCAGTCGAGAAGTTTCGTGTCGGCATGGTCGGTCTCCAGCTTCTGGCGCTCTACAGGGTTGCTGCCCGTTATCTGGCCGAAGAAGTCATAATATTTCGACGGGTCGTTGGGATCCATCATCGGTGATGTCGGATTGGCTTCGATCGCATCTTTGAATACGCTCCAGTCTGAAGCGTCGCGGTAGATGATGCGCGGTGCCACATTGAGGCTGATTGTAAAGAGTCCGCCTTTTGTAGTGTGGGTCACCGATGCGCGGGCGCCATATTCCTCACGGGCGGAGCGGAGATCGATACCGTTGGCGTCGCGGTAGTCGGCGGTGACGCGGTAGTTGCTGTTTTCATTGCCCCCGCTCACTGTCAGCGTGTGCTGCATGGCGAAACCGGTCCGGCTCACTGCGTCAAGCCAGTCTATGTTGCCGCCAAGGTCAACGCCACGGTCGCCCCAGCCAAGACGCACGTCGCGGTAGTCCTGCGCGCTCATCATGTCAAGTTCGCGCTTTGCCTTGTCCCACGACAGAGTGGCGGAGTAGGTGGTGTGCGTGCGTCCGTCCTTGCTGCCCTTCTTCGTAGTTACTACAACCACACCGTTGGAGCCGCGCGTGCCGTAGATGGCCGATGCGGCACCGTCCTTGAGTATGTCGAACGATGCGATGTCGTTGACATTGACGTTCGAAAGGTCGCCGCCTGGCACTCCGTCAATCACGATAAGCGGGCCGAGGCCTGCCTCGCGCGACGACACGCCGCGTATCTGTATCCCTGCCATGTTGTTGGGGTCGCCGGCTCCGGTGTTGGTGATTGACACGCCCGGCACCTTGCCCTGGATGAGCATCTTCGGGTCGGGTGAGCTGACGGTGAGGAAGTCCTTTTCGCTCACATGCGATATCGCCGATGTGAGCTCTTTCTTGTCCATAGTGCCGTAGCCGATTACGACAACCTCGTCGAGCACGGCGGAATTCTCCTCCATGACGATGTCGATCACGCTCCGGCCGCCTACGGCCACTTCCTGTGCCTTATATCCTATATAAGAGAATTGGAGTTTCCCGTTCTTGTCGGCGTTGATGGTATAAACGCCGTCGAAGTCGGTGGTAGTGCCTGTCTTGGTGCCCGGCACTGTTACGCTGACGCCGAGCAGAGGTTCGCCGCTCGCGTCACTGACTGTTCCTGTGATGCTGATCTGCTGGGCCGACATCGTTGCCGTAGTCCCCACAAGGAGCATCAGAAACAATAACCTTAAAGGTAGTTTCAGCTTTTCCATGTTTAGTACGTGATATTAAATTATTTTGGTTTCGGTTTTACAACTGTTACGGTTTCGGTTTTACAAATTTATACATTGGTTCGTTCGTTGTCAATGCCATACATCTAAAATGTAGTGCATTGTGAAATTCAATAAGTTGGTAATTAGAACGTTATGTGGAAGATTTCTGTTGATTAAAGTAGTCGCGGTGAGATGTGTTTTTTGATTGAAGGCAACTGCCAGACCCGCGTCCGGTTGTGAATATCAGGTTGGATGGTGTGTTTGGTATGTGTCTGTTTCTCAGGCCGTATGATCTACCCCGGTCATGCAGCCCCGTCGGCTACCTGTCAGATGACTGTAGACCAATTCTGGCAACCTCGTTTTCGAGCCTGTTGCGGTCGCCGCGGGCTTTGTTTCTCACTTTTGTGCGGTAATTATATATGGTTGTAAGTGAATATCTGAGGAATTTGGCAATCTTGTCACTGTCGGTGATGCCGAGTCTTATCAGCGCGTAGATGCGCAGTTCGGCATTCAGGCAGCCCGCCTTTTTGGGTATTATGGCCTCATCAGGCAGAAGCAGCGCGTTGAAATCCTCCACAAATGTCGGAAACAGACTCAGGAACGTGCGGTCAAACTCTTCATAAAACGATTTCAGTTCATCATCGACCAGAGTCGTCGACTTGACAAGTTTGCGCAGCTCGTCCATCTTGCCCGACCCCAACAGCTTGCCCACCGATTTGCGGTAAGCGTCAAGCATCTCTATATAGGCCAGCGACTGGTCCATATATCGCCCGATATACACCTCTTTGAGCTCGGATATCTCCTGAATTGCGCAATTCGCGTCGTGGAGCCTGTCATTAGAGTGCGTCAGCTGGGAGTTTACCTCGTTGAGGCGGTCATTCGATTGTTTCAGCTGCCCCACAAGGTCGTTGAGGCGGTCGTTTGACTCGGTCAGCCTGCCGTTGAGTTCATTGAGCTTGTCGTTGGCCTCGACTACCGTGCGCCGTTGCCGGGCTATGTGCAGCATCTGCTTGCGTATGTAGACAAGCAGACCGATTGCCACGATAAACAACACAGTGATTATTATTATAGTCCGCTCGAGTGCCTTCTTCTGACTGTGCACCTTCTCGACATAAATGCCGTTTATCATCGGGTAGGAGGCGTTGAGGTCGACTATACGGTGACGTGCGCTGCACTTTGAGGCGTCATCGACAGCCATCGTCAGAAACCTGTACGCCCTGTCGAGATCTCCCTCCTGATAGAGCATCAGGGCGAGCTCTCTGAGCGACACATATTCTCTCACCGCCGTTTTCATATCCGATATCGCCGATATAAGTAGCTGTTTCTTTCTGTTGGCCGTGTCGCCGGCCAGTCCGTACGAATTTGATAACGTGAACGCGCATATCGCTTTGTCATGTTCCGACAGCTGATTGTCTTTCATATAGTTGTCGAGCAGCTCGATAGCCTCTTTCGGACGGTTGTGCACATTAAGCTGGTCGGCTTTTATCAGATGATATATCATCGACCCCCGGTCATATACTGAAAGCAAAGAGTCGCGGTAGGCCTCTGTCAGAGCCTCGTAGTTGGCTTTGTCAGGCTCGAATACCGACACATCGGCCAGATTGCCATACATCGTGCGCATCGTGTGAAAATAATATGCGCGCAGATAATCGGGCACATCGCTGTAGTCAATCGATTCGGCAAGCTTCAGTGTCTCGTGATACATTCCCGTCATGCCCAGGGTGTTGGCCTTGTTGAGTTTCGCATTGATTACAAGCTCGTTGTCACCGCTCCGGTTTGCGATGGCTTCCTGACGCAGACTGATTGAATATGCCGAGTCCGCGCTATATGAATTGTAGGCCGAAAACAGATTGCCGAGCGCGAAAAAACGCTCACGCTCATCCGCTGCCTCCGATATTTTCTGACGCAGAGCCGATATCTCGCTCTCTTTCCGGCTGTTGTATATGTCGCGTTGGGATATGACATTATCCAGCTCATTGAGCAATGAGTCTGTCTCTGCTTTCAGTCCGGCAATGGCATCGGGAATGATAATAAAGCACAAAAGAAATATACTTAATATCCTTGCATTCATCATGCCAGATACAAATATACAAAATATATTTCCGATTTGCAAATTCCTGATGTTAAATTTATACTGATATATTTAAAATAAACAGCATGATTTTGGCATTATCGCCCCGCTTGCCTGCGACGCCGGTTGTATCCGCTTGCGTCGACCATATCCGGCGCAAGCGGATGATATTTAGTTATCTGACCCCGGGGATATTATTTTGTCTCTAGTTCCACGATAAAGTCCGGTCCGGGAGTCACTTCCGGCAGATGGAGTGTCGTGGCTTCCTTTCCGCGTGTGAAGCGCACCGGTGTTTTGTCCGCAAAAGTAAACGCTTTTTTCAGCTTGAGTCCGGCAGGAAGCGTAACCTCTCGCGTCTCAGGGTTAAGTATGTGCACGAACACACGTTTGCCGCGCTGCGTCGACGTGCCCCACTCCTGTTCCTCAATCGGGCCTGCCTGCGTGTCGTAGATTGTCTCGCCGTTGACTTCGAGCCAGTCGCCCATCTTGGTCAGCTGTTCGATTGCGGCGGCAGGCAGCTCTCCGTTAGGCTGCGGGCCTACGTTTAGCAGCAGATTGGCTCCCATGCCGGCGGCCTTGACAAGATAGCGTATGAGTTCGTCGGAACTTTTGTAGTTCTGATCTGAAATCTGATAACCCCACATTCCGTTCATCGTGTTGCAGGTCTCGAGTGGTAACTGGCTGATTTCCGAGTCGCTGTTCCAGCCTGCCGTGTTCTGGCCGGGCAGATCTCGCTCGAATATCTGTATGTCCTCGCCGGGGAACGGGGTGACATGGTGGTTGTTGCCGATCAGGCATGCCGGCTGCAGCGAGTGAATGAGGTCATATTGCTCGCCGAGGCGCCAGTCGAAATTGCCTCCCTTGAAATCCTGGTCCCACATGCCGTCAAACCAGATGGCGCCTATCGGGCCGTAGTTGGTAAGCAGCTCTCGCAGCTGCGCGTTCATAAACCTGTAGTAGCTGTCAAAGTCGGCTTTAGAGCGGTCGCGACCGGTGTTCTGTCCGGTCATGGCTATAGGATAGTCATCACGCGTCCAGTCGAGGTGCGAATAATAGAAATTCAGTGTGATGCCCTGTTTGTGGCATTCGTCGGCAAGCTCCTTGAGTATGTCACGGCCGAATGGAGTGCCGTCGACAATGTTATAGGCCGACTGCTCCGTATCCCACATCGAGAAACCGTCGTGATGGCGGGAGGTGATGGTGATATAGCGGGCGCCCGCTCGTTTGATGGCCGACACCCATTTCTCTGCATCGAAATCGGCGGGATAGAAGCCGCGGGCGGCTTTGGCATACTCTTCGGCATTGATATTGTTGTTGAGATACCATTCTCCCTGGCCGAACATGCTGTAGATGCCCCAGTGGATGAATATGCCGAATCGGTTGGCCGAAAACTGGCGGCGTGCCTCAAGGTTCTCGGGCGCGGGGGTGTAGGTGCCCTCATTACTGTTGGCCGAAGCCGGCACAAGCGACGACGCAAGCAGCAGCGCCGATAGCAAAATTGATTTTTTCCTGTTCATGTCAGATTTGTTTGAAAAATAATACTGTTGGTTTGTTCTGTATCGCAAATATAATAAGATTTTTCCGTTTCTTCAAGTCGATTATGACTTTCTGCAGGGCTGGCGCATGAGATTTAGTAAAATTTCAGTCAAAAATATGAACGATTATGTGAAATAAACTTTCAGATATTGCATATGTGGCTGAAAAATAGCTAAATTAGTGATATGCAAATAGAAATTTT
>SCEG01000006.1 GCA_004102805.1 Muribaculaceae bacterium Isolate-002 (NCI)
TCGGCTATTTCGCCATAACTCATGTCGGTCTCGGCATAATGCCTGAGAACCTCTTCCCGGATTGCCTGACGTTTTTGTCGCGGCAAACTCTGAAATTTAATCATAATTTGACTCTTTTATGAGTCAACTTTTTTCAGGGCAAGACAGTCGGATCGTTCAATATTCCGATTCGTGGATATTGATGCTACTGATGTAATTGAGGCAATCGCAGAATTTTTCGAGGACGAGAAAATGAGCGCGAGCAAGTCGAACGGCATCTGATTATCTCCCATTCGGTCGATGAGCTGAAGGTTGTCGCCACCCCACGGAATGTATGAGAGCGTATCATCTACGATGGTCGGCACAATACCCACGTCCTCCTTGAACACGGACGCCGAGTTGACGGTAAAAGCAGCACGGGCTTCATAGCCCGGCAGCGTTTCTATGCTTGGAAGCATAGCGACGTTGTCGATAACAACGGAGTTGAAATTAAGGTCGGAAAAAGATAAGTCCATAACTTGCTGAATTTTCAGCGAAGTTATGGACCTTATGACGGTTGCGAAAAGACGCTTATTGGAGCTTATCGAACAATAATCTTGCAGGTCTCTAATGTGTGGCCTTTATCTGTGACGGTGATTAGATAGATTCCGGATGAAAGACTCTCTGTGGGCACAGAAATCTGTGTGGCGTCTGCTTCTACATTAAGGCTCATGACTGTCGAGCCGTTAAGAGCATTGACTCTGATGGTGCGTTCGCTTGTAGATGCCGGCAAATCCACAACTATAGGAGTGCCTTTTGACGCAGGATTTGGCCGAGCGGCAATATGATTTTCTTCCTTGATGACCTTTGCGACACTTCCGGTAGACTTATCTATGCGATAAAATCTCACGGTTTGCACATAGCGCCCTTGTTCATCATGCCAGTTATAATTGACCTGTGCGAGAATACTGTTGTCTGATTTAAAGAACTCAACAGTTGGTTTCCCCTCGGCATTGTCGGGCATCGGGAATGTGTAAAGCACCTGATTATTCTCGTTAACAACCTCCAGGCCGGTGTAATGTACTCCGTATAATGTACGTTTATAGTCCGTTTCTCCGTCTCCGTCACGGTCTGTATTGGTAATGCCAAAAAGATATGCTTCAGGAGACTGTGGATCATCCGTTACAGGGTTAAAACTGCTCTCGCCGCCTTCGGCAACCTCCGCTTTGAAGCGAACGTATTCGAATGCTTCGTCGTCATTGAAGAATGTTTGGGAGAACGGCAGGTAAACTCCACCGTTCCAATCATTCAGTTTTGCAACATCATTGCAACGAGGAGTGCAAAAATTGCTGATAGGAACTTCTTCCCACGAGCGAACACTCCATTTGCCATTGTAAGTAGGGGTTTGAGTGGAGTAAAAGTAGGAGAATCCCCACTTTCCTGAAGGCTCAAGGTAGGCATTTATGGTCTTGAGATATTCCTCGAACTGATACAGTCCATTACCCTTTTTAAAGGGTATACTGATATATATGGCATTATCCTCGACCTTGGTGCCATTTTGCAATATGGCAAGAGTCAGGGTCGGGTCTGAATACCGCAATGTCTCGAAGATGTAATTGATAAAAGCATCCTTGCGGGCTTCCATATCCGATGTGGACGGTATGCCATCAGCTTCATTTATTGTAAATCTGTCCTCCTTAATCACACGAGATTTTTCCTGGGTTCCGGTCGAGGCTCTTTCCTCAAACCTGCAATATGGGCGAAGAATGGGGAAATTGAATGATTTGAGAGGTTGAAGCTCAAAATCGAAAATTTCAGCTGTATATTTCGTGCCGTCGTCTTTATATCCGTATTCGTCTTCAGAGAAATAGATAGCAGCTTCGCCATTTTTCATGTACTGTCCGGGGATGAAACGTGTGTCTGCTCCGTTCATCTCTTTTACCAACGTTTGAGCTGAAACCGTAAATGCCCCGGCTATAGCAGCCGCGATTGTTATTACGAAAGATTTAATCATTGTATTGTTTTTATGTTTAGGCAAAGTTAACTATAATTTTCTGATCAGCTCTCAACAAATGTTGAGAATTTCAATTGATTACAGAAAAAACGCGCAATCGTTTACTCGGAAGATGCAGCGTATCGCGGATTTTACGGCAGTCGCCGGAGGAAAGTATCTTGACGTTGCGCCTGCCTCCGTAAAAATTGTATCGCAGGGATATACAATTTCGGAGTTCGAGGATGCTTCCATCAGACTTCCAAACGTGTATGTCTATGGGGTCGCCACTATTCAATTGTGGCGAGCGGTTGAAATATGTATTTTACCCGTTAGATTATGCCCGTGTAGTGCGAACTAAAATAAAAGCGGCCGGTTTTTCCGGCCGCTTTATTTCTTCCGTCATTGATATGTCGGCGGGATACGGTGCGTCAGCAGACGCCCTGTTCCATCATAGCGTTTGCGACTTTCATGAAGCCAGCGATATTCGCGCCTTTCATATAGTTGACATATCCGTCGGGTTCTTCACCGTATTTGACGCACTGGCGGTGTATGTCATTCATGATGCCGTGGAGGCGCTGGTCGACTTCTTCCTCGCTCCATTGCAGGTGCATGGCGTTCTGGCTCATTTCAAGACCGGAGGTTGCCACTCCGCCGGCGTTCACAGCTTTGCCGGGAGCATAGGTGATGCGGTGTTCAATGAGAGCGTCGATAGCTTCGGGTGTGCAGCCCATGTTAGATACTTCTGCCACGAGCATTACGTTGTTGGCGATAAGTTGCTTGGCATCGTCGCCGTTAAGCTCGTTTTGTGTGGCGCAGGGGAGTGCGATATCCACTTTCTGTTCCCATGGCTTTTTGCCGGGGAAGAATTTGGCGTTGGGATATTTTTCGATATATGGCTCTACGATGTCTTCGCCGGTGGCACGCAGTTCGAGCATGGTGTCAATTTTTTCACCGCTTATACCGTCAGGGTCATAGATATATCCGTCGGGGCCTGAGATAGTGACGACTTTCGCACCAAGCTCTGTGGCTTTGAGAGCAGCGCCCCATGCCACGTTGCCGAAACCGGATATGGCTACGGTCTTTCCTTCAAGGGTCTCGCCTTTGCGGGCAAGGACATCCTGAACGAAGTAAAGAGCGCCGAATCCGGTAGCTTCGGGACGTATGCGAGAGCCGCCGAAGTCGAGACCTTTGCCGGTGAATGTGCCGGTGTGCTCGTTGACGAGACGTTTGTACATGCCGTACATATATCCGACTTCACGGCCACCTACGCCGATGTCGCCAGCCGGTACGTCGCGGTCGGGGCCGAGATTTTTCCATAATCCGAGGATAAATGCCTGACAGAAACGCATAATCTCGCGGTCGCTCTTGCCTCGTGGAGAGAAGTCAGAACCACCTTTTGCACCGCCCATCGGGAGAGTGGTGAGTGCATTTTTGAAGGTCTGTTCAAATCCGAGGAATTTAAGGATTGAGAGGTTGACGGATGCGTGGAAACGGATGCCTCCTTTATACGGACCGATAGCGTTGTTGAACTGAACGCGGTAGCCGATATTGTTTTGTACGTCGCCTTTGTCGTCGAGCCATGTGACACGGAAAGTCACGATACGGTCGGGCTCAACCATACGCTCTATGATTTTGTTTTTCTCAAATTCGGGGTGCCGGTTATAGACGTCCTGTACAGAAAGAAGTACTTCTTTCACTGCCTGTAAATACTCTTTTTCGCCAGGGTGTTTAGCCTCAAGGTTGCTGATGATGGTATTGATGTCCATGATTTCTATAAATTAGGTTAATGTATATAGAAAAATATATGTCGGTAAGTAAAGCCGGCGTAGTTTCCGCCGGTTTGATATATGCAAATATAACGTTTTAATTTTGAGGTTTGCAAAAGATTTCAAAGAAATTTTTTATGTCAAAAAACATAGCTGAAATCAATAATTTTGATTTTTGGCAAGATATTTGCAACAATGTTTGTTATCTTTGCATAAACATGAATTTTGTATGGCAGAAAACGAAATTTTAAGTAAAAAAGAATTATTTGACAGAATGCTTTCGCAAGGCAGACTTCACGAGGCGATTACGATGCTCAAATCGATTTCGGAGAAGAAGATGCTTTGGGAAGTGACAGATCGCATCACGCGGGTGGAGGAGGCTTACCGCTATATGCTGCGTTATGCGATGGAGGGTGTGGAAGATCCGCACCGCGATGTCATATATAATAATATAAAGAATGATCTGCGGATGCTGTATGACAGGCTTACGCGACTTGTAAACATACAGTCGAGTGCGACGCTGTATTATACGACACTCAGAGCCGGTAATGTGCCGGCAGTTGCTGATGCCTGCAGCAGCTATAGAAAGCTGTTGCACGGAAATGATGCGTTTTCGATTGCGGCAGGAGTGTCGCAGGGAGTAACGGCAGTTGAACTTGAGTCGGCGGAAACAGCATTGTTTGAAAGTGTATGGGTGAATTTTCCATATTCGGGAGATGACGAGAATGCATTGAATGCGCTTATAGGTGATGCGTCAATACCCGCTCATGTCAAAATACTTGTAATCTCGGCGCTTATGCTTGGAAGTATGGAATTTTTTGACTGTAGGCGTGCTTTAGTGCTTGCGAATGTGTATGCGTCGGAGGTATCTGACGAGCAGATGCGAATGACTGCGCTGACGGCTTTGCTGCTGTCGCTATATGTGAACCGAGGCAAGGAATTTCCTCCGGAGCTATTGGCAAGAATATCCGTTTTGCGAGATATGGCTTCGTGGCGGCAGGATATAAAGACAGTGTATCTGGAACTTATTCGCACGCGTGATACCGAGCGGATAACCACTAAACTCCGAGATGAGATCGTGCCAGAGATGATAAAGATGAAACCTGAGATTGACAAACGCATAAAAGCGGATTTCGAACAGGGAGTCGACCCGTCGGAACTTGAAGAAAATCCGGAATGGCAGGATTTTTTGGAGTCATCAGGCATTGCCGACAGGATGAAGGAACTCTCAGAGATACAGGAAGAGGGTGGAGATGTGCTGATGGGAACATTTTCGCAGTTGAAATCGTATCCGTTTTTCTACAACCCGGCGAACTGGTTCCGTCCGTTTTATGCCGACAGCTCGGTTGTGGCACAACTTGGCGATGACACCAATGTGCTCGGCGAGTTGATTGCTCAGTCGTTTTTCATGTGTGACAGCGACAAATATTCTTTTGTGCTGGCATTTGCCTCAATGCCGGAGGCTCAGCGCAATATGATGATCTCGCAGATAAAGGCACAGAATATTAATGCTGCCGAGATACAGAATGCATCGCTCAATCTGTCGACTGATACCCGCAAGAATGTTGTAAACAAATATGTGCAAAATCTGTACAGGTTTTTCAGGCTGTTCCGTCGTCGCGGTGATTTTAAAGATCCGTTTGCGTCAGAGATAAATCTGATAGATGTAAAGCCGCTGCAGTCAGATTTTCTTGAAGACTCGACTCTGCAACTTGTGGGTGAGTTTTATTTCAAGCATCAGTATTACAAGGAGGCATTCGGTGTGTTCAAACTCAGGGAGGCTCATATATTCCCTGATGCCACGCTCTATCAAAAGTTGGGATATTGTAAGCAACGTCTGGGCGATACGGAAGGTGCGATTAAATATTATGAGCAATCAGAGTTGCTGACGGGCAACAGCCTGTGGACAACAAAACGGCTTGCCGCGGCTCACAAGCAAATGGGCAACTTTAAAGAGGCGCTTGACTATTATAACCGTCTTGATGTAATGCAGCCGGATAAATTCGCCACAACTTTGAATATAGGACAGTGTCAGATGGCGCTCGGGCAATATGCGGAGGCTTCGAAGGCGTTTTATAAAGCCCAGTATCTTGACGAGAGGTCAGAGAAACCGATGAGGTTGCTGGCCTGGTCGTTGCTGATGCAGAAAGATCTCGATGCGTCGCAGGACATATACGACAAGATATTGAATACGATGACAACGCAACCTCTCGACTATCTGAACAGAGGTCATGTGGCGCTTGTAAAGGGAGATTTTCGTTCAGCCATCAGTTATTACAATAAGTTCGTTTCTGTTTCTCCCGGAGGGTGGGCTGATTTTATCCAAGAAATGTCGGATGACCGCAGTCATCTTGTGGGGCTGGGTGTCGATGAAGGAATTTTACCCCTGGTGACTGATGCTGCAAGATATGCCAATCTATAACTAACAATTTAATACAGAACAATCATGGTAATACAAAGATTACAGACTTTATTCCTATTCATTGCTGCAGTGCTTATTGCATTATTTTCATTGACTCCGTTTGCGACGGTGGCAGAATTTTCGGCGGATTTATGTCCGAAGGATTTTCCGGTATTCTTTATCCTGAATATCCTTATAGCTGTGCTCCTGTTGCTTGCGATATTCATGTACCGCAATCTTAAGTTGCAGAAGAAAGTCACGTTGCTGTCAATGGTGCTTATATGTTGTTCGGCTGTCACTGGCGGTTTTCTGCTTTACGGCCCGAATGCTCCTGATGGTGCTGTGAAACTGATATGGGCCGGAGGTGTGCTGCTGCTTGTCGGTGCACTTGTATTCGCAATTCTTGCCTATCGTGGCATCGGCAAGGATCAACGGACGTTATCTTCTTACGACCGAATAAGATAATTGCGTTTAAAAGATAAATAGATCATATAAATTGTTGATTTAAATCTTTATATTATCAGCGGCGCTTTTGCGCCGCTGATAATATAAAATAACTGTTACCGGCTTACTTGTCAAAAAGGCGCTGCGTGATCATTCACGCAGCGCCTTTTTTGATATCTTGTCAGTTTTTATTGTCCGAGATATGTTTTCAAGAGACGGCTTTTCTGGCCTTTGAGACGACGTATGGCTTTTTCTTTGATCTGTCGCACACGTTCGCGGGTGAGGTCGAATTTAGCCCCGATTTCTTCAAGCGTCATTTCCTGACAGCCAATGCCGAAGAACATGCGCAGGATGTCGCTTTCGCGTTCGTGAAGCTGTTTTAGCGCGCGGTCAACTTCTTTTGAGAGAGATTCCTGATTGAGGAATGAGTCGGCGGAAGGGGAGTCGTCATTGGGGATGACGTCAAGGAGGCTGTTGTCCTCGCCGTCGGCAAACGGCGCGTCAACCGATACGTGTCGACCCGAGACTTTCAGGGTGTCGGCGATTTTGTCGACGGGCACATCAAGTGTTTCAGCTAGCTCTTCGGGAGAGGGGCGACGTTCGTTTTCCTGCTCGAATTTTGACAGGGCCTTGCTTATCTTGTTGAGAGATCCGACCTGGTTGAGGGGGAGGCGCACAATTCGCGATTGCTCGGCAAGAGCCTGAAGGATAGACTGGCGTATCCACCACACGGCGTAGGAGATGAACTTGAAGCCACGGGTTTCGTCAAATTTCTGAGCTGCTTTTATAAGCCCCACATTGCCTTCATTTATAAGATCGGGCAGGCTGAGGCCCTGATTCTGGTATTGTTTGGCTACCGATACCACGAAACGAAGGTTTGCGCGTGTGAGTTTGTCGAGTGCGTGCTGACGCTCAGCCTCGCTTCCGTTGCGAATCATCTGAGCGAGTTCAACTTCCTCTTCGACAGTTATCAACTCTTCGCGTCCGATCTCCTGAAGGTATTTGTCAAGAGATGCACTTTCGCGATTGGTAATCGATTTGGTAATCTTCAGTTGTCTCATATTCTATCGATAGTTTTTACAAACTGCAAATTTATAAAATAATAATGAAATCATAACAATTGAAACTATAAAAATAACGCAGCTATTTACCAAATATTACATTTTTAACAAAAGTTGTTATAAATGCAGGCGATTTGCACGTATAAGCGGTGATCGTTATTCTGCATTGCAATCAAGCCTTGGCAGAAAGCAGCCGCACGGCATGGCTCCGGGGGGAGCTTATACCGTGCGGCAGTATAATATGTGTTTGTGTGATATCAGCGACTTGTCATTTGTATCTTGCCCATCTCAGCAGTTCTTTCAGATTCGGTTTTTTGCCGTACATGAAAATGCCGACACGGTAAATCTTGGCGGTAAACCAGATTATAGCCACAATTGAAGCATAGAGGATGGCAAGCGATGTGAAAATCTCGCCGGCAGGCACGCCGGAGGGTATGCGTGACATCATAATCATGGGTGCAGTAAACGGAATCATTGACAGGAGTGTGGCGAGTGAAGAGTCGGGGTTTTGTCCGATTGTCATTGCGAACATAAGCCCGACAATCACGGGAACGATGCAGAATACCTGTAGTTGCGCGCCATCCTGCGCGTTGTCGACAGATGCGCCTATGGCGGCATAGAGCGATGCGTAGAGCATAAAACCTCCGATGAGGAACAATACAAGATAGCCGAATATAGAGAATATGTAGTTCAGGGAGCTCAGCATGGCCAATACCTGAAGGACTCCGAGGTCGGTTGTGGCATCGGCGGGATTCAATGTTCCGGCGCGGAGAGCGTCAAGTTCGGCAAACATCTGTCCTCCGACAATGCCCGGCAAAACAAAACTGATAAATCCGGCAATCAGCAATGCCCAGATTATGACCTGCGTTATGGCTACAGCTCCGATGCCGATTATTTTTCCAAGCATAAGGTGCGTCGGTTTGATTGATGTGACGATAATCTCGAGCACGCGGTTGTTTTTCTCCTCGATTATGCTCATCATAACAAGCTGTCCGTAAATGATGATGAACATATAAAGAATAAATGCCATCGCGATGCCGACGAGATAGCTTGTCATTGAGCTTGAAGAGGACTCGTTGCCGTCATCATCTATTTTATGGGTGCTGATTACGACATCGGCTTCGACTTCGCCAAGCACCTGTTTCAGGTTACCGAGCTGCAGGTCGTCAAGACGCCGGGCTTCTATCGCGTTCTTGATGTCGTCTCTAATCAGGGATTCGGTCTCAATGGAGCCACCGCCACGATGAAATAGCGAAACAGAGGCCGGGTTTTCAATTATATCATCTCCGATTACAATGAATGAGCTGACATCAGTGTCGGCTTTGATAGAATCGACCGGAGCTGACGAAAATATGTATGGTAAAGAATGGTGCTCGAGAAGATAAGGGGTTATTTTCCCGGAGTTGTCAATGACTGCGACTGTCGGAGTCTCGCTTCCGATGCCGCTGAGTAGAGCCGGGGCAAACATCAGAGCCAGAAAGACTACCGGCATCAGCAAAGTGGTGACGATAAATCCTTTTTTGCGTACACGCTGGGTGTATTCGCGACTTATTACGAGTAAAATATTGTTCATGATCGGCGATTGTTGTTTTCAACTGATGTTATAAAAATCTCGTCCATTGACGGCAGGTCGGCAGAGAATGCGCTTAGAGCCACGGTGTCGTTTGCGGTCGCGATAATGTCGTGGAGTGATGATCCCTGAGCAAAACGGAGTGTGAGGTGGTTAGTGCCGTCGTCGGTTGTTTCGGAACTGATGTTAGAGACTACACTGTCGCCAAAGGCTTTGAGCAGTGAGTCAGGGTTACCGTTGAATGAGAAGCGGTAGCGGTCGGAGCCAAATAGCCGGCGTATTTCATTGACGTTGCCTGTCAGAATGTTGTGTGATTTGTTTATCAGGGTTATCTCATCGCAGAGGGTCTCGACCGAGGCCATGTTGTGGGTGGAGAATATAATTGTGGCTCCGTTTTTGCGGAGTTCGAGTATCTCGTCTTTGAGCAGCTTGGCATTTATCGGGTCGAAGCCGGAGAATGGTTCGTCGAAAATAAGCAACTTTGGCTTATGAAGCACGGTGATTATGAACTGGACTTTCTGAGCCATTCCTTTTGACAGCTCTTCGACTTTTTTATTCCACCATTCGGAAATGCCGAATTTGTCAAACCAATAGTGGAGTTGCTGAGACGCATCGTGCTTTGACATGCCTTTGAGGCGAGCAAAGAACATTGCCTGTTCGCCGACTTTCATTTTTTTGTAGAGGCCTCGTTCCTCAGGCAGATAACCGATAGAGTTGACATCAGCCTGAGTAAGCCGGTGTCCGCAGAAACTGACGGTACCGGAGTCGGGTGCGGTGATGTGGTTGATTATGCGGAGCAATGTTGTTTTTCCGGCTCCGTTGGGCCCGAGAAGTCCGTAGATAGATCCTTCGGGAACCGACAGCGACACGTCGTCGAGGGCTTTGTGACCTACATATTGTTTTGATACGTGGTCAACTTTTACTATATCCATTGTAATATCAATATATTGGTTTTATTCTAATAAGTAATAAAAGTTATTGCGTATATTATGGCAAAAATTCATATATAATACGCAAATATAGACAATTTGTAACAAATAAAATGCCGGCGACGGATATTTTTTTCCATTGCCGGCATTTTGACCTGATTGATATGAGGATTTTTATTGAGCGATGTCAACCGCGTAATAGACTTTGCGCGGAGAGCCGGGGTATACTCCGGAAATGAACATGACGTGGTCATATTCGTCGCTTGACACGATGGCATCATAAAGTTTCTTCATGTCGTCGGCTGACTTTACATAGACGTTGTTGACATCAACAATAATGAAGCCGTCGCGAATGCCGGCGTTTTTGAATTTGCCGTCGGTGATGCCGGTGACCTGAAGACCTGACGGGATGCGGAGCTTTGTCAGAGTGTCATCGTCGACGCTTTTGAAGCTGCATCCTAATGTGCTGACGTCGTTGCGTGCTGTTATTCCGCTGTCGCCTTTGGCGTTTTTCAGCGTCACATCTATTGTCAGCGGGTTATTGTCTCGGATTATAGACAGAGTCACGGTGTCGCCGGGACGGTGCTTGGCAATCTCCTCCTGGAGTTGTCCGGTTGTGGTGGTCGGATTTCCGTTGATGGAAGTGATGACATCGTTAGGTTTCACGCCTGCTTCGGCGGCGCTGCTGCCGTCCACTACTTCAGCGACGAAGATGCCTGCGGCTACGGCCGAGATATTGTTTTCTTTAGCAACCTGCGGATTGAGTTCGGTAAATGACACGCCGAGGAGCGCACGCTGCACGGTGCCGTATTTCTCTATATCGTCTACAATTTTGCTGACAATCGAGGTGGGTATGGCAAAAGAGTTTCCGGCATAGTTTCCTGTCTGCGAATATATAGCGGTGTTGATGCCGACGAGTTCGCCGTTGAGATTGACAAGCGCGCCTCCGGAGTTACCGGGGTTTACTGCTGCATCAGTCTGGATGTATGACTCTACGCTCTGGCGTGAACGATAGCCTGTGGTGGATGATATGTTGCGAGCTTTGGCGCTGACTATGCCGGCAGTGACTGTCGAAGTGAACCCGAAAGGATTACCTACGGCAAGCACCCATTCGCCGACACGAAGGTTTTCGGAGTCGCCCATTGTGATAGCCTGAAGATTGTCGGCATCTATTTTGATGAGCGCGAGGTCGGTGGTGGCGTCAGTGCCGACAACGGTTGCGTCAAACGAGCGGTTGTCGTTGAGCGTCACTTCGAGGCGGTCGGCTCCGTCAATGACATGGTTATTGGTGATAATCAATCCATCGCTGTCGATTATTACGCCTGATCCGAGTCCACTCTGTCGCATCTGTGGTTCTTCTTTGCTTTCTTCATTCTCTTTGATGCGCGGGCGCTGCTGGCGAGGCTGACTCGGCCCGAAGAAAAATTCGAAGAAGGGATCGCCTTCAAAAGGATTGAAGCCGCCGATCTCTTGCGAGCGTCTTTGCCGGGCAGGCTTGACATAGCTCTTGATAGACACAACGGAATTGACCGTAGCTTCGGCCGCGCGTGTGAAATCAACGTTTTCAAATGCCGATGCTGTTGTAGTCGCGCCGACAAGCATTGCCGGGACGAATATTTTCCTTGAAAAATCTTTCAAATTCATTGCAATAAAAATTTTTGATAAATCGTTGATGAATTAGTCTGTGCAAATATAACGATGAATTTGTAAGATTATTAACAAAAACAAGTGCGGTTAAACTTATTTAATAATACGCAGCTTTGTTTTAAATCAAATTTTATTAAATTTGTGTAATCTGTCATAAATGAGGAAGTCAGTAAAAATACTGTTAGAAATTCTGTGCGTAGCGGTGTTTGCGGCAGGGTTGTCGGCATGTCACACTTCAAAGAAAACAGTCAGGGGAAGTGGAGGCGTGCCGGTGCGCGCGGTCGATTATGGGGAAATGAGATCGGATGTCAAATCCCGCCATTACGATATACCTCAGATAGGCGCTCTGATTGATGAAGCGGCCCGGTGGCTTGGAGTGCCGTACAAGTATGCAGGCAATGACAAGAAAGGAGTGGATTGCTCTGGCCTGACATCTCAGGTGTTTTTAAAGATACTAAATGAGAAGCTGCCCCGCAGTTCGCGGGAACAACAGCAGTGGTGTGCGAATGTGAAGAAGGAAAATCTTCAACCTGGTGACCTTGTGTTTTTTGCAACCGGGTCAGACCGCAAACGTGTAAGCCATGTCGGCATTTATATCGGCAACGGGGATATCATACATGCATCTTCATCACGCGGTGTCATAATAAGTAATCTTTGGGAAAATTACTATCTTAAGCGCTATCATTCATCCGGTCGCCCGGATGTGATAAACAAACTGTATGCTTCTGCCGGAAAGAACAAGGGGAAAAGTAAGGCTGACAAGTTAAAAAAAGCAGGCGAAACAATAGCTAATGAGAAAGTGACGTCAACTCCGGCAGTGGAGGTTATATCGATATCGGTAGACAAATTGATCGAGTTACATGTAGATTCGATAGCCTCAGTTGTTAATGACCATAGTGGAGCATGTCCTGTCAGGTCGGCGTCTTCGGTCATAGAGCCGCAGGTTACGCAAATTTCCAATGAAGAGCCTACGGATACGGTGTTCAGCCAGTTTTTTGACTGATGAAAATTTTCTTGTAGGCAGTGTCTGTTTATTTGGAAAAAGTGTAACTTTGCAATCCCAAAAACTGGTTTTCAAACAGAAATTTCTACAAAGGTAAGATGAAACGGGGATTGTTTGCACTTTCATTAGGCACATTCGGGCTCGGAATCACAGAATATGTGATGATGAGTATTTTGCCTGATTTGGCGAAGGGGCTTGATGTGTCAATAGTTCAGGCGGGGTATCTGATTTCGGCATACGCGCTTGGAGTATGCGTCGGCGCTCCGCTGTTTGCGGTATTTTTGCGTAATGTCTCCCTGAAGAGAGGATTGTTGCTGCTGATGGTGGCATACATTGTCGGCAATCTTGCTTTTGCCGTAAGTCCAGGTTATATTACAGCTTTGGCAGGCCGGTTTATTGCTGGCCTGCCGCATGGTGCGTATTTCGGGACTGGTGCTCTTGTTGCAAGCCGTATTGTTCCGGTAGAAAAAGCCACCTCGGCAGTTGCAATGATGGTTATGGGCATGACGGTGGCTAATCTTGCCGGCATACCGATAGGCAGTCTGATCGGAAATATGCTTAACTGGCGGTATATTTTTATTTTTACGACGGTGTGGGGTGTGTTGACATTTATTATGCTTCACAAGTGGGTTCCTGACATCGGGAGTCTGCCTAAAAGCAATATCAAATCACAATTCCGGTTTCTGAAATCGATATTGCCGTGGTTGCTTGTGGTGACGACCATGCTTTGCAACGGTGGAATATTCTGTATGTACAGCTATGTGTCGCCTCTGATGAGTGAAGCCGGAATGGGGGCAAGTATGATGCCGTTGCTGATGGTGTTGGTCGGCGCGGGTATGTGTCTTGGGAATTATTATGGTGGTAAAATGGGCGACAGATACACACCTTCGAGGACGGTGCAATATATTGCGGTTACGATGGTGGCAGCGCTTCTGTTTATATTCATCGCAGCTTCTAATGAGTTTCTGACAGCCGGAGGTGTGGTGCTGGCGGCAACATGTCTTTTTGCTGTATCTCCGCCGATGCAGCTGCTGTTGATCAAGTATTCTCCGGGAGGCGAACTTATGGGAGGCGCAATGGTGCAGATGGCATTTAATTTCGGCAATGCCCTTGGGGCATACTTCGGAGGTTTCCCGATAGCTGCCGGATATAATGCAGGGTGTTCTGCTCTGGTCGGTGCTGCATTCGCACTTGTCGGCACAGGTTTTATAATATATTTCAGATCAAGAGTCAAGTCAAAATCACGAATGTCGATTTAAACAGCCGGCAAACAAACGAAGTCCTGCCTCTGCGGTTAACTGAGACCCGAGGCAGGACTTCGTTTGTTTACAAATTATTTTTTATGTAATCGACCATTGACTGTGGGTTTTTGCAGCCGAATACATATTTGTCTCCATTTTTCATGATGAGAATAAAGCAGTCGGATGCTCTTCCGTAAGAGGCTTTATACCAGCCTATGTCATTTTCACGAAAAGTGCCCCAGTATCCGAAATATCCGCCGGATGCCAGTATCCTTACAGCTCCCATCGTCGGTTGAAATAGTTCCACATGTTCTATTTCACTCAGTTGTATTATGGTGCCGCTTAACAGACTTGATACTTTTATGAAGTGAGTATTCGCCGAAACATATATCGGGGCGTAGATGGCACTGAACAACAATATTACAATCAATAAGCCAAGTATGCATAGGAATGCAGGTCGTTCGTCAAAAGTTGCAATGCATGCCGCTATAAATATACCCGTTATAATTGTAGTTAATGTAATTGAGAATTTGCTGAGTCTTACCCTTGATTTCATAATTCTTTACTGATGGAAAAGAAAAAGACCTGCCGAGAGCGGAATTGCTCCCCCGAGGCAGGTCTTTGCAAGCTGAGATTCGGGTTTATATCGTTGCTATTGTCTGTCGCTTTATTATATAAGTCTATAAGGACTGAATTTGTTTATGGCGACAGACAAATATATGCCCGGGGAAATCAGTTCGGTTTATCAGTGGCGGTCTTTATAGCCCTGGTGCTCATATTTGAGTGTCAATGTGGGCTGGTCGCACACTTCTGCCGGACCGAAATACTGGATGGGGCCGGGGTAGATGTAATCTGTGTTGTAGGCCCAGTCGTCGCGCATTGCAGCGAATTTCTGGAAAGGCGCGTCGTCAAGACGGACAAGGGCTTTTTGAATTACGGGTTTCATTTCACCGTGACGACGTTCCATGTTCATCATCATTGTGATAGGTATACCGCCGGGAATCCACTGTACGGCAGGCTTGGTGAGTTTGCGGACAGAAGAAATGTAGCCGGTAACACCTGCGTTGATAAGGCAAGAAGCGTTGAAACCGAGCGCATAGCAGTAGTCTGCGTCAAAGTTAGAGGGGTCGGCGCAACGACCTTCATATCCGAAGAAATGGTGGAGGGCTGCGAACTTACCGGTGTAGTTTCCTTCCTCTGCCATTTTGGCGAGACGCTTGCCTACCATTTCGCTGAGGAGTTTCTCTGTCTCGATGAGTGAAACCTGAACGTTGCCGTGGGGGTCGCGGTCGAGTGAGAGCTGACGGGCTACGCCTTCAGGAAGCGATGCGTAGATTGCGGCATTCTCGGCAGAGAGGTGGTCGATGATGTACTGACACTGGTCAGCTGCATCAACGGCGGCAAATTCGTCAGCGTTCTTGGCGAGCAGGTCGTTGAGCTCGGCGATGAGCTTCTTCACTGCGGGAATGAATTCGATGAGACCTTCGGGAATGAGAACTGTACCGAAGTTGTTGCCACGTGCGGCACGTTCGGCAACGATGCCTGCGATGTAGTTGACAACGTCGTCGAGCGACATGTTTTTGGCTTCAACCTCTTCTGAGATGATGCAGACGTTGGGCTGGGTCTGGAGTGCGCATTCGAGTGCGATGTGAGATGCCGAGCGACCCATCAGTTTGATGAAGTGCCAGTATTTCTTTGCCGAGTTGCAGTCGCGCTGTATGTTGCCAATTACTTCTGAGTAAACTTTTGTTGCGGTGTCAAAACCGAATGAAGTTTCGATAACGTCGTTTTTGAGGTCGCCGTCAATTGTCTTGGGGCAGCCGATTACCTGCACGCCTGCTCCAATTTCTTTGTAATATTCGGCGAGAATAGCGGCATTGGTGTTAGAGTCGTCACCTCCGATTATCACGATGGCCGAGATATTGAGCTCTCGAAGGATTTCAAGACCTTTGTCAAACTGCTCTTTCTTTTCGAGTTTGGTGCGGCCTGAACCGATGATGTCGAAGCCGCCGGTGTTGCGGAATTCGTTTATGGTTTCTGCAGTAAGCTCTACATACTGGTGGTCAACAAGACCGCCGGGGCCCATAAGGAAGCCGTAGAGACGGCTGTCGCGATTGATTTTCTTGATACCGTCGAACAGACCGGAGATGACATTGTGTCCGCCGGGAGCCTGTCCGCCAGAGAGGATTACACCCACGTTGACCGGCTTGCGAGCGGCGGGAGCGGGATCTTTCTCGAATTTAAGTTCGGGAAGTCCGTAAGTGTTGGGGAAAAGTTTTTTGATTTCATCCTGGTCGGCAACTGAATTTGTGGGCTGACCTTCTACTGCTTTGACCGCTCCGGTCAATACAATCGGCAACTTGGGCTGGTATGTTGCGCGAGCTTTTTGCAGAGCACTTTTTTCCATTTTTTATTTTTTGATAGTTAGAAATAATTTGCGTTGGAAACTTTCCACAAAGTTACAAATAAAATGGCAGAAAGCTATCGGATTGGCAATAAAAATATTGCCAATCCGATAAGATTTAATATTTTTTTTGATGCGCTGTGTTCAACTAAAAAAAACTGTGTTTCTGCCTGATGATATCATGTCAGGCATGTGCAGGTCTGGCTATTGAAATCAGAAGTCTGTCAATGTCAAGATATTTTTGCGACAATTCGAGGATTTGCGGTGTGCTGAGAGAATTGATAACCTCAAGTTGCTTTTCGAAATAGTTTTCGGGAGTTCCGGTATGGAATTGCGAGATATGTAGATCCATTATCGAGAATGGCGTGTCGAGTGTTGCCGCAAGCGAAGTCATAGCGTTGTTTTTGACGATGAAAAGTTCGTCGTCAGGCATTGGCTGCTCGCGCAGACGTATCAGTTCATGTCTTACTTCATTGATTACTGCATCGATATATTGCGTGGCTGTTTCGGTCATTATGGATATTACGCCACCTTCACGATATCCGAGAAGGTTGGCTTGAATTCCGTAAGTGTAGCCTTTGTCCTCGCGAATATTGGCCATAAGGCGACTGCCGAAATATCCGCCAAGCGCCATTATGACAAGACGCAGAGCGATATAGTCGGGATGGTTACGGTCGATTGTCGGTATGGAAATAGCTAATGCGGCCTGATGCTCGGCATCAACGTCAATTACAAATGTGTGACTGCCTGGAAGCGGCTGCATGTCGATTATGTTCTGATCTGCTGCTGGGGCATTATAGTCAAGCCGGCCGAAAAAGTCGGAGACCGCAGGCAATACCTCTTCCAGATTGCCTGCGATAAACAGGCGTGGAGCCGGCGTGAATGCCTGACGATAAGCTGCCTGTATGTCATCTGTTGACAATGCGTCTATTCCCTCTGCGTCAATCATGCGGTTGATGGGGTGGCTTGCTCCGAACACCAACTTTTTGTCATTTCTGGATGCCATGTATGACACATTTTTTTGAGATAGCAGATAGCGTGATTTATGCTTGTCGCGCAATGTGATGAACGCTTTTTCCTGGAACGACGGTTTTGTCAGAATCTCACCAAGCAATGGCAGCAGTTTTGCGGTTGACTTGTTGAGTGACCACAAATTGACGGAGACGTTGTGCGAAAGCGCATCGCATTTAAGCCATGCGCCATGATAGTCAAGTGTTTCGGAAATTGTGCTCCCGGAAAATGATGCTGTGCCTTCGCGCAGCAGTTGCACTGCGAGCTGTAGTGAATCGGGGATGGCAGCTTCCATCAGTCCGGATCCGAAGCTGACTGTTATGCGGTTGATTGGCTGGTCGCCTGCATCAAGTGCGTAGAGTTGCAGTCCGTTGGGCAGAGTGGTGACGCTTGGGTATGGTATGGAAAGTCGTTTAAAACCTTTAACAACAGGCTCTTTTTTACGGTCAATCAAGCAATTCATGGCAAATCAGTCAAGGAGATTATTGTCAGAAGCAAACTTAATTGCAGCTTCGAGGTCTGTCGGAGTGTCAATGCCGATTGTCGGCCGGTCGGTTATGGCGACTTTTATATTGTATCCGTTGTCAAGCCATCTCAGTTGTTCGAGCGATTCAGCTATCTCATGGGTGGAACGGGGTAGTGCGGTTACTTCCGCAAGTACATTTCGGCGGTAGGCATATATTCCCACATGTGAATAGAATGTGGTTTTGCCAAGCCATTCCGTCCATTCAGCGCCTCTTACGTATGGTATTATAGAACGGGAGAAATACAAAGCCTGCATTCTTTCGGAAAATGTGACCTTGACAAGATTCGGGTCAAACAGAGCCTCAAAACCTTTCTGCGGATCAAATTTGCGCGCCAATGTTGCGATGTGTGAATTATCGTCGTCAAAGCATGATTTCAACAGGGTTATCTGCTCAGGGCTTATGAACGGTTCGTCGCCTTGCACGTTTATGATGACATCAGATTTGCATCCGATTGCTTCTACAGCTTCGTTTATACGGTCGGTGCCGCTTTGATGGTCGGGTGATGTCATGACTACTTTGGCGCCTGTACGCAAACATTCGTCATAGATGCGATTGTCGTCGGTGGCAACCCAGACATCGTCAACGGCTTTTTTGACCTGACGATATACGCGGCTCACCATGCTGTGATCTCCGATTTGCGCGAGCGGCTTGCCGGGAAAGCGGGTGGAGGCATATCTGGCGGGTATTACTGCGGTAAATGTGAGATTGTTCATTTCTTCAGTCTTATGAATGTCGGTATCATGCAGAATCCGATAAACAAATATACGTAATAAGTAAATATTCTCCAAATTATGGCGAGCAACATCATTATCGGGCCATATACTATATCGGAGTAATATGTCTTGAACAGCATTTCACTTACTCCGCTTCCTCCAGGTGTAGGAGTAAATGTAAGGAGTGCCCACACAATGAACTGACGCCCCAATACGGTAAGCTGGTCGGCTTCTGGAATAAAGGCAAGCATCAGCGCATTGACTACGGCAAAACGTGACAACCATGACACTATTGTGGCTGCGACCGGAGCCAGCCACCATCTTTTGGGCTTGCTTTTCAGTTCAGACGAAGCCTCTGTCAGGTTGTCGCCCAATTCGTCAACTGCTTTTCGCCAACGGCGCAGAAACGGCAGTGAGAAAATCTTTGACAGTAAACCGGCAATAATGTGCGGAGATTTAAATATGCCGACATACAGACCAATGGCGATTACACAAATTATGCCATAAACCACCCAAAACAACACTTGTAGGTCATGGGCGGCAGCTCCTTGTGTAAATCCGAATAATTCGGAAGGGGAAATCAAGAGAAAGAGTAGCGGAGAAAACAACATGAAGAAACCTTCGTCAAGCATCAGTGTTGTCAGGGTTATAGCTGTGGCTCGTCCAAGTTTTATGCCCTCGCGCCCCATGAATATCATGGATAATGCGCTCCCGCCAACAGATGTAGGTGTTATCGCCGAAGTGAACTCGCACAACATAGTGACTTTTGTTGCAGATTTCCATGACAGGCGTTTATCTGACAGCGTCAGAAAACGCCATGCCAAACCGAAGTCGCGACCGAATAGAGCAAGCAATGCAAATGAGAGCCCTAATGCTACCTGAGGCGTAAATCGGATGTCTTTGAGTGTGTCAATATCGAACTCGCGGCCAAAAAGCCACACAACTACCGCTATCCCGATTGCTACCGGAATAATGATTTTAAGCAGGAGTTTGCTTTGGCTGTCCAATACCATAGTCAATCAAATATCATTCGCTCTATATTTAGAGGCTGAGGGCTGCCAGTATTTCTGCTGTGGCTACTGCCGGCTCCGGATTGTCAAGAATCTGTCGGGACATGGCAAATCCACTGACACCGGCTTGCTTTAATCGGTTCAAATCAGCCATGTCAATGTTTGCACCTTTTGCCACTATATGAATATCGAATCCTTGTCCGCGAACTTCGGATATTGTCTGTTTTATGTCATCGATTGTATTCCCACGGTCCAGGTCAAGCACTGCATAGTCAATGTCAAGACCTTTCAGGGCAAGAATTTCAGCCGCTGAGTCTGTGTCAATGCCGATTACAGCATGAGGTCCGAGCAGTTCTCGTGCTTCGGTCGGTTTTATGTCCGTTTTTTTTAGATGAACACCATGAATGCGCATCTCTTGAGCCAGTTCGGCATCAGATTCTACCATCAGAAATACTCCATTCTCCTCGCAAAGCGGCTTTAATTCCATGAGAATATCTTTCATGGATGTTCCCTCGGGAAGTTGTTCGGATACCTGTATCCACTGACATCCACCCTCTATTACCATCTGAGCTTCTTCGGTGATGGTATACTTATCTGATTTCGCTGTTATGAACTGGAGCATATTTCTGTAGTTTTATGGTTTTCTCAATGGCTGTTAAACAAAAAAGCCGCCTAAAAAGTTAGACGGCTATTTTTCTTGGGGTGAAATATGGGTTTCGAACCCATGACCTTCGGAACCACAATCCGACGCTCTAACCAGCTGAGCTAATTTCACCATCTAAATATATCGACCTTCTTTCTTTATCAGCTATTGCTGCTGATGATTTCCGGTTTCAACGCTGCAAAGGTACGAATATTTTTTTAACCTGCAATACTTTTTGTCGATTTTTTTAACTTTAAATGTAAAAATAATTCGCAGACCAAGCGATGGGTTGTTTTATTTCGCAGGTTTATAGCTTGTTGCATTTTTGTTGTATTTGTCAAATATATTATTGGCTGAAGATACAAAAGCATTTCTGCCGGTTATGACAGATGTCGGGAACGGTGTTGCTGATATTGAGCTATCTGAGCGAGGTATTGTTGCGGTAACATCAAATGCCTCATGGTCGGCTGGGTAAAGCTTGAATGTAGAGCCACGCCCCGATGGTGGAACCGTATACACGAGCTGATAGTTCAATTCATCGACATAGGCGGTGCCTATGGAGTCACGACGTAAGGTCACACGTGAAATTGCTCCTCCGCGGGTATCCCGGGTTTTCATATTGGATATGAAGTTGCCCAAAGAATAGAATAATGCGGTTTTACGCCCCGTGACAGGGTTGTCAAGAAGCTCCATTGGCTGAATGACATGTGGATGCCCTCCAAATATTATATCGACACCTTTGTCGCACAGCCATTTTGCCAATTCTTTCTGGCTACTGTTAGGCAGAAGCTTGTATTCATCTCCCCAGTGCACTGCTACGCACAATATCTCTGCGCCCGCTTTGCGTGTCGCGGCGATATCATCAGCCATTACCTGCTTATCGATGTAGTCGACAATGACATCGCCTTGAATGGAAATGCCGTTTGTGCCGTAGGTATAATTAAGAAATCCGACTTTAAATCCTTTTATGTTAATCACAAGGGGGATTTCTTGGCTTCTCGATTCGGCATTGCTGTATGTGCCGATGTGGGGTATTGCAATAGAATCGAGTATGCTGACAGTCCGTTTCAGACCACGGTCACGAGCATCAAGAGTATGGTTGTTGGCTGTAAGCAGCAGGTCAAATCCGGCTTCAACAAGAGCCTCGGCGTAACTGTCAGGCGCGCTGAAACAGGGATATCCACGATATGGTGGTCCGCCTAAAGGAGTCTCCAGATTAACTACCGCAAAATCGGCATCACTTATGATGCTCCTGACCGGTTCGAAGCATTCCGTATAGCTGTATCTTCCGTCTCCACAATATGCGGCATCAAGCTGTGCCTTATGCTGCATAGCATCGCCGGCAAACAGAAGTACCGCCTCTGATTGCATCATCAAGGCAATCATGGCTTTTGACAGACCGGCAAACAGAGGCAGAGGCATAACGGAGCCGTGCGTTAGTCATTGAACAGATTGCCGTCAGCTGCAAGAAGAGTATTCTTCATGAGTGATGCGATTGTCATCGGGCCTACGCCACCGGGCACAGGGGTTATGTAGGCACATTTGGGGGCTACATTTTCGAAATCAACGTCACCGCACAAGCGGAATCCGCTTTTCTTCGATGCATCCGGAACGCGAGTTGTGCCGACATCAATTATTGTAGCGCCGTCTTTAACCATGTCAGCGGTCACAAATCCGGGTTGTCCCAAAGCAGCTATGATTATATCAGCTGAACGACATATTTCTTTGATATTCGGAGTGGCGGAATGGCATACGGTCACAGTGGCGTTGCCCGGATATCCTTTCTGCATCATCAGTGTAGCCACAGGTTTGCCTACAATATTGCTTCGACCGAGCACCACGCAATGCTTTCCTTTTGTAGGGATTTCATAGCGGGCAAGCAGTTCGAGAATTCCTGCCGGTGTCGCGGAGTGAAAGCAGGGGAGTCCTATCGACTGCCGACCGACGTTGATAGGATGAAAACCGTCCACGTCCTTTCGATAATCGATAGCCTCGATTACTTTTTGTTCGGAGATGTGTTTCGGAAGCGGCAACTGAACGATGAAACCGTCAATTTCAGGGTCATTGTTTAATGAATGGACTATTGAAAGCAATTCATCTTCGGTAACGTCGGCTTCACGGCGAATAAGTGTAGATGTGAAACCGCAGGCCTCACACGCCTTTACCTTATTGGCGACGTAAGTCTCCGAACCGCCGTCGTGTCCGACTAACACGGCTGCGAGGTGAGGCCTGCGCCTGCCGGCTGCTATCATGGTTTCTACCTGTGCAGCGATTTCTTCTTTAAGCTGCTGTGAAATCTTTTTACCGTCAATTAATTGCATGAGAAATATCCGTTTGAATGGTTTTGGGAAATTTTGATTTGCTGTCAGCGTCCGCGGCGCATCTGTCGCATGGCATTCATAGCTTTGAGCGGATTTTTGGATGTGGCCGCTTTCATCATTTTCTGTGTCTGTTCGAATTGAGTCAGAAGGCGGTTGACTTCCTGAAGCGTTGTACCTGAGCCTTTAGCGATGCGCTTGCGGCGACTTCCGTTTATTATGGCTGGAGTCTGGCGTTCGGCCGCAGTCATTGAGCCGATTATCGCTTCGACACTTTTAAAAGCGTTGTCATCGATATCCATATCTTTTATCTGCTTGCCGACGCCCGGTATCATAGATGCGAGATCTTTCAGGTTGCCCATTTTTTTAATCTGCTGTATCTGGGCAAGGAAGTCATTGAAGTTGAATTGGTTTTTAGCGATTTTACGCTGTAGCTCAATGGCCTGTTTTTCGTCAAATTGCTGCTGTGCTTTTTCCACAAGCGACACGATATCGCCCATGCCGAGAATACGGTCGGCCATACGCGACGGGTGGAAAAGATCGACAGCGTCGAGCTTTTCTCCGGTTCCGACAAATTTGATGGGCTTTGTAACGACTGTACGAATGGAAAGAGCTGCACCACCACGAGTGTCACCGTCAAGTTTTGTTAGTACAACTCCGTCAAAATCGAGGCGGTCGTTGAATTCCTTTGCAGTGTTGACGGCGTCCTGTCCGGTCATGGAGTCTACCACAAACAGAGTTTCCTGTGGTTTGATGGCCTTCTTGATGGCCGCAATCTCATTCATCATCTGCTCGTCGACAGCCAGACGTCCGGCGGTGTCGACTATTACCAAATCAAGATGATTGAGTTTTGCGTATTTTATAGCGTTTTCCGCAATTTCTACCGGATTTTTATTACCATCTTCCGTATATACGGGCACATCAATCTGTCCGGCAATCACTTTGAGCTGTTCAATAGCAGCAGGACGGTATACGTCGCAAGCTACAAGAAGCGGACGTTTGCCTTTTTCACTTTTGAGCTTTCTGGCGAGTTTTCCCGAAAATGTAGTTTTACCGGAGCCTTGCAGACCCGACATGAGTATCACAGTCGGATTTCCGGAGAGGTTGACCTGTGCGGTTTCGCCGCCCATAAGCGCAGCAAGCTCGTCATGCACGATTTTTACCATAAGCTCCTGCGGCTTGATGGCGTTGATAACGTTCTGACCTATGGCTTTGGCTTTGACCGTGTCGGTAAATGTCTTTGCGACTTTGTAGTTGACGTCGGCGTCAAGGAGCGCACGGCGCACATCTTTCAAGGTCTCTGCAACGTTTATCTCGGAAATCTTTCCTTGACCCTTGAGTATTTTAAAACTCCGTTCAAGTTTCTCGCTTAGATTTTCAAACATATATATTGGATGGTAAGTAACTGTTTAAATTTATTTTACTTTATCAATCTATTGGTGGCGGTGTCGGGAAATATTACTGTAGGCTTGAAATCCGGGGCCTCATCTATAGGGACTATGGCGTATGCCATTATTATGACAATGTCGCCCGGCTGCACCCTGCGTGCCGCGGCACCGTTAAGACATATTACACCGGAGCCACGTTCTCCTTTTATAGTGTAGGTGTCAAAGCGCTCACCATTGTTGTTGTTGACTATATATACCCGCTCTCCTTCAAATATATTGGCGGCTTCCATCAGCTCTTCGTCAATTGTTATACTGCCGATGTAGTCGAGGCGAGCCTCTGTCACGGTAACGCGATGAATTTTCGATTTGACGAGTTGAACCTGAACCATTATTTGATGTTATATTTAATGTTATCGATAAGGCGGACGTCGCCAAGGTATACAGTAACACATCCTACCGCTACTCCGTCAGAAACTTCACTCCAGTCAGCTATCGGCTGCATCGTCAAAGGGTCGACTATCTGATAATATTCGACTTCCATTTCATCGTATGCGTTGATTCTGTCAGTTACAGATTTTATTGTCTGCTCGACAGTCATAGATGATGCTTTAGCTACGCTTGATTTCAGTATGGCATGAATGGAAGGTGCGATTTCACGCTGATGCGGAGTAAGCCGTACATTTCGTGAACTCATCGCAAGTCCGTCGTTTTCGCGTTTGATTGGACATGCTATTATTTCAAGGTTGTCAAAGCCTTCAATCTCCGCCATTTTACGGATAACTGCAATCTGTTGGAAATCCTTTTCTCCGAAATATGCCCGATGTGGAGCGGTCATCGCAAAAAGACGACTTACTATCTGAGCTACTCCGTTGAAATGTCCCGGACGCATCGCTCCTTCCATCACTTCAGCTACCGGTCCGAGATCAAAAACTCGGGTGTCTTCTTCCGGATAGATTTCTTCGACTGAAGGTATAAATGCATAATCGACTCCGGCAGCTTCAAGCTTGGCGCAATCAGCCTCTTCCGTACGCGGATATGTGCGAAGATCTTCTGGGTTGTTGAATTGGGTCGGATTTACAAAAACGCTTACCACGACAATGTCATTTTCTTTACGCGCGCGGTCAATAAGCGAGACATGTCCGGCATGGAGCGCGCCCATGGTCGGAACAAGACCAATCGTCTTGCCTTCTTCACGAGCCCGGGCACAAAGCTCCGAAATATCATTGACTTTTCTTACTATCTCCATTTTATATGTATTTATAAATACGAGTGCAAAGGTAATAAACAATCTGCAATTGGCAATCCCATAAGCTGAAAAATATATCTGACGTTATGCTTTTATTCATGATAAATCTTTAACTTTACGGAAAAATATATTGACTGACTCAAATTTATTGACCAATGGATTTGCAATTTTCCTCTTCATTGCTTGAAAATGCAGTAACAGAACTGTCGCGACTACCCGGGGTAGGGCGCAAAACCGCTTTGCGTCTTGCCTTACATCTATTGCGGCAGGAGGAAAGTACAAGCGAGAAACTTGGAGAATCCATAATAAAGCTTCGCAAAGAGATCAGATATTGCTCGGTGTGCCATAATATATCCGAAACCGAAATATGTCCGATATGCGCATCACCTGCACGTGACTCGAAAGTGGTATGTGTCGTTGAAAACATCAATGATGTTATGATATTCGAGCGTACCGGCCAATACAGGGGGCTTTATCATGTGCTTAACGGTCTCATATCGCCGATGGACGGAATAGGTCCGGATCAGCTGGAAATCGCCTCGCTTGTATCCCGAATCAAAAACAATGATATTGAAGAGGTAATTCTTGCATTGAGTGCGACAATGGAAGGGGACACAACAAATTATTATATATACAGACTTCTCGGGCAGACAGGGGTAAAGATAACCCAGCTTGCGCGGGGTGTGGCTATAGGTAACGAAATCGAGTATACTGACGAGGTTACACTTGGCCGCTCGCTTGTCAACCGCACGTTGTTCGCCGATTCTTTCAAACGATAATTTTAACATACGAAGAGCGGAGGTTGAAAAAATTCCGCTCTTCGTATGTTATTGCTCGGTCATGATTTCTCCCGTAAGAAGCCGTTGAAAGATATAAGCATCGGCATAACTTTCTCCTTGCCGGGACCACGATCGCAGTTTCCCCGAGATTTTAAATTTACAACTCTGAAACAACGCAATGCTTGGAGTGTTGTCTACTGAGATTGTGGCATACAGTTGATGCATGCCAAGGCGCCGGTAGCAATATCGGCATAGAAGTGCGAGCGCACTGTGTGCATATCCTCGAGACTGATGTGCGACATCAACCATGATACCCACACCGGCACGCCGGTTTACTGCATCAAAGTCGTATAGATCAATCATTCCCACCGGTGTGTCGGCGCCAACCGGCACAATCATGAGCCGAAGTTGCTGCGACCTGAATATATCTCCATCATAATTGTTGATATAATCAATAAGCAATTTCCGTGAAAAAGGAGCGATATTATTGCCATAATGCCAAAGCGACGTATCGTTTTCCCAAAGGTAGAGCATATCGAGATCTTCAATCTCGAGTGCTCTAAGTCGTATGAAATTGTCTGAAAGCATTTCAACTGACAAAAATTCGCGACAACTTATAAATCATTTTCCACGAGATATGCTTCTGCGTCAAGCGCCGCTCTGCAACCCATTCCGGCTGCAGATATTGCCTGCTGGTAACGGGGGTCGGCCACATCGCCTGCCGCAAACACTCCATCAACACTTGTTGCTGATGTATTGCCCTTGAGTATGATGTAACCTTCGGAATCAAGTTCGAGCGAGGTGCCGAAAACCTGGGTGTTGGGTGTATGGCCTATGGCAAGGAAGAATCCGTCAATAGCGATATCAAATATCTGTTCCATCTCCGTCCCCTTGTTCTCAACAAGTTTCGCGCCTTCAAGCACTTCATCTCCGAACAGCCCCAAAGTGTTGCAATTGAACAGTACGGTTATGTTTTCTTTTTTCAAAACCCGCTGCTGCATCACTTTTGACGCACGTAATGCAGGCTTTCTGACTATGAGGAATACTTTCTTGGCAATATTGCTGAGATAAAGCGCTTCCTCGCACGCAGAGTCTCCGCCACCGACAACGGCGACATTCTTTCCACGATAAAAAAATCCGTCGCACGTAGCGCAAGCCGATACTCCCATCCCCATGTATTTCTGCTCGTCCGGTAGACCGAGATAGCGCGCGGATGCTCCTGTGGCAATAATTACCGTATGTGCATAATATTTATCTGCGCCGTTGACTGTAACCTCAAACGGACGTTTCGAGAAATCCACTTCAGTGACACTCCCGGATTTTATATCAGCTCCAAATCTGAGCGCCTGGCGGCGAAGGTCGTCCATGAGAGTCGGACCGCTGACACCTTCAGGATATCCGGGAAAATTTTCCACCTCTGAAGTTGTTGTCAACTGTCCTCCGGGCTGAATGCCCTCGAAGAGGATAGGGAAGAGGTTGGCGCGGGATGCATATATCGCGGCAGTGTATCCGGCAGGTCCGGCTCCTATGATAAGACATTTTGAAATTTCCATGATGTGTTGGTATATGAGGGTTTTATATTTTACAATAACTGTCTGCTTAACGGAGATCTATGATTTCGTATCCTGGATAATCTTTGGCGGATACAGAGAAACGTGCGGAGGGAATGTCGGCATTTGTCTTTATATCACCTATAGATACATTGAGTACAGTGCCGTCATCAAGGGTGATTGTCATGTGCTGCGGCATTTTTGATGCCGCTCCGAATGTAATGGTGATTGTCCTGATTGAAGAATCGACACTTTTAGGAGTGAGCTGCATTTTGACAATGGAGTTGTCAGATTGCAGCATTTTAAGATTATAATCACGGTTATAACTTTTGATTATCGAGAAAGGATTAACCTGTGCGATTTCATCCGCTGTAGGTTCGAATATCGATATTTCGCGGTCAGCGGCAGAAACCGTCCATTGTGTGGCTCCGTCATATATAGTGGAATTTGACGAGGTGGTGACTGCGAAACATGAGCCTTTCACAGCTATTGTGCCAGTGATGTTCTGTTGTCCGGCACTTGATATTCTGAACGATGCCGTAATCGATTTTGAAGATGTAATCTTATCGGATGCTTCTTTCATGAATGCGGAAGCATTAATCGCAGCACCTGCATAATTCACTCCTATCGCAAACAGGAGCAATATGAATATGGCTTTAATTTTCATAAGGTTTCGGGAATGTTATGGTTTTATTATTAAGACATCGGCACAGACAAAAGGTTGCACCAATAGTCTTTAATAAACGTTAAAGTGAGTCGAGCATCATCTCCAGCTGAGTCGGGTCGACCAAAACCGTACGCGGTTTTCCGCCTTGCGCCGGGCCGACAATTCCGGCGGCCTCAAGCTGGTCCATGATTTTTCCAGCGCGATTATATCCGATAGAATACTTGCGCTGGATGTTTGATGTCGAGGCTGTGTTTCCCTGAACTACAAGTCGGGCAATTTCATCAAATAACGCATCACGTTCGGCAAGCGAACCGGCAGGTATCTCCCCGGCTTCCGATGGCGGCTCTGGAAGAAGGTACGCGTGGTCAAATCCTATTTGGTCGTCAATATGATGGCATATAGCATCGACCTCATCGGTATCAATAAACGCGCATTGCACACGCTCAACGACGCCCCCGGTAGATATAAGCATATCTCCTCGCCCGATAAGCTGATTGGCGCCGGGAGAGTCGAGTATGGTGCGTGAGTCAACCATCTGGCTTACACGGAAACCTATACGGCCGGGGAAGTTGGCTTTGATTATACCTGTAATGACGTTTGTTGACGGGCGTTGCGTTGCGATAATCATGTGCATGCCCACAGCACGAGCCTTCTGGGCAATACGTGCAATCGGGGTTTCCACAGCTTTTCCGGCCATCATTATCAGATCTGCAAACTCATCAACAATCATCACTATATATGGCATATATCGATGACCTTTTTCCGGGTTGAGACGACGGTTGACAAACTTCTCGTTATATTCTATTACAGAACGGCAGCCGGCGTCTTTAAGCAACGAGTATCTGGAATCCATCTCCACACATAGAGAGTTTAGTGTGTCAACCACCTTATTGGGGTCAGTGACTACCGGTTCCTCTTCATTCGGGAGTTTTGCCAGATAATGCTTTTCCAATCGAGCATAGAGGCTGAATTCAACCATTTTCGGATCGACAAGCACAAATTTCAGCTCAGACGGGTGGCGTTTGTATAGTAGAGATGCTATTATTGTGTTCAGTCCGACCGATTTACCCTGGCCGGTAGCTCCGGCCACAAGCAGGTGCGGCATTTTTGTGAGGTCAGCTATGTACACATCGTTTGAAATGGTAGCTCCCAATGCCATAGGCAGCGGATATTTGCATTCCTGAAACGCTCTTGACCCGAGAATTGAGCGGATTGATACAGTCTGCGGATCTTTGTTGGGGACCTCAATGCCTATCGTTCCTTTCCCCGGTATAGGCGCTATTATGCGTATTCCTAAAGCAGCAAGGCTCATTGCGATGTCATCTTCAAGGCGCTTTATACGGGCAATCCTGACCCCCTCTGCAGGTACTATTTCATATAAAGTGACTGTCGGGCCTACAGTGGCCTCAATTTTCACAATTTGAATGCCGTAGTCGTTCAGCGTTTTTGTGATACGCTCTTTGTTCTCTTCCTGTTCTGACAGATCCACAGAATTGGTTTTGCGCGGACGGTCATGGAGCAGGTTAAGCGGCGGCATACGGTAGCGAGACAATTCGGCCCGCGGGTCATACGGTCCCTGTATCTCTACGGCACGGTTGACATTCTGGACCTGTTCGATTTCCGTGGCGGCATTTATTTCAAAGCCAGGAGTTGATACGGCACTGTCAGCATTTTCTGATGCTTCATGTTTTTCAGTTCCAAACCTGTGCTCGGTGACCGGGAGCAGTGTTTCTATCGGATTCTCTGTTCCCGTTGCCTCTTGCTCTTCGGTCTGGATTGCGTTGCGTTGCGTTTCAGCCGTGTATCTGTCATCATTTTCAAGAGCGGTGGCCGATTCTATATTATCAAAACTATGACGTTGCGGATTTGTATGAGGCGTTTCTTCGGCTTCGGAATTTTTCTTTTCAATATTTTCTTCTACCACGACATTTATCGGACCGACGGAAAGGGCATTATCCATTACCTCCTGAACATAAGTCCGGCGATCGTCGTCATGAATTTTCTTCGCCTGCACCAGGCGGATTTTTTCGCGTGACTTCTGATAAAAGCGTGTGAGTTCGGTTATGTATATAGTCACGAGAACAGCGACCAGCATACAACTGACAATAAAGGCGCCGATCCATCCCACACGCGAAATAAGCAAAATATTTATATATCGCCCGTGATATCCGCCCGGAGGTATATCTGCAGATGAATTGACCGATAGCAATCCAAGTACAAAAGATATGGTAATGGCGAATATCAGAGACTTGAACGTTAGCGACCAGAAATTTATCTTCTTCATTCCGAGCAATCCGAGCCCAAGGATTACCATGTAGATGATAAGCACAACTGATCCGAGCCCAAGACCTTCTACGAAAAGATGGTGCGAGGCTCTGGCTCCGACCGGGCCGGCTATATTTTCAACTGATTCAGGCGATTGAGACATCTGTTCAATTGTCTGATTGAGAATTTCGCTCTGATCTGCTCCACTGTGCTTTAAAAACGAGAGTGCAGCCACCGACAGGTATGCGGCAAGAAGTATCAATGCAATTCCCGTTACGGATTTTACCTTGCGGCTCGTGAAAAATGCAATCGGCTGAGATATGAAGCGCGGCAAGCCGGATTCGGCTTCGTCACGCGACGACAGATTGGGCTTTTTTCGCTTGCGGCGATTGTTATTATCATTGTCACGTGATGTCGCAGCATAGTCAGAATCGGAGCCTGCGCGTCTGTCACGCGTCCTGTTGTCCGGCTCAAAATCTGCCCCCGAATATGTATAGTCGTTCATTATGTGTATACGTATGAAATTTTCGTAAAATCTTTGTGTTTCCTGACAAAGTTACGAAAATAACATGTATTTTCAGGCTTTGCAATATAATATTTTGTGAAAAATCACAAAGATTTCAGCAAATCTATGGTGTGGCTCGGGTTGTTGCTTTTGAAGATGTAGCTTCCGGCTACAAGTATATCGGCTCCGGCCTCTGCAAGACGATGTCCTGTTTCCTCGTTTACACCGCCGTCAACTTCTATCATGGCTTTCGATCCTGATTTCCGTATAAGTTCTCTCAGCTGCTGCGCCTTTTTTATAGAGTTTGCGATGAACTTCTGTCCGCCAAAACCGGGATTGACTGACATTAGAAGCACCATGTCAAGATCGGCAATGACATCTTCAAGCATCATCACAGGTGTTGACGGATTAAGCGTCACGGCGGCTTTCATGCCGGCGCTCTTGATGGCTTGGATCGTACGGTCAAGATGCACGCATGCCTCCTGATGCACATTCATAATAGCCGCACCGGTATCTCGTACCTGACTTATATAGTTTTGCGGATTTACAATCATGAGATGCACGTCCAATGGTTTTGATGCTATTTTTGCAACGGCCTCGATTACTGGAAATCCGAATGAAATGTTCGGAACAAAGACTCCGTCCATAACATCAAGATGTATCATATCGGCGTTCGACCGGTTTAGCATCTCGACTTCATCGTTTAGACGACCGAAATCGGCTGACAGTAGGGATGGTGATATTAACATGCTATAACTGCTTTATGCTAAAGGAAATATTAATGATATAAATTTGGGATATTACTGTGGTTATAAGCCGGTTTTTGTCTTTTTTGCCGTCAGCGCCTTATATATCATATAGAGGATACAGATGCCGAGCAGGCAAAGGCCTCCGATAGTCAGATATCCGTTGTATTTTTCTACAGTTGCATAGAGCGCCTCGCGTTTTACTGCTGTAAACAGCCATACGCCGAGTCCGGCAAGTATGCAGTTCCACACAAAAGCTCCCAGCGAAGTGAAAGCACAGAATTTCGCTATATTCATGCGTGATAGTCCTGCAGGAATGGATATCAATTGACGTACGGCTGGTATAAGTCGTCCGATAAAAGTGGCTACCGGACCATGCTTGTCAAAATAAGCCTCCGATTTCTTCACCTTTTCTTCAGTGATAAGGAAGAAATGTCCGACGCGGCTGTTGGCAAAACTGTATACAATGGGGCGTCCGAGCCATAATGACAGATAATAGTTCACGAGTGCACCTACCAGAGCGCCGGCAGTAGCGGCGAGAACGATGAGAATGACGATGCCGATATTTATTGTTCCGGCAGTTCCAAGCATGAAATATACTGCTGGGGGGACAACTGCTTCAGATGGGAAAGGAATAAAAGAGCTTTCAACAGCCATAAGCAGAAAAACAAACAGATAGCCGGCATGGGCATCAACAAAGTTGATTATATCCAAGGCATTGAAGCCTATTGATAAGGGTATGGTTAATTCCTCCATATACGGTTGAAATAATGTTGTTGTGAAAAATTTATGCAAATGTAGGATTTTTTTTTAACATTTCTACTGTATTCAATCTGTGCTTTAGGACTTGTTCACGTAATTTATGACAAATATAGTCGGTCTGTCAGTCGCAAAGGTTTAGTCCGGAAAGCATGGATCGATAAATCTCTGCTTTTTTTGTCAGAGGCATCGGATATGCCCGTGATGTGGAAGGCATACGATATATTTTCAGATTTCTTCCTGCAATTTCGGCTTCAATGAATGAGCCGGTCCCTGGCACTTCTGTATTCGTGATCTCCGCCACGACCCGTGCGGCTTTCTCTCCTGTAGTGGCAACGGCGATGCATTCCGGCATCTGTTCAAGAGTTTCTGCAAGAGGTATCGGTTTTATTATATCAAGATACTTATCAGATGCATTACCTTTAAGACGCACCACTTCCAATCCGGTATCACCCATGGCGATATGCCGTGTTTCAAGCAATTTTTTGATTTTTTCCAAATCAAAAGTTTTGAGATGAGGCAGATATAAACTATCTTTGTCATTAAAGTATATGATACCCATCACTCTCCAGAAGTCATTTATAGGATTTGGATAGAAAAATGGCATCGACCATCTGTGCTGACCGGGAGGGAATGTGCCCATTATCAGAATGCGTGCACCTTTAGGGATGAAAGGAGGCCACGGATGCCTCTCTGTTGTAATTGTATTATTATTCATAGCGTAAAATTAGTCAACTATTTTGAAAATTAAACGTTTTTAAATTAAAAACGTTGCTTTAACAAATCGTTTTATTAATATTTAAATTATGAGAAAGTATTTAGCGGAAGGCGTCGGCACAATGTTTCTTGTGCTCCTCGCATGCGGAAGCGCAGTTCTCGCCGGCCCGGCGATCGGGGTGCTTGGCATTGGCCTATGTTTCGGTCTGGTGCTTATTTGTCTGTGTTACTGTATAGGTAACATTTCCGGTTGCCATGTCAATCCGGCGGTGTCGCTGGCAGTGTGGTTAAGCGGACGAATGAGTGGAAAAGAGTGTGTCGGATATGTGATTTCGCAGTTGATTGGCGCTGCCGTAGGCGGAGCGTTCCTGTATCTGCTTTACAAATCAGGCGATGGTTATAACTTTGGCGGTATCACTGGAGAGAATTCACTTGCCACCAATGTGCTTCAGCCCGGTGCTACTTCAGGTATGGCACTTATCACGGAGGCATTGCTCACATTCTTCTTCGTGATGATTGTGCTTGGTGCTACTGACGCAAAAGTCGGCGCAGGCAAATTCGCAGGTCTTGCTATCGGTATCGGTCTCGGACTGGTAAATATTGTCGGCATTCCCGTGGATAACTGCTCGGTCAATCCTGCACGTTCTTTCGGTCCGGCCGTATTCAGCCCTGGTGCCTTCGGTGATTTCTGGATTATGGTTGTAGGCCCCTGTATCGGTGCTATTGTAGCTGTGCTCTGCTGGAAGGCGGTATCCGGCTATATTAACAAGCAGGCCGTAGAGGGCTAATTCATAAAACGGGCAAGATTTCTGTTAGGCAGATGTCTTGCCCATTTTCTATCCAAACCGATTGATATTACGCTTGAATCGGTTAACGTTACTTGTAATAACCCACAATTGCCATAAGTTATGAAAGACCTGGATAACACACTTTTTAATATCGACATATCTACATTGACCCCCCGAGAGGGCTCCCTTCTTGTCGCAGAACCGTTTCTTTCAGATGAATATTTCAATCATGCCGTCATAACTCTGATTGATTATGAACCCGGGGTCAATTCAATGGGCATTGTCATGAACCGTACTTCAGGATATACGCTTGGTCAGATGATTGAGGGATTTGATGATGATATCGAAATCCCGGTTTACATCGGGGGCCCTATGTCGCGCAACCGTATGTTTTATATTCACAGGTTAGGCCAGTTGTTCTCAGGGTCAGTAGAGATTATGCCGGGATTATGGATCGGTGGTGACTATGAGCAGGTTTTGCAATACGTGCGCGAAGGCTATCCGGCCGACGATCTGATACGTTTCTTTGTCGGATATAGCGGATGGGATGCCGGTCAGCTTGAAGAAGAGATCAAACAACATGTCTGGGCTGTCACTTCTCCAATGGTACCGGAGCAGATGCTGTCGGGATGTGATGACGGCTATTGGCATAAGGTAGTAAGAAAAATGGGCGCAAGATACCGTGGCTGGCAGATGCAGCCGATGTTTCCTGCCGCAAATTGAAAAAATGACTGTATCAGGCAACATTTCATGTGCTCTTATTGTTAAAATATCATAACGAAATGTATGCCAACATGAAGCGTCTGATTTTAGCAATATTTACAATATCGGCTGTTTTTTGTCTGCAGTCATGTCATAATTCGGTATGGGACGAAATGCCTGCTCCGATTTCAGAATTTGTTTCAAGATACTTTCCTGAACAGGATGTTACGGAGTTCGGAAGTACAGATGACGGATATCTTGTGCGGCTGCGTAATAGTGCGGCAATCACATTCAACAATAATTATTACTGGCTGTCAATAAACGGTTATGGCGGGACGTTGCCGCAGATGCTGCTTTTCGATGAATTTCCGCCTGCGCTTTATGAGCATCTTCAGGCAATGGAAGAGTTGAATAATGTATATGCCGTCAGCCGAGATCATAGAAGTTATTTTGTCAGATTGCTTGACTCCGACATCAGCTACGATATTGCTACCGGCGATATTACCCGTAAGAATTGACCGTGGTCAGTTTGAATGAACAAATCGGAACTTAGCGTTCTGTATAGGAAAGACAAGCGACATTATTGCTCCTTCAATTGTCGCGTATGGCGTAAGGTCGTCAATCCTTTTCCCTGCGCTGTCAATCCATTGCAGATTATAGGTGTCGACAAACGGAGTTGGAATGAGGTGGCCTTTAAGTGCTCCTGTGCACCATCTGTGTGGTTCAATTTCTGCTCCTGACATGTATATGATATCATAACCTCCGGTCTCTGACGGCAGCAGTGCCACTTTATATCGCCCTCCTTTAACCGCTATGTCTGTCTCTACATCTTCGTCAAAATATTCCCATATCGAGCATCTGACGTCATTACATTCGCGCAAGGCTTCACGTATGGCGCATTCGTCAGCATAAATCTGAGGAATTTCAGGTTTCGGAATATATAAATATGAATGTCTGTTAACTACGATATCATATTCCGATGTCACAGATGCTTTATCAACAAAACCATGATAATCAACTTTCCCGACAATATCCAGCATTCCGTCTCCGACAGCAATTGTGATTTCTTTTCCGTTGAGTTGAGCGCGTAAATATATCGGTGATCGTGTAATCGGAAGTTGCCTGCCGAAATCCTTGCTCCAAAGCATCTGGCCATCCATGCTCATCGTTATCTCAATGCTTTCGTCATGGTCGAAATCATATCTGTTACGCTCGACTTTGCGTGTGTTGAATGCAATGGAATGTTCCTCAGTCTCAAGTATCAGCGTCCAGTCTGTCTTGCCGGTAACTGCAGGGTGAATTCCTACTTCAATGCGCTGGCACTCCACATCTGCACCGTCGCAGTTGAAACTGAATATATCGCCTTGTTTCAATTCTATTGGATTTATCACGACCATACCGTCGTAATCTCCGATATACGCTTTTGAGATGACAGGACAGCATGTTATCCAGACAAACATAATCACACGAACCATCGTGGAAATATGGCTCGGGATACGATTGTATGTATTGCAGTGTCTAATCATGTAGGCCAATTATATTTCTGACACTTTGAGTGAACTCATCATCAGATAATTCCGCCGAAAGCCAATGTATAGCATATCCACGTCGCTCCATACCCCTGAACCATGTCATCTGACGTTTGGCAAACTGATGTATCGCAATTTCCAGTTTTGACACCATTTCATCGTATGACAAAATTCCGGTCACGTATTCTGTTATATACTTGTATTCAAGTCCGTAGTATATAAGGTCGTCCGGCGAGATTCCTGATGCAATAAGTCCTTTGATTTCGTCAACCATTCCCTCTTTGAGCCGTTGGTGGAGTCTGCGGGTTATTTTCTGACGTCGCAGTTCACGGTCGATGTCAACACCTATAACTATTGCATCAATGGGCGAGGGGACTGTTTCGCCAGACAGCTCCGGATGCTCGGCATAATATGATTGTATTTCAATCGCACGTATAGCTCGCTTTGCGGTGTCTACATCTGTCACATTATGAAGCCGTTTCATTGATGACAGTATTTTAGTGAGCTCTTCAAGTGATTTTCCTTCCAGTTCCGCACGCAGGGCTTTGTTCTCGGGAACATCCGGCAATCTCAATCCGTTCAGTAATGATTCAATATAAAGACCTGTGCCGCCGCATACTATTGGCCTGCGTCCCTGGCTACGGATGTCTGATATAGCATTACCCGCATCTTTAAGGAAACGGTGAAGGTTGTATTTCTCCCCTGCATCAGCAATATCTATAAGATGATATCGTATGCTCCCATATTCATTCAAATCCTTTCCGGTGCCGATTGTCATGCCTTTGTATACCTGACGCGAATCTCCGCTTATAATTTCTCCGTCAAGATCTTCAGCCACCGCCACCGCACGATGTGTCTTGCCCGATGCTGTCGGGCCGATTATCGCTATTACGGGATCTTGTCTATGTGTTTCATTTTGGTCCATAATCCGCTTATTCACCTAAACCTTTGGTAATTTTATGCCATAGCCTGCGCAGACGGTAGAACGGTCTGTCCTCGTTGATTTCCGCAACATAAAGCCAGTTGGAGTCATTATAATCGACATCCCATGTGGGCATATCCTTAAGGCGGAAAGTCGGCTTGTAATGCTTGATTTCATAAAGTCTGTGGCCGTGTCTGTCATACGCCTTCCATGCCATTGTAATGGTATATATACGGCTTAATTCGGCCGCAAGAGCCATTGCCACGAGTCCCTCCCTGATCATTTCGTTTGTTTCCTGAAGAGAAAACCACTGTCCCTTGAGGGTATCGGCAGTCTTTTCCGCATCGTTGACAAAGGCCACGAAATGGAACATATTGTTATACATGCCGGGGTCGCAACTTTTGAAAATAAGGCGTGTTTCAGCATCCGGCACTTCTGACGCGTCAATGAAATAGTTGTGCGCTTCAAGATTGGTGATTGTCTCTTTAAACGGGAGCGACACTTTCAGCGGCACGTCAATCTTAAGTTCATCGGAAAATATAGCGTCGCTGGTCGGCTCCGGTATATTAAGCAGGATTCTGTCATTGCATATCACGAGATAACGTATGGTTGTTCCCTGACGCTCTATAACTTTGGCTGTGGCGTTGTTCTGACAGTAATATACCCATAAAGTATAGTAACGGGCACCGAAATATATCAGAGAAAGAACATAGCACATCAACGGACACAATATAAAGAAATAGCTGTCAGACTTGTTGATATTTATATTTACATAAAAAAACAAATAGTAAGTCCAGGTTGTGACGGCAAGTGCCAGCGACAGCCAGAAGAGAAATTTTACCTGTATCTTTGATTCGCGGTTATACAGCATGCCTATCAGACCGCGGTCAATAGCCTCTCCGAGGCGGTTGTGACACGAGCGACATGATCGAGGATTGTTCCCACGGAATATGTTGAAGATGCATACAATGACAGCAACAACCGATATATCAAGCACCGGGAGCAATGGGTTTGCGAGGTTGATAGGCTGACCGATTATCCCGTTTACGTCGCTGTGAGTCTTGTAAAACATATCCGCCAGCATGACCGCAGCACTTATGATAAGTATGACTTGCACAAGATGTGGCATACGGAAACATGTCGGTGACGGCTGAATACGGTTACGGCGGTCAAGAATGGTCAGTATGCCGGCCAATAGTAGTGGCACTGCCGGCAATATACGAGCAGAAACCAAAGGGGTGATTAATATCGGCAAGGCAAGAAAGCCTACCGATACGGCCCAATTCGCCCATAGGGAGAATATGCATTGTGCAAGAGTTTGTCGACGTTGATATGAGTGAAACATTTATAACGACATTTTTATCATGGCAATTTGTGGTGCCATATTAAAACTGTAACAATACTTTATTTGTAACTTCCGATTCAGATGCTTACAGATTCTTCATGAAGAAGTCAATCATTTTGCCGTATACCACGGCTCTTGCATTACATCCGTTGATTGAATGATTCATGTTCGGGAAAAGCAGCATGTCACACAGAGTGCCATCAGACTGGAGTCGTGACACATACTCCATTGTGTTAGCCATGTGAACGTTGTCATCTGCTGTGCCGCTCATAATCAAAAGCGCGCAGTCTACTCCGGCAGTTTTTAGTAAAGGAGCTGAGTCATTATACCCATCCTCATTGGCACGCGGAGTGAGCATGTACCGTTCGGCATAAACGGTATCATAATACCTCCAGTCAGTTACAGGAGCGATGGCAACGGCAGCCTTGTATGGATTTCCAAGAGCTGAAATCGCCATGAGCGTCTCATATCCGCCGTAACTCCATCCGCATATGCCGATACGGTCAGCATCGACGTATGGAAGTGATGCCATATATTTTGCCGCATTAATTTGGTCTACAGTTTCGTAATAACCGAGATTACGGTAGACGCATGTCTCAAATTCACGTCCGCGGCTTCCGGTGCCTCGACCATCCACACATGCCACAATAAATCCATTCTTGGCTGCAAAATACTGCCAGTCGAAGCTCCAGCGATTGAGAACTTCCTGTGAGCCCGGGCCACTGTATTGCCACATTATGACCGGATACTTTTGTGCCTGTTTAAAATCTGGCGGTAATATTATATATCCGTTAAGTTCGTTGCCGTCAGAATTTACTGTAATGAATTTTTTCTCGGGCAGGGTAGAGTAGCGTGACTTGAAATTCTCATTGTTGCCAAGTTCGCGCATCACTTTGCCGTTTGAACCGAGCAGAGTATAGTGAGGTGGCGTCATTGCGTCTGATACGGTCAATACCATAGAGTTGCAGCCGGGAGTGAATTCGGCAGAAGAAAAAGTTCCGGCAGGAGATAAATCTGTAATCTTCCCTTTGATATCTATTTTGCTCACTACGCGGTTAAGCGGACCTGAAGCTGTTGACTGGAAATATACATTTCCGGCTTTGTCAATTCCATAGCATTGCTTGACATCATAGTCGCCGGATGTAATCTGGCGCAGTTGCGCTCCGGCAAGGCTGTATTCATAAAGATGATTGAAGCCGGAACGAGCTGAATTTATGATTACTGATTTATTGGTAATGACTATATTTTCGTAAGTCAAGGGGGCTATCCACGCTTTTGACTCCTCCACATAAAGAGACTTGACTACAGTTGATTTCGGATTGACGCTGTATATTTCCATGCGGTTCTGGTCTCTGTTGAGTGTCGTAACCAGCAACTGTTCTGCCGTAGCGGCATATTCAATACGTGGGATATATTCAATTTCACTATCTGGCAAAGTGATATCTTTTGTCTTGCGTGTAGAGATGTCATAGCTGTGCAGCGTGACAGTAGAATTGTTGGCTCCGGCTACCGGATATTTATATGACAGTTGGCCGGGATAGAGTGCATAATCGTTTTTAGGGTCGCAGGTGCCCTGATAAAGCGCTATGTTGTAGAGCGGCACGTCTGTCTCGTCAAAACTGACGTATGAGAGAGTCTCGCTGTCCGGAGCCCATGCCAGAGTCGAAGTGGTCGAGAATTCTTCTTCGTAGGTCCAGTCGGTTGCGCCATTGATTACGGAATTAATTACACCGTTTGTGGTTACAGCAACTTCAGTATCGTAATCGAGCTTCTTTATATATATATTATTGTCAGATACAAATGCTACCGATCTGCCGTCAGGAGAAAATTGTGGAATTTGTTGATAGCCATGTTCCTTTGACAGGGGTTTCAATATATTGCGTTTGATTTCAAAAACATAATATCGGGCCTTATATGAACGGCGATATACCATTTCCTTGTCAATGGAAATCAATAGTTTTGTTCCGTCAGGGCTGATCGAAAAACTTTCAAAACTGTTGATAGACGCTTCACGGGTTTTTGATGCATTAAACACAGTCTCAATTTCTTTACCCGATGCCAGATCATATTTTATTATGCGGGTATTGTCTGCGCTTGGTGCAAGATATGTCAGCCCGTCAGGCATAAATGTCATGTCAGGCGACGTTGCCAATCTGTTGGCAGGATAAACATACGGAGCTATATCACTGACTATCGAATTTTTGCCCAAGCTGTCGGTCGGGATAGCAAGTGCTGTAAGAGAAAGAGTTGCAAGTATATTGACATTTATTTTCATAATCTATGAATTGGTCTTTTAACCGTTTGTTTTTCTTTAAAACATTCTTGAAAAATCGGTATTCCCATTTTCTTAAGGCTTACCACAACAGCATTTGAGCCGGATTATTAGGCTCATCACGATGATGGGGCGCCTGATATCCGAACTCCGAGTCTGAAACGCCGCCGGGGCGTGCGTTAGTCCCTTCCGGAGGGGTCGGGACCAACCAGTTTGTGTCATCAAGCGATTGGTCGATAGATGATATCTGCGGCGACTTTTTGCGCTTTTGGCGTGATTGGGTTTCCGGAGATTTGCGCAGACGCTCGATTTCCTCCCGCAACAATGCCTCCGAGGCAGCCTGAAGCTGGAGGTTATTGTCAATGGTGGCTTTGAGAGAAGCTATCTCTGTGTCTTTTTGGTCAATCAGCGATTCCTTTTCTGAAAGTGTCTTAGTCGCTAAGTCGAGCTCACTGTCTTTTTCCTTGATCTGTTGTTGCAGTTCAGCTATTCTGTTTTGACGCGCCTCATTGATTTCATCAATTTTAACGAGCGATTCTTCAAATGCAGTCAATGATGTCCGTGATTCTTCGACTTCATCCTTCGCTTCCTGAAGTTCTTTCTTGGCCTGAGTAAGAGATTCCTGCAATTGGGTAATCATAGCATCGCGTGCTGATATCTCTTCTGCTGAACTGTCAGCTACAGGCTGACTGATGCTGAGCGCCTCTTTGGCGGAACGTAGCTCATCAGTGAGTTGTTGCACTTTGACTGATTCGTTGTGCAGTTCGCTGTTTACACGTTGCAATTCAACAAGAGCACTCTCAAGGTTTTCATGCACGGAGTCAAGTTCAGCCTGCTTACGGTCAGAGAGTTCTGTCACTTCCTGCAACCGGAGTCCAAGATCCGATACCCCGGCGGCAGACGCTTCAAGTGCGTCAAATTTCGATTGCAGCTCTTTGCATTGTGCCTCCTTTTCAGCAAGCGCCAGTTTGGCAGACGAAGCCTTATGATTGAGGTCGTTGATCATTGCGTCAGAAATTTCACATTTCTTTTTCAATACTACGATGTCATTAGCCAGAATATTGCGTTCGCGTGTAAGTGTCTCCTTTTGGGCAGTGAGATCGTCAACACTGTCTTTCAGCGAATTCAGTTGATTGATTGTGTTATTGTCAATTGTTTTGGACGTATTTTCCTTCAGCGTCTTTATCTCATTTCTGAGCATGTCATTATCATTGCGTAAAGTTTCAATGTCTCCATCTTGAATTGACATGGCCCGGAGTTTGTTGACGAGACTTTTGTTCTCAAGTTCGAATTGTTCCTTTTCCGCATGAAATGCATCTATCTGCTTTTCGAGATCATGTACACGTTCACTCAGAGCCCTTTTCTGACGTTCGGCCGATAGTTTCTGCTCTTTCCATTCTGCACTTGCATCTTCAATTTTTTTTGCTTTTTCACGAAGGGTCTCTATTTCACGCCTAAGAGAAATCTGTCCGTTTTCCAATTTTATTTTCACACGGGTGTCAGCTTCTTTATCAAGTTGAGCCACATATTCTCTCATTGAACTGTCGAGAGCATCATGAATATAACGAGCCTGCTTGTCAGGATCAACGCTTTCGCGTAAGAATGGCGGCAGTGACTCGTTGAATATCTCAACTACTTTATTAAATATGGCATCCGGACAAGTATGCTCAACAACGTCTGTTATCGCTGTCTGAGAGTTGGCAGACACATCGCAATGCGATGCGTTGTGATTGTCCGGAATATCGACTGATGACGGTTGCTGCTTCCGTTGAGCCAGTGGCGTAACGGTTGCATCGCGTTGCAGCAATTCGTTCTCGTCTATTTCGTATTCGTCGTTTGAAAAACCGAATACTGATTTTATTTTTCCTAAAAAAGCCATGGCAGATTAAATGTTTTTCTTGACGACACCGACGCCTTTCCGTCCGTTGATGCCAATTGTGAGAGAATTAGGGAATTCGACAATTCGGATATACTCACTTTCGTAAGTCGCAGGGAGAGAATTAAGGTAGTCAATGTCATATATGCCGTCGTTCGACGATGGGTTGATTGTGAAATAACCCACTCCGAATGATGTGAGATTCTGGAAGAAGTGAGTCCCTTGACTCGGCTCAATTCTATAATTGCTCATAGACGCCTCGACAATGAGTTTGGCATTAGATATATGAGGCCACTTGACCGGAATGCCGAGCGCGGTATCTGATGAACCCCAACGCCCCGGTCCGATAAGTACATATCCCTTTTGCTCTTTTGTGAAGTCGCGGTTTAACTGCTCGATCTCTTCCGCTATTTTCTGGTTGTTGATTGACGAGAAATTGTCCGGACGGACATAAACTATAGTCGACACGTTCTCGATATTGCCATGTCCGAGAGCGGTATTGCTCTTGAGTATGAGCTGATTGTCAGGGATTTCAAGTATCGTATCATCGACGAGTTCTTTCCTGTCGATGATAGGCCTTATCTGCAGCCAGTATATTTTGCCTTTTGTATTTCCAGAATGGTCAACGACTCCGGCAAATTCAATTTCAATCGGTCTCTGCATTTTATCCTGACCGGTAACAAGCATGAAATCAATGGCTTCTGCAAGAGGAAAGACCTTGTGCTGCAGCATATTGGCAAAAGTGACAACTTTGCGGCCAAAACCGATGTCGGTGTCTCTTATCACCTGATCCTGAGGGTCAAATGTCGAGACGAGATACTTCAAAGCGATGGTATCGGCGAATTTCTGCACTCTTATGTTCTCTATATTGAATCCGTCGTCGACGCGGAAATCATCGTCAGCCTCATTCATGTTGATTGCGTAGAGTCGGGTCTGAGTATCGCGCAGTGCAAGGTCAAGTTCCGATGTCTGAAGCACTTTGTCAGGATGGCGCGGTGAGAAGCGGAGACTCAGACCTCCATCTACGATATATTTACCGAGCCCGACCGCAATTTCCGCCACTCCGTCTTCTGGTTGTTCGTCATTGATAGGGTAGTAGTTGAGCGAACGGCCTACGCCGGAGAATGACGGGAAATAATATCCGTTGGTTTCCTCTCCGACAACTTCCTGTATTATCACGGCCATTTTCTCCTGGTCGATGACATTGGATGTTGCCGTCATGTATGCTTTTGAGTCGCGATAGAATACCGATGCATATACGCTTTTTATAGCATCCGAGAGCAGTTTGAGCATGCGGTATTTATCATCGACATTAGGTATCATATAAGTGGAATATATTCCGGCAAATGGCTGATAGTGCGAGTCCTCTAGCAGACTTGACGATCTTATGGCAAGAGGACGGTCGACAACCTCGAACAATGACATGAAATCTTCAATCAGTCTCTCTGGAAGGCGTGCCTGCAGGAAGTATCTTAGTATCTCGTCATCGTTTCGATCACTTAAAGCTATAGCATATAGATCGTTTGTGCTCATAAATTCGTCGAAGATGTCAGTACACAAAACGACCGTGCGCGGTATTGAAATAGTAATTCCATCGAAGTTGTCACATACCGGATTGGCTTTTATGATAGAATCAATGAACGCCAGGCCGCGACCTTTGCCGCCAAGAGAGCCTTGACCGATGCGGGCAAAATTTGAATAATAGTCAAATCTGTCTTTCCTGAACACTGCAACTACGCCGCGGTTTTTCATCTTGCGATACTTGACAATCAGGTCGAAAAACAACTGCTTTACGGCAGGAGCTTCGTCAATCGATGTAAATCTGTGCGCTTTGATGATTTCCGCAATTGGGAACATGGCTCTGGAATATAGCCACCGTGATATGTCGTTGTGTGAGGCATGCATGTAGAGAGATTCGGCCGGCACTTTTTTGATATGCTTCTGCATGTCATTCAACGACTTTATCCGCATAATCTCTTCCCCTGTTTCGGGATTTCTGAATACGAAATCGCCAAATCCGAAGTTGTCTGTAATCGCTTTCCCGAGGTCGACAGGAAGTTTTTTTGAATTCTTATCAAGGAAGATGCCATTAAAATCGTCAACGCTGTCGCGCAATTCGCTTTGAGTCGATTCAATTATAATGGGCAGATATGGGTCGCGTTTGTGAAACTCGCGGGCGAGTTTTAAGCCGGCAGTGGCATCTTTTACGCCATCGTGCATGAATGACACATCAGAAATGACCCCGAGAATATGTTCGCTGTATTTTTCATACAAACTCATCGCTTCTTCATAGTCGCGTGCAAGCATCACTTTCGGACGTCCGCGCATACGTAACATCTGTTCATGTTCGTTTAGGGCTTCTGTCGAAAACACCATCGACTGCCTGAGCAGATATTTGTAAAGATGCGGAAGTATCGAGGAATAAAATCTCACGGAGTCCTCGACAAGCAATATCATCTGCACGCCGACATCAAGAATGTCAGCGTCAGCATTCATTCTGTCCTCAAGCAGTTTTATGATTGCCAAAAGAAGTTCTACATTGCCAAGCCATGAGAAAACATAGTCTATGCCGGTGAAATCTTCGTGAGCCAATCTGCGCGACACCTCTTTGGAGAAAGGTGTAAGCACAACGAAAGGTATGTCGGGATAATTCTCTTTAATAACACGTGCGCCGATGAAAGTTTCAGATATATCCACACCGGGCATTGCGATTATAAGGTCGTAATGCTTTTCAGAAAGCGCTGCCTGAGCCTCATTGATGTGTGACACAAGTGTGACGCGTGGGGGAGAACTTAGGTTAAGAGCTACATATTCAAAATACAACTGCTCTTCCACACGTCCGTCATCTTCCATCATAAACGCATCGTATGGCGATGCGATGAGCAGCACGTTGAAGATGCGGCGTTGCATGAGCCGCTGAAATTCGGTATCCTTAAGATATAACTGGCTAAGCGATTTCTCGTTCATTGGGCTAATATTCAGAAATATAGCAATCGACGGCAGAAACAATCCTCCCGAAAGGCAATTCCTGCAGTCTATTATATTGCGATTTATTTTTCAAATTTACGAAATATATTCAAAATTCGCCCTATAATAATTTAAAAATATTGTTTAATTGAAATTGCACGTCGAAAAAACGTAAAAATAAAGTAATGATATATGCTATATCGGGGATTTTTTATAAATTTGTCGTCGCAAATATAATAATTATCACAAAACATAAATAAGTTTATGGCAACTACTGCTGACTTTAAAAACGGAATGTGCCTCGATATAGACGGCAATTATTTCTTCATTGTAGAATTCCTTCACGTAAAGCCCGGCAAAGGTCCGGCTTTCGTCCGCACTAAATTGAAAAACGTCCGCACCGGCCGAGTCCTTGACAAAACCTGGAACTCCGGAGTAAAGGTAGATGAGGTTCGCATCGAGCGTCGACCCTATCAGTATCTCTACAAAGACGAGATGGGTTACAACTTCATGCACACCGAGACATTCGAGCAGGTCGCACTTCCCGGCGAAAGCATTGATGGCGTTCAGTTCCTCAAAGAGGGAGATATCTGCGAGGCTATGGTACAGGCTGCAACTGAAGAAATTCTCACTTGCGAGATGCCCACAAGTGTTGTGCTCGAAGTTACTTATACCGAGCCCGGTCTCAAAGGTGACACTGCGACCAACACCCTCAAACCCGCTACAGTTGAAACCGGAGCTGAAGTTCGCGTACCATTGTTCATCAACACTGGTGACAAAGTGAAAATTGACACTCGCGACGGTTCATACGTAGAGCGTGTAAAATAATCATTTTCCCCATAAAAATAATGCGGAAGTCTCGATATTCAAGGCTTCCGTATTATTTTTTGAACATTGTCGATTATCGTGTCGGGGTGAACAGATAATCGTAGTTGTTCAGCAACTCATCAAAGCGCGGGTCATTGCGCAACGGCGCCACCGATAGATTGGCTACGTCATAGTGCTTCCAGTCATAGAGATTGGCATAACCACGTTCAAGAGCCTTCTGCATGCAATCAAAGGCTTTATCGACATCTCCGGTCTGACTGTAAAGCGCAGCCGCGATATAATGTATGCGCCCGTCAATATCAGCCGGACGGCTTTCAAGAATACCGTCAATCCACACTCGAGCCTGATCGTTTTGCCCCATAAGGTTAAGGGCAAATCCGAGATAGGAGTTGTAATCGGAGTCTTCATAATCGAGCGAGATACAACGGGAAAGAAAACCGATGGCATCAGATTGCTGTTTCAGCTTATCTTCCATTATCCATGCTCTTATTATATAGTTGACCGGACTCTCGGGATTATTTATGATAAGTTCACCAAACTGATTAGAGGCAAGCGCATAATCTCCATCGGCAAGCGAGCACAATGCCGATTGGGTCAGTGCGGCTTGATTGTCCGACTCAAGCAATGCACGCTCGGCATACAATTTTGCCAGTTCCGTATTCCCAAGTGCGAGATAAATCTTTGAACTGGTCAGATAATATGCTCCCTTGCGTGACGAGCCTAATGCGATGTTTATCTGATCAAGCGCTGACGTGCAGTCGCAAATCGAGTAATAGCATTCGGCGAGTCTGGCATGAATGCCATGGTAATTATATAGTTTCTTTTCAATAATCGTATTATAATCGGCGATTGCTGACACATAGCGATAATGTGCCTGGGCAATCATCGCACGGATATAGTAGTAAACTCCAACATCAGGTGCCTGCGTTATAGCATTGCTTAGTCCGGAAATTACCGCATTGTAATCACTATTAGCCATATTCACTATTTCTGCAATTGCCTTGCTGTTATTTTTGTCGACCGCAATTGCAAGTATCATATCGTCGACTGCGCCATTGTTGTTGCCCATTAGCCGGCGCACGGATGCACGGCGCAGATATGCCTCGCTTTCGGCAGGATAAAATGCGACAGCTTCATCCACATATTCATTGGCGAGCCCGAGGTTGTTTTCTTTTACTGCCACGCGGGCAAGTCCGATAAGCGATTCAAGTGAGCGGTTATGTATGCGGTTTAGTCGTGTGAAATCTTCTTTTGCGCTTGCATATTTGCCGAGTTCATACTCGAGATTGGCTTTCTGATAAAGCAGAGCATACGATGTAGGTTCATATTCAAGAGCTTTGGTTATATCAGCCAATGCATCTTCAGGCCGTTCGGTCATAATATATATGTTGGCGCGCAATGCATATTCCTGCGACAGCAGGTCGCAATCGTCAGTCGGGGTATATCTTATGGCATTGTCAATATCCGATAATGCTCTCAGATATTGATTCTGTCCATAATAAAGATGTGCACGCCGGAAGTATACATTATAGTTCGTTGCATCTTCCTGGAGCTCCTCATTATATACTTTCTCCACGGCATTGATTACCTCTTGAGACTTGGATGTCTGCAGCGATTGTGCGTCAATCAGTCCGGGGACAATCAGAATGGATGATGAAAGCAACAGTTTTGAAAATGTATTCATCGTTATTCGTTCAGAAATTATTGATGGTTGATCGTATTGCCGACAAACGTTCGAGCAGACCGGGCAATAGGTCGAGACGCAGCATATTGGCTCCGTCGCTTTTTGCTACTGATGGATTGGGATGTGTTTCAATGAATAGTCCGTCAGCTACTACAGCTATGGCTGCACGGGCTATAGTCTCTATCATGTCAGGTCGACCACCGGTCACACCCTCAGTCTGGTTTGGTTGCTGTAACGAGTGGGTCACATCGACTATTACAGGACAATCGAATTTCTGCATCTCAGGAACTCCTCTGAAATCAACAATCAGATCCTGATAACCGAAAGTGGTACCCCGTTCTGTTATTGCAACATTGCAATTTCCGGCATCTCTCACTTTTGCAACTGCATGTTTCATCGCTCCCGGCGCAAGAAATTGTCCCTTCTTGATATTTACCATCTTGCCGGTATTGGCAGCAGCAATCAGAAGATCAGTCTGGCGGCACAGGAATGCCGGGATTTGGAGTATGTCCACAAAAGAAGCTGCAAGTGCGGCTTCTTCCGGCTGATGAATGTCCGTTACTGTAGGAATACTAAAGGTTTTACGAACTTTGTCAAGCACCTCAAGAGCCTTCATGTCACCTATTCCGGTAAATGAATCGAGTCGAGACCTGTTGGCTTTTCGGTATGAACCTTTGAATACATACGGAATATTGAGCCGGTCGGTGACTTCCTTGATTTGTCCGGCAATATCCATTGCCATCTGTTCTCCCTCTATCACGCATGGCCCGGCAAGCAGAAAGAAATTACCTGTCGGAGATGAATGTAAGTATTGGTTTATATCTGTCATATCTTTGACTTTTAATTATATTCGGAAATGATTGGCTTTTGGAAATTCAAAGGTGAAGCTGGTTTATGGCATGAATGGTCTGACACGCTGTCAAGGCGGCTGTTTCGGTGCGTAACCGACAGTCGCCAAGGCTTACAGGATTAAAGCCCGAATCGATAGTCGCTTTTATTTCCTGAGGAGAAAAGTCACCTTCCGGGCCTATTAATATAACCGTATCCCTTTCCGGTTTTATCTCTTTTGCGAGGGTACGGCGTGGTATCTCAGGGTCGCAGTATGCAACAAATCTGTCGGCGGCGCTATCTCTTAATTCCTCAATGAAAGATTTAAGAGGCGTCATTTCATCAATTTGTGGCAGACGGGTCTTTAGTGACTGTTTCATTGCCGAAACAGCGATCTTTTCTATGCGTTCGCGCTTGATTTCTTTCCGTTCTGAATGCATACACAAGAGCGGGACAAAGCGGTTGATGCCGATTTCGACAAGCTTTTCAACAAGCCATTCCATGCGGTCAAGATGTTTTGTCGGCGCGACTGCGATTGTGATATTCCCTGTCCATGGATTGGATATATCGTCACATTCTATTACTTCGACAAGTGTATGCTTGGAGTGAGGGTCGAGTACACGGCATTTCAATCTATGCCCCTGACCGTCTATCACATCGATAATGTCGCCTTGCTGCTTGCGCAATACTCTTATGCAATGTTGCGAGTCGCTTTCAGGCAACAGGGGATTTGTCAATATGTCAGGGGCATAAAACTGTATCATGTCATTTAATTGTTTTTATATATTCACAATATAATCGCTATTTTATCATGCCGTCAGGTGCATCAAGATCTTCCTCTATAACATCTGTCGACACCGATGATTCATTCGGATTATGTTTGTATTTGAAAACAAGAAGGAACAATACACTTACGACAAGTGCGTATGCCGCAAATATAAGCCACGATGTATGCCACCCCTCGACTTTTTCGGCCGGCGTTGCGGCGCAGGTAACATAATTGTCAATTACAGCCTGAGCAGCCAGCACACCGATGGTAGCGCCAAGTCCGTTTGTCATAATCATAAACAGTCCCTGTGCGCTTGAACGCATTGACGGATTTGTTTTACGGTCAACATAAAGCGAACCTGAAACATTAAAGAAATCAAACGCGATACCATATACAATCATTGAGAGAACAAATAGCCATACGCCGTCGCCGGGATTACCTATTCCGAAAAAGCCAAAACGGAATACCCATGCGAACATTGACATTGCCATAACGACTTTGATGCCATAACGGCGTAAGAAAAAAGGAATCAGTAATATGCACAGGGTTTCACTCATCTGTGACAGAGATATAATGGCGTTGGCATTATTGGCGCCCCATGTCGAAGAATATTCCTGAATCTCGGCAAATCCTTTGATAAATGGATTTGCAAAACCGTTTGTAATCTGGAGAGATACGCCGAGGAACATCGAGAAGATGAAAAACAATGCCATCTGCTTGTCCTTGAAAAGCTTGAAGGCATCAAGCCCAAGCGTCTGTACAAATGATTTCTTTCCTGCTGACTTGTTAATCGGACATTTTGTAAGAGTCAGCGCATAAAAAGCCAGAATTATGCTTAATACGCCTGATGTGAAAAGTTGATTGTAGGTGTTTTGAAATCCGGTAAAGTTGACAAAAAGCATCGCACAGATAAATCCGACAGTGCCAAACACTCGTATGGGCGGAAAATGCTTTATAGTGTCAAGATTGTATTTGTTTAATGTTGTATAGGCTATAGAATTAGCAAGGCCTATTGTCGGCATATAAAATCCGACGGAGATTGAATACAGGACGAAAAGCGGGCCGAACTGGATGTCATCACCTGATGTGGCGGCATAAAATCCGGCACCTATCATAAATGCACCTGCAATAAAGTGGCAAATGCTAAGCATTCGCTGAGCCTGGATATATTTATCCGCAATGATGCCGATAACTGCGGGCATAAAAAGAGAGACTATGCCTTGAATTGCATAAAAAATTCCAATATTGCTCTCCATCCCTTTATTCCAAAGAAATGTTCCAAGCGATGTCAGATATGCTCCCCAGACAGCAAATTCAAGATAGTTCATTGCTGCCAATTTGACTTTAACTATAGCTCCGGTTTTCATTACTTTTGATTTATTAGTTCGTTTTTATGGTATTTGATTATATTTATCGTTAAATATTATCCGATTAGACTGCTTCTGATATCACTTTTTTTGACTCTTTTTGTTTATGATATTCTGAATTTTTGCAGCTTCCTCATACTCCTCGTTGTCTATATGCTTCGCGAGTAGAGCTTCAAGTTCCTCTATGGCATAGTTTTCAATCTTTGGCTCTGCATTTATTGCATTGTCATCACTGTCAGAGCGCAGGGTTGCGGTATCTGAATCAAGCACAAAACCGGTCGCAGTCAGAATTTCAGACGTGGTGTATATCGGAGATTTTGTTCGGATTGCAATGGCAATAGCATCTGATGTGCGTGAATCAAGCACAATTTGCCTGTCGCCATCGCTGAATGTCAATTCAGAATAAAAAATGCCGTCCTCAAATTTATATATATATACTTGCAGCAACTTGATGCCGAAAGCATGCGTAAAACTTTCGAACAGGTCGTGTGTCATAGGACGAGGGGGTATTATACCTTCAAGCTCTATGGCAATAGACTGGGCTTCTGGCGCTCCTATTACAACTGGGATGCGATATGGCCCGTCAATCTGACCAAGAATAAGTGCGTACGCACCTGATTGTATTTGCGAGTAAGTGAGCCCTACTACTTTAAGCCTTATTTTTTCTTTCATTGTCATAATAATGAAACGTCATTGGGCATATTTGTGTTGACACAGATACCTCAAGTGAAACTTTGTCCGGTTATGATGCCGCTTCCATAGCAAATTTTACTGTCGGGTGAATATATCACGCCGAATTGACCGGGTGCTATACCCTGAACTTTTCGCTCTGACTTGATGAGATATTCGTCGTCATTGATGCGATGCAGTGTGGCATTGAAAAATTCCGGCATGTGACGGTTTTTGAATGTTACTGCTATTTCATTGACATCATCACCCCACGGCTTGCCGGATATGAAGTGCATCTGATTCATGTGGATACTATTGCCATATTGCTTTTGTGTATCATATCCGTTGCTCACATAAATCACATTGTCACGTATGTTTTTCTTTACGACATACCATGGCCCGCCGCTCAGTCCAAGCCCCTTGCGCTGGCCGATGGTGTGAAACCAATATCCGCGGTGAGTCCCGATTTTTCGACCTGTCTCAAGTTCGACAATCGCACCCGGCTTTTCTCCGAGATGTCGTTTTATAAAATCATTATAGTCAATTTTTCCCAGAAAACAGATGCCCTGCGAATCCTTTCTATAAGCATTCGGCATTTTGGTTTCTACTGCGATTTCCCTTACGCGTGATTTTGGAATATCTCCGATAGGAAATATTATGTGCTCAAGCTGCTTGTATGTGATGCGGGCAAGGAAATCGGTCTGATCCTTAACCGGATCGACAGCAGTCGCAAGCCACTTTTTGCCGTCGCGCATAATCGTTGTGGCATAGTGGCCGGTAGCGGTCAGATCGAATTCATGCCCCCAGCGCTCTTCAAAGAATCCGAATTTTATCATCTTGTTACACATAATGTCAGGATTGGGGGTCAATCCGTCGCGCACGGCATTAAGCGCATACTCCATTACATTCTCCCAATATTCATTATGCAGAGATACCACATCAAACGGAAGATTATATTTGCGTGCTATGTAACGGCACATTTCGATATCTTCCTCTGCCGAACAATCGCCTTCTCCGTTGTCCAGGCCTATGCGGATGTAGAACAGATGCAGGTTGTGACCCTGTTCAAGTAGAGTATGTACGGCGACGGCGCTGTCAACGCCTCCTGAAATCAATACTGCTATATTCATGTGTCAGCGTGTCATTTTTGAATTGGCTATATGAAATGCCTCAAGAAGGTTGTCGGGATTGAGTGATTTTGATAAAATGACCCCGTCAGGATTGAGATAATACAATGTGGGTGTCGACCGCAAGTCATATATTTCATCAATATCCGCCGTAGCTCCCACAATCCAGCGTGGATTGTAGGCTGACACCTCCTGTGCCCATTCCGAGGAATAGCTGTCGGGATATATGCTGACAATACGGAGCAACCCGTCATCAAGAAGCTGATTGATATTGTGGTCAGCTGAAAGACGTATACGCGTCATCCTGCATTCATCACACTCCGGATCGTTGACAAACAGCAGTACATGTGCTCCGCGGGTCGAACTCAACTGCGCTGTGCTCCCGTCTCGCAATGTGTATTTTAGCTCCGGTGCGGTACGTCCGACTTGTGTCTGCTCTACGACCTTGGCCTCATGTGCGAGTCTGGCTTTCTTGGTTTTTGATATTTTCTTGTTGTTTACCACTGCATTGGCAAACGGTAGAAACACTTCGTCAGAGGTGAAATCGGCCTCTCCGTTATAAACTGCATCTTCGGCAAGCTCAGCGAGCGTAAGCAGATGCTCCGGCGATTTCTCGTACGACGAAATAAGCCGGGCTATTGATTCGTGCACAGTCGACGCATCCGCATAGGGCAAAAATGACACGTAGTCCATAAATGCGGACTTGAATGCTTCACGATTTAGAATGGCGCTTTGCAGATTGCATCTGTCCCAGAAATGATTTACAAGATATGATGCTCGCTCCTGAAGGGTGACGAGTTCTTCAGGCGGTTCCGGATATGCGAAAAGCTTGCCGGAGGTATTATTTTGCGCCTGACATATTATACTGCCAAAAAGGCAGAGTGTCGTTATTGCTTTGCGAAGTTTCATTTTTGTAGAAATAGTTGTCAATCATATTGCCAATAAGCATTTTGATATTTATCGGCTAAAGTTATATGCAAAGTTAATGTAAGTTTGGTTGACTTCAAAACATTACGGCATATAGTTTGTTAAAGAAATAAAAGAGATTTCATTTATATACTTTTTATTCATTGGTATTATAATCAAACTTCATTATATATGAATTTCAACAGTTTCACTATCAAATCGCAGGAAGCCATTCAGAAAGCGGTAGAGATGACGCGTGCCGCCGGTCAGCAGCAGATTGAGCCGGTGCATCTACTGAAAGGCATAATGGCAGAGGGGGAGTCGCTCATCAATTTTATCTTCCAGAAGATTGGAGCAAATCCCGCGAATGTCACGCGTCTTGTCGACGAAGAGATCGCCCGTCAGCCCAAAGTCAGCGGAGGCGAGCCATATCTCAGCCGTACGTCTAATGATGTTTTGCAAAAATCACTGGATATTGCCAAGAAGCAGGGCGACGAATATGTTACACTCGAAGCTATGCTGTTAGCTTTATTTGCTATAAATTCTCCGGCGTCTTCAATATTGAAAGATGCTGGCCTGACAGAGAAAGAACTTGAAGCCGCTGTTGCAGAGCTTCGTAAGGGAAAGAAAGCTACAGATCAGAGTGCGGAAGACACATATAATGTGCTTGGAAAATATGCAATCAACCTGAATGAGCGTGCCCGCGCAGGCAAGCTTGATCCAGTAATCGGACGTGATGATGAGATACGACGAGTGCTTCAGATATTGTCGCGCAGAACAAAAAACAATCCTATGCTTATCGGAGAACCGGGCACGGGAAAAACGGCTATTGCCGAAGGTCTTGCACAGCGCATCGTGCGAGGCGACGTGCCGGAAAATTTGCGCTCAAAGCAGATTTTCTCCCTTGATATGGGTTCATTAGTCGCGGGGGCAAAGTATAAGGGCGAATTCGAGGAACGACTGAAGGCTATTGTCAACGAAGTGACTCAGAGCGACGGAGAGATAATATTGTTTATTGATGAAATACATACGCTTGTCGGCGCAGGCAAAGGTGAGGGCGCGATGGATGCCGCTAATATTCTCAAGCCGGCATTGGCACGAGGCGAACTACGTTCGATCGGTGCGACTACCCTTGATGAGTATCAGAAGTATTTTGAGAAAGACAAGGCGCTTGAACGTCGTTTCCAAAAGGTAATAGTCAATGAGCCTGATGAAATGAGCGCGATATCAATATTGCGAGGACTGAAAGAGCGCTATGAGAACCACCATCACGTACGCATCCGCGATGAGGCTGTAGTGGCGGCAGTGCAACTTTCTGAGCGATATATCACAGACCGTTTCCTTCCGGACAAGGCTATTGACTTGGTGGATGAGGCTGCCTCGAAACTTAGGCTGGAGATTGACTCTGTGCCGCAGGCGCTTGACGAGATTACCCGATTGATAGCCCAGAAAGAAATTGAAAGGGAGGCTATCAAACGTGAAGGCGACAAAGCCAAGGTAAAGGATCTCGAAAAGGAAATCGCCACACTCAAAGAGGAGGAAAAAGAATATACCGCAAAATGGAAAGCGGAAAAAGACCTCATAAACCGCATTCAGCAGAACAAGGTGGATATCGAGCAGCTGAATTTTGAGGCCGACAAAGCCGAACGCGAAGGTGATTATGCAAAGGTCGCCGAAATCCGATATTCGAAAGTCCAGCAAAAAGAACAGGAAAACAAGGATATCCAGGAACAACTCAAAATGATGCAGGGGGAAAAGGCCCTGATTAAAGAGGAGGTGGATGCGGAAGATATTGCAGACGTGGTTTCCCGATGGACCGGCATCCCTGTCAACAAGATGGTGCAGAGTGAAAAGGAGAAACTGTTGCATCTTGAGGCGGAACTCCATAATAGGGTCGTGGGTCAGAACGAAGCTATACAGGCAATAGCTGACGCAGTACGTCGCTCACGCGCCGGCCTTAACGATCCGCGCCGTCCTATAGGCTCATTCATATTCCTCGGCACAACCGGTGTCGGTAAGACAGAGCTTGCCAAAGCATTGGCTGAATATCTGTTTGACGACGAGAATATGATGACCCGAATAGATATGAGCGAATATCAGGAAAAGCATGCGGTGTCAAGACTTGTCGGAGCGCCTCCCGGATATGTAGGATATGACGAAGGCGGCCAACTGACCGAGGCTGTACGTCGCAAACCTTACTCGGTAGTGCTGTTTGATGAAATCGAAAAAGCACACCCTGACGTGTTCAATATTCTTCTGCAGGTGCTTGATGACGGGCGTCTGACCGACAACAAAGGCCGAATGGTCAATTTCAAGAACACGATTATCATCATGACTTCCAATATGGGTTCCAATGTAATACGTGAAAACTTTTCAAAGATGACTCCTGAAAACAAGGATGTGACCGTCGAAAAGACCAAAGAGGAAGTGCTTGAAATGTTGAAGCAGACAATCCGGCCTGAATTCCTCAATCGAATAGATGAGATTATAATGTTCACTCCGCTCAATGAAAATGAGATAGAGGAAATCGTCGGACTACAGATAAAATCAATACAGAAAATGCTCGCCACATCTGGCATAACGCTCGAAGTCACGCCGCAGGCATTGCATTATCTTGCTGAAGAGGGATATGATCCCGAATTTGGTGCACGTCCTGTCAAACGTGTCATTCACAGAGTCGTTCTCAACCGGCTGTCGAAAGATATCCTGGCGCAAAAGGTAGATAAAGACAAGCCTATTGTCATAGATGTCAAAGATGATGAGCTGGTGTTCAAGAACTGATAGTTACGCGAATTATTCTGAAGCCGCGTTTTTAAACAACGACGCGGCTTCATGACTTTTAAGGATAAATATAAACACGTTAAAACTATGAAAAAGCTACTTTACCTATTAATTCTGGCATTACCTCTTGTTGTGATGAATTCATGCGATGATGACGACGATGTTCCCAATGTCTCACTGTCAGCAACGATAGATGGAGCCACCCGTGTCGACAATACTTTATATGTAGTCTCCGGTGAAACACTTGATATTGAATCAATCAATATAATTGACAATACTAAAAAAGGTGCTGTCATCGGCTCGGCAAGTTATTTCTGGGATTATTACCGACTTGGAGGTACGATTGTGGCCCCATACGGAATGGAGATTGACACCGATGATATTCCGTTGGGCAATCATCTGTTGCAAATCAAAGTGAGCATATATGCTGTAGATTATTCACCATGTATCGGATATATGGAGTATCCTGTCAAGATTGTCGCTTCAGAAGATGATATCCCTACTGACGGCGAAATCGAACCGTCGCCTACATTAAATCTTGTAGTCACTACAGATGATGATGCCGACTGATGATTGCTTTTTATAAAACCGGCCCTCTCGCCTTAAATAAACCGATAGGCGAGGGGGCTTTGCGATTGGAGATATCAAAGCGAAAGGTAGCAGTATGAATCATGACAAGGCATGCCGAAAACAAGAAAAATTATTTTTATAAAATTATTTTTAAAAAAAAATGTTGCAAAAATTTTGTCAGAATAAAAAATGTTACTACCTTTGTAGTGTCGAAAGCGAAGGCTTAGCTAAATGGCGATTTAGTGTAGTGGCCTAGCACGCCACCCTCTCACGGTGGAGACCCGGGTTCGATTCCCGGATTCGCTACTCGGCTGAAGCAGTTGTCAATTTGGCAGCTGCTTTTTTTATTTCATAAAAATCTTAACTGTATATACATTATTGATATGGCGGTACTGTTGCAAGTTGACAAACTTACAAAAAGTGTAGGTGACCGGTTGCTATTCGGAGATGTAACTTTTGGAGTCAATGAAGGTGACAAGATTGGCATAATAGCAAAGAATGGCACAGGCAAATCTACATTACTTCGCATAATAGCAGGAAAAGAAGCTGCTGACTCGGGAAGTGTGGTGCTGCGGACAGATATCAATATCGCCATCCTGGAGCAGACTCCTGTATTTGATGGTGACCCTACGGCTATTGAAGCATGCATCGACCACACTACAACGCGCGGAAGTCTTATTCTAAGCTACGAGCAGGCTCTCGCTGACGACGACTCCGAAAAACTGCAGGAGCTGATACCGCAAATTGATCAATTGCAAGCATGGGATTTGGAGGACAATGTGCGTCAGATGCTCACTCAGTTACATATTACAGATTTCAATCAGCGCATATCTACCATGTCGGGCGGACAGCGCAAGCGCGTGGCATTGTGCCGTCTGCTTCTTGACAAGCCTGATGTCATTATTCTTGACGAGCCGACCAACCACCTTGATATCGCCACGATTGAATGGCTCGAAAGCTATTTGCATCATCAGCGAGTCACACTCATTATGGTCACTCATGACAGATATTTCCTTGATACCGTATGTGACAAGATTATAGAGATTGACCGGCAACAGATTTTTACATATAACGGCAACTACGACTACTACCTGCGGCGGCGTCAGGAGCGTATCGAAGCGATGGCTGCCGAGCTGGCAAAGGTAAAAAACATTTTGCGACGTGAGACCGAGTGGATGCGACGCCAGCCGCAGGCTCGTGCCGGCAAGGCGAAATACCGTATTGATGCCTATTATGATTTGAAAGAACGTTCGCGGATTGATCTCACTGAAAAGCAGGTAAATCTTAATGTTGATGCGTCATATATCGGTTCAAAAATATTTGAGGCAAAAAATGTGACTAAACGATTTGGTGACAAAGTAATTCTTGATGGCTTTAATTACACGTTTGCCCGCTACGAAAAAGTTGGTATAATAGGGGAGAACGGGGTTGGTAAATCCACGTTTATAAAGTTGTTGCAAGGATTGATTATGCCTGATAGCGGCCGCTTCGATGTTGGTGAAACCGTGCGTTTCGGTTATTATAGTCAGGACGGGATTAATTTTGATTCTGAGAAAAAGGTAATTGATGCCGTTACGGAGATAGCTGAGGATATTGTGGTCAACAATAAGCTGCACTTCTCTCCTATGCAGTTTCTGCAGCATTTCCTCTTCACCCCGGCCGACCAGCAGAAATATATTTATACGCTTTCAGGCGGCGAGCGAGCACGACTGCATCTCGCCGTGGTGCTCATGCAGTCACCTAATTTTCTTATACTCGACGAGCCGACAAACGACCTTGACATCGTAACGCTCGGTATTCTCGAAAACTATCTTGAGGATTTTGGCGGATGCCTCATCATTGTTTCTCATGACCGTTTTTTTCTCGACTCCACGGTCGACCATCTCTTTGTCATGGAGGGTGATGGCAAGGTCAAAGATTTCCCGGGTACATATACCGAGTATCGCCGTAGCAAAGAGGAAGAACGCCAGCGTCAACAGAAGGACAAACAGGCTGAAGCCATGCCTGTGCAGGTACGTCTACGAGCCGAGCGCCCACGCAAACTATCATTCAAAGAACGCAAAGAGTTTGAATCACTGACAGCTGAAATAGCAACTTTAGAGGAAGAGAAAACACACCTTGAAAAGGTATTCTCCGGCACGGCCGAAAGCGATATCAACGAAGCCTCGCGCCGTTATGATGAAGTCAAAAACCTCATTGACGAAAAAGAACTGCGTTGGCTTGAACTTTCTGAACTTGAGTGACAGCAAGTTTCAATATATTACATCGGCGGCCATCTGCTATATTGATAGACTGGATGACCGCCGATGTTATTTGATACTATCGTGGAATATCGCTACTTGATAAGATATTGCGAGGAGATTGACTGATATTCATGTACACGGCGTATTGTATCGGCAAACATGCGAGCGATTGACAGAACGGTAACTTTGCTGCAGTCTTTGTTGAAAGGAATTGAGTTTGTGAAAATCATTTCGGTCAGTCCGCTTTCATTTACGCGTTGGCTTGCCGGATCGCTCATGATTGCGTGAGAAGCGAGAGCCCTTACCGACTTGGCGCCCTCTGACAGCATCAGGTCAGCGGCCTTTGTGATTGTTCCCGCCGTATCCACCATATCGTCCACGAGAATTACATTCTTGTCTTTTACATCACCGATTACGGTCATGGTGGCTACGACATTTGCTTTCGCACGCTGTTTATGACAGAGCACCAGAGGCACATTGAGGTATTTGGCATAGTTGTTGGCGCGTTTGGCTCCACCTACGTCAGGTGTGGCAATCACCATATTCTCAAGATTGAGAGACTGGATGTAGGGAATAAAAACAGATGAACCGTAGAGGTGGTCGACGGGAACATCGAAAAATCCTTGAATCTGGTCGGCGTGCAAATCCATTGTGATTACACGGTTGACTCCGGCAGCTGTGAGCAGATTTGCCACAAGTTTTGCGGCTATTGATACGCGGGGCTTGTCCTTGCGGTCCTGGCGTGCCCAGCCGAAATAAGGCATTACAGCTATAACTGAGCGGGCTGATGCTCGTTTGGCGGCGTCAATCATAAGTAACAGCTCCATAAGATTGTCGCTGTTTGGGAAAGTCGATTGCACAAGATAGACTTCGTGGCCACGGATTGACTCTTCAAACGATACCTCAAATTCTCCGTCAGCAAAGTGCTGGATGTTCATTTGACCGAGTTCTACGCCAAGCTCCTTACAGATTTCTTCTGCCATATAACGGGAGTTGGTACCGGAAAAAACCTTGAACGGGGGAAGTGATTTTGTACTCATTGGATTTTTTATTGAGAATGATTGATTTAATATTGTCGGATAAAATTCAAATTCAAGAATGGTTCTGATTTGTCTTGTTTTTACGTTTCTTCAGTCGGGGAGCGACGTTCTTATGCTCAATCTTCCATATCACAGCATTATATGGAGCGTCCAGATATGTCTTGAACGGGGCGTCTGAAGCAAATGCCTTCTCGGCGGAAATGCCTGAGAGCAATTCTGTAGCCTTGACAATGCCCTGAGGCATGTCGAGCAAATCAAATGCGTGTTGTGGAATGTTGATTTCGACCTCAGATGCTTTCTGGTCAAAATTTACCACAATAAGAAGGGTCACATCGTCATAACTGCGTAGAAACGCATAATGCCGGTGAGGATTAAATTTCGGGTTGACGTAATTTACGTATGTCACATCAAAGAAACGCCCCATAGAAAGAGCTTTCTCATTATTACACATGCGCAATATCTTTCTGTAGTCGTCGTGCAACTGTTTCTCTTCGTCTGAGAGCATCCTGCCGTCACATTTGCCACGGTTACGCCAACGGCGCAATATGGAGAGTGACCAGAAGTCAAATATTGTGGTTCGTCCGTCCTGACCGCTGTAGCCTTCCGCGTCAAGAGCCTTCTCGCCGAGTTCCTGACCCATATATATCATATATGGCCCGGTTGAAATCATTGTGCTTACAATCATTGACGGGAACACCAGTCTCGCATCATTGGCATATTGCGGCGAAGCAAAACGCTGCTCATCGTGGTTTTCCTGGAAATTGAGCATCTTGTCGGAAATCCCCTCAACAGTCTGCCAACACGATGTTATATTGGCCGCCGACACGTTGTGGCATTGTATGCCGCGCAACGTATCGTAGAGATTGACTTTGTCATACAGATAGTCAAAGCCGCCTATATTAATGAAATCACGATAGAGATGTATGTCATATATTTCGGCAATGAAAATAATGTCGGGATAGCGCTCTTTCACATTGGCGATAGCCCATTGCCAGAACTCAAGAGGCACCATGTGTGCCATGTCGCATCTGAATCCGTCGACTCCCCTTGAGGCCCAGTAACGTAATATATGCAGCATCTTGAACCATACCGGAGGGATTGGATTGAAGTGATGCGAATGGTTGCCATAGTCAATCCCATAATTGAGCTTAACCGTCTCATACCAGTCATACTGGTTGGGAAATGCGTTGAAACAGTCATTGCCCGACGCTTTTGCCGGAAACTCCACATACGCGTCATCGCCTTCCCCAAGATCAATTGACGGAGAGAACTGCTGGCGGGTTATGTAATAGAAATCATTCGTAGGGGAGAAGAACATCGTGTGGTCATCATCCGCGCCAAGATCCTTTATGCCCGACGGCTTAGCGTCAGAATAATACTGACGCCCCACATGATTGGGTACAAAGTCGATTATTACCTTCATTCCCGCGTCATGCGTACGTTTGACAAGTGCGTCAAACTCGTCAAGACGATGCTCTACGTCAACTGCGATATCCGGATCGATATCATAATAATCTGTAATGGCGTATGGTGAGCCTGCTTTGCCTTTTATAACATGACGGTTGTGGCGCGATATGCCGTATGCTGTATAATCCACATCGTGAGCATGCTCGATGACTCCGGTATACCATACGTGAGTGGCACCGAGATCCTTTATGCTTCTCAGCGTGGTCGGAGTGATATCGTTCATTTTGCCAGACCCGTTCTGTTCGATTGTTCCGTTAGGTACGCAATTCGCGTTATCGTTGGCAAACAGACGCGGAAGCATCTGATATATGATTGGCTTGGTTTTCATTTAATAATCTGATTTGTTTTGTATTGGTCGGATAACGGCCAAGATTTTAAGGCGCTTTTTGCAGCGGCATATCCTCTTATATAAACCTGCTGTATTTCTTTAAGATTAAAAACTTTATATGATGCAATCTCCGGAGTTTCCACCGCGAGGTCGCATAATTTCATGTCATCTTTGACATTTGCTCTAAGCATCAGGTGATATGTGCGAAGCGCTATGTCCATCACGCTGTTCCTTGTATTGCGGTCAGGTAACGGACTGCAGTTGACCCCTATCAGACAATCGCATTTGTCTCTCAGCATCCATGACGGCATATTGCGCAAGACACCTCCGTCCACATATCTGACACCTCCGATTTCTACCGGCCGGAATAATATCGGGATACTGCATGATGCCGCGACAGCCTCGACAATATCTCCTTTATCAAATATCGTGGCGGTGCCGTGATCCAGATCTGTCGCGCCAATATATAAAGGTATGGGTAACTCGCCGATGTCAGAATAATCGCCGAGAGCATGTCTCAGGAAACCTTTAAACTTGTCAATTTTGAAAAATCCACCCCCTTTGACCGTAAGTTCACAGAAATCACGAAATTTGGCATCTGTAAACAATTTTATCATTTTAGACAACGGAACCCCCGCTGCATATAGAGCCGCCACTATCGCACCGGCACTTACCCCGGCTATGATGTCTGGGCGGATACCGTTCTCCTCCAATGCCTTAAGCGCTCCTACGTGGGCAAAACCTCTTGCTCCACCTCCGCTCAATGCAATGCCTATCCGATAGGGTTTGGGACTGGTTAATGTCATCGGTCTCTGATATTTTTTGCAAATTTACATTTTTATTTTCATATTTTCAGCCAATATTCAGTTAAAATGGGCAATATTCATTGCAAATATTTTTGTAAATTTGCGGACTGATAACCGACAAACCGGTTGTCCGGTTTATTTTATATCCGGATTAGGATAACTTATTAGTTTATACACATCATTTTATAGCAATGGAAGAATTAGCCACGAAGTATAATCCTTCGGAAGTGGAGGATAAATGGTATGACTATTGGATGACTCACGAACTGTTTCGCTCGGTGCCTGACGCACGCGAGCCCTACACGATAGTAATACCCCCTCCAAACGTTACAGGCGTGCTCCACATGGGACACATGCTCAACAATACTATTCAGGATATCCTTACACGTCGCGCCAGAATGGAAGGCAAAAATGCACTGTGGGTGCCTGGCACCGACCATGCTTCTATTGCTACCGAAGCAAAAGTCGTGGCGAAACTGGCCTCTGAAGGTATTAAGAAAAGCGACCTCACCCGCGAAGAGTTTCTTAAGCATGCATGGGCATGGACTGAAAAGCATGGCGGAATTATCCTGCAGCAGCTCCGCAAACTCGGCGCATCATGCGACTGGAGCCGAACAGCCTTTACAATGGACGAGCTTCGTTCGAAAAGCGTCATAAAAGTATTTGTCGACCTGTTCAACAAAGGACTTATCTATCGTGGAGTGCGTATGGTCAACTGGGATCCGGCAGCACAGACCGCCCTGTCTGATGAAGAAGTGATTTATCAGGACGAACATTCAAAACTTTTCTATCTGCGCTATAAAGTAGTCGGAGAGGACAACAAATACATCATCGTAGCCACTACTCGACCAGAAACCATACTTGGTGATACCGCAGTATGTGTCAATCCCAACGACGAACGTTATTCCTGGCTCAAAGGAAAACGCGTCATCGTGCCTCTTGTTGGAAGAGAAGTGCCGATAATCATGGACGAATATGTCGAGATGGAATTCGGTACGGGCTGCCTTAAAGTAACTCCGGCTCACGATGTCAATGACTACATGCTCGGAGAAAAATACAACCTGCCATCAATTGACATCTTCAACGACAACGGCACGATATCCGAAGCCGGAGGCATGTATGTAGGCAAAGATCGTTTCGACGTGCGTAAAGAGATTATTGATGACCTCAAAAAAGCCGACCTCGTGGAAAAAATCGAGGACTACGATAATAAGGTGGGATATTCCGAGCGCACGAAAGTAGTCATCGAGCCAAAACTCTCCATGCAGTGGTTCCTTAAAATGGATAAACTCACTGTTCCGGCACTCAATGCGGTAATGGACGATGACATCAGGTTCTTCCCGTCAAAATTCAAAAACACCTACCGTCACTGGATGACCGACACCAAAGACTGGTGCATATCCCGTCAGCTATGGTGGGGGCACAATATCCCCGCATGGTATCTTCCTGAAGGCGGATATGTGGTGGCCGAAACTGAAGAAGAGGCTTTGAGTCTGGCACGTGAAAAAAGCGGAAACAGCGACCTGCAGCTCAGCGACCTGCGTCGCGACGAAGACTGTCTCGACACTTGGTTCAGCTCATGGCTATGGCCGATAACCCTGTTTAACGGCATTTTGGATTCCGACAACGAGGAACTCAGATATTATTATCCGACCTCCGACCTCGTTACCGGCCCCGACATCATATTCTTCTGGGTAGCGCGAATGATTATCGCCGGATATGAGTTCATCGACGAAAAACCGTTCAAGAATGTATATTTTACCGGAATTGTCCGCGACAAAATCGGACGGAAGATGTCTAAGCAGTTGGGTAATTCGCCCGATCCGCTCGACCTTATCGCCACCTATGGTGCTGACGGCGTTCGCATGGGCATGATGATGTCAGCGCCGGCAGGCAACGATATCATGTTCGATGACAAGTTGTGTGAGAACGGACGAAACTTCTGTAACAAGATATGGAATGCATTCCGCCTTGTCAAGGGATGGGATGTTGCCGAATGCGACCGGCCGGAAAGCTCGCGTATGGCGGCAGAATGGTTTGAAGCAAAATTGTCTGCGACCATTGCGGATGTCAATGACCTCTTCACTAAATTCCGTCTGTCAGAGGCCCTGACCGCCATATACAAATTGTTCTGGGACGAATTTTCTTCTTGGTATCTCGAAATGATAAAGCCCGCCTACGGACAGCCTATTGACAAAGTGACATACGAGGCAACACTCGGCTACTTTGACTCATTGCTTCGTCTGCTTCACCCCTTCATGCCATTTATTACTGAAGAGCTCTGGCAACATCTCGCCCAACGTCGCGAGGGAGAGTCAATAATGTACGCCTCTATGCCTCAGTCAGGAGATGGCAATGAAAATATCCTCGCACTTATGGAGACAACAAAAGAAGTGATTACCGGGGTGCGTGGCGTGCGCGCTGCTAAAAACATCCCGATGAAGGATATGCTGACACTCAACGTGATTGCCGACAATGCAGGCATGTCTGTCAGCCTCGTAAAAAAACTTGCCAATGTCGAGACTGTCAATTATAGTGCCGCAAAAGATGCTGCAGCGGTAAGCTTCATGGTAGGCACTACGGAGTTTAACATTCCTCTGTCAGGCAAAATTGATACCACTGCCGAGATTGAACGGCTTCGTAAGGAAGAAGCTTATCTTGAAGGATTCCTTGCGAGCGTAATGAAAAAACTTTCCAATGAACGCTTTGTCAGCAATGCTCCGGCTGCCGTAGTCGAAAGCGAGAAAAAGAAACAGGCCGATGCCGAAAGTAAACTCGCTAATATTCGTGCATCTATCGCGGCTCTTTCATAATAGCCGATTGCGATAACATAAAAACAAGAGGGAAATGTACGCCGGATAACGGCGCTATCATTTCCCTCTTGTTTTTATTGATTGGTGCTGAATTACATCTTTATCGGCTTTTCATTGAAATAAATATCTACGAGACGTTCAAACTGCGGTGTCTCCTTAAACCGGGCTATCCATACATTAAGACTGTCAAGCAACTGTGGTTTGTCTGGTGCGACAGCCCACGACTGAAACTGATTGAATGAAAGAGTTAGAGATATGTCAAGCTGGGGGTAATCTTTTGCGATACTGCTGGCTGTCTGCTCATTGACCACGACATTCTTTAGTTGGCCGATTGCCGTCAGCAGCATCATCTGTTCCGGGCCATAATGTTTGTCCTGAAATACATATATAGTATCACCGAGTTCTCTTGACAGGTTTCTTAGCCTTGACATGAATGGAGACTGCGCTGCGATATATACAGTGTCTCCCCGGAGATCTGACTGCGTGCGTATAGGAGGGAGGCCGGTTATTGAATCGGTCAGCTGCACAAGCGTCTGCCGATCTGCATATATGGGGTCGGTAAACAGATATTTGTCTCGTAGTTCTGTAGTAATCGGGATGTCGGAGATGACTATGTCGAATTTGCCGCTGTCAAGCTCGGAAAGCGCATTTGTCACCTGTGTGAACCCCTCGATTTTGAGAGCCAGATGTTCCTTCTGCGCCATTTGACGTATCATGTCATAATAGAAGCCCCCCAAAGTATCCCCATGTGTAGATACTCCTATAGGTGAAATTTGTATGGCTATTTTCAGCGAATCTCGCGCCGTGCCTGACGGTGAAGCGTCTCCGCCGGAACCTCGCCCGGCAAGATTGCGTGTAAAAACCATGATAAGTAATACCCCCACAAGCAATGCGAGATATACAAACACATGACCCTTCTTTAATTTCAGACGTTCCATATATCAGATAATTGAATATAGCCAGCTGGTGTCCGCGAAAAGTGTCGACACTTTTTTCGGCACACCGTGATTATAATGATTAAGTATATGCTCAAAATTAGTTATTGTACTGGATTATGAAGTACGTGGATTAAATTTTGCATTCGGCTGATGGCGTTATGGGATTCCATAGAAACTGAAGCCGGATTCGAAAGTTCGCCTCATAATTTATGAGTCAATGCATTAAATAATTTCGAACACATACTTATAACAATATTATAGTGTCTTTAGTTGGCGAAATCAATCGACAGCCCCAGTTGGAAACGGCGTGGGTTAAGCGGATAGCCCGGCATTGAGAACCAATTGTCTCCGCCAAACAATCCCTGGTTGACATGCGAGAACATCACATAGAAACGGGTCTTGCTCAGTTTGAAATTCATGTATGCGTTTACAAACGGATAATTGCCGCATTCGGCTTCCCGTTGGTTATAAAACGACATTGTCGCCGGCTGATATGCCACGCTCTTGTATCTGGTATAATAGTCACAATCCACGCCAAACTGCACATCAAGCACATTAGCAACCTTGAATTTTATAAACATATTGGAATATACAGCCAGCTTCGGTAACGGCACCACGTAATCATCAGAAGATGTCTGATACGTAAGACGGTTTTGCCAGTTGAATATTCCGAATTCAAAATTCTGCTCCAGCGAAGCACTGAACACCTGCACACTCGATCCGCATTGTGTCGGCAATGCCTGTTCGTTGAAGTATACAAGATTTTGCACATTTTCTACCCCTGCGCTTATCGTGGTTGAGGTGCGTGGCAGATTGATGCGTCCTCCTGCACGCAGGCGTCTGGTCTTGCCGAAATCATTATCCCATGCGAAGTGGTTGCCGATGAAATGTTTCAGAAGATAAGGCACATTCGTATTGGAAAAATCTCCGTAGGCAGTCACATTGAGGGTGTCTCCGAAGAGAGGTATATGTGTATAGATATTTCCGTTAAGCGATACTTCTCCCGCGGCTTCTCCGATTATGCCAATGCGGCCTGTAGCGTCGTAGTTGAGTATCCGTCCCTGTCGGCGTGTCAGCTGCGCGCCCACCCAGACGTAATTCTCCCCATTGGTTGTCGGTATATTTGCAAAAGGCAGCGGGGTTAGAGTTTCTGGAAGAGGCTGAGCCCGGTCGACAGTATCTGCTGTTTGGGTGTAATGTCTGTATTCGTGAGTAATAAATGCGGCAAGTCCGGCTTTTGCATATTTGTGGAAGCCTTCAAGGAGACTTACTCCGAAAGTGTTGCGTATCGTGTGATATTTTGTCTGGTCGTTTGTTTCGAGCGGATTGAGATAGGTGTTTTCCCAGAATTCTCTCGCTTCATTGGCATTCTGATTTCGGAATGTGTGTCTTGCATTCTTGTAATCAAGCGTCCATGTGAAACTCGACACCGGCACATACTCCTGTTTTACACTGTCTCCGTCAAGCACATCTTTATAGAAACCGAGTTTGTAGCGTGAGTTAAGATAAACCTGAGTTCCTGCCACTCGGTTATGGGCATTGCTCAGACGAGTCGGAATAGTTTTGTAGTCAACCGATGTCGAGCCGCCCTGTATCTCTGCCGGGTCTGTAATATAGCGGTCATCGGTTATTCCGCCGTTCTCTTTGTTTACGGCATTATAATGTTGCAGAAATCCCTGAAATTCAAAGCGGTCTCCGATATACGAACCTGAAAGACCCCACGAAAGGTGTTTTGTCGCCTGATAGTTATACGACCCTTTTGAATAGAGGTAGTCAAGCATCGCACCGACTTGTGCGCGTGAATTGATATTGCCGGAGAAATCAGCTTTCAGTCGATCCTGAGCGGTCTCTTTGCCTCCGCCGAAGTTATATGACGCAAGCGTCATCGGTATGCGCGTGTTATAAAAACGCTGGGTGGCAGCCGACGGTATCCACGCCTGTAATGCATCTCTGAAAAAGAAATCTGAGGCGGCATCCCGCTCGAAATATATCAGATTGTATCCCTCGCCGCCGAGATTGCCGGTTGTGGCATACGCTATACTGCGTTCTGAGGGCACCGACCTCTGTCCATAATTGAGAAAACAAGTATCGACCTCGGCTTCTACACGTTCTCCTAATGGAGATATTATGCGCCATGACGATATCTTCTGCGAGACTTGAGACGATTTCTTTGCCGTCGGTTCCTGAGCTGAAAGCGACGAAGTGCTGATTATACCTGATAGGAATATTATGGATATCCGTTTCATCATGTTATTTCTATATACTTTTGCTTCCGATGTATGTCCGGCATGCTTCGGAAATGCCGCATTTGAATGTTCTGCTGCCGGGTAATTCCGGAGCTAAAAGTTCGTTGATATTCTTTAACGCCACTTCAAGTTCCTCATTCTTATCGGCAAATTCCAGATAGTCTGTGACAGTTTTGCCAATGCCTTTATATAATGTTTCGGAGAAATAAAGCAATTGTTCCATCTGAAGTGCCCTCCTGATTATATGGCGGTATAACTCATGACGATAAAGTATGTCGGGGTGAAAACTTCCGAATTCTTTCACAAGCTTCTTTATTACCGATATTCTGGCTTTTGACCGGCTCCATTTCGACTTTGCGAATTCCTTGTCTATCGCTTTCTGATATTTTTCAAAAAGTTTTTTTGAATTAGGATCAAGAAAAAAATCAAAATAATCCTTTACATCCTTGCGGGCTGCATACAAGTCGAGAACTACTTCGATGAGTTGCTCTTTCGTATAGCCTGATAGTTCCTTTTTCAGTGAGGTTTTCGACATGGATATGCTGCATAATCCGTTTTACATCACAAAATAACAAAAAGTTGGGCATATATACAAAAAAGCTGCCGTCTTTTACCTCGACGGCAGCTCCTTTATATAGGAATTATCAGATCTGATAATTCTTTACTCTTCCGATTTGTCAGATGACGCAAGGAGTGACGGATTTGTATAATCCACGCCTTTCAGCCATTTGTCGAGCCAGCGGAAGAATACTCGCTGCCAAAGTATCGCATTCTGGGGCTTGAGTATCCAGTGGTTTTCGTCAGGGAAAACAACCATCTCGGCCGGAACACCACGCAGACGGGCTGCGTTGAATGCCATCATGCCCTGTGATGCCAGAATACGGAAATCATACTCTCCGTGGGTCACAAGTATCGGAGTATCCCATTTGTCAATAAATTTATGGGGCGACGATGCAAATGTTCTCTGGGCTGCTGCATTGTCCTTTTCCCAATATGCTCCGCCCATATCCCAGTTGGCGAACCACATCTCCTCGGTCTCAAGATACTGCGACTCGATATTGAAGATACCGGCATGCGCTATAAGGCAGGCAAAGCGGCCGTCGTGGTTGCCGGCAAGCCAGTAGACTGAGAAGCCGCCGTAGCTTGCTCCGACTGCACCGATGTGGTCGGCGTCGACATACGGCTTTTCTTTCATGAAATCAACGGCCGAAAGATAATCCTTCATGTTTTGTCCAGGGTAATCTTTTGATATCTGGGCATTCCACTCTGTTCCGAAGCCGGGCAGACCGCGGCGGTTGGGTGCAATTACTATATAACCGTTCGCGGCCATAAGGGCGAGGTTCCAGCGGTAGCTCCAGAACTGGCTTACTGCCTGCTGCGGCCCTCCCTGGCAATAAAGTATAGCAGGATATTTCTTGTTGGGGTCGAAGTTTTGCGGATACACTACCCATGTTGTCATTTCTTTGCCGTCAGTAGTGGGAATGAGAACTTTCTCTACCGTAGGCATTGTCAACTGACCGAATATATCTTTATTGACATTGGTAAGCTGACGCACCTGACCGTTTTCAACCACACAGAGCTCATTGGGCTGCAACATCGAATGGCGCATAGTGACAAGTGTATTCTCATTGACCGGACACAATGCAGCGTAATCAAACAGCCCTGCATTATCCATAACCGGATTGATTTCTCTGGTTGCTATGTCCACATTAAATATCGGCTCTTCACCCATGTATGGTGCAGTGAAATAGATGCTCTTGCCATCCTTGGCCCATGCGATAAGGTCGGCGGAGAAATCCCAGTCTGAAGTCAGATCTGTTTTTTCTCCGGAAGTCGTGTCAAGAATGAAGATGCGGTTCTTATCGCTTTCGTAGCCGTCATGCTCCATGCTGAGCCATGCCACATATCGTCCGTCAGGAGAATATACCGGGGCGGTATCATAACCCATCATCCCCTCTGTCAGATTTTTCGTCTTCTTTGTGTCGAGATCATAAAGGTAAAGATCGCTATTGGTCGACAGCGAGTAGTCCATGCCGGTTTTCTTGCGGCTTACATAAATCAGTTGTTTTGAATCAGGTGACCATGTAAAAGATTCCGAGCCTCCAAACGGACGCATCGGAGCCTCAAACGGCTCATCCTGCATGATATCGGAAACATTGGAGACTGTGTTGCCGTCAAAATCGCCGATGAAGGGGTGGGGAATTTCTGTAACCCATTCGTCCCAATGCTTGTACATCAGGTCATCGATAATGCGGGCATTGGCTTTGGGCAGGTCAGGATAGACATCAGCCGGCGTACGGTCGTATTTCACACGTCCGATCATAACTACTTTCTTCTCGTCAGCAGAAAAAAGAAATCCTTCAATACCACCTTCCACATTGCTGACTTTGGTTTTCTCTTTCCCATCTGCACTCATTACATAGAGTTGAGTAGCTTTGCCGTCAGATGCAAGGTAGGCTATTTTGTTACCGTTGTCAATCCATACAGCCGCGTTTTCAGACTCAGCCGTGCGTGTCAGACGTTGTGGCTCTCCACCTTTGATGTCGACTACATAAAGTTCGTTGTTGCTTTTGTTTTGCTCCACACTTTCGTATGAGATACCGAAAAGCACCTTGCTTCCGTCGGGCGAAACCTGCGGATTGCTTACTCGTCCCAATGCCTCAAGAGCATCGATTGAGAACACGCCGTCGGCCGATTGAAATTCGGGCCTTTCGATGATATTCTCTTCAGGCGAACTGCATCCGGTCGCACCTGCTATCAGAGCGGTCATTGCAATTGTTGTTAATGTTTTGTTCATGATTTTTAATTAGAATTACTTTTTGTTATATCTGTTTCTGTTTTGTCTGTCAGTCCTATAGCTTTTCTTATCCAGTTTGTCGTCGTGTCTGAATGACTGGGGATTTTGCATGACATTACGGTTTCGTGCCTGTGGTATTCCTTTGGGGTACAGCATGGCAAGCAGATCTTCTCGGTGCAGCGACTTCAGTGAGTTGACAATATCACGATGATAATTTTTGTCATACCAGAAGAAATATTTACGCTGCGCAAGTTTCTGCTCGGCGTTATGTGCCGTATAGACTTTTTCTCCTGTATAAGGATGTAGTCCTGTATAGTAAATCTCAGTAGAAAGAGTCATTGGAGTGGGGGTGAAGTCCTGTACCTGCTCAAGATGCATGTTCAGCCGTTGCGTTTTCACAGCAAGCTCAGCCATGTCAACCTCTTTGCACCCCGGATGCGATGAAATAAAATAAGGTATCAGTTGCTGGTTCAGACCATGCTTTGCATTCACCCGGTTAAATATGTCGCGGAACTCATAATACAATTCAAAAACAGGTTTCCGCATCATATTGAGCACTTGAGGCTCGGTATGCTCTGGCGCGACTTTGAGCCGTCCGGACACATGCCGTGCTATCAGCTCTTCGTTATATCTGGCATTAATATTGTCAATACGCTTGTCTCCGGTGCGGTGCATCGACAGATCATACCTGACACCGCTGCCCACAAAACTCTTTTTCACTCCGGGCAATGCATCGACAGCATGATACACGTCAAGCAGTTTGCTGTGATCCGTATTCAGATTTGGACAGACCTTAGGATGAAGACATGATGGACGCAAACATTTCTCACATATCCGCTCATCGCGGCCACGCATTGCATACATATTGGCCGACGGACCTCCAAGATCACTGATATAACCCTTGAAATCCGGCATATTGATTACCGCTTTTGCTTCTTTGACTATAGACTCTTTCGATCTTGACGCGATAAATTTGCCCTGATGCGCGGAAATCGTACAAAACGAACACCCGCCGAAACATCCGCGATGCATATTTATTGAATGTTTTATCATTTCGTAAGCCGGTATTGTCTTGCCCTTATATCGCGGATGGGGCAGACGCGTATATGGAAGATCAAATGAGGCATCAATCTCATTTGTTGTCATTGGAGGGTACATCGGATTGACTTTCACTACTCGGCTGTCATCAGTCTGCTGCCATAGAATCGCTCCGTGGCGACGGTTGCTCTGTTGCTCTATATGCTTGAAGTTTTCTGCCTGACAACGTTTCGACTTCGACACTTCACGCCAACTGTGTAATATTATATTATCGGCATCTGCAACCGGCATTTCATCTTTAGATAGAAGTATGGCCGTCTGCGGCAAATCTTTAAGGTCTCCAATCTCCGCACCTGACGCAAGTTTGTCGGCAAGCTCGACAATCCCTTTCTCTCCCATGCCATACATAAGCATATCTGCCGGAGCATCCACGAGAATTGATTGCCGCAACGCATCCTGCCAATAGTCATAATGCGAAAGTCTGCGCATTGACGCCTCTATGCCGCCTATCACTACCGGAACGGTATTTCCATATAACTCACGCAAAATCTTTGTGTAGACAATAGTTGGATAATCCGGTCTCATTCCCGCTTTCCCTCCGGGGGTATATGCGTCATCCGAACGACGGCGGCGGTTGGCGGTATAATGGTTGACCATAGAGTCCATCGCTCCGGCAGATACACCGAAAAACAAACGCGGTCTCCCAAGTTTGCGGAAGTCTCGCAGGTCATCACGCCAGTTTGGTTGTGGCACGATAGCCACTTTATAGCCGTGAGCCTGAAGCACACGGCCGAGCACAGCAGCGCCAAATGACGGATGGTCAACGTAAGCGTCTCCCGAAAAGAGTATGACATCAAGCTGCTCCCAGCCCAATGCCTCCACTTCTTTTGCAGAGGTCGGAAGAAAGGCCGGAGCTGATTTTTTATTATCTGATATTGGCAATGCCATTTCCAAATTCTGATTGTTGTATTTTTTTTGAGAGAAATTGATTTTATTGCTATTCAGCCGGCAGCTCATTTATTGACACTGTCGGCAAGCAACTCCTCCAGTTTGATTATCTCGTCGCGCAGGCGGGCAGCCTCTATAAATTCCATGTTTTTTGCCGCCTTGCGCATAGCCGAACGTTGCTTGTCGATATGTGCCTGCAGTTCGACGTCCGACATATACGGAAGCACCGGATCTGCCGCGATGTTGGCCGGAGTTGACTTATATTCGCTCTCGTATGGTATCGGCTGACGTGTCTGCATTGACGGCTGTGCCACATCTGCCTCATCCGCTTCAAATCCGATAAGGGCATTGCGGGCCCTTACAATCGCCCTGGGTGTTATGCCGTGTTTCTCGTTGTAGGCAAGCTGAATCGAGCGTCTGCGGTTTGTCTCGTCAATCGTAAGCTGCATTGAGTCTGTTACCTTATCGGCATACATTATTACCGCACCGTTAAGATTGCGGGCAGCACGACCTACGGTCTGTGTCAGTGACCGGTGCGAACGCAAGAATCCTTCTTTGTCTGCATCAAGAATTGCCACCAACGACACTTCCGGTAAGTCAAGTCCCTCACGGAGAAGATTGACTCCGATCAGCACATCATATACTCCGGCTCGCAGGTCATCGAGTATTTTTATGCGGTCCATTGTGTCGACATCTGAGTGGATATAGGCTGCCTTGATATCAAGTTTGCCGAAATAATCATTCAATTCTTCTGCCATTCGCTTGGTGAGAGTGGTGACGAGCACACGTTCGCCAAGCTCTCTGCGACGGTCGATTTCCATTATCAGATCATCAATCTGATTGAGCGTCGGCCTCACGGATATCGTTGGGTCGAGGAGCCCCGTCGGACGTATTATCTGCTCTACAACCACACCTTCGCTCCTTATCAGCTCATAGTCGGCCGGAGTAGCGCTGACATATATTACTTGCGGTGTGAGCGACTCAAATTCCTCAAACCGCAGCGGGCGGTTGTCAATCGCCGAAGGTAATCTGAACCCGTAATCCACAAGCGTGCATTTGCGGGAAAGGTCACCGCCGGCCATTGCCCGTATCTGCGGAAGCGTTACGTGGCTTTCATCTATGACCGTAAGAAAATCGTCCGGAAAATAATCTAAAAGACAGAATGGTCGCACGCCCGGCTCTCGCCCGTCAAAATAACGGCTGTAGTTCTCGATACCGGGGCAATGCCCCACCTCGCGTATCATCTCTATATCGTAACTCGTGCGTTCATATAGCCGCTTGGCTTCAAGAGGCTTCCCCTCCTGATTGAACATATCGACGCATCGCCCGAGATCAAGTTCCATTTCGGCCAAAGCTGACGCCTGACGCTCCTTGGTGGTGACAAAAATATTCGCAGGGTAAATCTTGAAACTGTCATGAGCGCCGAGCGACACGCCGTCAATCGGGTGCAACGTCTGTATCGATTCTATTTCGTCGCCCCAAAATACAATCCGCAGCACAATTTCCTCGTATGCCAGACGGATATCTACAGTATCTCCCTTGACCCGGAATGTGCCTCGCGATAGCTCCACTTCATTGCGCGAATACAGCGCCTCTGTAAGACGGCGCAGAAACGCGTTGCGGGCTATTTTTTGACCTACCTTGACATCAATGACATTGCTATGAAAATCCTCAGGGTTGCCGATACCATAAAGACATGACACCGACGACACCACAATTACATCTCGACGACCCGATAGCAGGGCAGAGGTTGTGGCGAGCCTAAGACGGTCAATCTCATCATTTATCATCAGATCCTTCTCAATATATTTGTCAACCGACGGAATATACGCTTCGGGCTGATAATAATCGTAATATGAAACAAAATACTGTACCGAGTTTTCAGGAAAAAATGTTTTGAACTCACTGTACAACTGTGCGGCAAGCGTCTTGTTGTGGCTTAGTATCAGGGTCGGCTTATTGACGCGTTCTATTAGATTGGCTATGGTGAAAGTCTTGCCGGAGCCTGTCACGCCCAGCAATGTCTGCGCCGGCAGATTATCGATTATCCCCCTGGCCAGCTGCTCGATGGCCTGAGGTTGATCGCCGGTAGGCTTATATTTGGAATTAAGCTTAAAATTCATCTACAATTGGAAATGTTTCAACTTACAAATATACGAAATTTTCAGCCCGAATCCAAATAAACGATATCAAATTTTGTGTGATTTTTATGTGTGTTTCGCTCGATCTGAGCTTTGTTAAAATCCTGATTCAGTCAATGTTCAGGCTCTGGCAAGTGCAATTAATACCGGATTTCTCTATAAATGTTAAAATCATGAAAGATTAAATAGATAAAATTAACATCAAAATTCACATTCGCAACGTTATTATTATATAACTTTGTAAAAACGATAGAATAACACCTGACATTCAATAGCAGTTTCTTGTAGTTTTCTTTGGGAAATACGAGACGGCGTGAGAGGTAGGTGCAGTTATGAATTTAAATAGTAAACATATAATTAATACGGCCCACATGAGCACAATACCCAACAAAATGGTCAACATTCGTGAGTTAAACGATTTGGTCGCAAGCAAAAACGACTTTGTCAAGCTTATTACAAAAGGGATGGATCAGACAATTGTCGGTCAGAAACATCTTATAGAATCACTGCTTATCGCTCTTCTTTCCAATGGCCACGTCCTGCTGGAAGGTGTGCCGGGTTTGGCGAAAACCCTTGCCATAAAGACCCTTGCCCAGCTTATCGACGCGAAATACAGCCGCATACAGTTTACACCTGACCTCCTTCCTGCCGACGTGCTTGGCACGATGATTTACTCAGTGCAGAAAGAGACATTTCAGATTAAGCGCGGCCCCATTTTCGCCAACTTCGTACTTGCCGATGAAATAAACCGTGCTCCGGCCAAGGTTCAGTCGGCGTTGCTCGAATCGATGCAGGAACGCCAGGTGACCATCGGTGACACCACATTCCCCCTTGATGAGCCATTCCTCGTGATGGCGACACAGAACCCCATCGAGCAGGAGGGTACATATCCGCTTCCCGAAGCACAGGTTGACCGTTTCCTTTTGAAAGTGGTAATCGGTTACCCCTCGCGCGAGGAGGAACGGTTGATTATCCGTCAGAATATCTCAAATGAAAAGCCTCAGATAGTGCCGCTCGTGCGACCGCAGGAAATTATCGAGGCGCAGAAAATTGTCGAGATGATATATGTCGACGAAAAGATTGAGAAATATATCATAGATATCGTTTTCGCTACACGTTATCCCAAGGAAGCCGGACTTGCCGATCTTTCCAACATAATAGCCTTCGGCGCATCTCCACGTGCTTCGATTTCGCTTGCAAAAGCAGCCAGAGCCTATGCGTTCCTCCACAATAGAGGATACGTGATTCCGGAGGATGTGCGTGCCGTGTGTCACGATGTGATGCGTCATCGTATCGGACTTACATACGAGGCTGAAGCAAATAATATCACCGCCGACGAAATTATCTCAAACATACTCGACAAGGTCGAAGTGCCCTGATTTCTCTGCTTCCAGCTGACTGCGGCAACGATTTTAGAGGTTGCTTGTATCCGAGTGGAAAAAATATAAAATTGAAAGCGAAGCAGCACGGCCATTTTCTGCCTTGCTCGACCGCAGCACTTTGACTACAAAATTATGGACGCTAACGAACTCCTTAAAAAGGTAAGACGAATAGAGATAAAGACACGAGGGCTCTCCCGCAATATTTTCGCGGGAGAGTATCACTCCGCTTTCAAGGGACGAGGCATGACATTCTCCGAAGTCAGAGAATATCAGTATGGCGATGACATTCGCGACATCGACTGGAATGTTACCGCGCGCCATAATCATCCTTACGTGAAAGTCTATGAAGAGGAGCGCGAGATGACCGTCATGTTGCTCATCGACGTATCCTCGAGTCGCTATTTCGGTGCAGTAGGAGAGGAGAAAAGGCAGATGATAGCTGAAATTGCGGCTACCATTGCGTTTTCCGCTATACAGAATAACGATAAGGCGGGCGTGATTTTCTTTTCCGACAAAATTGAGAAATTCATACCTCCGAAGAAAGGACGAAAGCATATATTGCTGATAATCCGAGAGCTTCTCGATTTCACACCCGACAGTCAGGGCACCGACCTGTCAGTCGTGCTGAGATATTTCTCCGACGCTCTCAAAAAGCGTTGCACAACGTTCCTTATGTCTGACTATATCGATCCACACGACTATTCAAAGGCATTGAGCGTGGCTGCAAACCGACACGACATCTATGGTATTCAGGTCTACGACAAGCGCGACAGCAAACTGCCCGACGTCGGTCTTATGCGAATTTCCGACCTCGAGACCGGCGCTGACCGATGGATCAACACCTCATCGAAAAAAGTACGGCAGGCTTTTGAAAAATGGTGGTATTGCCGCCAGCAGACTATGGTCGAGACCTTGCGCAAAAGCAGAGTCGACTTCGTGTCCGTAACTACCGATGAAGATTATGTCGCCCCGCTTATGAGCCTGTTTAAAAAACGCAGTTTAAGGTAGCGACGGCGATAATCACTATTATTACAAGTTGTGATATGCGACATATAGCGATAAATAAAAAAATAATTGCATTCGGACTGATGGCTTCGGCAGCTGTCGCAATGTCTGCCGCTCGTCCCGTTGTAAAGATGAGTGTTGACTCCTCTTCAATATTGATGGGATATACTGTCGACCTGCGCCTTACAGTCAACGATGCTGATGCCTCCGACATGTCGGAGCTTATCATACGTCCTGACTCCGCTGCATCTGCACAGGAAAACAATTCCGGTTCAGGTATACTGCAGATGACTCCGGGCGTGGAAGTGGTTGAAGGATTCGAAAAGCCCACCGTCAACAGAACCACTCGGGCTGATGGCAGCAGTGTGCTCGAATCTGTAATAAAGATACAGTCGTTCGATTCCGGAAATTACATTATTCCTCCGGTCATTTATACCAACGGACATGACACCGTGCTTTCCAACAGTGTGGCGCTCCGTGTATATCCTGTCGACACGATAACAGCCCAAAGTGACCTGAAGCCATTGAGCACAATATTACCGCCGTATAAGCGTAAACTTGTTGACTATCTGCCTGACTGGCTTGCCGACAACTGGATATACATCCTGATAGCCCTGATAATCATTGTAGGTGGAGTATGCGCATATCTAATCCTCACCAAGAAGGTTAAAATCAATATCATTCCTCAGAAGAAACCTGAGCCTCCGTATGAAGTGGCCGTAGCCAAGCTCGCACGCCTTCGTGAGGAACAACTCTGCGAGCAGGGTCTGCAGAAAGAATATTACACCCGCCTTACCGATATCCTGCGCGAATATCTCGACCGTCGCTTCGGAATCAATGCAATGGAGATGACTTCGACCCAGATTCGCCGCGCTCTCGCTGAGTCGCGTGATGAGATAATGTCAAAACAGCTTGTGGAGCAAGTGCTGGAAATTGCCGACTTCGTAAAATTCGCAAAAGCTCAGCCGCTTGGCGATGACAACGTCAAAGCATTTGAAGCCGCGCGCCGTTTTGTCGAGGATACACGGCCGGTGGAAATAACTGATGAAAAATCCAAGGATGACAACGCAGCAGATGCCAAGCTTTCCATAGATAAAACTGACACTCCACAGTCTTGACCTGTAATCCGTTAAAATGAATATAACAGAATAAAACATGCAGTTGGCTTATCCTAAAATATTATGGTTGTTTCTGATATACATTCCGCTTATAGCATGGTATATTCTCAAACAACGCAATTCATATCCGGCGATGAAGATTTCATCGTTGACTCCGTTTGCCGGGCTGCCGCGTTCATTCAAGGCAACCTGCCGACACATATTGTTCGCGTTTCAGCTTCTCGCACTCGGGTGCATAATTGTGGCACTCGCCAGGCCTCAGACTCACGACCATTGGCGCAAATCATCGGTCGACGGCACTGATATTGTCCTTGCCATGGACATCTCAGGGTCAATGCTTGCCCATGACTATTACAATGGTAAGCCTGAAAAGAAAAACCGCATGGAGGCTGCGAAAGAAGTCGCAACTCGTTTTATCTCCAACCGGCAGAACGACAACATCGGTGTTGTCATATTTGCCGGAGAAGCTCTTACCGGAGTCCCCATGACAGTTGACAAAGCCACGTTGATAAATTATCTCAGCACCGTGCGAGAAGGAATGCTGGCTGACGGCACGGCAATAGGCGATGGCCTCGCCACTGCCATCAATCGCATCAAATCGGGCAAAGCAAAGAGCAAAAGTATAATTTTGCTGACCGACGGCACCAACAACTCGGGTATGGTAGCGCCTCTGACTGCCGCGGAAATAGCAAAAGAACTCGGCATAAAAGTATACACAATCGGTATCGGAGCCAACGGCACGGCTGACTTCCCGCAGATTGACTATTTCGGCCGTGTCTCTTATGTGCCGTCTCCTGTCGTAATTGATGAAGCTACCCTACAGCAGATTGCAGCTCTCACCGACGGCAAATATTTCCGTGCTACAGACCAGAAAGTTTTAAATAACATATTTGAAGAAATTGACCGGCTCGAGACAACAAGTATAGATGTAAACCATTTCACTCACACAGAAGACAATTACGAACTGCTTGTGTGGATTGCGCTTGGCTTGATTCTCGCGCAAGTGCTGCTCCGTCACACATATTTGCGTTCAATTCCCTAATATCTACTGACTCATGGACTTCGCTAATCCTAAAATATTATATCTGCTGGCGGCGCTGCCTGTTTTGCTCGCGCTCTATCTGCTGGCACGCTATTCGCGCAGACGCAAACTCGCCCGTTACGGTAACCCCGAGACGCTTGCGCCTTTGATGCCCGAAGCCTCAAAATATAAGCCTGCGATAAAAATTACCTTGCAGATGCTTGCTCTGGCATCGCTTATCATAGCGCTTGCCCGGCCGCGTCATGGAGAGCGGGAAGTGGCGGAAACGCGTGAAGGCATAGAAATAATAATTGCCGTCGACGTGTCGCGCTCAATGCTTGCGTCTTCCACTGACGACGCAAAAGGCATATCGCGCCTTGACCGCGCCAAATATCTTTTCACCAGACTTATAAACAACCTTGAGAACGATAAAGTCGGACTTGTGGTATTTGCCGGAAACTCTTCGTTGCAGCTTCCTATCACCAATGATTTCGTATCGGCAAAAATATATATCAAAGACCTGTCTACATCAATGATCAACGAACAGGGCACCGACATAGGCGCGGCCATCGACATGGCTCTTCAGGGATTTTCGTCAGATGAGGATGTAAATAAAGCAATAATACTTCTGACTGATGCCGAGGACCACGAAGAGCAGGCCGTGGCAATGGCTGACAAAGCTCGTCAGGCCGGCGTGCAGGTCAATGTAATCGGTGTCGGCACAGCGAAAGGCGCGCTTATACCGGTTGATGGCAGTTCGTCTGAATTCCTCAAAGATGAGAACGGCACTCCGGTCACTACTCGATTTAACGCCGAGTCTGCCAAAATGATTGCACAGAGCGGAAACGGCAATTATATCAATGGCAATGACGCTGACGCCGACAAACAAATGATCGATCTGCTCGGACAGATTGACAAAGCGACACTCGGGTCAGTCAAATATAAGGCATCAGCCGAACGTTTCTACATATTTCTGTGGATAGCTTTCGCACTTATAATAACCGATATTTTTGTTCTCGACCGTAAAATCGGTTGGCTGAGTAAAATTAACTTCTTTAGCAAGTCAGTAAAATGAAACGCCTTTTTATATCAATCATATTAGTATTATTGTGCGCCTCAGCTTCAGTTGAACTGATGGCCTCCGAACCGGAGACAACCCGCAAGGAGCGCAATATGATATTGAAAGCAAATGAAGCTTTCAATGAAAAAGACTATGAAAAAGCCATCGAACTTTACAACATGGCGCTTGAAATTAATCCTGCGAGTGAGCGGGCTAAGTACAATCTTGCCGTAGCTATGGTAAAGAGGGCTGACGAAATAGGGGGAGCCGGAGGCAACCAACAAAGCATAAGCCCTGCGCCTCCAAATGCCGCCGACTCGCTCAGCGTCGGACTCAAGCAAAGCGCCAACAAAATCTTCAACGAGCTTTATGCCGGAAGCACCGACTTGCCGACAAGAGAAATGTCTGTCTACAATTCAGGCAATATACTTTTCAGCGAAAACGAGCTTTCCCAATGCATCGAACAATATAAAAGAGCCTTACGCCTCAATCCTGCCAACGACAACGCCCGGCACAATCTTCGGGTAGCTCAGCTGCGTATGCAACAGCAACAGCAGAATCAAGACAATCAGGATAACCAACAGCAGGAGGACGAGAAAGACCAAAAGGAGCAAGAACAGGAACAGCAACAGCAGCCGCAGCCGCAACAACCTCAGCCGCAGCAACCTCAGCAGTCAAACTCGGAGAATATACTTAACGCAGCGCAACAGAATGAATCAAAGACGCGGCAGCGTCTTGAAAAACAACAGGTGCCGGTTGCGCCAAGGTATCACAACAAACCGTGGTAATACAATACAGTTTTTAGTAAATAATAATTATCAGCCTGATAATGAAACGTTTTAGCTTTTTATTACTATATATATGCCTGACAGTCCTCGGTGTGGCGGCGCAAGTGTCATTCACCGTCATTCCTCCACGCAATGTCATAGCAGGTCAGCGTTTTCAGGTCGTATACCGACTCACAAACGGACAGGCCGGAAATCCAACTGTAGGAGAAATCAAGGGGTGTCAGCTTCTCTACGGTCCCTCGCGTTCGACAACTCAGTCATATCAGATTATAAATGGAGTCTCGACCTCCAATTCTACAATTGACTATACTTATGTCTATCGAGCGGATAACGCAGGCACATTCACTATTCCGGCGGCAACAATCGACGTTGACGGCAAAAAATTTCACACTGGCGAGACTACTTTCTCTGTGCTGCCGGCCGACAACAGCACCTCCTCCGGACAACCGACAGCACGTCCCGGCGATATCTCAACTCAGACACCTGATCAAAAAATAACCGGCAATGACATTTTTGTCAGAGCCACACTCAATAAGTCGTCAGTCTATGAGCAGGAAGCTGTCGAATGCACGTTGAAGCTATATACAAAATATGACGGCATTTCGTCATTCGCCCAGACCACGCCTGAGTCATACGAAGGATTTCTTATCGAAGAGGTCGATCTGAAAAATAATCCGGTAGATATCGAGCACTACAATGGCCAGAATTATAGGGTAGTGGTGCTTAGAAAATATATCATATTCCCGCAGAAATCAGGCAAACTGACACTCAAGACGGGAGCATACGATGTAGTCGTACAGCAATATGAACGCATCGACAACGGTTACTTCTACATGACCCGGCCTGTCGAACGCAATGTCAAACTCGCATCAAGCGATGTGACAATCAATGTAAAACCGCTGCCGACTCCGGCTCCGGTCGGTTTCAATGGAGCTGTAGGCAAATTTGATGTGAAAGGCAATCTGTCCTCACACGAGTTGCGCACCAACGAGGCCGCGTCGCTTAAATACACAATATCCGGCACCGGCAATATAAAATACATCAAAGCGCCGTCAGTCGCATTCCCGGATGAGTTCCAGCAGTATTCGCCGTCGCAGAATGTCGAAGCCAGAATCTCCGGTTCCAACGTCACAGGCAAGATGGATGTAGAGTATACTTTTGTGCCTGAAGTTGTCGGAGATTTTGAAATCAAGGCATCTCCGTTTGTCTACTTCGACCCGTCAAAAAATGAGTATGTCACAATACCTCTGCCGTCATACGACATAAGCGTGGCCAAAGGAGTCGGCTCGGGAAGCCAGGATTCTGATCAGCAGACAGTTAAAATCAAGAATACTGATATCAGGCATATAAAGACCGGAGACAAAGATCTTTCACACAACCATACGTTGTATGCAAAGACATTATTGTACTGGATGGTATATCCTGTGCTGGTTCTGTTGCTTGTGGTGATAACTATGATAGCGGTCAAGCGCCACAAAGCGAATGCAGATGTTACAGCAACGCGCAGGTCTAAAGCCGGCAAAATGGCAAAAAAACGTCTTGCGGCTGCAGCTGCCCTGATGAAGAAAAACGACAGCTCGGCATTCTACGATGCGGTGCTTAAAGCATTATGGGGATATATAGGAGACAAACTCAGCATCCCGGCATCGGCTCTGACAAGAAGCAATGTAAGCGAGGAACTGATGCGATATGGTGCCGACGAAGACACTGTCGCGCACATCATAGGAGTGCTTGACGAGTGCGAAATGGCGCGATATACACCCGAATCGCTCAATCGACCGCTGCAAGAGGTTTACGACTCGGCTTTCAGCGCCATGAATGAGCTCCAATCAGTAAGTAAATCGGTAAAATAAATCCATTGCAATGAAATCTATATACAGGATATTGATATCACTGAGTCTTCTGGTCGCCGCAATTCCGGTTAACGCGATAGAAAACGAACCGGCCAACGACCGTTCAGCGACCGTTCAGCGAAACAACGCCGACTCAATCGCAGCATCAGAGTCGGCTACAGACCTCGACCGTATGGCTGATGAAGCATACATGCGTGGCGCTCCGCAGGATTACATCGAGGCTATCCGGCTTTACAATATGGCGATAGAGAAAGACGGCAGCTCAGCCGCCATATACTATAACCTCGGCAACGCCTACTACAGAGCGGATTCTCTGGCAAAAGCCATTATATGCTACGAACGGGCTTTGCGTCTAAATCCAACCGACAAGGATATCCGTGCAAATCTCGAATTTGTCAACGGTAAAATAATTGACGCGCAACCGACCGGAGGCATTAGCAATATCATTGTGGAGAAATCCATGCAGATGCTTTCACCCAACGGCTGGGCGGTAGTATCGATTGTGCTGTTTGTTGCAGTATTGTTGTTGACCGCCGGGTATATTTTCAGCCGGAACATACGCCTGAGGAAAGTTTTTTTCTTTATAGCTCTCATATTGTTTATTGTAAATGTCATCTGCATCATCATAACGATAAATGCATCGTCAGTGGCAGGAGACAATAATGAGGCTATAGTCACTGCAACGTCAACGCAATTATCAACATCACCGTCCACTCCGCTTGATGAATCTCAGAAAGCCATGCTACTGCACGAAGGGAGTAAGGTGAGAGTGATACGCGAACTGTCCACTCCAAATGACCCACGGGTCAAAAAGTGGATTGAAGTAGAAGTCGCAGGTGACAACAGAGCCTGGATTGATGCTGAAGCGATTGAAAAGATATAATCACGTAAAAGAGCGGAATCACTATGATTTTGCTCTTTTTTAATGATAATAAAAGTTTTATTCGCAGCAAAATTAACAGCCGTGACTAAAATATGTCGTAAAACATGAAAATCTATTCCAACTTTTTTTGGCAAATTCAGATTATATTAATAATTTAGAGCGTAAATAAAATATACGATTTGTTTAACAGCATCTGCTGCTCTGAAACATATAGAAATATTTACTAATTAAAATTTAAATATCATGACTAAAACAATCACATTCAATGAACTTCGCCGTCTCAAAGACAGTTTGCCTGACGGCGCGACACATCGTATTGCTGATAAACTCAATATTACGGTTCAGACCGTCAGGAATTATTTCGGTGGCGTTAACTACGAATTCGGAAAAAACTGTGGCGTACATATCGAGCCTGGTCCCGACGGAGGCATAGTTGTCCTCGATGACACTACTATATATGACATGGCTGTAGAAATACTGCAAGAGCAAGAAAATAACTGATTTTACGACTACAAATTTATCAAAGCGAAAGACATTAATGTCTGCGACAATCTGCCGATATGGAAGAGGATAGATTAATAACCGTAGCCATCCATACTTATGACCACGCTGTCGCGCTCAAGAATATGCTTGAGCGCGAAGGTGTGTCAGCTGTGTTACATAATGTGAACCTATCCACTCCGGTAGTGTCATCGGGTGTTCGCGTGAGGATTAAGGAAGCAGACCTTCCGCAGGCACTCCGCATTATTGAGAACTCCGAAATTTTTGCCGCTGAAAAGGATTGTGCGAAATCTTCAACAAATTCCGAACCGGTAATTCTGGTGCCGGTCGATTTCTCCGATTATTCGATGAAGGCTGCTGTAATGGCGTTTGATATCGCTTACAGACACAAAGCGCACATAATGCTCCTGCACTCCTTTATAAATCCGGCGTTGTCAAAACGCGTGCAGCTTACCGACTCGTTTTCATTTGAACTTGCCGAGAGCCAGGAAGTAGGCAATGCGCTTATGAGAGCTGCACGAATTACAATGGATTTGTTTGAGTCACAACTGAGAGAGCGCATTAAAAACGGAGAGATACCTCCGGTCAAATTCAGTAATCTCATAACTGAGGGAGTTCCTGAAGATGTAATCAACGAAACAGCGAAATCCGTATCACCTATATTGATTGTGATGGGTACTCGCGGCGCCGAGAGAAAAGAAGAGGAACTAATCGGGAGCGTCACTGCAGAGGTGCTTGATTCCTGCAAATTTCCGGTGTTCAGTATCCCGGAAAATATCACTCTTGAACATATCTCCGATATTTCCCACCTGCTTTTCTTCAGTAACCTCGAGCAGGAAGATTTACTGGCACTTGAAGCAATATACAGGCTGTTCAAGAATGCTCCGATTGAGATCACCATAGTGCATATTCCGGGGAAAAAAGAACTGTCATCCAGTGACCGTCGGGCAATAAAATCACTTGTAGAATATTGCCGTAACCACTACCCGTCATTTACTTTTAATTCTGACGAACTGTCACTTGGCAATCTCGGCAATGATTACCGCCGTATCGCACGGGAGCATCAGGTAAATCTTGTGGCACTTCCAAATAAGAAACGTAATGTGTTTTTCCGCTTCTTTAATCCGAGTCTCGCCCATAAGTTGCTATTGCATGCCGACATCTCAATGCTCGTAATTCCTGTATAAATTATAGGCACGAGCATGGCAATACGCCTTACCACGGAAATATAGACTCGCGACAGCATGCCGACGACCACGATTATTTTTTGTGACCGGATATCTCTTGTGATTTTTTAAGAGCTTTATTGATGCTGTTTCTGTCTTTGGCATCAATGTCATATTTATCAACATCCGGAATGCGAACACGTGTGCCTGACTCGACTTTGTCGGGATTTGAAATCACATCTCTGTTTTCTTCGTAGATATACACCCAGAATTCATAAGAACCGAAGTGCTTTCTTGAGAGTTGCGCCAAAGTTGTAGTAACAGTATCGTAAACGACGCTATCCTTTTTCTCCGTTTTTTCAGTCTCCGTATTTTCCGCTGTAGCAATTTCAGGCTGGACAGCAATCGTATCAATAGGAGCAATAGGTGATATTTCCCCCAATTCATCAGCCACTTCCTGTTCATTTTCTCGTATCGGCTCATTCGTCTCTGCTTTTGCCCGCGGATCTATAGCGAGGTATGTAGCCGTAGCGCCAATAACAGCACCGACAGCCATTCCACATACAAAAGCCCATAACGGGCGTCGACGCTTGGGGGAGCATTCCGTTTCATCATCTGTACATATCTCGTCATCAGCTCCGTCATTGACAGTCAATTCGTCATTTTCGTGCATTTCGACATTCTCGGAAAGAAGCGCCTTGGAAGCCAATTCCGGATCCGTGGTCTCGTCTGCACTTTCATCATTAGGACAAAGAGTGGTGTCAGAGAATGTTTCTACCGGTATTTCTGTCGTTTCTGCGATACTATTGACTTCGATATCCTCGACATAGCTATCGTCATCAGATACGGTCGGGGTCTCAGATGGTTCTTCAACAATATCTTCCTCTTTAACAACAGTCGGGTCATTATCTTCTTCTGACAGCATATCATCTGTAATGTCATCGTCAAGAGGTTCCGGTTCGAAACATTCAAACGGAGCATTTACATCTGCGGCAAAAGCATGGTCGGGAGTAAATTCTACATTTCCGGCTTCATCTGCAGAAAATTTACCAAGGCCTTTGATTGAGACCTCATTCGAGTCTTTGAGAGTATCAGCAACCGTCTTGAACATTTCTGCGACAAAACGTTCGCAGAAATCAGCGGTATAGCCCGACTGACGTGCAAGCATCCCTGCGAATGTGGATATGGCTACTGTCTGTTTCATTGCTGGTTACCGATTGATTTTGTCAATATTGTGCCCGGAGTGAATTTAGCTGTGATTGACGGTGGGAAAAGCATCCGTTGACCTGATTTTTCGTCAACACCGATATACTCGTCGCGCTTTTCTGTTCCGAATGTTCCGAATGCAGGAATTGCCAACATGTCGTCTTGAGAGAGTACCTCAGTAATCATAGATATCGCAGACGCGACAAGCTGTTGTGTCTCTTTATAATTTAATGTGGCGCGACGCGACAGCCGCGTAATATATTGCTTATTGTCCATATTTCGGTCAAAAATTTTACAAAAATAAACAGAATATTTCTTTTCTAAGGTAAAAAAGTATACCTTTGTACCGCAGTTAACATATTTTATAGGGGTGCTTATCTATGAGCTGAGATCATACCCTTAGAACCTGATCCGGATAATACCGGCGTAGAGAATAAAAAAATGGAAAAATTGTCAATTCTGACGATTGCTGCAATGGCTGGCTGTGTGCCTGCATTGGCGGCAATCGAGCCGGAGACTCCGGCCATCGAGACCGACTCTCTGTCGGCAATCAATCTCAAAGAAGTTGCAGTGGTGGCTCAACGGGCAGATGCACGTACACCTATTGCGTTCAACAACGTCACGGCGAAAGAGATCGAGCGAATAAATCAAGGCGTCGATGTGCCTTATCTGCTGTCGATGACGCCGTCTGTTGTGACAACATCTGATGCCGGCGGCGGGATAGGTTACAGTTCTATTCGCATACGAGGCACAGAAGGATCGCGCATAAATGTCACCACCAACGGCATTCCGGTCAATGATTCGGAGAGCCACAATGTCTATTGGGTCAACCTTCCAGACATTGCATCGTCAGTGAAAGATTTTCAGGTGCAACGCGGAGCCGGCACTTCTACAAACGGAGCGGGAGCTTTCGGAGGCTCGATAAACATGGTAACCGACACTCCGTCTCGCAATCCTTATGCCTCATTCAGCGGTTCATACGGCATGTACAACACCCACAAGGAGACCATCAAGGTCGGCACAGGGATTATCGGCGGACATTGGGCCGCCGAAGCCCGGTTGTCAAATATCGGGACGGACGGATATATCGAACGTGCTTCAGCCGACATGTATTCATATTTCGCTCAGGCCGGTTATTATTCCGGAGCTTCATCTGTGCGCCTTCTTGCTTTCGGAGGCAAGCAACGCACATATATGGCATGGGATTATGCATCGAAAGATCAGATGGAAAAATATGGACGCCGATATAATCCGTGCGGAGAATATACCGACAAAGACGGGAATACCGCATATTACCCCAATCAGTATGACAACTACATACTTCACAATTTTCAGTTGCTCGGACGTCATCGCTTCTCATCGGCGCTTACCATAGATGTTGCGTTTCACTACACCAAAGGCGACGGATATTATGAACAGTATAAAACCAACCGCAGCCTTGTGGAATACGGACTGTCACCGTTTAATATCACAACAACCGAAGCCGACGGCTCCATCTCAACTACAACAGTAAAAAAATCGGATCTTATCCGTCTCAAAAAAATGGATAACGGATTTGGTGGAGGACTCTTCAACCTGTCATATACGAAGGGGCGCGTCAGCGCTGTTGCCGGAGGCGCTCTAAACGCATATCACGGGCAGCACTTCGGCCAGGTAGCATGGGTGCGTAACTATATCGGCGAGATTGATCCGCTGCAGGAATATTATAGGAACACCGGCCATAAGATTGACGGCAATATTTACGCGAAAGCCAATGTCGATTTATACCGCGGACTGTCAGCCTATGCCGACATGCAATACCGCCATATCAATTATACAATAAAAGGAATTTCCGATACATACGATTACAATATCGGCGAAATGCAACCGCTCGCAATTGACAGAAAATTTGATTTCTTTAATCCGAAGATCGGATTAAACTATACTTTTGCCAACAGACACCGGACATTCGCATCATGGTCGGTTGCACATAAGGAGCCTACGCGCAATAACTTCATTGACTGTGCTCCCGGGCGAGATCCGAAAGCCGAACGCTTATTTGATTATGAAGCGGGCTACAGCTATGTCGGACAGATTTTCACCGCCGGAGTAAACCTGTATTATATGGACTATAAGGATCAGCTTGTAGCGACCGGACAATTGTCAGATACCGGTAATGCTGTCTCGGAGAATGTTCCTTCAAGCTACCGCGCCGGCATCGAGTTACAGTTAGGCCTGAAGCCTTGCCATTGGTTTGACTGGACTATCAATGCCACACTTTCGCGCAACCGCATAAAGGATTTTGTCGAATATATCTATGACGACAACGACTATTCAAACCATATCACTGTCAATCATGGCTCAACCCGCATATCGTTCTCGCCCGATTTCATCATGAACAATGCTTTCAACTTTGACTGGAATGGATTTGACGCCTCGCTCCAGTCGCACTATGTGTCACGGCAGTATATGACCAATTCCGAACAACGCGACCAGTCGCTTGATCCGTATTTTGTCAGCAATCTTCTTCTGGGTTACACTTTTTCCACGCATGGGCTCAAAAGCGTGCGTGTGGGCTTCACCGTCAACAATATTTTCAGCGAGAAATACGAAAACAACGGGTATGCCGGTTCCGGATATTATGTCGACAACTCAGGTGAAAAGGTAATATACCGTTATTCGGGTTACTCCGCGCAAGCTCCTATAAATGTAATCGGATCGGTAACAGTCAATTTCTAATAAGTATTCAGTATTTATACCGTGGATACAATTCTGACATTTCTGGCCGAACACGCAATCGAGATTATCGGATTGGTGCTCGGCCTGTTTTATCTGTATTTTGAATATCATGCCAGCATCTGGGTATGGCTTTTCAGCCTGCTTATGCCTATGGTGTCGATGATTGTGTACTTCGACGCAGGGCTGTATGCCGATTTCTCAATCAACATATATTACCTGCTTGCCTCGGCATACGGACTGGCCAGATGGCGAGGAAACAAACGAAGAAAAGGTGCGACTATATCTCATATTCCACCCGCTTTTGCACTGGTGTCAATAGCGGCAATGCTTGTGATATGGCTCGGGATATATCTTGTGCTGCACAGTTTCACCAACTCCAATGTGCCGGTAATGGACTCACTTACCACTGCTCTCAGCATCGTGGGCACATGGATGCTTGCCCGCAAGTATATCGAGCAATGGGCAGTATGGATTGTTGTCGATGCCATCTGCGTGGGACTTTACATCTATAAAGAAATTCCGTTTTATGCCGTCTTGTATGCCGTGTATACAGTGGTTGCTGTTTTCGGCTACCGTAAGTGGCGCGCGATGATGTCAGCGCAGGCTTAGGCGAACGACATTCTCTACATGGTGAGTGTGGGGGAACATATCAACCGGCTGCACCGCTTCCACCTTATAGGCAGTGTCAAGCAACTGAAGATCGCGTGCCTGTGTGGCCGGATTGCAACTTACATAAACGATACGTTTTGGCATAGCGCGTAAAATCACGTCTACGACATCGTGGTGCATTCCGGCACGAGGCGGATCGACAATCATCACATCGGGGTGTCCGTGCTCTGCAATAAACCCGTCGGTAAGCACATCTTTCATGTCGCCGGCATAAAATTCGGTATTGGTAATTCCGTTTGCCTGCGAATTGATTATAGCATCGTCTATAGCCTCCTTGACATATTCTATGCCGATGACATGGCGGGCGCTGTGGCTTACAAAATTGGCGATTGTGCCGGTGCCGGTATACAAATCATAGACAAGTTCATTGCCTGTCAATCCGGCAAAATCACGCACCACCTTGTAGAGTTCGTATGCCTGAAGCGAGTTTGTCTGATAGAATGATTTCGGTCCGACGCGGAATTTCAACCCCTCCATTTCTTCTTCAATATAAGGTTTGCCGAAAAAATGGATGACATTCTGGTCGGCAATCGAATCGTTGACTTTGAGATTTATGACATAATGAAGGGAGGTTATTTCCGGAAACTCTGCATTCAAGGCATTCAGCATAGCCTCCGTGCGCTCCACATCGTCACTTCCGACAACTGCGACAACCATAACTTCTCCCGTCGATGCTATGCGTATCATCAGAGTCCGCATGAATCCATGCTGCGCTCGCAGGTCATAAAATGGCAGGTTGTTGTCCTTGCAATATTTCTTTACGAAAAGGCGCAGTCTGTTGCCAAGGTCATCCTGAAGATGGCACTTCTGGATATCCAAAACTTTATCAAACGCGCCCGGGATATGAAAGCCTGCGGCATCGCGGTCAGGGAATTCTTCTCCTGAACGCATCTGCTCGAATGTCAGCCAGCATTTGTTGGAGAACGTATATTCCATCTTGTTGCGATATCCATAGATTGAATTCGACCCGAGTATAGGCATTATCCCGGGATATTCAATTTTGGCGATGCGGTCAAGAGCATCCTTCACCTGGCGCTGCTTTGCCTCAATCTGAAACTGATAGGGGAGATGCTGCCATCGACACCCGCCGCAAGTGCCGAAGTGCTCGCAACGAGGCTCGACACGTATAGCTGACGGCGTGACAAGTCTGTCAATGTGCCCTTCGGCATAAGAATGTTTCTTCCTGTCAATTTTGATGTCAGCGATATCTCCCGGCGCTCCATAAGGAATAAAAACCACCATATTATCAACGCGGGCAATGGCATTGCCTTCTGCCGCAACATCTGTTATCTCTATACCCTCAAGTAAAGGGAGCTCTTTCTTTTTACGTGCCAATGTCTGTGATTTTATAATGAATAATCGGGGCAAAATTAATTATAATTATGGAATAGAACCAATAATTTGACATCAAAGCTGATAAAATTTTGAAAAATCACGGCTCTTTCATTTAAACTAAAATAAAGAGCACATCCTCCCTTACCCGCTTCAGTCCGGAGCGGGTAATTTTTCTATGTCTGTATGTTAAAAGGTTATCCTGTTATCAAAATCTTGTTTTTTTCA
>SCEG01000070.1 GCA_004102805.1 Muribaculaceae bacterium Isolate-002 (NCI)
CGGTCGCCGGCAATTGAAGCAAGCTTCAATCCCGCTGCCCCTCGACTTGCATGTGTTAAGCCTGTCGCTAGCGTTCATCCTGAGCCAGGATCAAACTCTTCGTTGTTGTATCTTGTTTCTTTATTTTTCTTAATAAGGCAAACAATACAATCAGAGATTAACCTTTTCTCCAAAAGGAGAGGGTTGATTCAGGAATTGACATTGTCTCATAAGAGACAAATCATAATAGCTCTTGTACTTACTATTGTCTATTGTAAATCTTTCAATGTTCTATTTTCAAACCGTCGCATCGTTTGCGGCGGAAATTCTTTGCAAAGTAAACTCAAATTTTTGAAACTACCAAATTTTTGTTCAACTTTTTTCATTTTTTTTTACTTTTCGCATCAAACTTTTCATCGTTTGATTTGTTGAGAACCGCTGTTCCCCGAAAGCGAGTGCAAAGGTATGGGTTTAATTTGAAACCACCAAATATTTCAGCAACTTTTTTCAAACAATTTTCATACCAAAACAACTATAAGCCTAATAATCAATCGACTACAACTGAAACTTTTTTTAGGAAAACAGCCCATTCCTTGCTGCAGCACCAACATACGCAATCACAACAAAAGAAAGACACGCGCCGCCAAATTATAAAACGACACGTGTCCATCCAACATTTTTCAATAAACCTAACGGCAAAAAAGTTTCGTCAAAACTCTTTTTATAAATACGTCGTGAAAATTATTTTATAATCAGCGGGTGATTTTTCGAGAGATTTTTGCTCAAAGATGACGGAGTGTAGCAATCCACACGACTGAGGATGGGAGTAAAAAGCACCGGAAAAGCGCCGCTGATAATAATTACGCAATAATTTTTATGACTCACCTATTATAAATCATTTATAATTTTCCTTCACTTCTTCGAGGCTTATGCATTTAATTCCCATATTGCGCATATCGAATATATTCGCTTCCGCCACTTCGGGAGTCTTTGCCGAGCACGCATCCGTGCAGACCACCGTCTCATAATTATAACTCATCGCATCATTGGCCGTGCCGCGCACGCAATTGGGATATTGCGTTCCGGCAAGAATAACCGTACTGACACCGAGTCGGCGTAATATAAGGTCGAGCTGAGTATTGAAGAACGCGCTGTTACGGAATTTCGCCACAACGAGGTCACCTTCCGCGGGCTTTATGCCGTCGACAATCTCGGCGCCCCACGTGCCCGGAACACAATATCCCGGCTTGCCGTCGGTAAACAGCGGCACTCGCGGCTCATCGACATCGAGACCCGACGGACGATGCTCACGCACGATATACACTACTTTCCAACCATTGGCCCGACCATAGTCAAGCAACTCCCGGATTGCCGGAATTGTCGGTTTCGCACCGGCCACGCAGAGCACCCCTTCCGGCTCCACGAAGTCATTCTGCATGTCAATCACTATAATAGCCTTGTCAGCCTTTTCCGTTCCCTCCGAAGCCACTGCAGCCGAAACCGACAGCAACAGCACTGCGATAAAAGCAAATAACTTTTTCATAATCAGTTTATAATTAAATTAATACAATAAAATTCATTCACGCCATGACCTGTCTGACACCATGCAATCAGAAGCTCACTACAAACTCTACCACAACCTTATCGCCCTGCCCTGCAGCAGCCACAGCGTCATGATGATAAAAATACTTCTCATAGTCAAGCCTCAGGTCGGCATGCACTTTTTGCCTGAAACACCCGATCGTCGTGCCCACAGTGATACGGTTGCGCGCCGGTTGCGACATGGCAAGACTGCCGTCAGACTCAAGTTCGCCGGCACAATGCGCGGTCATGCCGTCAAAACGTCCCTGAAACGACAGCCGGTTAAGTTCGCCGGCCCGCAGCGGCAACCAATAGTTTCCAAACACCGAATATCCGTGAGCCGGCCGGCTGTAGCCATGCGTGTAATGTTTATACATATATTCAGCCTCAACATTCCACCGGCCCGACTTGAAAATCACAGCCGCATCGGCAATATTCGTGCGGCCTGCCTCCGGAACAGCCGACTGGTAACCCACGTTAATCCCCACCGACCTGATCTGCCATAGAGCCGACGCTGAGAATGCCGGCGAATGGCTCCAGACATCATGATCAGCGACCGACGCCGGATTAAACACCGCCCCCTTCACCGTAACAGGCAATTCCGACGGAACAACATACGCCACTTCGGCACCGACTCCGCGCGCTGCACACATCTGCTTCCCGATAAACGCACGGTTGGCAAATATATAGGCCGCCGGAGCCCTGAGCGGCTCGATACCTACCGGCATAAGAAACTGACCGGCCCTTATTTTCAGACCCTCGGCCAACTTCACACCGCACCAGGCATCAAGTATCTTTATCTTCCCCTGCTCACACAGATCGGTCTGAACAAGATAATCGATTGCCGGAATGATATTTCCGCTGAGTGCAAGACGGGCATTGCGCACTTCAAAACGGTTGTCGCCCGTTTCCGTCTCCATCTCCCAACGCGAACGTATCACCCCGTGCACCTGAGGCATATAACTCACGCTTTTTCCATCCGGACCGGCCGCACCGTCATCCGCCACCGCCCACATCGCCTGCAATAATGCAAACATCGACAAAACAATCTTTTTCATAGAAATTACCTTTTCCCTATTTTAAACCATATCTGCACCGTCAATTGCAGGCCTGCGTGACAGCTTTATGCCACAAAAGTATGCAATTTGTTTTTATTTTGCAAATTTTCGTAACATTTTTCTATCGGTACTTATCTTATAATTTCTTTTTGCTTTATATAATTTCATTTTATAAGCAAATAGCCACTTTTAGCTACACTTTTTCTACACACATACATCAGCTGCTACAAATTCCACACCGCATACTCAAATATTTAATTTGATTTAAATCCAAACACTCTCTTAGCGTTCAATAATAAATGACCGTCGTCACTGTCCCGTAAAAGTTTTGCCGTATCGGATAAAGTTCGTATTTTTGTCAGACAAGCAGAAACAGATTGACGATGATACCTAAAATAATACATTTATGCTGGTTTGGCGGAGGAAAATTTCCTGTCGAGATAAAAGAATGCCTTGAAAGCTGGGCAAAAATACTTCCCGACTACCGCATACGCTTATGGAACGCGCGCGACGCGCGCGCGATAGGCTGCCAGTATATCGACGAGGCACTCGATGCCGGGAAATGGGCTTTTGCAGCCGACGCCGTACGCTTCTATGCCGTATGGAAAGAGGGAGGCATCTACATGGACTCCGACATACTGCTCACAGCGCGCTTCGACCGCTACATCCCCGAACGCGGCTTCGCCACCGTGCACGAGCACATCGGAGACAAGCTTCAGCTTCAGGCCGCATTTTTCATCGGAGAGAAAGGCAATGCCTTCTGCCGCGAGATGTTCGCCTACTATGACGCCCGCCCCTTTAAAAAACGCGACGGTAGCTACGACGAGACAATCTCACCCGTGATAATGAAAGAAACGGCACGCCGACTCGGATGGAAAGAGGAAGATTGCTTACAGATACTCGACAACGAGACAGTGATATATCCCGGATATCTCGTGACACCATGCAACCGCGGCGTTGACATACACCCCGACGCCTTTGCCCGCCACCGCATCTACGGCTCATGGCGCAAACGCAAATTCGGCCGCCATCTCGAGCTGAAAATCAAACATCTGTGGAGTGCGTGGCGTTACAATATAACACATCTCGGCAAAACATCCACATTACCACCCGTGAAATAACAGCAGTCATGAGCTACAAATACATATCCCACAACTACCGCAACCACACGAGTGCCGGCAACAAAGCCAAAAGCGATGTGGAGCAGATCATGCTTGGCGAAGGATTCCGCAATATCGGGCTAACACGCACCGAGCATGCCTCAAAAACCGCACATTTCCTCTTCAATCTCACCGGCATAGCAAAAGCCACGACACAGCTGCGCCGCGGCGACATATTGTTTCTGCAATATCCGTTGAAAAAATATTTCACCTATATATGCAAGGCTGCCCACCTCAACGGAGCCAAAGTCGTGGTGCTCATCCATGACCTCGGCAGCTTCCGACGCAAGGCCCTCACTATAAAAAAAGAGTTGCGCCGGCTCGGCAACGCCGACTACATCATAGCCACAAACAAAGTGATGGCCGACCATCTGCGAAGCGTAGGTCTCGACAAGCCGATGGGCAGCCTTGACGCCTGGGACTACCTCACCGCCACCGACCCTATCCCCTCACGCATAAACGAAGGAGAGATACGCGTGGCCTACGCCGGCTCGGTCAACCGCCGCAAGAACGCATTCCTCTGGGAATGGGGCAACGTGATACGCGACTACGTGGTCGACATCTACGGCTCCGGTTTCAGAATGGACCAGGTCGACGTACCCGAGAAATTTTTCGCCCACGGATTTGTGGCCGCCGAAAATATCATAGCCGGCATGACAAGCGACTATGGCCTCGTGTGGGACGGACATTCCCTCGAAAGCTGTGAAGGCGACTTCGGCAGCTACCTCGCCCTCAACACACCGCACAAAGTCTCACTCTATCTGCGCGCCAGGCTCCCCATCATAATATGGAGCGGCGCCGCCATGGCCGATTTCGTGACGCGCAACGGCATAGGCTTCACCGTCGACACTCTCGACGAAATCAACGCCCGCGTCAAAGCCGTGACACCCAAAGAATATGCTGAAATGCGCAGGAATGTCGACAGAGTCGCCGCCGACATCGCCGCCGGAAAATTCTTCCGCAAGGCCGCGGCCGAAGCAATAGCCTGTCTTGAAGGCAATGAGCCTGCCATATAATCGCGCCAAAGCCAACCACCATTGCAATGAAACCACGACTGCTCTACAAAATCACCGACGCCGACAGTGTCACCGCCGATTGCTGCTCCGACATTTTCCACAACGGCACCGACAGCGACGCGCGGCAGATATATCGCGGAGCGCGCAACACGCTATATGATGTCGCCGCCAAAAACGGCCGCCATCTTTGCGTAAAGCATTTCCGCAAAACCAAGTTCCCGAACTCATATATATATACGACCCTCCGTCACAGCAAGGCACGCCGCTCATTCGAGCATGCCGTCAGACTCCTTGACCTCGGGTTTTCCACTCCACGTCCCATAGCATGGAGCGAACGACGCAAAGGTCTGAAACTGCTCGACTCATATTATATATGCGAATACCTCGACCTGCCCAACATACGCGACTGGGGCAAAATGCCCGACGCCGACCGTCTGATCGACGCTATGGGCAAATTCATGGTTGAGCTCCACCGTGCCGGCATCTATCACCGCGACTTCTCTCCCGGCAACATACTTGTCGACCGTCACGACGGCGGAGGCTACCACTTCTATCTGGTCGACATCAACCGCATGAATTTCGGAGTCACCGACCGCAAGAAACTCATGTCGATGTTTCGCAGCATCTCGCTCGACCCTGCCGACACCGAGCGGCTGGCGCGCGCCTACGCCAAAGCCTCTGGCGCAGACAACGACACCACAGTGGCCGAAGCCATCGCTTCTCTCAATGATTACCAGACCACAAAACGCCGCCACCGCCGCTGGAAACGCCTCCTCGGCAAAAAATAGATTATAAACGCTTCCGGCCGAACTGCATTAAAGGGCTGCCAATCAGCGCAGTTTAAGGAAGAAATGCCAGATGGTGAGAGCTGTCGACACAGCGACGTTCAGCGAATGCTTGGTGCCCACCTGCGGTATCTCAAGCGAGACATCGCACATATCGACAACATTCTGGTCGACACCGTCGACCTCGTTTCCGGCAATGAAAGCATACCGTCCGTCACTGTCGGCCTCAAACGCCTCAAGCGACACACTGCCGTCAACCTGTTCGAGAGCACAGACCGTATACCCTTCTTTTTTAAGCATCTCCACCGCATCGGCTGTATTTTCAAAATAACTCCATCGCACCGAGTCTTCGGCTCCGAGCGCCGTCTTGTGTATCTCGGGCGAAGGCGGAGTCGCAGTAATGCCGCAAAGCAGTATACGCTCCACCGCAAACGCGTCGGAGGTGCGGAATATCGAGCCTATATTATTGAGCGAACGCACATTGTCGAGCACCACGGTCAACGGTATTTTTTTCGACTGACGGAACTCGTCGACCGACACGCGGTTAAGATCCCAGATTGTCTTTTTCTTCATATCTTACACAGCTGTAAAAGCATCAGCCGGTACAGGCGCCACATATCGCGCCCATACCGGCTGATTATTTCTCATTATATCATTTAACAATCACACGCAACGGAGTGCGGCACTCGTCGGTGGCTATGAAATAGACTCCGAAGGGCAACTCTATAATATCATTGTTGGCTACTTCGGCAATCGTCATTACTCTGCGTCCGGCAATATCATACACCTCAAGATTATGCTGGGTGTCGCCGCACACTATGCGCAGACCGCCGGGCCAGTAGGCATATCCCAGAGGAGAATCCATCTCTACCCCGTCGACACCGGCATGATATACGAATATCTCATTTGACACCGGCGACTCATATCCGAGGCGCACCGAGCGCACATTGTAGCTTTCTGACGTAGAGCTTGAGAAACCATCGATCAGCAGCGAATTTTCCTCGGCCATGATTTCCTCCGACGACGAATTGCCATTGATATAGCGGGTGCGTGTCACGATATAGTAGTCGACCACTTCCGAAGACACATCCCAGTTGGCGACGTAGCTGTTGTCGGTAATATCTGAAGCCGCAGTGGCGACAGGCGCCGTAAGCGTAGGCACTTCGAGACATTCACCCATCAGGGCAACACCGCGCGAGCCGGGCATGCCGCCGTCAGAGATTATCAGTCTGGCCGAGTGCACACCGAGCGACGTAGGCGTATACGTCACCGGCAGGAAGTAGCCGCCTTCGGCATTTACCAGCGATGACTCTATAGTCTTTGTATCAAGCGAGAACATACTTTTGTCGGCTCCCGTTATCACCACTGACAGTCGCCCGGTCAGATTGTGACCCAGAAACGCCAGCTGCCTTGTCTCCGACTTGCCGATTGCAATCTGCTCGAAATCAAGCGCCATATCCTGTATGGGGGTTGTCAGCTCCGGATCTCCGACAGGCTCCGAACTGCCCACCGTATATTTCTGTCCTACCTTGTTACCCCAGATATATTCCACAAGCTCCGGATGATCGATAAACGGGTTACGGTTGCCCTGGAAGCCATACACAGCCTCGTTTCGGTCAACCTCTTTCTCGCTCACCGGGTCGGCGCGGTGCCATTTGAGCAGCAGGTCGATAGCCCACGGCTTAAGCGTAGGATAGGTGTTCTGCTCAACCATATACATGTATTTAGAGTCCCATTTTAGATTTTGGTAGCATGTCACGACATAAAAATATGTGCGGGCGAAATCGCCGAGATAGATATCGTTGGGCTGAAACACTTTTGACGAACCGCCGCCCTGACCCGTAGTGGCATATCCGACCTTCACCACTCCGTTGTCAAACGTAGATGTCACCACTTCGCCAAGCGGATAATTGCTCTTGGCCTGATTTGCAGCGGCTTCCGACGGATAAAGGTGAAACAGGTCTACGTAAGCCGGAGTGCTCGTGCTGCCGCCCCACCAGCTTTTAGGGAAACAGTGCTCACGGTTCATATACGTGCCGAAAGTAATATACATCGACACCTCCATGTCGGAGTACATATCCCACCAGTAATCCGTGCCTGGATAGTTGTCGGTAGTGCGGAAATACTCAGGCAGAGCGCTATACGACTTAACCTCCGTATGGTTGTATATCAGTTTGTGGAGAGCGGTTTTGAGGTCGCTGTCCGCCAGTCCGTTGATCGAGTTATAATAATTCGCGGGTATTGCGGAATTGCTTTTCACGGGCATTGCCATCGCCATAAGCGCAATGGCAATCATACAGCAGATTTTTTTCATCTGAATAACACTTATATTTATAAATAATTGAAACGTAATGACAGCATTGGCATGCCGTCACATATATCAACGCTTTTTAACAATTATTGTTTAGTCAAATCGCGCGTACGACCCAAGATAGAAAGCACCTTGTCGACGACTATCGCCGGCTTAATGCCGTTAAGACACAGATAATCTCCGCGGTGACACGGCTTGTCGCCAAACACCGAGCACGGACGGCACGTCAGAGGCAACTGAATGATATTGTCATCATCCTGCCGCCACCCCTTGAAGCCGCAGTAAGGATGCGTGGCGCCCCAGATGCTCACCACCGGAATGTCGACAAGCGATGCAAGATGCATGTTGGCAGAGTCCATCGACACCATGCAGTCGAGATTGCTCAGAAGCGCAAGCTCAGTGGCAAACCCATATCGGCCTTCGGCAAGCGATACGACACCGGAGTAACACTCCTGCCAGCGGCCGAACACCTCACGCTCATAATCGCCGCCACCGAAAAGGAATATACGCATATCACCCGACTCACTCAGACGCGACACCACCTCTTCCATCTGCTCTACAGGATAAATCTTGCCCTGATGCCGCGCAAACGGAGCGATGCCTATCCAATGCTCACCTGCGGCCCGCGGAGGCGTGATTGCCGCGAACTGTTCGGCGGGAGCTTTTCCGCCACCGAAAAGGCCTTTAAACGACTCGTCGGGCACGAGATTGAGCCGCGCGAATGTCGAGCGGTAACGCGAGCGCGATGTCTCGAGCGGCAGCATCACCTTGTTGTTTTTCCTTGTCAGCGCGTGCTTGCCTTTGCGACCTTTATGTATACGGCTCACTTTCAACCCTTTCAGCGTGGCAAGCAACCGGATATATTTTGTGCGGATAACATCATGGAGGTCGACTACGGCATCAATGTCATATTTCGCGCGCAACTCGCCGAAAAGCCGGCGCATGCCGCCGAGCCCGCGATACTGCCCCTTGAGATCGACCCCTACAACCACGAGATTGGAGGGAGCGTTAAGAAATATCGAGACCATCGACGACCGCGTGACAAAAACAAACCGTACGTCGGGATGGGCATGACACGCGCCATAGAGCGACGGCACCGTCATGGCGACATCGCCGATGGCCGAAAACCTCAGCACCAGCACATTGGACAATCCGCCCGCCTTATTTCCCTTCCCCTTTGCCATAGAGCACCGGATTGGTGGCCGGGTCGTTGTACATCTTCATCTGGCGGTACACCTTCATGTATTTGCGGCCGGCAGCTATATCGTCGAGAAGGCAGTCGATGGCCGACGTAAGGTCGACACGCTGCTCAAGCAACACATCGAGCTTCGCCCTGCAGCGGGCTATATGTTCGGCCGACGCGTCGTCACGCTCCACTTCCGCCTTCATGTGATATATCTTGAGGGCAAGAATTGACAGACGGTCGAGCGCCCACGCCGGGCTCTCGGTGTTGATTGTAGCGTCGGCGGCCGCCTCCACTCCGGAGTAAAGTTCACGGAAATAAGTATCGATTTCCTCCACCATGTCCGTGCGGTCCTGGTTCGAACGGTCGATGCGCCGTTTGAGCGCAAGCGCCGCCACGGGGTCGATATTGGGGTCACGTATTATATCCTCGAGATGCCACTGCACGGCGTCAATCCAGTTTTTGGCATAAAGCACATGGTCGATGGTATCTGAGGGATACGGGTTGGCAGCTACAAAATCAACATTGTCATTGATATGGTAGTCAGATGTCGAACGGTCAAACACCGCATTGCAATTCTCGGCAAAAGTCATAATCTAAGCTGTTATTGATGAGCGCATTGGCTCGGTTAAAATCGAAGCGCTCCGCAATAAGCGGAACTACCTAAACGCAAAAATAACAAAACTTTCGGTAAAATCAATCATTCCGCCGATTTTTTATCCGCAGCCATCACGGCTCTTTCATTTAAAAAAGTCTTGTGCTTCCGAAAAGCCTGTTATTTTATAGCGGGGGAAGTCTGAATGGGAAAGGGTGATTTTCGCATTCATTTCTCTGATTTTCAATAAAATAAGTGGTATAAAAA
>SCEG01000071.1 GCA_004102805.1 Muribaculaceae bacterium Isolate-002 (NCI)
AGCTCTTTACATACTTCTCTCCGCCGTGTTTTCGGCTGAATTCAACAATTTTTTCACGATTGAGTGATTTTATCAGCTGTCCATATATCGGCTGTCCGAAGAAATTACTACTTTTACTCATGGTTATCCATGGATTGTTTGGCGACACCAAAATAACCATTTAGGGCTGACTCCTGCAATAGGTATCAGCCCTAATTTTTCTATCGTTCAAAAAAAAGTTTAGCGGACAGTAATAAAAAAAAATCAAAAACAGCGAAGATATGACGGCAACGGTAAATTTCAGACAAATGGCGCAACACATCGGGTTGGCGATATGCGGCTTGATGATGCGCACCGTCTTCGGGGTGTTCGGCATCCTTTGGGGCATCATCAGAGAGATTGTAAACGGAGTGTTCCGAGTGGCGATAGGTGTAATCGTGGCTATCCTTTCCACCATTGCCTTCTTCGGCTTCATCCTTTGGTTATTCACCCTTTAACCCTTACCGACATGGCAAAGAGAAACAGCAAGACGGCAGCGCAGCAGTGCAGATATTACGAGGTGGACAACATCTTCGTGTATATGGTGGAAACGTACATCAACGGCAATTTTGAAATTTTCCGAAGATTGTACCACGAACTGAACAAGGACGCACGGAGGGATTTCATGGACTTCCTTCTCAGCGAGGTAGAGCCGACCTATTGGAGAGAGATACTGAAACAGATAATCTAAAAATGACAGCGATATGAAAGGAACAGAACATTTCAAGAGAACGATACATATGTACTTGGAACAGCGTGCGGAGGAAGATGCGCTATTTGCAAAGAAGTACCGCAACCCTGCCAAGAACATGGACGAGTGCGTGACCCACATTCTGAACTATGTGCAGAAAAGCGGTTGCAACGGTTTCACGGACGGAGAGATATTCGGGCAAGCCATCCACTACTATGAGGAAAACGAGATAGAGGTGGGCAAACCGATGGACTGCCAAGTGGTTGTGAACCACGTTGTGGAACTCACGGCAGAGGAAAAGGCGGAGGCACGTCAGAACGCTGTCCGCAAATACCAAGAGGAGGAACTCCGCAAGTTGCAGAACCGCCACAGACCGTCAGCGAGAAAAGAAAACCAACCCCAACCCTCATTATTTGATTTAGGCTTATGAAACCGAAGACCAAGATACAGAAAGAGGTGGCAAGACTTTCCGCCAACCTTCGCCCCATATCAGCGACACAAATAGATTGGGCATACCGCCACTGCGTTGAGCATATCGGCTACCGCACCAAGAAAGGGAACATCACCTGCTCCGACTGCGGTCACGAGTGGCACAGCGACAGCGGACTATGTGACACCCTTGAAGGCTGCACCTGCCCCAAATGCCATGCCGAACTCAAAGTGCAGGACACACGCAGACGCATCTACAAGGAAACGCAGTATTTCAGCGTGATAACCACCTGCAAAGGGTATCAGGTAATCCGCGTGGCGCAGGTCAGATGCGAGAGCAGGAAAAGCGAACCGATGCGTTTCTACTGCCACGAGGTCGTGCAGCGTTGGATTTCACCCGACGGCAAGATTACGGACATGGCGTTGCTCCGTGGCTTCCTTTTCTGCTATTGCGATGTGTGGGCATTAGGTAGCGATATGGAGGTAAGACCGCACAACAGCCTATACGATGATGTGGTGGCAAGAAGCTGTGCATATCCAAAGATGAGGATATTGCCCCAACTCAGACGTAACGGCTTCAAGGGCGATTTCCACGGCATCTCCCCCGTGCGTCTTTTCAAGGCTCTGCTTTCCGACCCAAGAATTGAAACCCTTATGAAAAGTGGTGAGATTGAGGTCATGAAACACTTCCTTTTCAATGCCCGTACTGCCGATGAATGTTGGGCATCATATCTGATTGCCAAGCGTCACAAGTATCAGATAGACAACTTCTCAATGTGGTGCGACTATCTGCGTATGCTCAAAAAACTCGGTCAAGACCTCCGTAACCCGAAGAACATCTGTCCCGAAGATTTCATGACGGCACACGACAACGCAACCCGAAAGATAGAAGCCATACACGAGAAGGAAAGAGCCGCAGAACGCCGCCGTTGGGAGATTGAAAGGCGTGAGCGTGAGCAACAGCGACAACTCCAACGAAAGAAAGATGCGGAGGATTTCATCGCCAACAAATCCAAATTCTTCGGCTTGGTAATCACGGACGAGGAAATAATCGTCAAGGTACTTGAAAGCATAGACGAGTATTACAACGAGGGCAAGACGCAGGGCATCTGCGTGTTTGGCAGTGGATACTACAAGAAAGCCGACACCCTCATACTCTCGGCAAGGATTGGCGATGAGATTATTGAAACCGTAGAGGTGGACTTGCGAACCCTCGAAGTGGTGCAGTGCCACGGCAAGCACAACCAGGACACCGAATATCACGAGCGCATCATAGACCTTGTGAACAAGAACGCCAACCTTATCCGTGAGCGGATGAAAGCGGCATAGCATAACCCCTAAAACAACATTGATATGGAAGTAAGAATTGAAAGTATGATTTGTGTGTGGGATGATGCAATCCCCACGATGTTCCTTGAATTTGTGAACCTCCTCACTCTCACAACGAGTGAGGGGGAATTGAGAAAGAGCGTAAAGGAGTTTGCCGAGAAGCACGAACTTGACAAGTTTTTCCTTTACGGCTTCGGCTCACACCATTTCTACCTGCACCAACGCTACACAAGCAACCCCGAAATGGTGATGAAGAACAGAGTTCTGTCAGTACATTTTTAACCATCTAAAAAGCAACATTATGGCAACACGAATGACCATCAACGGAGTAAGCACCTGCACGGAAGCAGGTACGGAGAAATACGAGCGTTTCCAATCGGGTATCGGAAGACGCAGGCGGACACTTGTGCAGTACGACTACCGCCACCCCATAGACAGAGAATTGTTCTCTTGTGTCAAACCCACGTTGGACGAGTGCCGAGCCGCACGGGACAAGTGGCTGAACGCAAAGAAGGGAAAGGAGGACAGACTATGAACACGACCTATCAAACGCTGATAGTCAAGTTCAGCGAACCTATCACGGCATTGGACGGTATCTTTGACGATACCGGAGCGTGGGAAACGGACACCCTCAAGGGGTGGATAGATGATTACGAAAGCACACGTTTCACCGCCACCGACAGCCATACGGCAGTCATCACGAGCGAGTACAATATGGAATGTGTGAAAGAGTGGCTACAACGGCAGACCCCCATTTCTGAAATGCGAGAATTTTGAACGGGATGGCGGTGTCCGCACCGCCAATACTTAAAACCCTAAAAACAAAAGATATGATAGCCAAGACGATATTACAGCAGATAGGCGGAAAACGCTTCACCGCCATGACAGGTAGCCGTGATTTCATAGATATGGGCAACGGCTTACGGATGAGCCTTGCAAGGAACAAAACAAGTGCCAACCGCCTTGACATCATCTATGACGAAGGGGCAGACCTCTACAATATGCGCTTCTACCGCAGGACGTTCAGCAAAAAGACCTTTGAGTGCAAGACAAAGGACATTGCCGTACACGAGGGTATCTATTTTGATATGCTGGAGGAAATGTTCACGATGGTGACGGGACTTTACACACGCTTTTGAGTGGCGGGGCGGCGAGAGCCGCCCTACTTTCTTTCAGTGAGCATGATGGCGGACAAAGAAAGTAGCAAAGAAACCACTGTGCCAATCTACGATGTTGTATAAAATAAAAAATATGCCATAATGTCATATTTTTGCGTCGTTAGATTTTTGGCACGCTGTTTGCGTAACTTATAATATAAACTAAAATAGCTATATGGATTTTTTGAAAGATAACTCAGTATGGATAACTCCTCTTCTTGTTGCTATTGTCGGAGGTATTATTAGTGGTATTTTCTACCTGATTAAAAAAGGTGGAAAAAGTAACAAGCAGACAATTAAAGATGTTCATAATAGCACTATAAATCAGGTAAACGGCAATAACAATGAATTTCGGAAATGATCAGAAAATAGAGAGTGTTAATCAATCAACCATAGTACAAGCAAAAGGTGACATTAACTTTAATGGCATTACAGCAGAAACTGCTATGGAAATCTGCAAATATGTAGTAAAAGCAGAGTTGGCTGTTTATACTCAGGATGCAAGGGTCGAGGCCGAGAAAAGATTATCTGACATATCGGAAAAAACAATAGACCGAATAACTTCATTAAAGGAAGATTTATTACATCGTTTCAAAGAGCCTGCAATTCAGATGGCATTAAATGAGACATTCAAAAATTACATCGCATCCGGTAATGAAGAATTAGGCGAAAATCTTATAGATTTACTAATAGAACGTTTGAATGTACAAGAAAGAACAACAGAACAATCTATAATAGATGAGGCGAGAAACATAATACCCAAACTATCTTCCAATACAGTTTCATTATTGGCAATATTGGTTTTTAGTAAACTGATATTCCCATACAACAAAAAACAATATGATGACTTGTTATTGAAGTTGGCTCCGTTAGTGGAAAGACTAAAAAATATCAGTTCATTGGATATAGCCCACCTAAAGCAAGTCGGATGTGGCTATGGAATATCGGCATTTCACGTTGTAGAACCACTTGAAAAATATCTACTTTCTGATTATGATTTATTTTTTAGACATAACATTTCATTGAATGAATTAAATGATATTTTTCAGAAGTATCCACAACTAATGAATGTTTCTCAGCGAACTAATTTACCATATATAATGGGGTTGTTTTCTATTGAAGGACAATATGTGTCTTTTAATGTCACAAACACCAAGACTGTAACAGAAGCATTCAATCAAGCAAATAAAGACCTGTTAATCCCCCTGTTTGAAGATTTGAAAAATAAAGCAATTCCATTTACAGAAGATGAGGTTCGTGACTATCATATTCAGAAGGATGCTCGATGGCAATATGCATTTGACGTTTTCAAAAATAACCAAATAACAACTTTCCAATTAAATCCTGTTGGAGTGTATATCGGAATCAGGCAATTGACTAAAATATGCGAAATGTCTATACCAATGTCATTATTCTATGTTTAGATATGAGTAATTACACCTATTGGGGAATCAATGAACACAATGGCGAACAAAGAAAGTTGCAAAGCAATCTCTGTCCAATCTGCGATGCTTAGTCTCTTATTTCAGACATAAAAATCCGTTTATGTTCAGTACCTTCTATGGGTTCTATATCGGTAATTTCAAATGAAGTACCTCTCAAAAAATTAACTTGGGTTTCATTGCCGTGATTATGAATCAAGTATAAACTGTGCGCTTTGGTTTCTTTTTCAGGAAGAGTTTTTATAACATAAACATCGCTTCTATTTTGTTCCCAATCTTCTGTTGTTGCTGTAAGACTATGAAGCGGTTGATAAATATCTCCGATATCAAAATTTGTTTTATCTCCGGTTTTCGTAAAGCGATATAATGTATTTCCCTTATACTTCGGAGCTTTTTCGATTATACTATTAAGTATCGTTTGCATTTCTCGAACGATTTCTGGCACTTCCCCACAGTAATCATCATCTCTGAATGCATATGATATATTGCCAATAAAACAAGTAAATATCATTTTTTCAACATCAGTTAGCCCATAATTGTTTTCCTTATCAATATTGTTGTGTTGAAAGGTTTGGAAAGGTTTTTTGCGTAAAAAGCTCAATGGGTCATACGGGTAATCAAATTCTCCATACTCATCATTCCAAACTAATTCCGGATTAGCTTGGGGTGATGCTAAATATTTTTCTTCTTCGTGTAAAAAATATTGAATGTCTTTCATTTTACCTATCGTTTGGCAAGTACAAAGTTAGTTACTATATTTGATATAAAGGCATTTAAGTTCCGACTATTATGGAACTAAATGCCTTTTTTAAGTTCGCCCGACATGGGCATAATCTAATGGGTGCAAGTCCCTAACGCGGCCTAATAGCGGCAAGCGTACAGCCAAAGACAAGCTGCCAATGGCGACATTGGGTGTGAAGGAAGTCGGCGGCAAATCACTGGCCTGACGTACAGAAATTTGATACCAAGGCGTTTGCTCGTGGGTAAGACTGCTTAAGAAGTTAAAGCCCGATAGCTATTCGGAACGAGTGGCGTAAATCAAGCAGGTATAAGTGTGAAAGATTATGCTCTTAATCGGGGAGGTCTCACGGACGCAGTGGCGACTCATTTACTCAAAGCTGCGGAGTAAAGCTTGCCGTGAGAAGTCAGCAGAGGTCATAGTACCTTGCGAGGATAGCGCAAGGGAAGGACTGAACCCAACTGAAGTAAATATTGTCAGACATCATCAAATGGAAGGAAGAATGCAGAAAATATCGGCACAGAACGATAGCCGCCCTCAAAAGAATAGGCCGGAAGCCAAAGGCTATGAGGGGGTGCAGACTTTCATGTGCGTGGAGGACGGATATTTCACAACGGAACAACCTAAACGGGAATACCCTTTGCTGGAGCAAATTCTGTCACCGGGCAACCTCAATGCTGCTTATAAACAAGTAAAGAGCAACGGAGGAGCGCCGGGGATAGAAAAAATGGATTGCGACCGATTGCTCGGCTATCTCAGAGAGCACGGAGAGCAACTGACAGAGAGTATTCGCCGACGGACATATCGTCCGAACCCCGTCCGCAGGGTTGAGATACCCAAGGACAACGGCAATAAACGCCTGCTTGGGATACCGACTGTAGTAGACCGAGTAATCCAGCAGGCTATTGCCCAAGTATTGACCCCAATCTATGAACGTCAGTTCAGCGAGGGAAGCTACGGCTTCCGCCCCCGCAGAGGAGGTAAGAAAGCGTTGGTAAAGGCAACGGAGATAATCAGTCAAGGCTACCGCTATGCAGTTGACATAGACCTTGAATGCTTCTTCGACACCGTCAACCACGCCAAGATGATAGAGATACTGCAACGGACGATAAAGGATGGTGCGGTTATCTCCCTCATACACAAATACCTCAATAGCGGAGTAATGGTAAATGGCAGATATGAGGAAACAAGGGAGGGAACGCCACAAGGCGGACCGCTCAGCCCTCTGCTTGCCAATATACTGCTCAACGAACTTGACAAAGAACTCGAAAGGCGCGGGCATCCGTTTGTACGCTATGCAGATGATGGACTCATTTTCTGCAAAAGTCGCAGAGCGGCAGAACGAGCAAAGGAGAGTATCACAAAGTTCATAGAGTCAAGACTCAAACTTCGCGTCAACCGCGAAAAGACCGAATGCTCCTATGTAGGAAAATTGAAATTCCTCGGTTACAGTTTCTATATCCGCAACGGCAAATGCCGCCTGCGGCTACATCAAAAGACCGAAGCCAAAATGCGTCGCCGTCTGAAAGCCATAACTTCAAGGAGTAATGGAATGGGATATGCCAAGCGCAAACAAGCTCTCGCAGAATATCTGCGGGGGTGGACGGAATACTACAATTTGGCCGACATGGGAAGCAGGGTCAAAGAGATAGACCAATGGCTGCGCCGCCGTATCCGCATGTGTATCTGGAAAGCATGGAAACGTCCGAGGACGCGGGTGCAGAACCTAATCAAATGCGGAATAGATAAATGGCGAGCGTATCAATGGGGCAATACGAGTCAAGGTTATTGGCGTATAGCTGGCAGTTGGATAACGACGAGGGCAATGCCCGATGAAGCACTATACCGACAAGGTTATGTATGGATAGGTTGCTACTACAAGGCGTCAGCGTTGCCGAAAGGTTGAGGAACCGCCGTATGCGGAACCGCATGTACGGTGGTGTGAGAGGACAAGTGAACACGAAAGGAGGCGAACACCTCTGATTAGTGTTCACCTCCTACTCGATTTTTACGGAATATACAGCAACGCAAACTCCGCCTTTCTCCGTTTGAGCAGCATGGTGTGGCGTTTTCCCTTGTAGTTGCAGAAGGCGATATACTCACGGTAGATGTTCCTGTCGCCAGCTTCCAACTTCTTGATTAAGGTGCTTTTGGGAATTGTCTTGCTGCCTAACAGCTTCGCCGGTCCCACATTGTAAGCTAACGTGCCAAGCAAAATCGAATCAACTCCGAATTTACGGAACATGGCGACAAATTTGCGCAGGTCTTTCCGCAAAAGTTTATCCGCTTCCCGTTTTGTCATGGTTCGTGCCGAATACCTTTCGCCCGGCAAAATTTTGTGACCCCAACCAACGTATGGGTGGTGCTTTTCTGAGTGCCAGCCTTCAAAGTAGCGGCAGCATAAAAAGGCACGTTCCATAAGTGCAGTCGGTAGATTGCCGCCTGCCCGTCCGTTCCCTCTTGGCGGTTGATCCGTGCGGACACAGAACAGACCGCCAGAAGTGAACAGAGCATCATCATCCACGCACGCATCATTTCGACAGTGGTTTGAAGTTGCCGATGGGTACGATGGTGAAGCCGTCATCCTTGATGTTGCGGTTGTTGAAGTCAAATTCCAATTCGTAGGAATTTTTGAAATTATCCTCCACCACCACGATGAAATTATGCGCCTCGTCACCCTCCGCCGTGTAGTACAGTCGGAATTTTTCGTTCTCCAGCAGGTAGCGGTCGTTGGGCAGGAAGGTGATGCCGTTGACCATTTTCAACTTTCCTTCTCCCTCAAACTGAAAATAGCGGATGGTGTAAAGCGTGTTAGCGAAGTCGCCTTCCTTTTTCAGTTCACAGCGGATTTCCACTGTCTGCCCCTTTGTTACCTTGTTCGGCACGGGCATGACCTCCACCGTGAAGGGATAGGACTGTTGGATGTCCATGTCGTCGTCACATGACACGAGGGTGAATGACACGGCGGCTATCAGGCATAACGCCACTGCCTTGAATATTGATGTTCTCTTGTTTCTGTTGTTCAGTATGTTCATTGTTCTTCGATTTTTAGATGGTTGTTTTTCTGTTTTTTCGTTGTCAGTTGCAGGTACTCGTTCAAGTCCTTGCAACCGTCATAGAGGGAGGAACGGTCACTAACACGTTCCCCGTATCGCATGGTAAGTGCGGCAAGCGTCCGCCGTCCGGCTTCGTCACGGTCGAGGAAGCAGCCGATGCGCCCGTATCCGTTCAGCAATCCCGCCGCCTTCTCCACGTTGGCGACTGAGTTCAGCACAAGACAGTCAGCGTTACCGGTTACACCAAGCGTCACGGCAGAGAGAAAGTCCATGAAGCCCTCGAACACGAGGCACTCGTCAGCCGGGATGTCATTCGCCTTTACCAGTGATACAGACTTCGGAGGTATGCAACCCTTGAAATATCGGCTTCGCAACTTATCCAAACGTTTGGATAATTTGCGTTATCCAAACAAGAATAAAATCCAAACCTCTTCCGTAAAACCTATATTGTGTAGTCAGTTCTATACAATGATTCGGTAAAAATTACCAAAGTAGTTGAAACTTAAGTTAATATCTCGAATTGTCAAATACAAATGAATCGCCAAAGCGTTCATTATAAAAATCTTATACCATGAACGTATTGGCGATTCT
>SCEG01000072.1 GCA_004102805.1 Muribaculaceae bacterium Isolate-002 (NCI)
TATGCGTTGGAAATGCTCAAAAAGCAGGACGATAAACTCAGCCTTAAGCGAAGACGCAAGAAATGTGGCCGAAATATTGACTATCTCCTCAAGGTCTTTAAGGAAAGTTAAATCTCATGCGCCAGCCCTGGTAAAAAAATAAAAAAAATATAGCGGCATTTTTCGTAAAAAGAAAAAATATCACCATCTTTGTTGTATTGAATAAAACAGTTACTTATGATAATAGCATCGCAGAAACGTAAGGAAAATATAGCGGAATACCTCATCTACATGTGGCAGATCGAGGATATTATCCGCGCCAACAATCTCGACATCGACAAAATAAAGGAAAACGTCATCGACCGCTTCAATCTCGACGACGCGCAGCGCCGCGAGATGGTGGAATGGTATGAATCGCTCATCGACATGATGCGCCGCGAGGATGTCGTAAAAACCGGCCACCTCCAGATTAACAAAAATGTCATCGTGCAGCTCGTTCAGCTTCATCAGGCGCTCCTTGCCGACCCCCGTTTCGCAGAATACTCCGCCGAATTCTACCGCGTGCTCCCATTCATAGTCGAGCTTCGCGCCAAGGCCGGCGACAACCCGGCCGGCGAAATCGAGACATGCTTCAACGTCCTCTACGGCATGCTGATCATGCGTTTGCAGTCGCGCGAGGTAACTCCTGAGACAGCCAACGCCGTCGCCGCGATATCCCGCTTTATCGCAATGCTTGCCCACTATTTCAAACTCGATGACGAAGACCGCCTCTTCAATCCCGACAAAAAAGAATAGCCGTCAAAAAAAAATTCCGCATGCCAGCGGAGGTCTTTCGTTTCAGTCATGATGATACGGTTCGCCGCGGAGTATTGTCATGGCTCTGTAGAGCTGTTCGACAAACAGCAGACGTATCATCTCGTGTGAGAACGTCATCCGCGAGAACGACACCTTGCAGTCGGCGCGCTCATACATGGCGTCGGAAAATCCGTAAGGGCCGCCGATTACAAATATGATATTGCCCGCGCCGGCCGATGCCATCCGCTTGTCAATGAAGCCGGCGAAATCTCTTGATGTCATCTCACGTCCGCGTTCGTCGAGAAGCACCACATAGTCGGCCGTGCGTATCTGCTCCAGAAATGTTTCACCCTCCTTCACTTTCTGCACGCTCTCCGTCATCCCCTTTGTAGTCCTGACGTCGGGAAACTGCCTGATTTCAAACGGCACATAATGACACAGACGCTTGCAATATATCTCAATCCCCTCCCGCAGGTAAGCCGCAGTGGTTTTTCCTATTATATAGAGCGATATTTTCATTTTTATTACGTAATTTTGCACAAAATTAATCAATTAATATAAGTTATGAAAACCAACGACGAACTTATCGACGACCTTATCGCCCTTGCATTTGCCGAAGACGTAGGCGACGGCGACCATACCACGCTGTCAACAATCCCCGCCGATGAGACGGGACGCCAGCAACTCATAGTAAAAGAAGAAGGCATACTCGCCGGTGTGGAGATGGCGCGCCGGGTGTTCGACTACTTCGACCCTTCACTCAAAATGACCGTATTCATCAACGATGGCGCCCACGTCAAGCCCGGCGACATCGCATTTGTTGTCGAAGGTAAAGTGCGCTCTCTGCTCCAGACCGAGCGTACAATGCTCAACATCATGCAGCGCATGAGCGGCATCGCGACAATGACAGCCCGATATCAGCAGCGTCTCGAAGGGCTGAAAACCAAAGTGCTCGACACTCGCAAGACTACTCCCGGCATGCGTCTGCTCGAAAAGATGGCAGTCAAGATCGGTGGAGGTGAAAACCACCGCATCGGCCTCTTCGACATGATACTCATCAAGGACAACCATGTCGACTTTGCCGGCGGCATACCACAGGCCGTAGCCGCAGCAAAAAAATATTGCAAGGAAACCGGCCGCGACCTCAAGATTGAAGTCGAAGTGCGCAACACAGAGGAGATCGATCAGGCTCTCGCAGCAGGCGTCGACCGAATAATGCTCGACAACTTCACTCCCGAGCGCACCCGCGAAGCTGTCAAGCACATCGCCGGACGCGTCGAAATCGAATCGTCGGGAGGCATAACCCTCGACACCCTCCGACAATACGGCGAATGCGGAGTCGACTACATCTCTATCGGCGCCCTGACCCACTCGGTAAAAGGCCTCGACATGAGCTTCAAAGCCTGCTGATCTTTCCGTAGCTAAAAATATAGCGTATTTCTTGCCGATATCGGCAAGAAATACGCTATATTTGCATAGAATTCTAATTTTTCATGCCGATAGAAAATTCTTACATATCAGTAAAGGAATATTCAATTTCCCATGGTATAGCGGAGCGTACCGTTCGCAATTATTGCAATCAAGGTAAAATTGCCGGAGCACTGCTTATAGGCAAAACATGGAGTATTCCTGCTGATGCGCCATTACCCAGTAGGTCTGATGCTAAAGTAAGAATATCTCCGCTTCTGAAAGCTTTGACAGAGCAAAAGGAGATGAAGATGAATGGAGGCATTTACCACCGCACACAGATTGAATTGACCTTCAATTCAAACCATATAGAGGGTAGCCGTCTGACAAAAGAGCAGACACGCTATATCTTTGAAACAAACACAATCGGTGTAACGGAGCAATCCGTAAACGTTGACGACATAATAGAAACTACTAACCATTTCCGTTGCATTGACTTTATCATAGCCCATGCCACGGAGCCTCTTACCGAAAGTATGCTGAAACAGCTTCATGCAATGTTGAAATCAGGCACGTCAGATGCTGCAAAAGACTGGTTTGCGGTAGGAGAATATAAACGGTTGCCCAACGAAGTCGGCGGCAACGAAACAGTTGAGCCCGAGAAAGTCGCAACTGCAATAAGATCGCTCCTGAAAGATTACAAATCGAAAAAAAATATTGCTCTTGACGATATACTTGATTTCCACTATCGATTTGAAGCAATCCATCCTTTTCAGGACGGCAACGGCAGAATAGGGCGTCTGATAATCTTCAAGGAGTGCCTCAAACACGACATAGTCCCCTTCATAATAAACGACGAACTGAAAATGTTCTACTACCGCGGCCTGCGCGAATGGCCACACATCCGCGGCTACCTGACCGATACATGCCTCACTGCCCAAGACTACTACAAGGCTCTCCTCGACTACTTCAAAATCAGATACTGAGAGAAAACGGCTCAAGCCGAAATATCTGTACATGGCAATATACTAATTCCCGGCTTTGTTACCGGCTTTGTCTTAATGGTGTTTCAGCACTTCATATTGTAGAGACGCACGGCTCGTGCGTCTAATTTTATGTCTGATAGTCAAGTTGTTGGCTGGCACGCGAGCCGTGTACCCCCTACTTTTTGAGGCATTTCGTTAAGTTCCTCAATACACTCATAAATGCGCGACAGGCTGCGCCGTGGAGCGCAGCCTGTCGGTTGGTGTTATGTGATGGATGGGGAGGGGCGTTATTTGGTCTCAGTCTTTGCCTTATATTCTTTGAGCACTTTCTGGTTGACCTTGACTTTATATTTCTTCTTGAGTGATTTGATCCATTCCTGTTCGAGTTCGTTCTGATAGTCGGTGGTGATGGCGCCGCGTTCGTCGGCCACTTCCTCGGGCTGGTCTATTATCTTGCCGTCGTGAGCGAAATATGCTATCCATTTGCCGGTGGGCGAGGGGGCGGGTTTGCCGAATGCGAGTCCGTCGATGATGGAGTTGTCACCTTCTGCCGCAAGCACTCGCTCAACCTTAACATCCTTGCCGAACTCGCCGCGCAGTGCCTCTACGAGTTTTTCGTTGGATATGCTGTTGGCGGCGATGAAGCTCTGCGCCGCATTGCTGATTGAGTCGCTTGTCGCGAACACAACGTAACCTTTGAATTTAGGTGCGGTCCAGGTGGCATATTTCGCCTTGTTGGCTTCGAAATAAGCCTTGATGCCTTCGGTGTCCTCTTTCGAGCGGGTCCACACATTGCGGTCGCTGATCTCAAAAAGAAGCATTCCGTCGCGGTATTCGTTGAGCAGATTGCGGTATTCGGTATTCTCCTTGGCGAGGTTTTCGCGCTCGGCATTGACCGAAGCCTCGTCGGCCACTTCCTGAAGGCGCTGGAGAAACGAACCGCTTGCATCGTCGGGCGACATGGCGCTGAAGTGAGAGGGCAGTGCTGCGAAAATATCGCCCACGGTGATTTCGTCATTGTCGCCGTCAAGTGTGATTATGATTCGTTCGTCATTGACAAGACGTGCCACGAGAGTGGTGTCGAGACGGCCGTATTGTGCGATTGTGTTGCGCACGTCATCGACGATATCCTCACGTATGGTGGTGTTGTACTTGGCGCGGAGCTGACGGATTTTGGCGCGCACCGGTATGTACTGGCGGTCGTCGCGGTCAATCATGGCGTTGATGCGGGGTGCCATATCCTCGTATGAGTCAATCTGTTTCCAGTCGAGACGTTTCACGATATGATAGCCGTAGGCTGTGGCAAACGGCTCTGAAATCTCGCCGTTGGCGAGAGCGAACGATGCCGCTTCAAACTCAGGCACCATGCGGCCGGTTGAGAACCAGTCGAGTTCGCCGCCGTTGCGTGCCGATCCGGGGTCCTCGCTCTCGGCTTTGGCTATCTCATAGAAATCGCCGCCGTTTTTGAGCACTGTGTATATGGAGTCGATCTTTGCTTTCTTGTTGGCCTGGTCTGCGTCGTTGAGTCCGCGGGTGAGCTTGAGTATGTGCTGCACTTTTACCTGTCCCTGAGCGTCACGGATGCCGTTGACTTTTACGATGTGATAGCCGAACTGTGTCTCTATCACGGGTGAAATCTCACCGACTGCGGTGTTGTAGGCTGCGTCCTCAAAAGTGTAGGGGAACGCTCCGGCCACGATATAGCCCATGTGGCCGTGGTTCTGCTTTGCGGCGGGGTCGATGGAATATGTGTCGGCCACTGTCGCGAAGTCGGCGCGTCCGGCCACAATCTCTGTGCGGAGGCTGTCGAGCAACGCTTTTTTCGATGCTGTCGCGTTTGCGCCGTAGGGGCGTTCCACCATGATATGACTTACGTCTACTTCTGTCTTGAGCCGTTCGTAGATGCTGCGCACAAGGCTGTCGCGTGATGCCTTGTCTACCAGATAAGGCTCCGAAAGATCGCGCTTGTAGCCTGCGTATTCATTGACAAACGCATCATTGTCAGCTATGCCGGCCGCCTCGGCGTCGGCTACCTTCAGCTTGTAGATGACGAAGAGATCAAGATATTCATCAATCGGCTGTGTGGCAAGCTGCTGAGCATTGTTCTTCTGATAGAGATACTCGAATTCGCTAAGTTTGACAGGCTTCTTGTTGACTGTCATGAGCACCGGGTCGGCATCCTTTGGAGCGGCTGTGACACTCATGCCGCCCAATGCGGCGATTGTCAGCGACAAAAGTACTTTTTTCATTATTCTCTTTAGATTATGGTTTTATTCTTATGACTTACTTATATGATTGATTGTTACTTTATATTAACGGAGCGCGGGGCAATTTATTATATTGCTGTTATTATAAATGATGCGGAATGAAAAAAAATCCTGACGCCGCGCAGACTGCGGGCATCAGGATTATATGATTCTTCCGGATCATGCTGCTGATGATGACAGATGATGCGGGCGGATTATTATTGGTGAGAGGCGCTGTAGTTGGGAGCTTCGGCAGTGATGGCTACATCATGCGGATGGCTCTCGGCTACGCCCGCATTGGTGATGCGGGTGAATTTGGCGCTGTGGAGCTTGTCGATATTTGCCGCCCCGCAATATCCCATGCCTGCGCGCAGACCGCCGAGCATCTGGTAGGTGACCTCATAGAGCGAGCCTTTGAAAGGCACGCGTGCAGCGATGCCTTCCGGCACAAGTTTCTTCGCGTCGGTCTCGCTTGCCTGGAAATAACGGTCCTTCGAGCCTTTTTCCATTGCCTCGAGCGAACCCATTCCGCGGTAAGTCTTATATTTACGTCCGTTGTATATCACAGTGTCACCGGGTGATTCCTCCACGCCGGCAAGCATTCCGCCGAGCATCACGGAGTATGCTCCCGCTGCGAGAGCCTTTACGATGTCGCCCGAATAGCGTATGCCGCCGTCGGCAATCAAAGGCACTCCGGTGCCTTCAAGAGCTTTTGCCACGTCATAAACCGCTGAAAGCTGCGGCACTCCCACGCCGGCGATGATGCGGGTGGTGCAGATGGAGCCCGGGCCGATGCCCACTTTCACGCCGTCGGCGCCGTTCTCGACGAGGAAGCGTGCTGCCTCGCCTGTGGCTATGTTGCCTACCACTACGTCAATCTCGGGATATTTGGCTTTTACCGCTTTGAGCACGCCGATTACACCGCGCGAATGGCCGTGGGCCGTGTCAATAACGATGGCGTCGACACCGGCTGCCACGAGTGCGTCTACGCGGTCCATCGAGTCACCTGTCACACCGACGCCGGCTGCCACGCGCAGACGTCCCAGCGAGTCTTTCGCAGCGTAAGGCTTGTCTTTCGCTTTGGTGATGTCCTTGTAGGTTACGAGGCCGATAAGGCGGCCGTCGTTGTCGACCACCGGAAGTTTCTCGATCTTGTGCTCCTGAAGTATGCGTGCGGCTTTCTCCAGATCAGTGGTCTGGGTGGTGGTGACGAGACCTTCTGATGTCATCACCTCGTCGATGGGGCGGTTGGGATTGCTCTCGAAACGCAAGTCGCGGTTTGTGACGATTCCGACAAGCTTGCGGTCGTCATCTACTACGGGAATACCGCCGATGTGATATTCCTCCATCATGCGCAGGGCGTCGCGCACTGTCGAGCCGCGCTTTATTGTCACCGGGTCATAGATCATGCCGTTTTCGGCACGCTTCACTGCATGCACCTGACGCGCCTGCTCCTCGATTGACATGTTCTTGTGGATTACACCTATACCGCCTTCGCGTGCGATGGCTATTGCAAGCGGAGCCTCGGTGACGGTGTCCATGGCGGCCGACACGAGGGGTACGTTCAATGTGATGTTGCGGGAAAACTTGGTTGTCAGATCGACTTCACGGGGCAATACCTCCGAATAAGCCGGAATGAGGAGGACATCATCAAATGTGAGTCCATCCATTTTTACTCGGTCTGCAATAAATGACATATATGAATGATTGCGTTTAATTTTATTGCATGCAAAGGTAAATATTTTTCCCAAAAAGCGCAACCCCGACGGCCCATAAATTGCATTTTTGCATGAAAATTTATTTTAGTGTGCGGTGCCAATCATCAATAATATCGCATATCGAAAAAATATCGTGTTGTAAATCGGCGTCCTCCGGAAGCCTCTCCTTTGATATCGCCTAACCCCGCACGCCTCGCTGCGCTGCGTCGTACGGGGTTAAGTGAAAATCGGCGTCCTCCGGAAGCCTCTTGCGGGTGGAGTCTGTTTCCGCGTGAGTTGCAGCGTTTCGGCGTATGGGGTTTGGTGTAATCGATGTTTTACGGAAGCCTTTTGGCGAGTGCTGTTTATGTATTGTTGCTCCTGATATGCTGTAAGAGGGTGATGATAAGTATGGTATTGGATATCTTGCCGAAGACTTTTGGTGCGACAGATCTCTATATGTATATGGCGCAGATGAGGAGTGTAGCTAAAGAGGCTTCCGCAGGACGCCGATTATGCGTAACCCCGTACGCCGCAGCGCAGCGAGGCGTGCGGGGTAAGGGCGATATCAAAAGAACGGCTTCCGTAGGACGCCGATTTACGACACTCTATTTAGCTTCAGTCGGCTCTTCATCGCCTAAAACAGAGGAAAACTCAGTAAAACCGGCTTCACGTAAGAATAGTCTGTATTCATCGGCAAAACTCAGATTACGGTGATGCTCCTTCTGTTTCATGATATACTGCCTTCTGGTTTCACGCAAAGAAGCATCCACTGTAAATGCGCCATATCTTTCAGCCCATCTGATCCAACGGGGAAAGTGCGGATTGACTTTCATAAATTTACTGCTTTCGCCCTTTAATCTTTTGATGAAATCGGCAACAGCCATTTTGGCGGGGATATCGCACAATATATGTATATGGTCAGGCATGCCGCCAATACGCCACACAAAAACGCCACGTTCTTTTGCAAAATCAAAAATGTATTTATATAGTTCTTTCTCGTGGCTTTCCACTATGACACTTTCTCTGCGATAAGTGCCGAATATAATGTGATATGTCAGTGCGGTGTGGCTCATAAAACAAAGATATGCACTGTTGGTTAAATTTGCAAGGCATATCGAAAAAATATCGTGTTGTAAATCGGCGTCCTGCGGAAGCCTCTCCTTTGATATCGCCTTACCCCGCACGCCTCGCTGCGCTGCGTCGTACGGGGTTAAGTGAAAATCGGCGTCCTCCGGAAGCCTCTTGCGGGTGATGTCTGTTTCCGCGTGAGTTGCAGCGTTTCGGCGTATGGGGTTTGGTGTAATCGATGTTTTACGGAAGCCTTTTGGCGGGTGCTGTTTATGTATTGTTGCTCCTGATATGCTGAAAGAGGGTGATGATAAGTATGGTATGAGACATCTTGCCGAAGATTTTGGGTGCTACAGATTTATATATGTATGTGGCGCAGATGAGGAGTATAGCTAAAGAGGCTTCCGCAGGACGCCGATTATGCGTAACCCCGTACGCCGCAGCGCAGCAAGGCGTGTGGGGTTAGACGGACCTCACGAAAAGGCTTCCGTAGGACGCCGATTTACAACATTCAATTATTGCCAAAACGCCTGATGTGTCGCCATAGCAAGTACTTATGAGTAAAAAAACGACTGCTACAAATCTAATTTATAGCAGTCGCGGTTCGTGACAGGAAACATGTCGGCTTCTATCTCATATAGTCGGTTATGATCTCCTGTATTTTAGGCGTGAGTTTGGTCTGCGTCATTGTGGCGGTCTCTGTCATGATTTCAGACGTTGATTCTGCCAGTTTTTTTCCTAACGGAGTTGAATAAAATTCGTTGAGTCCCTTCAGGTCATCAATCGTATAATGTTTCTGGTAGATAGGAATGCATTCATTCACATAGTCATCCCAGATGCCGTCGACAATAGCTTTTGACATACCTGCGATGTCATCAATGGGCAGCCGCATGTTGGTGTAAGTGGTGGTAATGGCAGTTACCATGAATTCCTTGGTTTTGGTCAACTCGAGCATTTTTTCTACTTCATTGCGGTAGGGGTCATTGCTTTGAGCTTTTGCTCCGGAGCATGCAGTGAGTGACGCAAGCATTGCAATCACCATTGTCAGTGATAAAATTACTTTTTTCATTGTAGTTGTATTATTACAATGATTCGGTAAAAATTACCGAAGTAGTTGAAACTTAAGTTAATATCTTGAATTGTCAAATACAAATGAATCGCCAAAGCGTTCATTATAAAAATCTTATACCATGAACGTATTGGCGATT
>SCEG01000073.1 GCA_004102805.1 Muribaculaceae bacterium Isolate-002 (NCI)
CTTCGGGCTACGCCCTCAGTCAACTCCGCCCAGGGATATATCCCGATCAGTCAACCCCACACAGACAAAGAGGAAACATCAATCAGTAAACATCACAAACCGAGTCAACCTATTTCAGGAACGGACACGCTATCTTTGCACCTATTAAATAAGTAAAAATAGTGCCTTTGTTTGAGTTAAACAAATTTTGAGTCCCAAAAGTCGTTAAGCCAAGAGGGTGTTGCAGAACTCGCTAAATAGTCGACTAAAGAGTAGGGTCGCGACCTGTCGCGACTGCTAATAAGCTGATTGTCAACAGTCCGTTGATTCGGTCGCGACCCTGCATTAGCATCAATCTGACAGTTCTGCAACACCCTCTGATTGATACCACTTATATACACACCATATACAACAAAATCTTCAATATGTTTGCGTGGATGGGAATAGATAGCGGATCGTTTCTTTATGGACTTGACCATGTTCAGGATGTCTGCAATAAAATAAATCAGATCAAACTGTAAACAGTACCCCAAAATAAACAGAGGGACGCACTCGTCGGAGTCCGTCCCTCTGTTTATTTTGGGGATATCCTTTTAGCGGATAATAATCTTGCTTACTTTGTTACCTTTCTTTACGAGGTAGACGCCGGCATTGGTGGGATGCTCGATGCGCACGCCCTGGAGGTTGTAATATTCAACAGGAGCATCGCTGTCGTCGCCGGCCACAATTGTGCTTACGCCGCTGAGGCCTGTATCACCCTTGGAGGTGTAGACGCCGTAGTTACGCACCTTCACATTGTCGTCCGACTGCTGACCGCTGCCGCTGTTGAAGATTACGTTGCACTCGTCGAGAGCGCCGTCGGTCTCGATGGTGATTTCGTAGTAGTCACCGTTTTTAACCATCGCCTTGCCGGGCCAGCCGCCGGTGATTTCGTGGCAGGGATGGCTCTTGTCGTTGTTGTAGATGTAGCAGTTGACAGCGCTCCAGTTTGACCGACTGTTGTCGAAATAGAGGTGCCATACCACTGCTTTGCGGTCAACCTTGGTATATACGGCCGAACCGGTCTTGGTCTCGATGCCGTCGGTAGCGCTCCAGCTTACGGTTACTGACTCACCGTCGGCCATATCGGCGCCGAGGGTGAATTTGGCTGTGGTGTTGAAAGAGATCTGCTCGCCGTTGCCGATTTTATACCATGCCGAGGTTTCGCCAGATGCAGTGATGGTCACTTCCTGAGTGTCGACAAATGTGCCGCCGTTGGGGCTCAGACGCACGCTCAGACCCGAGGGGGTGATGACATCGTATGGCTCGAGGCTGTTGCCGAAGCGGTAGACGCCGCCATTGACGAATTTATATCCGCCGTTGTCTTTTTCAGGTGACTGGCTGCTGCCTGCGTTGCTGAATATAATCTGCGCGTCATCGGGAATTTCGGCTGTGCCGGTATATGTCCATTTATACATATTGTCGCCGAGATACTGCAGTTTCTGTCCGGGCCAGTTTCCGCCGGTGTAGTTGGTCTTGCTGTCCCAGATCCATGCTGTGGCCGATGCCCATGACTCATGATAGAGGAATATTGCCTGCTCGCCTGCTTCAAGAGAGGGAGCAATCACGGGATCGGGCTCTACACGGTCGCCGCCTCCGCTCTGTCCGGGGGTGGGTTTCACGGTCCATGTTTCTTCAGGCATGGTCTCGTCGGGCCATTCTGTCCATGATTCGGCTGCGGGAGCGTCGGCATAGAGATATTTGCCGTCATCGCCGATTTTGCCGGTGCCGTTGAGCACGTAGACTCGCATGTTGCCTTTGCCTGAGCAATTGGCGGTGAGGGTGCCGTCGGTCACATCCTGCACGTCGCCGGTGATGGCGTCGACGTAGCGGCCATTGAGGATGCCGGTGAATGTCGAGCTGCCTGAGATTGTCACGAGCACGTATGAGTCAACCTTGTCGTCGGTGTAGCGACGTTTGAACGAGAGCTTGCCTGAGCATCCCTCGGTAGAGTACTGACCTTTACGGAGAGCGGGCACTGCGGCACGGATTTTGTTGAGTCGCTGTATGTGGAGCGCAAGGGGATAAGAAAGCGTAGAGGCGAGGTTGCCGGTGGCTCCGCTGTATTCCGCGAAGTCGGTCACTTCGACGTCACCTTCGATATATCCGCCGAAATATGCGCGGCCTGAGTCTTTGAGCGCGAGCACTGCGCCTTTGTCGATAGGCATACCCTTTTGGAACTCTACCTCCGAACCGTAGTAGATGCAGGGGATGCCACGGAAAGAGAACATCAGCGAGAGGTTTTCTGCCCATGTCTCCTGATCTTTCGAGAAACGGTAATTGCTGTCGGGTGCATAGTCGTGAGAGTCGACATACACCACATTATATGTAGCGTCGTTGTAGAGGTAGTCCTCGCCGTGGACACCGAAGGCTCCGGCTGCGGAGTTGAAGTTCCAGTGCATGGCGAAGTCGATGACGCTGAGACCAGAGAAGTCGGAGTGGTCGGGAGTGTGGTAGTCGTTGCCTTTGAGAGTGGCGTTGTCGCTCCGGCGCAGTATGGAAGCGGCGTGGCCGAGGTCATCGGCAGCCTGCTGGTGAACTGACTCCCAGTTGGTGTGGCCGCTCACTGTCTCATAATCCTGAGAACCTTCGGTCTTGGTAGGGATAGCCACTACTGAGTCCCATGACGCCGGGTCGTAGTCCCAAGCATAGTCTTTCGACTCTTTCCAGGTGTAATAGCAGGGGGAGCAGTTATAGTTCTCGCCTCGATAGATCACTTCCATCGAGCGGGCGCAAACTTCACCGAACATGAAGAAAGGCGTGTTGCCGCGCTTTGCTTTCGCTTCCGAAGACTCGGCGGCTTCCATGAGCTGCGGGAGGAAGTTCTTGTTGAACGAGAGACGTGGAATATGTCCGGCGGTGTCGATACGGAAACCGTCGACACCCATCTTGATGAAGCGTGAGTAGCAATCGACGATATATGAGCTTACGCCGGGGTGCTCTGTGTTGAGGTCAACGCAGTCGCCTGCAATCTGTCCCCACCAGCGAGAGGGGTCATCCCAGTCAAACCATGCCTTGTGATGCCAGTAGTTGTGGATGTCACGGTTGGTGAAATCGGAGTTTTTCATCATCGACAGACGCGTGCCGTACTGGGCGGCAGGCTGCATGTCGGGGTAATCTGCCGGAAGCATGCCACCTTCGCTCTGGGGCACTACTTTCATCGAAGCGTTGATGTCGCCGAGATCCTGTGTATAATCTTTCTCAAACATCTTGCAGAGATAGTTTTCGCCGAAGTTGCCGGTGTGCTGGAGCACGATGTCGAGAATGAGTTTCATGTCGCGCTTGTGCACTTCGTCGATAAGTGTCTGGAAAGCCACATCGGCGTCGGCGTCAGTAGCGCTCTTGGCAACATAGCGGTGATCGACTTTCGAGAAATCCATGGCGTGATAGCCGTGATAGTCGAGACCGGAGCCGTTTTCTACGACAGGTGTTATCCACACGGCTGTGAAACCGAGCGCCTTGATGTAGTCGAGTTTGTCGATAAGACCTTTGAAATCGCCGCGCCACTCGGGGTCGTTGACGTTGAGCACTCCGTCCCAGCAATAGGTGTTGTTGGTCGGATCGCCGTCATAGAAACGCGTCGTCATGGTAAAATAGATTGTCTCGTCGCGGAAATCCGTACGGTCTCCGACAAAGGTTGCCGCATTGGCCGACAGCGCAGACATTGCCACAGCCGTCCCCAGCAGCAAGCGGGAAAACTTTTTCATTTTCTCTTGATAATTAGAAATGTAAATAAAAAAAATGGTATTAAAAAGATATAATCTTGGTTACAAAATATGTAATAATGTGACAAATTTATCGATTTATTTACAATTATGCAAATAAATCGATAAATTTAACATATCGTGTTTCAGCGTGATATGCTGCATGACTCTCCCTGCCGGCTGCATTTAAAAATCCTTGAACAAAAAAAATGTGGCATTCGATTTTAATTTATGTATAAAATACAACAATCGCCCGCAAGAGACATTCTTACAGGCGACTGACTGTTTAAACAGTCGGGGTGAGAAGACTCGAACTTCCGACCTCCACGTCCCGAACGTGGCGCGCTGCCAACTGTGCTACACCCCGATTGGCTTTCAGCGTGCAAATTTACAAATTATTTTTTATATCTCCTTATTTTTTTGCCATTTTTTTGCTCGACAATCTTCTTTTCTCTGAAAATTATTGAACAAAGCAAAAGGAGCATGGCAGATGCGGGTGTCGCCGTGCTCCTTTTGCAGATATTTATAATACTATTTCATGAATGATGCGAAGGCGTTGATGCCTGTGTGGTTGCAGTTGAGCGCACGGGCAGAGGAGAGGAATGTGCGGGCTTTGCGGGTGTAGCCCATGCCGTAGTGGCCGAGTGCCATCATGTAGCGGCAGTGCACCTGATTGGCGGTGTTGAGGTCGCTTTCCCATATCAGCAGATCGGGAAGCGAAACCGCGAAGTAATCGGGCTTGACGTCGTCAAATATGTGTTGCTCTCCGTAGGTTATCAGACGGTTGAAACGTCCGCGGGCCTTGTCGGTGTTGCCCAGTGCGAGTTCACACATGCCGGCATAGAAGAGTTTGTCGGGGGCGGCGTCGTTATAATAGAGGGCGGCGGCAGGTTCGAGTGGCGCTACCGTGCCGGCAGTCCATGCCTCGACTGCCTTGTCGTGCCGGCCAAGCGCCTCATAGGCCTGTCCGAGCAGATAGAGGAAATCATTGTCAAGGGCGCCGTGGAGCTTGCCTTCGCCAAGGTGATGCGGATAGACGAGACACTCTTCGAGCAGTTTGACGGCGTCGGCCGGATTTCCGGCTGCGATGGCCTCTTTGGCGAGCTCGACGCGGCAATATTGGTATTGTGCCGGCACTTTCCCCTCGCCTCCTTCCCACGGATGGAAGGTGTGACTGTCGAGCAGCTGCATGGCGCGCCGGTAGTCGCCGGTGAGATTGAGGAGTGTGATCTGTTCGAGCAGAAGGTCGTCGCGGCGGCTGATCAGTTCGGGATATTTCTCAAGGAATGCAAGTCGCCGGGCGTGGTCGTGTCCCAGACGTTTGTAAAGTTGGTCGAGCTCCATGAGTATGCGGGCGTCATCGGTGTCAAGAGCAAATGCCCGCTCCATCATTTCCACTGCTGCACCGGCGTCATTGAGCTTATTGAATGTGGCGAGTGCGAGATTGCGCCAGACGGTGGGGAACTTCGGATTAAGCGCTGCCGACTTGCGCCACAGGTCAACAGCCACATCATACTGACGCTTGTCGTAGTAGAGGTTGCCGAGATAGTAGGGAGCGTTGGCGTCGGCGGGGTTGACGTACATAGCCTCGTCGAGAGCGAGGATTGCCTCAAGACGGTTGGGGAAGCAGAAGTCGGGACACACATCGGCTGCCTGCAAGAACATTGCCTTGGCTTCGTCAGCTTTGCCCTGCTGCACGAGGCAGTAGCCCATGTAATAGCGGGTCATCGGAGTCACGGCATTCTCCCCGATGGCGATGCTCCACACATCGAGGGCTTCCTGCCAGCATCCGGCGGCAACATAGTCGAGAGCCACCTGATCGTAGTCGTTGGCGTCGCCACGCATCATGAGCCGCATCTCGTCAATTTTGCCGGCCTCATAGAGACAGCCGAAGTTGAAGGGGTCGATTTCGAGTGCGTCGGCACAGCATTTGAGAGCCTCCTCTTTGCGACCCATGCGGTTAAGTATGTTGGCCTTGAGAGCGCGTGCCACATGGTTGTGCCAGTTGCGTATGAGCGAACGGTCAACTTCATAGAGAGCATCGTCGAGGCGTCCCTGAAGCGAGGATATCTGCGCGCAGGCCATGTAGCCGGCATCCTGCCAGGCGGCATTCCATGTCGATTTGTAGAAACGGTCGTAGGCTTCGGAATAACGACCCCGGAAGCGTAGCGCCAGACCGAGATTGAATATAGGCTCACCGTCGTAGGGATTGGGATTGCGGCGGGTGATGACCTTGACGGCCGTGAGGAGATATTTCTCTGCTATGTCGAAACGGCCTTTGCGTATATACCACAGACCGAGAGCGTTGTTGCAACGTACGTCCATCGGGTCGCGGCGCAGGCCTTCTTCGTAATATTCCACGGGATTGAACGTGGCATGACGGTATTGCTCGAGATGCTGTCCGGTAAGAAAAAGCTGTTCCACGGTCTTGATTTCGTCAGGACGGAGGGCGGCTTCCGCAGAGTCTGGAATAGGACGTATGTCGGCAGGTTCGGCGTGCCAAGTGAGAAGCTCGCGCCCGGCGTGGTCGGTGATGATGACGTTGAGAGTGTCGAACGCCGCGTCGCCCACGGCGATTATCTCGTCATAAATCTTTTCGGGAGAGAGAGTCAGCGTCTGCTCGGATATGACTGCGCCGCCATCGGTCACAAGTTTGACCGAGACTGTCTGTTCGGAGGTGGCGAACACCTTGAGATTGACTTTGGCGTCGCCGGCGGGATCGATGTTGAGAAGTATATCCTTTGATGCGTTCTTGACAACACCGAGCTCGCGGTAGGGAAGAAAATATTGCGTGAACGATTTTTCTTCAAACGGCATCAGCCATGTGAAGTCGGGTTGGTTTTCAGTATATACGCCGGCCATCAGTTCGATATATGGGCCGTCGTCGTCGGTGAGGTTGCGGTCCCAGGCACGGCCGAAATCGCCGTTGCCCCATGTCCACTGCTTCTTGCCGGGCGACACATGATGCAAGGCCACGTGAAGCATGCCGGCGCGGGTATCGTTTTCGTAGCCACCCTCGAAGTTATATTTCGAATTGACGGCCATATATGATGTGGGCACCTTGATATTGCGGTAGTTGGAGATGTCTACACCGGCGGAATAGTCCATCTTGTAATATGTGCCGGTGGCAATCGGGAAAGAGCTCACCGCACGCTTGCCGTGGTCGAACACGGCATTGACATCGGCGGGAAACACGCTCTGATAGTGGTCGTTGACAGCGACCGCCGGATTGGCCCACCACAGGAATGTCTGTGGCAGCGGCGTAGGATTGTAGAGCACACCCTTGATTTCAAGATATGCTTTGCCCGGGCGCAAAGTGAAACCCGCCATACCTTTCTGATGAAACATGCGCTCGCGCTCGTTGACCCACACGGTAACGCCTCCGTCGGCCAGTTCCTCGATGGTGCAGTCGACGGGCATGAACGTGGAGGGGCGGTGATGCTGGGGCCAGTTGAATTCTATACCGCCCGAAATCCACGGGCCGGCCAGCCCGACAAGAGCCGGCTTTATCACATGGTTGTAATAGATGAAGTGGCGCTCGCGCACTTTATCGTAGGCCATCTGCACACGGCCGCCCAGCTGCGGGAGTATCAACACCTTGATATATTCGTTTTCAATCCACACGGCGTCATACTCTATATCGGTCTTGATGTCGGAAATCGACTCGATCACCGGATACGGATAAACGACGCCTGATGAACCCTGATACACCCGTTTTTCCAGAAAAATAGGATTTTTTTCGGGAGCGCCGGGCTCGTAGGTGGGTATCACCACCTTTTCTTTCCATGCTTTTACCATTGCTTTATGTCTTAAATTTGTCTGCGGTCGGAGAGAGTTTGGATTTAAATCAAAGAACACTCTCTTGAAAAAAAGCGTGCCGTTATTTTACCTGTTTTATCTTTTTTACCCTACTGTGGCACGCCCCTGTTTTTTGTGTATTATGTTATGTCTGTCAATCAGAAAGTAGGATGATTATTTTTCTTTGACAAGCTCTTTCTCAAGCTGTTCGAGCGATTTGCCTTTCGTTTCGGGCAGACGGCGCCTGAGATATACAAATCCGGCGAGGCATATCACGGCGTAGAGCCAGAATGTGCCGTAAGCGCCGAGCCCTGCGTTGAGCATCGGGAAGGTGTATGTGAGGGTGAAACATCCCGTCCACAGCGCGAAAGTGCACACACCCATCGCGGCCGCCCTCACCTTGCTGGGAAACAGTTCGGCAAGCAGCACCCAGGTGATCGGGCCGAGCGACATGGCGTAGCATGCGATGGCCGCAACCACACACACAACCATCACAATGCCGCTGACATGCAGAAAGTAGCATGTGCCCAATATCAGATAGATGCCTCCGAGTCCGACAGCCCCGAAGAGCATAAGTTTGCGACGGCCCCAGCGGTCGACGGTAAATATCGCCACGAAGGTAAACACAACATTGGCCACACCGGTGACTACGATATTGAAAAACATGTCGCCGATCGGAAAGCCTGCCGCCTGAAATATCTCCTGCGCGTAATTGAAAATCACATTGGTGCCGCACCACTGCTGGAACACAGCGATAATCATACCCAACACAAGCACCCCGGCATAACGGCGGCTGAAGAGAGCCCGAAGTCCGGCGCGCTCATTATTTTCGCGGGCTTCGCGCACCTGCACTATGCTCTCGGCGGCGTATGCCTTGCCTCCTATTCTAAAAAATACCGACTCGGCACGTTCCACGCGTCCCACAAGAGTGAGCCAGCGCGGACTTTCAGGGATGAAGCATGCCATTATCAGGAACAATGCCGCGGGGAAAGCCTCGGCCCAGAACATCCATCGCCAACCCAGCTGACCGTTCCACGTATCCGCGATACCGGCTGTCGTAATCCCTTCTGGCATCGGTTCGGCGATGAGCATATTGACAATCTGCGCGGCAAGAATGCCGAGCACTATAGTCATCTGATTGAGAGTGACAAGCTTGCCGCGTATCTGCGCGGGAGCTACTTCCGCGATATACATCGGGGAGAGCGCCGATGCTATTCCGATGGCGACACCGCCGATGAAACGCGCCGCTATAAATCCGGTGTAGTCACTGAAAGCTCCTGTCGTATAGGCCGACAACAGAAAGATTGCCGCAGAAATGACAAGCAGAGGCTTACGCCCGTAGCGGTCGGCCATCATGCCGGCCGTAGTGGCGCCGAGCAGACACCCCAATATTGCCGACGACATTGCCCATGCCTGCTGCGCGGGATTGTCGGCTATGCCGAAAAATGCCTCATAAAACGGCTTCGCACCGCCTATCACCACCCAGTCATAACCGAAGAGCAGACCGCCCATGGCCGAGACAAGACAGATGAAAAATACGAATAATCGGTTGTAGGATTTCATGATATGGTTGGTTTCTGTGATAACGTGTCTTACTTTTCTTTACGATGCAAAATTAGTAGTGGTGCGATAAAAATCTTACCACTGTTATTAAAATATTAATATTTAGTCAAATACAAGAGAACATTGATTTTTTGATTTGAAATTGATTTATTAGTCTTGTTGTTCCCAAACATCAAG
>SCEG01000074.1 GCA_004102805.1 Muribaculaceae bacterium Isolate-002 (NCI)
CGAACTAAGGTGGTGATAGCGCGGGGGTTCCACCTCTTCCCATTCCGAACAGAGAAGTTAAACCCCGCCACGCCGATGGTACTGCGAAAGTGGGAGAGTAGGTAACCGCCCCCTGTCAGAAGGCGTCTTGAGCAACAGCTCGGGACGCCTTTTTTGTTTTGTAGTGTCCATGAATTATTCAGGCAGTTGCAGAAATTAAATTAAATAATTATATTTGTCTTTTAATAAGAACCTGTTAAATTTTACTTAATAATGACACCTTGGCTTGTATGGCTTATTTCAGCGATTGTGTTACTGATAATTGAGGTATTCACCGGTACGGTGGCTGCATTATGTCTTTCTGTCGGTGCGCTTTTGGCAATAGTCCCGGCAGTGTTGGGCACAGGCATCGTATGGCAATTTGTGGTGGCTTCAGCCGGTTCGGTGCTGTCATTCCTTGTCCTTTCGCCGATAGTGCGCCGTTATAAACTAAACAAAGCGTCGCGCAGCGATCAGCGCAGCAATATGGATGCGATTATAGGCCGCACGGGGATAGTGACCGAACAGATCTATCCGGATGGTAGGCAGGGACGAGTGAAAGTTGATGGCGATAACTGGCTTGCAGTTGCTGATGCTGCTCATTGTCCGCTGTTAAAAGGCGATGCTGTAGAGGTAATCTCCTATGACAGCATCGTTATCAAAGTGAAGCCTAAGAGCTGAGTCAATACAGAATGGTCTCGTAGCCTCAAATTTTTAAGAATAGAATAACAAATAACAAAGTAATATGGAAACTTTAATCTTTATCGGAGTATTGGTGCTGATAGTCATTGCCGTCATTTCGGCGGGAGTGAAAGTGGTGCCTCAGTCAGAGACTCGTGTGATTGAGCGCCTTGGCAAATATCACAGCACGCTTCCGGCGGGTCTTAATATCATAATACCGTTTATAGACCGTGCCAAGACTATTTATACACGAACAATGGACAGGCTCCCGACCGGACGGTATGTGGCGCGTCTGTATGCCACAAAGGTTATAGACCTTCGCGAGCAGGTGTATGATTTTCCTTCGCAGCAGGTAATCACGAAAGACAATGTGACGACAGAAATCAACGCCCTTCTCTATTTTCAAATTGTTGATGCGAAAAAGAGTGTATATGAAATCGATAACCTCCCCAATGCGATAGAAAAACTTACCCAGACATCGCTCAGAAATGTAATCGGCGAGCTTGAACTTGACGAGACCCTTACATCGCGCGATACGATAAACTCCAGGCTTCAGTCCATACTTGATGACGCTACCAATAAATGGGGCGTAAAGGTCAACCGTGTAGAGCTTCAGGATATCACGCCTCCTGAAAGTGTGCGTGAGGCGATGGAGAAGCAGATGCAGGCCGAGCGTAACCGCCGTGCGGAAATTCTTAACGCAGAAGGTGAGAAGAAATCACTTATACTGCGTTCAGAAGGTGAGAAGGAATCTCGCATCAACGCTGCTGAGGCGGTAAAGCAGTCGGAAATTCTCCGTGCTGAAGGTGAGTCGCGCGCCAAAGTGCTTCAGGCTGAGGCTGAAGCGAAGGCAATAGAACGCATATCTCAGGCTATCGCGTCGACAAAGACTGACCCTGCGACTTATCTTCTTGCTGTCAAATATATCGAGACTCTCAATCAGATGGTGTCAGGCAAGGATAACAAGACTATATACATACCTTATGAGGCGTCTGGCGTATTGAGTTCAATCGGTTCGATAAAGGAAATGTTCAAGAACAATGCCTGACAAGGTATAGTTTCTTAAATCTAAATTATATAATATAAATGTCAAATACAGAAGCTCAGTTTGATAATGCCATAGCGCTTTGCCGCAGTATTTTTGCCGCTAAGCTTAAAGATTACGGCCCATCGTGGAGGATTATGCGGCCGAGATCCATTACCGACCAGATATTCATAAAAGCCAACCGTATACGCTCGCTCGAGGTGAAGGGGGAGTCGTGGGTCGGCGAAGGAATACTCCCGGAATTTGTAGCAATGGTAAATTACGGCATAATAGGGCTGATACAGCTTGCAAAGGGGTATGCTGACGCAAAGGATATGAGCGCAGAGGAGGCAATGGCTCTTTATGACAGCTACATGGTTGAAACACGCGCTCTTATGCTTGCAAAAAATCATGACTATGACGAGGCATGGCGGCTTATGAGAGTGTCGTCATATACCGACCTTATCCTGACAAAACTCATGCGTACCAAGGAGATAGAAGATAATGGCGGACATACCGTAGTGTCTGAAGGCATTGATGCCAATTATATGGATATTATCAACTATGCGGTGTTCGGCATAATAAAACTCACCGACGGCGAAAATGACTGAACATGGATGAGCAGACTACCTCTTCAGGACACGGCCCCGGTAGTGATGCTACACTGAAACAGCGGGGCAAACGACATGGCTTGCTTCCTGACAGACTTTATTGCCCATACGTCGTGATGGCGCTACGAGTCATTATCGGAGCGTTGTTTGTGCTGTCTGGAATTTCCAAGGCAATAGACCCGTGGGGATTTATATTCAAAATCGAGGATTATCTTGCAGTATGGGGCTTTTCGGAACCTCGCACGATAATCCTTGTCGTGGCGGTTGCGCTCTCGGTCTATGAGTTTGTGTTCGGGTTCCTGTTGATGACAGGATGCTTCAAGCGTATGGCACCATGGCTCCTTATGCTGTCGATGGTATTCATGCTTCCTCTGACTGCCTATGTCTGGATTGCAAATCCGGTAGAGGATTGCGGTTGTTTCGGTGATATGTGGACAATCTCCAATGCCGCGACTTTTTGGAAAAATGTCGTGATTGTGATGGCTCTGATCTATCTTTGCCGGTTCAATCGTCAGCTTCGGCGCGGAGTCTATCGTCCGGCCATACAATGGATTGTAGTAGTAATATTACTGTTCTATACAATTGCTGTCAGCATGTATGGGTATAATATCCAGCCTATGATAGATTTCAGGCCTTATCCTGTCGGGACTAATCTTTATGCAGCGCTTAACGGTGCTGACAGCGATGCCGGGATCGACGCTGTTCAAATGGTATATAAACGTGACGGAGAGGAACGCATATTCTCAATCGACGAACTTCCAGACTCGACATGGACATTTGTGCGCCGTGTCGATAATGTGGCTGATGACACCCCGGACTCGGATTTTTCCATATATGATGTTGACGGTGATGATGTCACCGGATATGCAATTGATGACACGGGAGAAATGCTTGTTCTTGTCATTCCGGAGGCCAATCGTGTGGATATAGCCCATACATACGCAATCAATGAGATGGAAAAGGCAATCACGCGCCGTGGAGGCTCGATGGTCGCTCTCATTGCCGCAACTCCCGAAGGCATAGCGCGCTGGATTGATTCCTCAATGGCAGGTTATCCATGTTATATCGCAGAGGATACATCGTTGAAGCAACTTGCTAGAGGCAGCATGTCGGTGGTCTATCTCAAAGACGGAGTGATTGAATGGAAGCGTGCGCTTTTGGCATTTGATTTTGCAACAGTCGATGCGCTCGGCAACGGCTCGTTGTCAGTCGACAGTCTTGATATCGACGACCTGCATAGTTTCTATGTAGTGACAGCGGTAGCTCTGGGTCTTTTGCTCGTAATTGCGCTGACACAGGAATTCATATTGAGATTATTGCCCGAAAAACAAAAAAAACGATTAACTTTGCAGTCGGAAAAAGAGGCTGAGACGTAGCGACAGCCTCTGACAACACTGCACGTGATGCAACAACCATAAATAAAAATATAAAGAAATGAGAAAGAACATTGTAGCAGGCAACTGGAAAATGAATACCACGCTTGCCGAAGGCGTAGGCCTTGCAAAAGATGTCAACGAGGCACTTAAAGGTTTTACCCCCAACTGCGACGTAGTGATTGCTGTGCCTTTCACTCATCTTGCTTCTGTCAACGCTGTGATTGACTCTTCAAAACTCGGCCTTGGTGCTGAAAACTGTGCTGACCACAAGTCAGGCGCTTATACCGGAGAAGTTTCTGCCGCTATGGTTGCCTCTACCGGCGCTGCTTACGTAATCCTCGGCCACTCTGAGCGCCGTCAGTATTACGGTGAGACTTCAGAAATTCTCAAAGAGAAAGTAGCTCTCGCCCTTGAAAACAATCTTACTCCTATATTCTGCATCGGCGAAGTGCTTGAAGAACGTGAAAACGGCACTTATCTTGATGTAGTGAAGAAGCAGATTGAGGAAGCCCTCTTCGGCATGTCGGCCGCTGACTTCTCAAAACTCATCCTTGCCTACGAACCTGTATGGGCTATCGGAACAGGCAAAACTGCAACTGACGACCAGGCTGAGGAAATGCACGCATTTATCCGCAAAGTCATTGCTGACAAATACGGTAACGGAGTGGCAGAGAACACTTCGATCCTTTACGGTGGCAGCTGCAAGCCCAGCAATGCGCCCCAGCTCTTTGCAAAACCCAATGTCGACGGCGGCCTCATCGGCGGCGCTTCTCTTGATGCAGAGTCGTTCATGGGTATCGTGAAGGCATTCTGATAAGAATATTAATATCATAGAGTATTACATACAGCTATGCCGGTGTCACACATAAGTGACGCGGCATAGCTTACTATCTTACTCTCAACCCTAATTTTTTTACCTACATCTCCGCATATATGATGAAAGCTATAAAACGATTGACAGTCGTTGCCGCATTTCTGACGAGTTTTGCTGTTGCCTCTGCGCAGTCCGATGCAGTTCAGTCTGACTCGACAGTTACCGGCATTATAAATCAGTCGGGAGTTATAAAAGTGATCCATCCGGATGCACTTGAGATGCGTCTGCATAAAGTGCAGTCAGAAAACGATAGTATTCCGGGCGTCAATATTGATAAAAAATCAGGTAGAGTAAAGAAGATGGGCGGGTACAGAGTGCAGATATATTCCGACAATAATGCCCGTACTGCAAAAAACGAGGCAAGAGCAAAAGAACGGGCGATAGCCGGTGCTTTCCCCGAACTTTCAACTTATGTTATCTATGATTCGCCATATTGGCGTTTGCGAGTGGGAGATTGCCGATCGAAGGCAGAGGCCGATGAGCTCGCTGTTGAAATTAAGAAGGCATTTCCTGCATATAGAGCAGAGATAACAGTAGTGCGTGACCGCATCAACGTTGTTAACTGAATATGAAACATCCGCTGAAACAGTAGTCCCGCGGATTTTGCTAATTGAAATATTTGTCAGATGGTCGAAGATAAGCTTGATATAACAGATGAAGAGATGTCGTCCGGCAATTCCGGAGCCGACGATCGAGTAGTGGCGCAGATAGCCGCTCACTATGAAGCCATAATAAGACTGATAGGGGAAGATGTTACCCGCGAGGGGCTTTTGAAAACCCCGCTGAGAGCTGCGAAAGCGCTTATGTTCGCAACGAGCGGATATCGCAAAAATGTATCTGACATAGTAAACGGCGCAGTCTTTTCGCATGAAGGATCCCGTATGATAATTGTCCGGGATATAGAATTTTATTCATTCTGCGAGCACCATATCCTGCCGTTTTTCGGAAAAATATCAATCGGGTATATTCCTGACGGCAAGATTATCGGCCTTAGCAAAGTGGCTCGTATAGTCGATATGTTCGCCCGTCGTCTGCAAGTGCAGGAACGCCTTACTGAGCAGGTTTGCACCGAGCTGCAGAATATTCTTTCAGCAAAAGGTGTCATCGCACACTGCACCGCCGAACATCTGTGCATGAAGATGCGTGGAGTTGAAAAGCAGCTGTCTGCAACAACTACTGTCGACTACAATGGCGTTTTTGAAAGTGATACGTCGCTTCGACAAGAATTTTTTGCTGCTATAGCTCAATAGACCCTGGATAAGCGACACGCTGATATTATTCAGACAACTCGTCGAGAGTGATGAGATTACTCATCAGGGCATAGACGGTCAGACCTGCCGCCGAGTGTATCTCAAGTTTTGACGCGATATTCCGTCGATGCGTCATGACAGTGTTTACCGATACATTTATTTTTGCGGCAATCTCCTTGTTTGACATCCCTTTAACCACACATATGATTATTTCTTTTTCTCGCTGAGTCAGTTCTGACGCGACTCCGGCAGTCATTCTGTTGGCGAACAGCGATGTGATTGTCTGTTCGATTGAACTTTCAGAGTCATAGATTGAAATTGCTGAGTCATATTCCTTTACATAGCTCTGAGGAAGAGCGGTGTGATATAGTAGCACGACCTTGGTATTGGGGTAGCTCTGTCTGATTGCATGCAGAGTTGATGAATTCACCGCCACAGGGTCACATATAAGCAAGTCGCAGTTGCCCGGCAATATGTTGTCGGATGCAAGAGCCGCGGGTTCGATGGCACGAAAGGAGAGTGACATGCCGCGTATGTTGCGCAATATGCTGCACAACCCATTGAACTCAATGGATGATGGCGTGCATAATATGATGTTAAGATGTCTCATTTCCCTGATTTCTTTTCCAGATCATAGACCATTGGTATCAGCAGATTATTCTCGATATCGGAATGAGATATCAGATCTTCCTCGCAGTTGTAGATGTCGACCAGCACGTCATACATCAGATTGGGCACCGTTGTGCGGTAATATCGGAGTATGATGTTTTTCAATTCGGCCAAAGCGCCTACCACTTCTTCATGATGCTGTTGAAATGTTTCAATTCTGTAGTTTGTATCCTTGTCTTCTACGAGCGCGCTGATATATGGAAATACCGTGCGTTCTTCATATAGAAAATGCTCTTTTACTTTTTTGACAAAAGTATCAAAGAAGTTGAGAATTAGGCTGTTGGTTGCATTTGGCTCGAGGTCAAGCGCCGAAATGAGATTTTTGCGAATATGGGTGAATTTATAACTTATGAAATAATCGTGAGAGTTTTTTAGAAATTTCACAACCTCAAGAGGGGATACCACGCTGATAGTGTCAGAGTCAATTATGCCTGTGCGGATATAATTTAGTATCAGCAGCAACGCTTTGACGTCAATACCATTGCGACTGCATACATCTCCGATAGTCTCGTTGCCGAGTCCGAGAGGTATGGAGAAACGGCTCAGAAGCGGTAGTATCGAGTATTCTTCATTGATGATGTCAATCAGTATGTCGTCATATCTTAATTGGCGTGCTTGCATTTGTCTTGAGGTTTTTATGTTTATGTCTGGAATTTTATAGGAAGTCTTCTTCGTCAAAATCAAAGTTATATGATCCGTCACCGTCGTAGTCGCTGTCATCGAAATCCCAGCCGTCATTAACCTCCTCGGCGAAACGGGCCAGATCGCGACCGTCGCGTTTAGTCGGGCGGCCGAGCCCTTTTCTGCGGTCGATAAATCCTGAAATCTTTACTACGTCAAGCAGGTCATATTGTGCCTGAGGTGTGATATTCTCCATGTATTCAGGCACCAGGCGCGCACCAAGACGGTTTTCAGTCAGAGCCTTTACGCGAAACGAGTATGTCACCGGCGGTTTGCGCACATGCACAATGTCGTCGACTTTTATAAGGCGTGACGGTTTGACCGTGACTGAACTGTCAGCTGACTGACCGATGCTTACACGCCCCTTTTTGCATGAATCTGTAGCCACGGTTCGTGTTTTGAATATGCGCATGGCCCAAAGCCATTTGTCGATGCGTTCCTCACTCTTGGCCATGGCTATTTGTTGTTGAAGTTACACATCGCGAACTGGAGTCCAGACAGCACGAACGCCTTGATGGCCTCGATGGCGGCATCTATGCGTACCGGCAGTTTCTGGCGCTCGTCGAGTGTGAAATTGCCGAGCACATAATCAATCTGACATCCGCGGGGATAGTTGTCGCCAATTCCGAAGCGCAGGCGTGGATATGCTTGCGTGCCGAGCATCTGCGCAATGTTCTTCAGTCCGTTGTGTCCGGCGTCAGAACCTGAGGGCTTGATGCGCAAGGCTCCGAACGGAAGCGCTATGTCATCGACAATGACAAGTATGTTTTCCAGTTCGATTTTCTCTTTCTCCTTCCAGTAACGAACGGCATTTCCTGACAGATTCATGTAGGTCGACGGTTTGAGCAATACGAGCTGTTTGTTTTTTAGCCTGCATTGCGCCACATCGCCGTAACGTTCTGTTTTAAAAGAAGTATTGGACACCTCAGCCAAGGCATCCAATACTTTAAATCCTATGTTGTGGCGGGTGTTGCGGTATTCGTCACCGATGTTACCCAGTCCTACAATAAGATATTTCATTTACTGTTATGTTATTTAGCAGCGTTGGCCTGTGCACCGCGGGCAGCACGGGTGAGCTGAACAGCACATACAACGGCGTTTTTAGCGTTGACGAGTTCAAGACCGTCGAAGCTGAGTTCGCCAACCTGAAGAGTCTTGCCAAGACCGAGGTGATCAACGTTGATTACGAGACGTTCGGGAATGTTGGTGTAGACGGCACGCACTTTGAGCTTCTTCATTGAGAGGTTGAGCTTACCACCGGCTTTCACACCTTCTGCGTGACCTTCAAGCTTCACGGGAACTTCTACAACCACAGGTTTTGTATCGTTTACTTCGAGGAAGTCCATGTGAAGGATAGTGTCTTTTACAGGCTGGAACTGGATTTCTTTGAGAACGGCCATTTTCTTTGCGCCGTTATATTCGAGTTCTACAGCAAAGATGTCGGGAGTGTAGACGAGTTTGCGCACTGCTTCGTTAGTGACAGTGAGGTCAGTGGTGATCATGCCTTTGCCATTGCCGATTTCAACCATCTTCTCGCCTGCGCCGAGTTTGCCGGTGTAGGGGAGGTCAACGATTTCGCTTCCGTTAAGCACTACGGGGATTTTACCTTCGCTGCGGAGTGTCTTGGCAGCTTTCTTGCCGAGGTCGGTACGGGGCTCGGCTGCGAGTTTGAATACTTGCATTGTTTTTTTAATTAAATTGTGTTACTCAAAATTAAGTTTTGCTCCTTAATTTCCCATCACACGGGATGCTAAAAAGCGACTGCAAAGATAGCAAATAATCCGGCCATTCACAAATATTTTTAAAAATATACATCAATGTCTGCGATTTCACGCACGGCTCTTTCATTTAAGATTTGGTCTCATTGTCGAGAAATGTGTTATTTTATAGCGAGAGCAGTGCGGACGGAGATGAACTTTAGTCTCTGATTTTCAATGAAATAAGTGTGATAGAAATTTGGC
>SCEG01000075.1 GCA_004102805.1 Muribaculaceae bacterium Isolate-002 (NCI)
TGGAACGTGTCGAATTACGACAACTTCTAACCAACCAAGACTTGTCAACCAATTCAAATCAAAATGTCAAAGAACTCTCTTTATTTGATGATTTCTAAACTAACGCGATTTTATCGCACCAGTAGTAAATTTTAACCAAGAAATATGAGCAAAATCAAGACTATCAATTCCGGCGAAAAATTCTCCCATGTATCCATAGGCTCAGTTAGCGCCTTCGATGGAAAACAGTTTGTGAAAGAAGCAACAGGCGCCACTTCATGTGAAATATCTTTCGGCACTCTGCCAACGGGTGCATCTGTGCCGTTCTTCCACAGTCACAAAGCCAACGAAGAAAACTACATCATTTTGTCCGGATCCGGCAAGTTTCAGGTCGATGACAACATTTTTGATATTGCTGAAGGTTCCGTAATCCGCGTGTCTACTGACTGCGACCGTAATCTCAGGTGCACATCAACAGAAACCATGACCTACATCTGCATACAGGCCAAAGAAGGCAGCCTCGGCGGTTACACCATGACCGATGCCGAAATTACCGAACGGAAAAACTTGCTCTGATTAATCCCAAAAAGCCTGCCGACTTAATGAAAACGTTGCAACGTCAACGGAGATAACGACAAACACCCGTTTTGTCACCTGACAGTCAGCATATACCCGATGCCTCGTTGATTTATCAGTGATATTGACGGATCACAACGCAGATATTGACGGAGCTTGTGTATGAAGCCGTGTAGCGAATTCCGGCTGTACGGATCATCCCGCTGCCATATAAGCTGCATCATTGTCGATGCTGCCACAGTTTGACCGGCATTCACCGCAAGCTCCTTTAATAACTTTGCCTCAATAAGAGTCAGTTCCACACCCTCGTCATCAAGAAATGACAGCCTCTGCGTCGACATATCCAGAACATACTTGCCTATCTCAAACCGGTTGCTCTCCTCACGGATATTTCTGCGAAGCAGCGCCTTGATGCGCACAATAAGTTCCAGCATTTTAAACGGCTTCTTCAGATAATCGTTTCCGCCCAGCTCAAATCCCTCCACAATATCATCAATCTCTGACTTCGCCGTGAGAAACAGCAACGGAACACTCCGGCTGAGCTGCCTTATCCTACGCCCCATCTCAAACCCGTCCATGCGTGGCATCATGACATCTGCCACTATCAGGTCCGCCCCTTGCCTGGCAAACATCCGCAGACCATCGTCTCCGTTGCTTGCCGTTACAACCTCAAAACCGTCGCGCTGCAAAGTCTCGGATACAATCATTGACAAAGTGGCATCATCCTCCACCAGCAATATTCTCCCTCCTCTGACTTCCGACTCGTTATTCCTGCTCATTATTCTCCGAATTTTATAGTGAATATACTACCCTTGCCTACCCTGCTTTCCACTTCTATACTCCACCCGTGCTTCTCTACAATCGATTTGACATAAAACAGACCGATGCCATATCCCCGCACATCACTCCTGTCCCCATGCGGCACACGATAGAACTTATTGAAAATATCAGGCAGCGACTTCGCCGGAATGCCATTCCCGTTATCTGCGACCGACACACCCGCACGGCCTGCCCTTATATCAATCGAGACCACATCTCCTGAATACTTGATGCTGTTGTCAATCAGATTTCCTATGACATTCGAAAAATGCATCGGGTCAGCCTCCACCGTCACATCTTCATGACAATCCAGTGTTATCTCACACGCCTTGTCCGCACGCAACCGTTGCTGTTCGACAACCGACATTAAAATCTCTCGCAGATTTACCCTCTCCTTCGCCATGACAAGATGCTTCCGCCGTTCCATACTCATTGCAAGGATATTCTCAACCAACCCCGCAAGTTTCGACAATTGTTCAAGAGCGGCCGAAAGATACTTCCTCGTCCGCTCCTCATCTTTCGGGTCAGGAAACTGCAGCAATGAATCATTGGCCGCATACGCGATTGCTATCGGAGTCTTGAGTTCATGAGTCATATTGTTGGTGAAATCATCCTTCATCTCCTCGATAGTCCGCAACCGCTTTATGACATGGAGAAGATACCAGAACCCGAATGTCAGCACAATAGCTATAAGCGCGGAAGTAACTATTACTCCGCTCATCTCGCCGAATATATTCTTTGTTAGCGGAGAAATATAGGCATAATATGTCAGTTCACCGTTCACCCTATACTCTATCTCCCATAAATCCGACGAATACTCTGACACTTCGTCCGGACCTGAAATATACACCTCATCCGGATAATAACCCGAAAAATTCAGATCGCGGCGAAACGCCTCCTCCATCCTTGCGATATTAGCCAGCCCGGCCTGATCACCGTAATAATCATGGAGATGCTGCGCTATCATCGACATAATCTGCTTGTCCGCCCGTCTGAAACCCTGAGAATAATCCATCTCACGCAACTCCTCCACACTCATCGTCGAGCCGACATCCGATTTCTGCAATCCAATCTGTATCAACACCAAATCATCTTCATCCGTAAGTCCGGCTTCAACAATCCTGTCCACCATCTCAATCTGATCCGCCCGACTCAGACATTGTTCGACATCGCTTATATAACGCTCTTTTATCGAATTATATAGCTGCACCATAAAAATCACGTTGCCCGCAAACAGCAGCGTGACCACAACGCGCATAACCGCAAGTATCACCTTAAAATGTTTCATATCAGCACAAAATTAATAATTATCCTACAATCGGCCATCACCACGAGAGCAAGATTAAGACTAAATAAGAAAGCATAAGCATTCATTAAGACAACAGATGATAACTTTGCGGCATGAAACACTATATACTACTACCCCTGACAGCGCTGCCACTTATGGCACACGGACACAATGCAGTCACCGACTCCATATCCGAAAAACAACTTGACGAAATAACCGTCATAGCCGATGCTCAGCGCACAAGCGCGACAAAGACCGTTTATTTCCCTACCGGCAATCAGAAATCGACTGCCTCCGACGGAGTTTCCTTGCTGTCAAGCATGAACATCCCCCAGTTAAGCGTTAATCCGATAACTGAAACAGTAAAGACTGCCGACAATCAGGGCGTCAGCCTTTTTATAAACTTTCATCCGGCGACAAATGAAGATGTCAGCGGTCTGAATCCGAGTGACGTGAAACGAGTGGAATATCTTGACTTTCCGATAGACCCGCGATTTCAGAGAGCACAACACGTTGTTAATTTCATCACTCATTCTTATTCTTATGGAGGTTACACAAAACTCAGCGGCAAAGAACGCTTCATGATACACAGCGGTGAGGCTGCGGTGTATTCTAAGTTCGCCTGCCGCAAGATGGAATACGATGTCATGGTGTCGGGCGACTACGACTACAACTCCCATATCGGCTCTGTTTCTGACGAAACATACCGGCTGGAGGCAGAAACAATCAGACGCACGAGCGCTACTGAGACAGGGGAAAAACATCAGCGCGGCTTATTCTCGGCATTGCGGGCTTCGTGGAACAAGAGTGATAATTTCACATTTCGCAATCTCGTTTCATACCGTCGGACCAACACTCCGATAAACCACACGTCAGGTTACGTCAATTTTTCAAGTCTGTATCCATCAGCGACATATCATACAGAATCACCTTCTGCAAACAATGCCGTCGGCTGGAATAGCGAACTGTATGCAGCGCTGGGCAGCGGATGGTCAATAAACGGAAACTGTCAGGCTGAATTTGCCAATAACAACACATCCTCAAATTATTACGCAGGAACAGAATCTATCGAAAATCTTGCAGATGAAGACTCTTGGTTTTTGCGCGGCTCAATACAGTTCAACAAATCATTGTCAGATAAATTCACATTATTCTCTAATGTTTTATCCGGTGGTGGACACACCAAAATCAACTATACCGGATCAAGCAACGCTGTCAACCGTTTCCGACAGACTTTCGCCGGAATAACCGTCGGCATGTCATTGAATTATCATAAAATATCCGGAAGCATAGACGGAGGCTATGCTTACGAGTCAAACTATATCAACGGAAAGACAATGCACGACCGCTACCCCTTTACCCACATAAACATTCAATACTCCCCCAACCCTAAAAACTCATTCAGTCTCTGGTTCCAGTATGCCACATTCTCGCCCGACGCAACAATGAAAAACCCCAATCTCATTCAGCAATCCGAGCTCATGTATATCGCCGGCAACCCTGACCTGAAATGCTCGCGCAACACCTCCGCCAACATCAGCTACACATGGCTTCCGAATAACAAATGGCAGCTATCCGCTTACGCTACAATGTTCCTCATCTCCAACCGGCAGATAGCCGTCTACACCCCCGATGCTCCGGACGGAATGATGCTCAAGAAATATCACAACGACGGCGACTACAATCATGGTCAGTTCGGCGCAAGCCTTACCGGAAAGTTCCTGGATGGGAGGCTATCCTTTTCCATTTCTCCACGACTGTTGCTCTATAAGACAACCGGAAGCAACAGCATATCGCATTACCCGTTTAATGCAAGCCTGAATGTCAACTATTATCTTGGCAAATTCTTCTTCAATGCCTATTACGATACCGGCAACAGTTATGTTGATGGAGAGAACGCCTTTCTACGGAAGCTGCCTATGAGCTATTCACTGACCGCCGGATGGGCCTACACCGGCTGGAACCTGCAATTGTCAGTAGTCAATCCATTTCAGTCATCATGGCAACTCAGCAAAGACACTTTGGCCACACGATGGTATGACAGCACCGTCACTCAATTCGGCTCCGACTACCACCGCCGCATATCACTCTCAGTCTCATACACCTTCAGCTACGGCAAAAAAGTCAGAGCCTCCGACCCCATTCAAAGCGACAAAAGCATATCCTCATCAATATTGAGATAACGCCCCTCTGCATTTCCTGAGATTGGGAAGAAACACCGCAGCGATGCCAAACAACGGAGCAAGAGTGCACCCCCCGAACACAGACTCAATGCCATACATATCCGCAAAATTGCCGATAAGCGCCGACGCCACACCCCCGATGCCGAACGCAAAACCGAAGAAAAGACCCGACACCAGACCCAGATGATTCGGCAGAAGCTCCTGCGAATAAAGCAATATAGCCGGAAAAGCCGACGACAGCATGAACCCCGCCAGGAAACTGCACACCACAGCCCCCCACAGCGACACATGCGGCAACAGCAAAGCAAACGGAGCCGCACCCAATATCGAAACCCATATCACCACCTTACGCCCGTACTTGTCGCCAAACGGACCGCCGACAAGCGTGCCCGCCGCAGTCGACACTACAAAAACAAAAAGCAATATCTGCGACATCGACACCCCGACACCAAACTCATCCATCACAAAAAACGTATAATAGCTCGTCATGCACGCCATAAACGTATACTTCGATATGATCAGTACCATCAGCACAGCCACCGTCGCCACAGTCCTGCCCTTGCTCAAAGGCATCGGACGACGAAGATCCACACGAGCCGCAAGCGACTTCTGCTGCGCTATATACACACCGAACCATCTCACAATCGGACGCATCACCGCAAACGCCACAGCCGAGACAACCAGAAACCAAAGCACACACGTGCGGCTGAACGGAGCCACAATCAGCGCCACAAGCAAAGGCCCCACCGAACTCCCGAAATTACCCCCGACCTGAAAGACCGACTGCGCAAGACCACGCTTGCCACCGCTGCACACCGACGTAATCCGCGACGCCTCCGGATGAAGTATCGACGACCCCACACCAACAAAAGCCACCGTCAGAAGCAACAGATTGAAATCCGACACAAACGCAAGCATACATATACCCGCCGTCGTAAAACCCATGCCGATCCACAGACTGTACGGACGAGGATACCTGTCAAAAAAATAACCCACCACAGGCTGCAACAGCGACGCCGCCAACTGATACACAAGCGTCACAAGACCGATCTGCGCGAAATCCATACCCAGATCACTCTTCAGAATCGGATACAGCGCCGTAATCACAGCCTGCAGTATATCATTGCAGCAATGCGCCGCACACAGACACAACAGCAGACCCAGCGGCACATTCCGCAACTGCCCTTTCAACCTTGACACAATATTACCCATTTCTTACCTTATTGATTGTAAACCCTGTAATAGAAACTATTCACACGCAAAGTTACAAAATTTCCACCTGAAAATGGCACATTTTCATACACACGAAAACAAACACCCCGATTAATACAGTAACTTTATGCCATTTTTTCCTATCTTTGCAGACACAAAAACACCACTCCCATGATAACCGACAAAACAAAACCACACTGCGCCGACACCACCGACACCGACATCGACTCACTTGAGCAACTCGGACTCGACAGCTGCGGCGACTGAGTGTCAATCCGTCACCCCGACCGGCAAACCACGCCGCCAGCGCACAAACAACGCCAGAAACACCATCGCCACCACACCCGAAACCGCCACTGCAACATCAACCGGAAGCCCCGCCCCCGGCCTCGGCTCACCCGACGGCGCAAACAAAATATAACTCACACACACCATCGTCATAAACAGCGCAGGCAAAAGCGTGATGTAAAAAAATCTGCCCTGACGAGCCAGATACACCGTCACAGCCCACAGCGTGAAAACCGAAAGCGTCTGATTGCTCCACGCAAAATAACGCCACAATATGCTGAAATCAATCTGCATCAGCACAAACGACAGCACAATAATCGGAAGCGTCACAAGCAGACGCCTCAACACCCCGCTCTGACTTATCGAAAACGTATCCGCGATAATCAGACGGGCCGAACGCATCGCCGTGTCACCCGTAGTGATCGGAGCCGCAATCACCCCAAGTATCGCAAACAATCCACCCGCCACACCAAGCCAATTATTGCAAATCGCATTTACAAGCGCACCCGCACCCCCGCCGTGCGACTCCACATACTCACCCACAGCCACATACGAGCCACAGAACGCAATCGCGGCAGCAGCCCACACAAGCGCCACAACACCCTCCGCCACCATAGCCCCGTAAAACACCCGGCGAGCCATCCGCTCACTCTTCAGACAACGCGCCATCATCGGCGACTGCGTAGCATGAAAACCCGAAATCGCGCCACACGCAATCGACACAAACATCATCGGAAACAAAGGCGAACCATCCGGATCAGGACGCCGGCTCGCCAGACCACCCGAAATATCAGCCGGAATTTCAACACCGCTGAAAAGCAGATACCCCAGTATACCACCCCCCATCACAAGCAACGCAAGCCCGAACACCGGATACAGACGACCGATCAGCTTGTCAACAGGAAGCAACGTCGCGAGAACATAATACCCGAAAATCACAACCGTCCAAAACTTGACCGACAGATGCTCCGGCGTCAGCGACGCAAGAAGCCCCGCCGGCGTAGTGACAAACACCGCCACAACCATTATAAGCAGAAACACCGTGAAAACACCCATCGCACCCTGCACCCTCCGGCCAAGCTCCATACCCACAATCTGCGGAAGCGACCTCCCGTCATTGCGGAGCGAAACCATCGCCGAAATAAAATCATGCACAGCTCCCCCGAAAATCGTACCCAGAGCAATCCACAGAAAAGCCGCCGGACCATACATCACCCCCATTATCGCCCCGAAAATCGGACCGATACCAGCAATATTGAGAAATTGAATAAGAAACACCTTCCACGTCGGAAGCGGAATATAATCCACACCGTCAGGATGCGCACCCGCCGGAGTTACACGCCCCCCGTCAACCGAAAACACCCGTTCCACCAACGCACCATACACAAAATACCCCGCCACAAGCACACCCAGAGCAAAAAGAAAAAGGCCCATTCAAAAATCTCCTTCAGATAAAAATTCAGATAAAAAAATCAAAAAATAAGAGAGTGTTTGGATTTAAATCAAATTAAGCCTGAGAGGATTTTTTGAGGGAATTCCGCGAGTTGAAGAAGGAGCATAGCGAGCTATGCGACTGATGAAACCTGGCGGAATTGACCAAAAAAGACCACAGGATTAATTTGAAGTTTTTACTTTCATTCTCTGTTATTGTTAATACGGTTTAAATTCAAACGCTCTCTAAAACCACCGGAAAAAATCCCGGACAAAATAAAACCGAACCGCACAAAACAAAAAAACGCGCAATCCGCCTACAAATATACACAAAATCCCCCACCCCGCAAACACATCACAACAAAACAATCCCAAATATCTAAAATCTATGTCCGTTCCTGAAATAGGTTGACTCGGTTTGTGATGTTTACTGATTGATGTTTCCTCTTTGTCTGTGTGGGGTTGACTGATCGGGATATATCCCTGGGCGGAGTTGACTGAGGGCGTAGCCCGAAG
>SCEG01000076.1 GCA_004102805.1 Muribaculaceae bacterium Isolate-002 (NCI)
AGCTCCCTGCTTGTCAAGGAGCATATCAAGGACTTGTTGACTCCAGAACCGGAGCCAGCACAAATAGCAAATTGCCATCCAACTCTTGACCTCGAATTTGATTAACACTTTTTAAGAGACACTAGTGTTATTACTGTGGTCTTGGTCTGTGCCTTGACCGATTGTTGCAAGCAAAGTAAGACGTTTTACTACAGTCAGTCAACAACTTGGATTCGGTTAGGCAATATTGTGAGACTTTGCTTTATGGTGATAGAGATATTGGTGAGGACTTCACAGATTTGCCGGACGTGAATAATCGGAAGAACAAAGGTGCGATTACAGTCAGGTTTGAATTAAGCCCTTGTTTTTCTCTCTTGCCACATTCCTGATTTCCGGAATTAAGAATATAGCCCCAATCTGTGCCAACCTCTACCAACCTGTGCCACATGCTTCCACTTCCTGGAAATCCATTGCCGGATAACAGATTATGTATTCCTTTGCAGCAAAAGAAACAGTAACAATAAAAAGTATGTATATGGAAATCGTATCAATTGAAAGAAAGACCTTTGAGGCGATGGTCGCCAAGTTCGACCGTTTCGTCAGTCGCATGGATGCCATCTGCCGGCGGCACGGAGAGAAGACAATGGGCGAGTGGATGGACAATCAGGACGTTTGCCGGATGCTCAACATCAGCCCACGCACATTGCAGACCCTTCGTGACAACGGGACGCTGGCTTACTCGCAGATAAACCACAAGACGTATTACCGTCCCGATGACGTGCAGCGTATTGTTTCCGTTGTGGAGGACAGGCGGAAAGAGGCGAAGTTCAAAGGAAGAACTGTATAAACTTGATGAAATGAACGAAGTAAACTAACAATACCCACTAAATCCAAAGTAGCATGAATGAACTGATAAACAAGGACAGCGAGTGGATAATCCACTTCATGGGTAGTCTCGACCGTCTTTTGGACAGCTTCGAGCATCTGACCGCCAATTACCGACCGACACTGAACGGAGAGCGTTTCTTCACTGACAAAGAAGTGTCGGCACGGCTGAAAGTGAGCCGCCGGACACTTCAGGACTACCGGAACGAAGGGCGCATAGCCTATATCCAGTTGGGCGGTAAAATCCTCTACCGTGAATCCGACATCGAAAGGATGCTTGCTGACGGCTACCGCTCCGCCTATCGGCTGACAGGCACATGATTTTCTTGAAAGAGCGCAGTTTGCCGTCTGCTCTATGATTGCGTCAGCAACGGACTTTCGGCAAAAAGAGAAAGGAACGGTTTACGGACGGAGCATCAAAATACCGCTTCGTCTGTAAGTCGCTCCTCTCTTCTTTCTTCTGATTTCCCGTCAGTCGCTTGTTTCCGTTGCCGGATGCTTTTCAAGCGAGTGGCAGACAGTGACAAGGTTTTCGGGTTGAATACGCTCAAACTTGTTTGAGGAAGATACTGCCCGAAACGGCTCTGCCGCCCGACCTTGCCGCTGCCATTAAGCCATACGCTACCTTTGCATCCGTGCATCGGAAACGAGTGGCTGACGGGATGAACCTCAACTATACCATCGGTTATTACCTCTGACGCTGGCAACAAATAGTGTAATCGGTGTAGCTTTCTTAATGGTGCTAATTTCATTTATTATAAACCGTCTGAACAAGACACTCTCTTTACTGCATATCCTGAATGCAACGGCTATAATCACTTCAATGTTATAGACATCATAACTGATACCATCCGGTTGCCTGACATACTTTATCGTGTCAAATTCGTTCAGTTCCTTATTCTTGTAAATGGTATGAATCGCCTTGCGGATATCGCATGAGAACATCCCGAACAGGTCGGCTATCTCGAATTGTGTCATCCATACGGGTACTGTCGGCATAATGACTACACCCGTTTCACTGATTGTTATTATTCCTCTGTCCATAATGTATTGAATTGATACTGTTTACTTATTGCTGTCTGGCTTTTCGCCGGTAGATTGTATCTTCCTGCGTTCCATTAGCTTGTCCATGTCCTTCGAGATTTTATCATCGGTTATCCGTGCGTAACCCTGTGTCGTCCGGATATTGGAATGTCCCATCATTTTAGCGATGCTCTCGATAGGTATATCCGCCGAAATCAGGAATGTTCCGAAGCTGTGCCGACTTTGATGATAGGACAAGTTATCCTCTTTCCCTATGATAACGCCCATCTCATGGATATCAAACCAGAGGGCATCACGGCTGGGAAGAGGGAACACGGGCTGTTCATCGTCAGTCGTGTTATACAGCGACAATATCCGCTCCGCTATGGGATGCAGTGGAATGAACGCCTCTATCTTTGTCTTCTTGCGGTTGATGCGGATGTACCGCCTACCATCCGCATTCGTCCCGATATGATGTGGATGCAGGAGCATTATATCCACATACGCCAGTCCGGTCAGGGTCGAAAAGATGAAAGCCCGTCTTGCCAGTTCCATCCGCTTGTCATACATCGGGGTGGAAAGTATCTTCTTGAACTCCTCACGGCTGATATACCTGTGCCTTGCCTCCGGCTTGGTTTCATATTCCATTTCCTCACAAGGGTTCACGCGGATAATCTCCTTATCAACTGCCAGATACAGCAGGCGGTTCAACCAACGCAGGCAATGGTTGGTTTGGGAAGCCCCGAAATTCTTGCATCTCTTCAAAAACGCTTTGTAGGCTTTGCCGAAGTCTTCCGTGACTTCTTCAAGGCCTATGTCTTTCTTGCCCAAAGACATGAGATAATTTGTCAGGTACTTCTGGTAATACATTGAACTCCGATAGGAAGAAGTTGAGTCTATTTCCTCGGAATGTTTCTTCAAACGCTCCCTTTCCCATTCCCCCATTTGCAGGAGGGTCGTCGGATGGATGTTGTTCAAGGTGATATGGTTCTTCAGCATCTCCGCACTGACCACACCTTGCGATTTCAATATCTCATTATAGGCTTCTTCCATCAGGCGCAGGTATTCCCGTAAACGGTTGTTCTCCCTTGCGGACTTTATCTCGTTCTTCCTGCCGTTCCAGTCTTCCGGTCTGCAATAAATTCCGGGACTGATGACGGTCTGTTTGCCGTCAATGGTTATACGACACAATACGGCGGTCGTACCGTCAGCCTTTACCTTGCTGCGGTTGATGTAGGGTAATAATGAAAATGTACTTCGCATATTATTCTTTAAGTGTTAAAGAGTGAGTTTGAAATCTTCGGTCGCTTTAATGAACTTGTCCATGTCCTCAAATAGTTTTTTCGGGCTTACACGGGCATATACCTGAGTGGTGGAGATATAGGAGTGTCCCAACATCCTGCTGATGGTCTCTATCGGAACGCCTGCTTCAAGCGTTATCAACGAGGCAAAGCTATGGCGGGCCTGATGGTAGCACAAGTCATCCTTGATTCCTGACAATGCCGCCAACGCTTTCATGTGCCTTCTGAGATTTGACCAGCGAAGTAAAGGAAACAAGGTTTTCCTGTCCTCACTATGGTACTTATTGATAAGCGCAATAGCTTCGGGCAATAGTTTTACGCTGGCACGGAGTTCGTTCTTCTTTCTGCGGTATTTCAGCCACAAAGCCCCGTCCTTATCCGTATATAAATTGGTATGTGTAATTGAAACGACATCTGCATAAGAGACTCCGGTATAGCATCCGAAGAGAAACATATCCCTTGCCAGCATGTGGGATTTGCGGTAAGCAGGTATTTCCACATCCCGGATTTTCTCAAACGATTCACGGCTTAATGCCCGTGGTGTCGTTTCAGTCTTCTTCGGCAAAGTAAAATGCTGGAAATGGCTCCTGTCGGCATACCCCTTCTTATAAGCCAGACGGCATATCTTCTTCAGGATGGCAAGATGATGGCGGACAGTATCTATCGCATATCCCTTGTTTTCCATAGCGAATGCTTGATAGTCGTGGATGAACTGTTCCGTCAGTTGCCCGAATGACAGGTCCTTGACCTTGTACTGATGCTCGATGAACTCTCCGAGGGTCAGACGCATATAGTGATAGCCGGGATAAGTTCCTTTCGCGCGGTCTATGCCGATACGGGCTTTGAGGTCGTCACAGACAACATCCGTCATTTTCATGAGAGTCATCTGTGTTTCCATGCTGCCTTGAAAATGATTCTTCACATCGGTGGCTTCAAAATCCACTTTACGACTCACAAGGCTGTTGAAAGCGTTGTTCACCGCCAACAGCAGTTTTTCAATCCTGGCATTGGTTTCCACCGCTTCCTTGCTCTTGCCGTTCAGACGGCTTTCACGGGGATTCCACAGTTCGGGAGTGCAGGACAGCTTAGATCCGAACTGCGCCATCGTGCGGTTCACGGTTATGCGTCCCATGATGGGAGCCTTGCCCGACTTGTCCAGTCCGCTCTTTTTGAGGTAGAGCAGCACCTTGAATTTTTCTACTTTCATACGCTTATATTTTTTAGTGCAAAATTACTTGCCGTATAAGCGTTCCTTGATATGCAAAACACTGTGTATGAGCGCAAATAAAACGGTGAGGGTTTCTTTTCATTGCTTGCCGTTACCTATTCCCGTTTCGGTAACTGCCCGGCTAACGGTTTGGTAACTGAACAACCTCAATATTCCGTTGCCGTTTGCATTTTCTCTACTTGGCAGAATGCTGAAATACCGTTCATTTCAAACGACTTACGTTTAATCTTTACCTCTCTGTGTTTCTTTGCATAGCCTATCACTTTTCACTGCTTCCGCCATACCTACGCTACCCTGCTAACCTCGGCAGGTGTACCAATCTATACGATTGCAAAGATGCTTACGCATCGCAACGTGAAAAATACTCAGATTTACGCCGAGGTCATGGACCCGAACAAGCGTGAGGCCGCAAATGTAATCTCATTGAAATAGCAGCCTATCCCTATGAAGAGAGCCGACAGATTGCAGAAATACAACTTGTCGGCTCTCGCTATTTATTCTTATGTCGGCAGCGTGTTCCCCGGCTCAACATCGCTTCCATATCTTCAAAGGACGGAAGACATGACTCCCGCTTGTTCCCTTTGACAAATTCGACAAGTTCGGATGGAATGAATCTCCATTCCTTCTCACCCGGAACCTTGTATGCCGGCAACCTGCCCTCACGGGCAAGACCATAAATTGTAGATTTGGCTTTACCGAGAATACGGATTGCCTCGTCTATCCCTACAAATTCTATTGACTTGTTTGGCTCCCCGGACAGTATTCTGATTTGCTGGCGCAATTCAAGAACTTCTCTGGCCAAATCTTTAACAAGACTCGTCAGCGACAACACTGCACCCGGCAGTTCGTCGAAAGATAAAGAATTGTCGGACATTTGAATGTTACATCGGTCTCTACCGATTGTCAGGTGCAAAATTACATGGTGGGACAATGGTGGAATCCGCCACCATCGCCTCACCATATCATGATTGTGAGAAGTTTAGTCTTCCAGCAATAAATCCTCAAGGTCAGTGGTGCCGGAGAAGCCTTCCTCAAGCATATCTGCAATCGCGGCTTCCTGTGCAGACTTGCTTCCGGTCTTTACCTTCTTCTTCATTGGAGACGGCTTTTTGCAAGCTGCATGTTCAGGCGTGAGGACTTCAGACCTATTGACAGCAATATCTTTGTCAATCTTGATTATGCCTTGCATGGGATTGAGACGAAGTTTCTTCTCGATTGTATATACCTCGGTATTGCGGAACGCTACCGGGAATATCTGTTTCAGGAATAGTGCCGTATGTCCACATGGCTTTCCAAATGGTTTTGCTATGTTCCAGCCATAGTGCATCAGATCCGTAGTTGAAAGTTCTTCAGAAACTATGACTGCATCAGAATCTCGAAAATCCGGTGCCAGCTTCGTGTGGATGAACTCACACGATAACTCTATAAGTTTCGACAATTGTTGTTCGGTAGTATATGGAGACATTATTTCTCCTATATATTTGACAATCTTGCTTTCAAGAGCGATTACCCGTTCTTCCTGCTTACGCTTTTTCTGCTCCCGTGTTGTCCCGTAATCTATGACAATCATGTCATCGCGTTTGACTACATCTGTCCGAGGTTTGAATCCCAACCGTTTGAAAAGACATTCAAACATCGGCTGGAGTATTTTAACCGACAAATCGTGAAACACAAGATATATTACGGACATTGCGATGAAAGACACAATGAAGGCGATATTGGCATTGAATTCTGACCATTCGAGGTCGAGGGCCATCTTTCTCGCTCCCGCAGAGAGAGCGAGAAAGACTGAAACCATCAGAATCCACAGCTGCCAATTATCGTGAGCGGGCGAAGTCGCCCGTTCAGTTCCAATATATATTTTTCCTTATTGTTGCGAGGTTTCATCGTCTTTAAGTTTTGATTGTTAATCGAATAGATTGGGGATTGAGTCAATCTCTGCTCCGGCTTTGGGAGCGTTGGCGGTAGGCTTGGGTTGAACCTTCGGCTGAGATTGTCTGCGGAGTTCTCGGAGTTGTTCCTGCTTGAACTGCTCCATAGCCTGCTCTTTGAGCGTGGCTTTGTCTTCCTCGGTAAGTTCCGGCTTGGATACCACTATGTTGCAGTTGATAGGAGTTCCGCCATCCTCGATGCTGTCCTCGTCATAGAAATGCAGGAGGATTGATAGCACGGTTTGGTCATCTACGACACACATCCCGCTTTTCTGTATCTCGTGGCAGAGATAGTTGATAGCACTTTCAAGTGATTTCTTCGGATTGGCAAGTTTGATAGCCAATGCGGGTTCAGCGATTATACGCTCTTGGAGCATCTGCTGCATTGCTGCGATTGCAGCGTTGTTGGATTTCATAGTAGCCATATCAGTTGAGTTTTATAAAGTGAGTAACCAATAGATTATCATTAGGGCAGACACAAGGCTGATAACCCAGCCTACGCCTCGGAATATCGGTCGGATAAACACCCACAACACCAATCCGAGTATTGCACCGATTATCCCCACCAGCCAAAGGAGAACCCTTTTTATGCGGTTGAGACTGGAGATGGATGCTCTGCCTCGTCTGTTTGATATGTTGTTGTTCGTTTTCATCGTGCGACATTTTTTTTATGCGTTTATCGACTATTGAAGTTTTGCTTGCTCGTTGACACGGTAGCGTGCGGAGGCAAAGAAGGGCTGTTCTCCCTTTGGCTTAAAAATACGAGCCGTAGGTCTGGAGATTTTTCAGCCAAAAGGCAAAAGAATAGCCCTGCTCCGCACGTTTATAAATCCGAGCAAGCAACACTTCCTGAGTTGATATTACCGCATAATCTGGAGCTAAGACTCCGTGACGGTGAAAACGAATGACAGCATATTCTTTGCTTTGGCAAAGCGCTAAAACGATTAGGCACTGAAAATTCTCTGAAAATGACTAATTTTGTAATATGGATACAACATATATCGAAACTGAAAGACTGATATTGCGTTCGTGGAGAGTGACCGACAGGGCTGTCTTCGCCGAAATAAACAGCAATAATAAAGTCATGAAATACTTTCCAAAACCATTATCTATTGAAGAATCAAATGGTTTTGTTGACAGGATCAATTCTGAATTTGAGGAAACTGGCTTCGGATTATATGCTGTTGAGATTAAGGAAACAGGTGAATTTATTGGTTATGTAGGGTTCCATCGCTTCGCTTTCGACGTTCCTTTTTCACCGGGGTCAATATTGTCCTAAATAATTTTTGAGTGCTACTCAACGTGCAGAGGCATCAGCCTTTGCAAAAATGACATCAGAGTAATCCCCCTAAGGCAAAAACGGCTCTTCGGGAGGCGGTGTGAAGGGTTCGT
>SCEG01000077.1 GCA_004102805.1 Muribaculaceae bacterium Isolate-002 (NCI)
AGCTCCCTGCTTGTCAAGGAGCATATCAAGGACTTGTTGACTCCAGAACCGGAGCCAGCACAAATAGCAAATTGCCATCCAACTCTTGACCTCGAATTTGATTAACACTTTTTAAGAGACACTAGTGAACTTTTTATTTGCTTTCAAACTTTTTAGTTCATAACTTTACGTAAGTTAACCAACAAAATTTCTCGACAATGAAAAAACTGATTTTAATCTTTGCATTGATTTTTTCAATGACTTGTACTGTAACGGCAGAAGAAATAGTGCCGATACAAATTAATAGCAAAAGAACTTCTAATGAGAATAAACAATGGAATAGGGCGCCCATGCGCATATCAGTAGAAGCTTACTACGATTCGGACGCCGGCATTCTCGAAGTTGTTGGGGACGAGACAATTGAAGCCCAGGTATTTCTTTACAACGCGTCTGGAGTGATGGAAAATTATTCTTCATCACTGAATGTCATATTCCCAATTTATTCGTCGGGCGAATATACAATCTTGATTCAAGGGGATGGTTGGTATGGCGAAGGTCTGTTGACAATATAATTAAACTGCTTGCAACAATGTAATAAAAGTAGACTATAATCCCACCTTAGTAAAGCCTGCACATGTTATTATCACGGACATTAATAAAATACGTTAGCTTATTTCAGCATAACATAGATAAGGATAATCTTAGGGTATTTTTGGAGTCATCTCCGCAACATCCCAACCTATTGTCTGTCGTGCAGACACTGAAATATGCAGGTTTGAATGTTAAGGCCGGACAATGTGATTGGGAGGGCTTGCGGCTTTTGGATTCCCCATTTCTGATTCATATAAAAGTCAGGGAAAAGGAGATATTAGCTATTACTGAATGGGATAATAGTAATAATTGTATTCGGGTTTTCAATCTGAAAAAAGACAAATGGGAAATCAAACCCAAAGAATATATTGAAAATATATGGGATAGGGTAGTCATATATACAGATGATACTCCTATAAAGCATGGCTTTAATAAGAATGCAATATTCGTTATTTCGGCAGCAATTCTTCTGCTCTTAGTATTTGGCGCTGTGAGATTTGATGTAGGTACTGTGATTTATTTTACACCCGTATTTATTGGTTTGTTGGTAAGTCTATACTTATATTCGCGTAAATGGTTGCTGGAAAATCATATTTTAGACAAATTGTGCCAAATTTCTCCGATAACAGATTGCAATACAATTGAGAAATCCTCCTATAGTTCAATATTCGGGTTAAGAATGGATTGTATGGCATTGGCATATTTTTTATCCCAGTTGATTTGCACAGCTGTAGCAAAACTATTGGAAGTAGCTGATTCATTATATACAATATATTTTATTTCTGCGGTCGTTATCATTCCAATTGCAATATACTCGGTTTACGGACAGATTAGATTAAAAAAAGTTTGTCCGTTGTGTATACTTGTTTTGGCATGCGTTTTAATTGAGTCAATATTATTTATAAGTATGTTGCCGTCACATATAATAAGCATAAATCTGATAATATTGTGGGGTGGTATTGCATTGGTTTCTTTGTCAGTATTTCAATATGTTTCCAATACGCGCTTAACGCGGCAGGAATATTTAGCCGAAAAAATACAATCGCTCAGGTTGAAGCGAAAAAAAGAAATTATATTATTGGAAAGTCGAGATGTTGGCCTTGTATTATCGCCAATATGGTTTGGTAAAGCAGACGCATCGCTTAATATTACTACCATAATATCCACGAATTGCGGACATTGTAGAACCTTAGTAGCCAAAATTCTGAAACTGCTTGATAAAGGATTCGAGTTCAGATGGAATATTATCTTTGGAAAAACTTCAAATACAGTTTCAAGTCAAATCGACTTTTGGGTTCAGCGCTATTTCGCAGACAAGGAAAAGTTTCTTGATGATTTACGTTTGTGGAGCAATGAATCTGCTATGGATTTAGCCATAATTGAAAAAAGAGCTTTTAAAAACTATTGTTTTTCTGATGTCATTCAAACATTCGACAGACACATAGCCGAACTTATGATTGCGAGTTTCCCAAAAATCGTGATTAATAATAGAATATTATCCTCGATATATACTCACGAGGATATTGAATTCATGCTTTTTGACATGATTTGCGCTTGAACTTTTAAATTTCCAAATATTGTGAAGCAGGTTATATAAGAACCCTGTAAATGCTAAATGGACTGCATACAAAGTCCTATAACAATTGATATAAACCATATGTCATGAAAGAACTTTCAACATTAGAATTGTCACAATTAGTTGGTGGAACGTGGACGGATTGCGAGGTTGTGATTATGCATGGTAATACCGCCGATGAGACTTGGACAGATGCAATGTGGGAGGATTGGATAGTAGAATTTGAAAAATTCTGTAAATAAGGTCCAATTACCAGATTAATCCTAAAATTAATGCCCTTGGGAGCATTTGCTCCCGGGCATTTAATAAATCTACCGATTATTATGAATTATAAGACAATAATATTTGTGCTGTTTTCAATATTCATTGAGACAAATATCAACGCCGGAATAATTATTGAGGAATCAAATTTGGACACTTGTTTGGTTGAGGTGCTCTACGAACGATTTAAAGTTACCGACACTCTTGACATCAAGAATAAGTTTGTTACGAATTATTTAACTTTAAGGGCGGGGAATGATGCATCAGCGTTTTATTCTGCCAAACGGAAAAGTTACGATTCTATAAGTTCCCGTACTTTTGAGGCTACAATAGCATTATTAAGCGATAAAGAGGCTTTTAGAAAAATGTCAGAAGAAGCGCGGGAAGTGATTTTCAAGCTTAAAAAGGAAAGAAGAACAATTGTACATGACCGATTTGATATTACAAATTGGTATTACGAAGAACCTTATGAAGAACCTGTCTGGGAGATTACAGACAGTATCGACGTTATTAACGGTTTAAATTGCGTGAAAGCAATGACATCATTCAGAGGCCGTATATGGATTGCTTGGTTTGCCCCCGAAATACCTTTACCTGAAGGTCCATGGAAGTTGTGCGGGTTGCCTGGACTGATCATATACGCTTACGATACCAAGGGTCATTACGGTTATAAGGCAAAAAGGGTAACTACAAAGACCACAGGATATGTGGAGTTATTCAATTACTCTGAACGGAATAAAACAACCCGATTGAAGGCGCTAAAGTTGAAGCGTAAATCATTGCAGGAAAGTATTGCGGAGAAAATCAAGGCTTCAGGAGCTTTCGGTATAGATCCTAAACCCCAAAATAGCACAAAACTATTGGAACAACGAAATTATGATTTTGAGGAAACTGATTATGAACATAATTAGATTATGAAGCACCTGATATTTGCCATAATAAGCATCTTTATTCCATTTATTTGTTGTGCCCGGGTTTCAATTTCCGGGTCGGTTATCGACAGTGTCGACAATACTCCGATTATAGGTGCAAATGTGCTTGTTAAGAACGGCGACGGTAAACTTCTGTCGTATGGCTCAACTGATAATGATGGAAAATTCACTATTGCCATCGATTCTGTAAAGCATGACCTTTTTATTCATGCCTTCATGATAGGTTTCAAGCCATACATTGCGTCACTGGAATTTGATGTAGAACCAATAGTCATACGAATGGAGGAAAGTACATTGCAGTTGCAGGAGGTTGTAGTCAAGGCTGACCGTATTCGTGAAAACGGGGATACTATAATATACAACGTCGGAGGTTTCGCTCAGAAACAGGACCGGACTATAGGTGATGTGCTTAAGCGAATGCCGGGTATTGATGTGGCGGACAACGGAAAGATACAGTATCAGGGAACCGATATCAACAAATTTTATATAGAAGGGAGTGATTTGCTTGGGGGAAAGTATGGCATTGCCACCAATGGCATCTCGCATGAAGATATCGGCTCGGTGGAAGTGATGGAAAACCACCAGCCGATGCAGGTACTTCAAGGATTGGGATTTTCCGACCGTGCTGCCATAAATCTTAAATTGAAGAACAATGCAAAGGCAACATTTTTAGCCCACGGTACATTGGCTGGCGGATGGTCGCAATACCCTTACGGCCTGCTTTGGCAAGGTGATATTTTCACCATGATGGTGACCGGAAAATACCAGATGATATCAACATTCAAAGGAAACAATACAGGGCTTAATCTCTCCGACCAACTTATCGACTTCACTGCCGATTGTCCGGATGAACGCATGGATGGTTACATTTCATTGGCCGTTCCGGCGACTCCTGACCTGCAACGGTCAAGAAGTTATTTCAATCGTTCATGGATGGTGTCGTCAAGTCATCTTTTGAAGACAAAAAACGGTGGGGAATTCAAAGCGCAGATTGATTACAATAACGACCGTGTTCGGGCAATGGGGACAACTACATCAACTTATTTTCTCGATTCGGGAGATAGAGTGATATTGGAAGATAAAAATTCTATGTCCCACAGGAATGCATTAACCGCAAAGTTCTCATTTGAGGTAAACAAAAAAACGTACTTTTTTAACAATATGCTTTCGGCTGATGTGTCATGGGATAACCTTGCGCTAACTACTTCCGGTACCATGCCTAATACTCAAACCTTAAATAGTCCTGAATATTCCGTAAGCAATCGGATGAAAATCATAAGGCGTTTCGGGAAAAACAGACTTGTGACATTTATTAGTCGCAATGAGTGGAATTCCCTTCCGGAAAGACTTACAATAACACATGACGGCGGAGTTTACGGACAGAAAATAAAACAACACTCTTTTTATACTGATGAACGCGCCTCATTGGGATTTGTTTTCAACCGGATATTATTCTCAATTAATGGTGGAGTATCAGGTTATTTCAGAAATCTTGGTACAGATTTATGGTGGATGGAAATTCCTCATTTGAATGGCCATGAACAGCTTACTACCGACTATTTGCGTATTTTCGCATTCCCGAAATTGGAATGGGGTTATAAGAAACTGGAGCTGACGCTTGATTTTCCAGTTAATCTATACTCATATTTCTTTTCCGGAGGTTTGCATGACAGAATGGAATTTTTCATCTCTCCATCTCTTGCCGCAAGGTTCCGGTTGACACCGAGGATGTCGCTGACATTTCGGGGAAGTGCGCGACAATCTCCGGCGGCTCTGCATGATATTCATGACTCATCAATATTGACAGACTACCGCTCCTTCACTTCGGGAGTTGATGATTACTATTCGTCTACCGGACAATCTTTATCTGTTTCATATAATTATAGAAATGCGCAGAGCGGTGTATTCATAATGACAATGGGAAACCTTGGTTGGAACAAATCGAAGTTTCGTACTGTCCGGAACATTGTCGGGGATTATGTCTTTTATTCTTATAGCTCCAGTCCATCTGATTCCCGTAACGTATTGGCGGTTTTGAATGCGAGTAAAACACTTGATTTCATGAGGGGCGCAATCGGAATAAAAGGGAACTATCGGAGTGTGGAAAGCAATATGCTGTCACAGGGCATCAATACTGATTATACGAATTATTCATATTCTTTGTCCCCTTTCGTTAATGGAAATATTTCCACATTCTTTAACTGGGATTTTCGTTTTACATGGATTCGGTCATTACTTAAAATCTCGGATATGTCCACAAGAAGTTCCGATAATTTCAAATATACCGGAAGAGTGACTATAACTCCGTGTCACCTCTTGGCATGGACAATAGGAGGCGAGTTTTACCGAAATATAGCTGACGCAGGCGAGTATAAGAATATATTCATGTTTGACACAAAAATTACTTTTAATGTCAGCAAACGTATAGGGATAGATTTATCCGCAACCAATATATTTGACGTAAAAGAATACCGCTACACATCCTATGGAGATATTTCCATGTATGAACGCTCAAATCGGTTACGAGGCAGGGAGTTTATGATATCTGTATACCTTAAAAAGTAATGGGTATTTTCAATATACATAGATTTAAATGCGTCATGCAGCATGATGCAATGCAGTGCGGGGTGGCTTGTCTTGCTATGATATGTCGTCATTATGGAAAGGATTACAGTCATGAATTTCTTGATGGCTTTTGTCATGCCACTACTGAGGGCGTTTCAATGCTCGCTATCGCAGATGGGGCAAAATGTATTGGCTTGCAAACCAGAACCATGGCTGCGTCGATAAATGAACTTGAAGAAATTGCGCTGCCTTGTATATTGCATTGGAATCAGAATCACTTTGTAGTTTTATATGACATTTCCCGAAATGTAAACAGATTTCGGATAGCTGATCCGGGCAAGGGTTTGGTAAACTATTCTCGAAAAGAATTTGAAGATCATTGGATAAGTTCTAAGACAACGGATGGCGAGCCATATGGTGTTGTAATGGAACTTGTACCGACAAAAAAATTCTATAATCACAATCATGATGAATTTAAAGAGCGTCGATCCTTCCGCTTTCTTGCCGGCTATCTAAAACGTTATCGAAAATACTTAATCCATATAATATTAGGCTTAGCGCTCGGCTGCGTGCTCCAGTTGATAATGCCTTTTCTGACGCAGGCTATCGTTGACAAAGGCATCCGCTACAGTGACATCGGGTTGATATGGCTTATTCTACTTGGTGAACTGATGATTGTGGCCGGACGCACGGCTACCGATTTTCTGCGACGCTGGCTTCTGCTGCATATCTCGATGCGTATCAATCTCTCGCTCGTAGGCGATTTTTTCATCAAACTGCTCAATCTTCCGATGTCGTTTTTCGACACGAAGCTGATGGGCGACCTTTTGCAACGTATCGGCGACCATAGCCGTGTGCAGAATTTTCTTACGGGGCAACTGCTCGGCGTTATATTCACATTCCTGAGTTTCATAATATTCGGCGTTGTGCTGCTGGTCTACAACCCGCTTATATTTGCGGTCTTCGCGGCGGGAAGCGCATGCTACGGAGTGTGGATAGCCTCGTTTCTGCACAAAAGGAAGGTGCTGGATTACGAACTGTTTGAACAGCAGGCCAAAAACCAGAATATGACATATCAGTTCATCACCACCATGCAGGAAATCAAGCTCCAGGACTGCGAGCGGCGCCGCCGCTGCGAGTGGGAGGACACGCAGGCCGACCTGTTTGCGCTGCAGATGAAATCGCTCAGACTGCAACAGACGCAGGAGGCCGGCTCGATATTCATCAATGAAGTGAAAAACGTGATAATAACCGTGCTTGCCGCCACAGCCGTAATCAACGGGCAGATGACACTCGGCGCGATGCTTGCCGTTCAGTATATAATAGGCCAGTTGAATTCGCCGGTAGAGCAACTTATGGCGTTCGTCTACTCCGTGCAGGACGTCAGGATATCGCTCGAGCGCATCAACGAAATCCATGAAGGCCGCAACGAAGAGACCTCGGCCAACAGTGCGGAATGCTTCGGTGCGGGAAATACGATTAAATTTGACAACGTCAATTTCAAGTACGACCGGCATGCGCCGGCCATGACGCTTGACGGCATATCGTTCACTATTCCCGAAGGAAAGGTGACGGCGATAGTCGGTGCATCAGGTAGCGGGAAAACAACGCTGATAAAACTGTTGCTCGGCTATTATCCCGCAACTGCCGGCTCAATCACAATAGCCGGCCGCGATATTGCCGCCTACAATCTGCGGTGGTGGCGTCGGCAGTGCGGGGTCG
>SCEG01000078.1 GCA_004102805.1 Muribaculaceae bacterium Isolate-002 (NCI)
TGAAAAAAACAAGATTTTGATAACAGGATAACCTTTTAACATACAGACATAGAAAAATTACCCGCTCCGGACTGAAGCGGGTAAGGGAGGATGTGCTCTTTATTTTAGTTTAAATGAAAGAGCCGTGTTCAAACAGAATTATTAAGAATGGTTAACGGGATGAATAAATCAGGATTATCATTTGGTGAAAACAAAAAGATTTTGTAAATTTGTAGTTACGGAAAAAATCAGTAAGCCTTTTGTCTGTTTTTCTGCTTTATTCTTTTATTAATTTAATGACTATTCCGCCTATTGTCCATCATTACTCTTTATTAACACTTCATAATATAGTAATGCAAAATCTTACACGGCTCTCCGACGAGCAGTTGGTAGCAGCCTATGCCGATGGTAACAACGAGGCTTTCGACACATTATTGACGCGCCACCAAAGCCGTGTCTTTTCCTATATACTCAATATCGTCAAGAACCGTGAGCTTGCCGACGATATCTTTCAGGAGACATTTGTCAAAGCTATAACTACAATAAAACAAGGTCGTTACACCGAGAGCGGAAAGTTCTCGGCATGGATTACGCGTATCGCCCACAATCATATCATTGACTATTACCGCCAGGAGAAAGCCAATGGTGTGGTTTCGGCCGATGATACGGATCTTGCGCTTCTCAACCGCAAGGAGCTTGCGGAGGATACTATCGAGGATTTCATGATTGACTCGCAGATTTCGGCCGATGTCGTCAGCATCATGAACCAGTTGCCGCAGCTGCAGCGAGAGGTCATCGACATGCGTTTCTTCCGCGACATGAGTTTCAAGGATATAGCCAAGGCTACCAATGTCAGCATCAACACTGCGCTGGGTCGCATGCGTTATGCCATACTCAACATGCGCCGCATAGCCAAGGAGAAAAATATCTCGCTTTCACGATGATGCGCAGCCGGCAGAGGCTCAGGCAAGGCTTGTCGGCATTTACATCCCCCATAATATAACCAGGCGGCTTCCCTCCGACACAATGCGAGGGAAGCCGCAGGTATATTATGGGGTGTGTTTAACCAATTCCGGCGAAGCCCATGAAGGCCATTGCGAGTATGCCGGCTGTGATCAGGGCTATCGGCACTCCGCGCATCGGACGCGGCACGTCGGCCAGTTCGAGCTGTTCCCTTATGCCGGCGAATATCACAAGCGCCATAAGGAAGCCGATGGCCGTGGCAAATGCGTAGACTACGCTCTGGGTCAGCGACATGCCTTTTTGTGTCACCATTATCGCCACACCGAGCACGGCACAGTTGGTGGTGATGAGCGGCAGAAACACGCCGAGGGCAACGTAGAGCGCGGGCGACACTTTTTTCATTATTATCTCGAGCATCTGCACCAGGGCGGCAATGACCAGAATGAAGAGTATGGTCTGCATGTATTCCATCTGCAATGGCACGAGCACATAATTCTGGAGCAGCGATGTCACGAGTGTTGATATTACCATCACCACCGTGACTGCGATGCCCATGCCGGTGGCGTTGGTGAGCCGTGACGATACGCCGAGGAAGGGGCATATTCCGAGGAACTGGGCGAAAACTATGTTGTTGACAAAGATTGCCGTTATGATTATGGCTAAATATTCCAGCATGATGTTATTAGCTTGAGTAACTTTTTCAATTATTTACAATATGCTATGCCGAATGCTTTTTCGTCGATTTTGCTTGCAGATAGCGGTATATGGCGATGAGAAATCCGAGCATAATGAATGCGCCGGGGGCGAGGATGAAGAGCAGTGCGCCCCAGCTTTCGGGATAAATTGACAGCGACGCTATGCTGCCGCTGCCGAGCAGTTCGCGGCATGCTCCGAGCAGGGTCCGCGCTACGGTGAAGCCGAGTCCTGAGCCGATGCCGTCGGCCACTGACGAGGCTACGTTGTGGCGTGAGGCGAAGGCTTCGGCGCGTCCGAGCAATATGCAGTTGACCACGATGAGCGGAATGAATATGCCGAGGCTGTCGTTGAGCGCCGGGGCGTAGGCCTGAAGCAGCATCTGCAGCAGGGTGACGAATGTGGCGATAACGACGATATAGACCGGAATTCTGACTTTGTCGGGCACAAGGTTTTTGATGCCGGAAATTGCTGCGTTGGAGCATATCAGCACACCGGTGGTGGCAAGCCCCATCGACATGCCGTTGATGGCGCTCGATGTGGTGCCGAGAGTGGGGCACATGCCCAGAAGCAGCACGAACGTGGGGTTTTCGAGCACCGCACTGTGATATATTGTCTTGAAGAAATTCATTTTTCGGAAGTTATGGCGGTTACTTGTTTTCGGTGGACTGTCGGAAATATGTCATGGCGCCTTCCGAAGCGATGTTGAGAGCTTCGAGAAATGCGCGTGATGATATGGTGGCTGCGGTGATGCCGTCGACTTCGCCGCCGTCTTTGCTCACTTTCAGCGGCCGGGAGGAAGGATTGCGCCCGATCACAGAGCGGGAGCCTGTGCCGCGGAACCAGTCGTTCATCTTTGCCCCGAGGCCGGGAGTCTCGGCGTGTGAGGTCACCTCATAGCCTAATATGTTGCCGTCGGGGTCAAAGCCTGCGACTATGGTGATTTTGCCGGAGAAACCGTTGTCTGAGCTGCTTTCGGCTGCGCAGCCTATCAGGCGGCCGTCGTGAGTGGCGGGGTAGATTGTGATCTGACTGGAGCCGGCGGTTACGGTTGTTTTTGAGGAAACAGGGTCGTTGTCAAATCCTGACACTACCTGACTGATGGCGCCTACGAGTTTGTCGGAGGATGCTTTGTCGCGCGCTTCGGCAGTCGACCGGTAGACGTATCCCAGTAGAAATCCGGCAATCATGGTCGTGATGGTGAGCACCCCTGCCATGTTTGGCAATGTCGATTTCAGTTTTTTCATCTTTTCCTCCTTTCACCGAATACGCGCGGTCGGGTCAGTTTGTTGATAAGCGGTGTGCAGCCGTTCATTATAAGTATTGCGAACGATATGCCTTCGGGATATGACCCGTAGTGGCGTATCACGAAGGTTATCACGCCGATGAGAATGCCGTAGACAATCATCCCTTTGGTTGTCATCGGTGATGTCACGTAGTCTGTAGCCATGAAAAAAGCGCCAAGGAGTAGACCGCCTGACAACAGTTCGATGACCACGCTGTTGCCTGTGACGGCAGCGAGCAGTGCTATCGAAGCGAGTATCGCCACCGGTATCACGAGGCGGATAATGCGGCGTGCGGTCAGGTAGAGCCATCCCGCGATGAGGGCTATCGCTCCGACTTCGCCGAGCGAGCCGCCCATATTGCCTATGGCCATCTGAGCCACGTCGATGCTTGCGGCGTCGACACCGCTCTCTTTCATGGCGCTCAGCAGAGTGGCACCGGTAAGGCCGTCGGGCGATAGCGGCAGCGGCCATGTGGTCATTTCAACGGGGAAGGATATGAGCAGGAACACGCGTCCGACGAGTGCCGGGTTGAAGATGTTCTGTCCGGTGCCTCCGAATGCCATTTTTCCGACTCCGATAGCGAAAACGCCTCCGGCGAAGGCCATCGGCAGCGGTATTGACGATGGCAGCGTCATTGCAAGGAGCAGGCCGGTGACTATGGCTGTGCAGTCGCGAAGCGAGTCGCGTCGGCCGAGCATGTAGCGGGAGCATAGGAATTCGGTAAGCATGCACGCGGCGATTGTGACTGCGGCCACGAGAGCCGAGCGCCAGCCGAAAATCCATATCCCGCATGCCAGCGCGGGGAGCAGCGCCGCGATTACGTTGAGCATCACACTCTGTGTGGTGCGTTTTGCCGACACGTGAGGCGAGCCGGTCACTGTTATTCTGTTGCCTTCCATCAGATTGTTTTTTCCATTTTGACGGTTATATACAATTATATATACAATAATGTGTACGGATTATATGATGAATGATCGGGGGTATGTGATGAGATGCTATCGTTGCCGCGCCATTGATTTTCCGACTTTTATCCAGTCGACGAGGCGTCGGCCGGCCATGCAGCTGTAGCTGCAGCAGCCGCATTCCATGCAGTCGGCCACATGACGTGCCGCGGCGTCGTCGATGCGTCCGAGTTGCGAGAGCTTTGCAAGCAGATATGGCTCGAGCCCCATCGGGCATACCTCGACGCACCGGCCGCAGCGCACACATGGTGTTGTGTCGCGCAGCGGAGTCTCCTGCGAGTTGAGAAGGAGCAGGCCGCTCATTCCTTTTGCAGTCGAACCTTGTATTCCGGCGAGGGCGCGTCCCATCATGGTTCCGCCGTTGACAATTCTGACTGTGGTGTCGGGGAGCGTGCCGACGATATCCTTGAGCGGAGTGCCTATGGGCACACGGTAGTTGCCAGCCGCCTGACAGTCCTTGCCGCTGACGGTCATCACGCGTTCTACGAGCGGCATTCCCCACACCACGGCATGATATACGGCCAGCGCCGTAGCCACGTTCTGTATTATGACCCCCTCGGAGATGGGGAGTGCGCCGGGGGCTATTGTGCGTCCGGTAAGCGCTTTGACGAGCATTTTTTCGCCGCCCTGCGGATAGCGGGTGCGCGTCGGCATCACCGTGATGCGGCTGTGGGAGCGTGCGGCCGCGGTCATTTCCCTGATGGCCTGCGGTTTGTTGTCCTCGATGCCGACGATGCATCTGACATCGTCGCCGAGCGCGCGCAAAATAATTTCAATGCCGGTGATGATTTCGCCGGGCATCTCGCGCATTATGGCGTCGTCGCATGTGAGGTAGGGCTCGCACTCGGCGCCGTTGATCAGCAAGTATTCGCAGCGCGGACTGCCCGGGGAAGGGGAGAGCTTGGTGGCTGTTGGGAATGTGGCGCCGCCGAGACCTACGATGCCGGCGCGGCGTATTGTGTCGGTTATCTCCTGCGGTGACAGGCGTCCGATGCCGTCGGGGGTGATGAGCGGGGTTGCGTCGCAGATGCTCTGCAGGTCGCAGGCGTGGTCGGCGTCGGAGGCTTCGATTATTACGCCCGTGGCGCCGTGGCCGTCGGGCGTGTCGATCGGTCCGACGCTTTTCACAGTGCCTGAAATGGGGGTGTGCACGTTGGCAGAGACCGCTCCCTGAGCTTCGCCGATGAGGTCGAAACGGCTCACGTGGTCGCCCGGCTTCACTACGGCCTCGGCAGGTCGGCCGAGCGACTGGGCGAGGCTTATCTCGACGCGCCGTGGCAGCGGCATATCCTTTATCGGGCTGCCTGCGGTGAGTTTCATTTCGGGGGGATGCACTCCCGTTCTGCCGAATGTCATTATATTTTTCATAGCTCTATGCGTTGTCAGTGTTGATATGTGAAACGATGGCGGCGGTGGGGCAGCCGGTGATGCATTCGCCGCAGCCGGTGCAGAGACCCGGGTCGACAGATGCGAGGTTGTTGCTGACGGAGATTGCGCCGAAGCGGCATGTGCGGGCGCATTTTCCGCATCCGATGCAGGCTGCCGAGCACATTTTGCGTGCCGCTCCGCCTTTGTCGCGGTTGCTGCATGCCACGACCACTGCCGGGGTGTCAGCGGAGATTTCCCTGACGAGTATAATGTTCTGGGGGCATGTCCAGGCACATTTTCCGCAGCCCACGCAGCGGGCGGTGTCGATGACGGGCATGGCGTTTTCGGCGTCCCATGTCATAGCATCGAACAGGCATGCCTTCACGCAGTCGCCGCCTCCGAGGCATCCCCATGTGCAGTAGCCGGCGGGCATGGCGAGAGTTTTTGCGGCGCGGCATGAGCTGATTGTCGCAATATCGCGGTGAGTGAGCCTGTTGCATTTTGTGCCGCGGCATCTGAGGTAGGCTTTTTTTTCTTGTGCTGATAGCGGGGCGATGCCGAGCACTGAGGCAATGCGCCGCATTCCTTCGGAGCCGGCTCCGGGGCATGAGAGTCCGTCGAGGTCTGACGCCCTGCAGCATTCAACCGCAAAATCGTGACACCCTTTGCGTCCGCAGGCTCCGCAGTTGGCACCCGGCAAAATCTCCTCGATCTCGCCGATGCGCGGATCCTCCTTGACATTGAATTTCTTTGCCACGAAGTAGAGGATAAGCCCTGCGGCAAATCCGGCCACTCCGAGCACCGTCATAGCCAAATACTGTTGTTCCATCATTATGTGTTATCGTTATCAATACGCGTTTGCCCGTCATGGAGCCGGTCTCAGTCGGTTCTGAGCGACTCTATTATCCACTCGACGTTTCTGTCGATTTTGCTGCGAAATCTCCATAGCAGCACATAATATATCATCACTAAACCCAGAGAGATGATTCCGACGGCGCCGTCCTTCATTCCGAACATGCTTCCGAGCACGAGGCCGACCAATATCGCCAGGCATGGTAGTCCGGCGAGGAGCAGCCATCCCTTGAGCCACCCCTTGACACGTCCCATCAGCATCACTTTGTCGCCGCTTTTCACTTCGAGTCCGCTCTCAATCCGGGCGCGGAGTGTTGGGGTGTAGGCGGGAGTGGAGCAGAGTGAGGCTATCCGGCAGCTGTTGCAATGGTCGTCGCCGCAGCTTATTTTCACCCATGCGCTGTTGCCCCGGGTTCTCACTACAACACCGCTTTTTACAGTTTCGCTGATTATCATCTTACTCTGATCTGTTTGTGGTTACAAAATTACAAAAAATAAAAACACAAAGCCACTGATATGGCTCAATATTGCGGAAATTTCCACAATATATATAATAAAACAAATAATATGACTAATTTTGTTGACATACGGAACAAAAAACATGCGATATGGCAAAGCATAACGAACTCGGGCAGTGGGGCGAGCAGATTGCCGCTGATCTTCTTGTCACGAAAGGCTACGCGATAGTGGAGCGCAACTGGCGCGTGGGGAATATGGAGCTTGATATTGTGGCGATGAAGGGGTCGCGCATCGTGTTTGTCGAGGTCAAGACCCGCAGCTCTGATTTTGTTGATCCGGCCGATGCGGTTGACCGGAGGCGCATGATGCGTATGGTCAGGGCGGCGCATTCCTACGTGCGTTCGCGCGAAATTCCGCATGAGGTGCAGTTTGATGTGATAATTATTGTTGGAAATCCGGAGTCGGGAGCGACTCCGCGGGTTGAGCATATTGCCGATGCGTTTTTGCCGCCGTTGCGCACCGTCAGGTGATGGTGGTGCAACGGCGGTGTGAAAATCGTGTTGTAGTGTGAACTTTTTTTTGATGTGATGTAATCGGGTGTGTTGCAGTCGGTTGGTGTGGATTTTGAGGGTTTTTGAGGAGGTTTAGGTAAAATTTTTCCGAAAAAAGTTGTAAAAATATTTGGTGGGTAAATAAAAAGTGCATACCTTTGCGCTCGCTTTCGGGAAGCAAGCGAGCTTCCGGCCTGCGGGCG
>SCEG01000079.1 GCA_004102805.1 Muribaculaceae bacterium Isolate-002 (NCI)
CTCAACAATTATTTCGACTTGCGGAAAATCTCCGCATCTAAAAATAATTCAGAAAATAAATCATCGGTTGGCTCAGTTAGCGGCTTAGCCTAGGATGAACAACCTCAAATTTTACCGAATCATTGTATATTCATAAATCCATAGATATTATTATTGCAAAAATACTCAAAAAAACAAAACCTTCGCATATCATATCACCTTCGCTTTTCACATTATATCTATCCGGACACCGACATGAATTAGACATTCTTTTTGTAACGAAAGACATAAACACTTGACGCCAAAACCAACATAAAATAAATTCACAGCTGATTTGCCGATAAAAAATATTACCTTTGCAATTCCTAACAATGTCACTTCTCATTCTGACTCTATATGTACTACGTAACCAAACGCCTTGAAATAGCAGGCTCTCATCGCCTCGACCTCTCATATCCCAGCAAATGCGAACGACTGCACGGACACAACTGGATTATCACCATATACTGCAAATCCGAACAACTCAACAGCGACGGCATGGTCGTCGACTTCAAGCACATCAAAGACAAAATACACGGATATCTCGACCACGGCAACTTCAACGAACTCCTGCCGTTTAACCCCACAGCCGAAAACATTGCCCGCTGGGTTACCGAACAGATTCCACAGTGCTACAAGACATCCGTTCAGGAAAGCGAAGGCAATATCGCCATTTATGAAATATAAGACCGATATCCGCAATGAAAATCAACGAAATATTTTATTCACTCCAGGGCGAAGGTCACTGGACCGGCACACCCGCCGTATTCATCAGATTCAGTGGATGCAACCTGCATTGCGGTTTTTGCGACACAGAGCACAACAGCGGCCGGGAACTTTCTGTCGATGAAATCATCAGCGAAGCATCAAAGTATCCGACACAGCATATAATATTCACCGGAGGCGAACCGACCCTGCAACTGACACGATCACTCGTCGACCGACTCCATCAGCTCGGCAAATACCTGCATATCGAAACCAACGGCACATTACCGCTGCCCGACAGACTTGACGAAACAATCGACTGGATTACCGTATCACCAAAAGACGCACCCATAAAAATCCAACGCATCGACGAACTGAAAGTAATCTTTCATGGCGCCGGGCAGAATATGGCATCCTTCGATGCCCTCCCTGTCACCCACGCCGATTGCCGTTACCTGCAACCTTGCGACGTCAACAACCCCGACACCAACGTCCGGATAATAGCCGACACCATAGACTACATCAAGCAACATCCACAATGGCGGCTATCACTCCAGACCCACAAACTACTTGGCATCCGGTAAACCGCAACAAGCGCCATTCAAACATCCGCTCCATTCTTAAGAGCCTGCCCAAGCCATGCAAAAAAACATAGCACAACGATAACAAATGACATACCCGAAAAAAATTAATAATTAAACAACCAAAAGAAAGCCCACACAGCTTCCATAACCACAAAATTAGCACCCACACGGGCAAAAACACCGCCCACCCACGTTAAATAATCCTATCCGAACAAGAAATCGCACCGAACCAGTCAATAGACTTAATATTCAGGTATATTGGTTTTCATAGAACTAAAAAACGTAGCATCGCATATACAACATAATTAACAAAATCCTTATATTATAGCAGAATAAATTGAATCAGCTATGATATATGGATACATACGCGTTAGCTCAGACAAGCAGACTGTTGAGAACCAGCGTTTTGAAATTAATAAATTCTGCGAACACGAAAACCTGGCCATAGATGGATGGATTGAAGAAACAATATCCGGCACTAAAGCCTACAATAAACGTCAGCTTGGCATATTGTTGAAGCGCATACAGAAAGATGACCTCATTATCTGTGCGGAGCTTTCGCGTCTCGGCAGAAACCTCTTTATGATTATGGAGATTCTTAACATCTGCATGACAAAGGAGGCTAAGGTATGGACAATCAAGGACAACTATCGTCTCGGAGATGATATCCAGTCAAAAGTACTTGCTTTCGCCTTTGGCCTGTCAGCCGAAATTGAGCGCAACCTCATCTCTCAGCGTACCAAAGAAGCACTCGCACGTCTCAAATCAGAAGGTAAAACCATCGGGCGCGGTAAAGGGAAGAGGAATAATAAACTTAACGAAATATGTGTAACAAAACACCAATATATTGTTCGTAAATTGCAGGAAGGTATATCTGTACCTAATATTGCAAAAAAGATTAAGGTCGCTCGTGGTACTCTTTATCGCTATTTGGCTTATACTGGAATTCGGGAACCGACAAATTCAACCAACGGACGATGGGAACGAGGAATCTACTAATATTGTCCGCTTTTTGAAGACAAATTCAGGCAAGAAAGGTCAGGGTATGCCAGTCGTACGTAATCCTCAATTCTATTTTAGGGAGGGATTTTGTTGGAATAACGTACTCAATCCAGAAGCTCGACTTTTAAAGGTTAAATTAAAAGGAGCATCAGTAAATGATGTAGGTTCGATGTCATTGTTCCCACTATCAAATTTGTGCACTTCAAAATATATCATTGCACTTCTTAATTCTAATCTATTGTTTGATTTTTATCGTGAATTTATAAATTGCAGTGTAAATATTCAAATTAATGATATTAGACAAGTCCCGATATTGATCCCATCGCCATCACAACTTAAGGATGTGGAAGATGCTGTTTTAACGGCTGTTAGCTGCCGCGTCTCATTCGATTGTCATGATAAGCCAGAACTGGATTCTGAGTCCTTGAAAAAGATAGAAGCTGAATTAGATGATTTTGTGAACTCAATATATCTGATATAATGTCCGTATAGTTTCATCTATAATTCGTTGTATTGAATTAAGTTTTTCAACGTCTTCGTTGTTCGGTATTCTGGCTTTAATAGCACAAGCTTCCGTTACAATATCTACTAACCCATCCAAAGATTCGGCTGTCGGCAAAACGACGGGCAACTGTCTCGCATCGTTTATTTGGAAGTGAGATGTATTGTTTATAAAATTATCGACATACAGACTAATTAGTTCCGAATTAATCACTGCAACAAAGTAACTATCAGGGATTTGCATTTGAGTAAATAATGACATACTTAGCACATCAAATACACCAATCCCTTTGAGTCGAGCCTTAAGATATGTAGAGTTCACATCTATCCAACAAAATCCCTCTATCTTCATTGATTCATATATAATCGATTTACATATGAATCAACCTCTTTCTGCAAATATACTAATGATGAATTTTCTTTCCCTTTCTTTATTAAAATTGCCTTATTCAATAAATTATCAACAAATTGTAGTTCATTTTCCTCAGGTATCACTACAAAGATTTGCCTTGCATCATCTATACCGAAGGTTTGTGTATTATTTATGAAATTATTTATATAATCAGCTATAAATTCGGAATTTAATAAAACTACAACATAAGGTATTGGTAAGCCAGAGTCGAAAGCATAAAACGCCATACTTTTATTGGAGTTAACCGTTTTCCCTTTTAATCGGCATCGAATATAATGTGTTTTTATTTCGCTCCAGCACAATCCCTCCCTAAAATAGAATTGAGGATTACGTACGACTGGCATACCCTGACCTTTCTTGCCTGAATTTGTCTTCAAAAAGCGGACGTTCTCCTTAGACCACGCAATGGCAAAAGGCGTTTCTAAATACCACCGATTGCCATCTTTATCCCCTTTATCGTAAGGAACATATATTTTCTTTGCCGGGTCGATTCCATTCTCCTTTTCATCATCAGTCAATAATGAAACATCTGCAACTTCATCATCATCGATAATTTTGTAAAGATAGCCTTGACCGAATATATCTCGGCCATATCTCTCCTTTAAAGAATCAAATAGAGCTGCTATTTCACGTTCTGTTTTACCATTTAGGAATTCACTCACTGACATTGCTGATGAATAGCCCAGGATATTGGGCTTATATTTTGCAATGACATCTGCCAGTTTCTTTGGTCGTGATTCGATTATGTTTTTTGCCCATTTTGTTGAACGCCGCACAGCAATATACTTGCCATTATTTGCTGTTGCAAGTCCCTGACCACCTTCTGTTAAACAGCCTAAAAGAGCAATGTCACCAGGCTTAAGACTATTCCTGTATGCTTCCAGTTCAGCCTTATTCTTTTCAATGTCTCTAGAGGTCTTAATTTTATCCCACCATTTGTCATAGAGATCTTTGACTTTTTCTCCGTAAAGTTCCCATATTCGGAGATTCAACTCTGTGGGTTTGAATATAACAGCATTTTGAGTCTTAATATAGGTGGATTGGAGAATTGGAGAAAATATAACAGGATGCGTAAGATTAGCACTCCCGTCCTGAAAATACACCTTATTATCCTTTGAAGCATCATAAGGCGTATTAATAACTTGCCATATACAAGTGTCTACCATAACAGCTTCAAAAGGATTTGCAGTATCAAAAACATAGCGGAGATTATGAGAAAGCATCAAATCTCTCATATTTCGCTTTGTTTGTGTAGTCCAGAATGTCTTTGGTGTAATATAAGTTACCGATCCTCCTTCTGAGCATAACGCCATTCCTTTAAATGTAAACATATTATACAGATCGTCAGAGAATCCGAACTCTTTCTCAAACAGTTTTTTTGACTCTCCAGACACTCCTTTTGTTGAGACGTATGGCGGATTTGCTATAACAATGTCAAAACCATTTTTGACACCAAACATCCATTCAGAATCAAAGAACGGAGAAGATGCATTTTGGTCTGACATGTCCCATTGTGAAAGTTGCTGAGCTTGCTCATTTCCCACAAGGCGTTGCTCTACTAGCATCGAAGCAATATCTTCTCGCAGTTGTGCAACTTGGTCTTCATATTTTCTTTTAGTCCGAGCAGTTTTTGCTCCAAATATTTTATGCTTTGCAATCTTTAATTGATTTTCTTTCTCTTTAATATCCTTTGTATTAAAGAGGTTTCCTTCTTCACGTTTCAAACCAATAAGAGAGTTTGCTGCAACGAACTTTGCTTCAAGATTCGGCAAGGGCCTGATTCCAAAATTGTCGACAGGATCATTGTTAGGCTTCTGATCAATGATGAGTGAGATAAAGAGACGTAGCTTGGATATCTGGATGGCAATCGGCTGGATATCTACGCCATAGATGCAATTTTCAATCAGATATAACTTACGCGAATAATCCGGACGATTGAAATTCGCATTAAACGAATGATATAAATCATCCATTTGTTCTTTTCTTTCCTCTTCTGTGGAATTTTTGAATACTTCAGATGACTCATCTTGTGCAAGGTCAAATAGCATTTTCTGCCAACGGCTATTGTCTGGATCAATCTGAGTAAGAATATGAACCATTTGTTGGAGAATGCCGACAGGGAATGCTCCTGAACCGCAAGCCGGATCAAGTATCTTGCAATTATATAACGACAACATTATCTGCTGTTTTTGGTCTTCAGTTAAATTGATAATGTCATCAGTATACGAAAGCAATTTACGATATTCGGCTTCCAAATCTTCTGATACTGTACGTTTGAGATGAGCAACCAGACTTTCATCTACCATAAACTGCACAATCTCACGAGGAGTATAAAAAGAACCAGTTTGCTTACGAGCGGTCTGTTTGGTTTCCGGATTATAAGCAGCCAAAAGATTCTCGAAAACTTTACCCAACAACTCTGGGTCGAGAGAAATGTCCTTATCAAAAGGCATATTTTCCTCAACAGTAAAATTATAGCGTTTTAAGATATCGATAATACCTCTGGCAGATACTTTCTTCTTATTTTTATCTCCATAATATTCTGAAAGATCAATTCCACGCCCCACTTCTTCTCCGAAGAAGAGATAATCTGGGACTCGTAGTTGTGCAATAGATTCTTTCCGCTCACTGAATCCATCATAATACAATGATTCGGTAAAATTTGAGGTTGTTCATCCTAGGCTAAGCCGCTAACTGAGTCAACCGATGATTTATTTTCTGAATTATTTTGATATGCGGAGATTTTCCGCAAGTCGAAATAATTGTTGAGGCGAGATAAGATTCAAACATAAGCCGTTTGAACTGTGCTAACGAAAGAC
>SCEG01000007.1 GCA_004102805.1 Muribaculaceae bacterium Isolate-002 (NCI)
TTTTTATACCACTTATTTTATTGAAAATCAGAGAAATGAATGCGAAAATCACCCTTTCCCATTCAGACTTCCCCCGCTATAAAATAACAGGCTTTTCGGAAGCACAAGACTTTTTTAAATGAAAGAGCCGTGGGTCTCAGTGTAGATTTTAGTATTGAAAATTTAGATAAACGATAATAAATAAGTATATTTGCATAACGAAAACTGATATTTATGCATTTTTCCACATGTGAAATGTGCAGAATATTATGAAATGAATTGAAATCCGGCATTTATCATGCACCACCAGTCTCGACCGGCGGCCATATAGATCAGGAGAATGGACTGACAGCGACAGCCGCCAGTTTCGGATGCAAAGATTTCAATCGGTCAAGGTTTTTTAACCGAAAGATATCACACTACCCAAAGGGCAACAACCGTTGTTGTCATTTTTATTATCAAAAAGAATCGGCAGGCGTCACCCCTGCAGTTGACTTAACCGGACGGTCATGCGGATGAATTTTACCGTTGGCCTAACCTATCACCTGAGTCGGATTTCTATTTTGTAGAGACGAGATAATGCCGACAATGAAAAAAATTACTTGACCGGATTGTAAATCTACATCGCTTTGAATGCGTGCTTGCCCTATCATCACTTGTCACAACAACAAATCTTAGCAGCCTCCGCAGTCAGGGAAATGTTCCCGACCGGCATTGCCATATCCCTTTCGGCCGTGTGTCATACAGCTGTCATCTATTTTGACTGAGAGTTGATATGTCTACATATCCAATCGGTATATATCTGAGATGCCGTAACATAGGATTGCAATCTGTCTCAATACGAAAGAAGATATTTTTAGGATTGATTATCCACAGATAACGTGTACGGTTATGCTCCATGAGTCTGCTTTGTCCTTCCTCCGACTTTGCCGTCAAACTCTCCCAATCTACAATCGCGGCACTGAGCCTCAGACCATCCGACAAAAGTCCATTACCGCCTGGACGTGTTGGCGATGCATTAAGGATAAAGACAGACCGGGAGTGTGGCTGTAACCATTGACAAGAATTGTGTATAATGCCCTATCGCATAATCAGGGGGAACACCGTGCGTTCCCTGTTGATTATGTCACATACACAATCGGCGTCTATCATCCCTCTCATGGCGGTGGCGATTGCTGCCGCATTGCGTGGGAGTTGACGTTTGCCCGGCTTTTGCCAAAGCAGGCTTTAATGTGTCTGCCGCGGAGTGCCGTGCCGTCAATCAAGTAGGCGCTTTCCAAGGCAGCCCCGCTCTCGCTTAAAATCGGAGGAAGGTGAGAGGTCGGTGGCTGCCTTTTTTTTACATTGGTCTAAAAAAAGAGACTGCCTGACTCTGGTTGTCAGGCAGCCTCTTCATATTTTAAATGTATTGTTCGCTGATATCTTGCCGTTTGAGAGGTTTATATCTTGCCGATGAATTTGAGCACCTGTTCGGTGATGTTCTGTACGGTGAAACCGAATTTCTCGTCAAGCACTTTGTAGGGGGCAGATGCGCCGAAGCGTGTCATGCCGTAGACTTTTCCTTTGGAGCCTACGATGCTCTGCAGCGTTGCGGGCAGTCCGGCGGTGAGGCCGAAGCGGGGCACGTTGCGCGGGAGCACACTGTCTTTGTATTCCTGACTCTGGTCTTCGAAGAGGCCTGTCGAGGGGACTGAGACAACGCGGCAAGGCACGCCTCCTGCCTCAAGTTCAACGGCGACTTCGCAGAGCAATGACACTTCAGAGCCATTGGCGATAAGCACTACCTGGGGATAGGGTGTATCCATCACTACATATCCGCCGCGACGTGTGCCCTGAGCTTCCTCGTAACGGCTTGTGGCGACTGCCGGCAGGTCTTTGATGTCCTGACGCGAAAGTATGAGGGCTGTGGGACTGTCATTGTTTTCCATCGCCATTTCCCATGCCACGGTAGTCTCGGCAGAGTCGGCGGGGCGCAGCACGAGCATCGAAGGTTTGCCAGAGAAGTTGCGGATCTGCTCCATGAGGCGGATCTGCGCTTCCTGTTCGATGGGTTCGTGGGTGGGACCGTCCTCTCCGACACGGAATGCATCGTGAGTCCAGATATATTTCACGGGGAGCTCCATCAGAGCCGACATGCGCACTGCCGGCTTCATGTAGTCGGAGAATACGAAGAATGTTCCGCAGGCTTCATGCATGCCGCCGTGGAGGGCAATACCGTTCATTACGGCTGCCATGGTGAGTTCGGCTACGCCGGCGTGTAGGAAACCGCCTGAGAAATCGCCGGAAATAAGTGCTCCGGTTTTCTTGAGGAACGCGTCGGTCTTGTCGGAGTTGGCGAGGTCGGCGCTTGATACAATCATGTTGTGCACTTTTTCGGCGAGGGCAGCGAGCACGTTGGCCGAAGCGGTGCGTGTGGCCTGGCCGGCTTTGTGCACGATTGCAGAGTAGTCTATTTCGGGGAGCTTGCCGGCGATGAAATCGGCGAGCACTGCCGCACGGTCTGGATTGCCGGCTGCCCATTCATGCTCTTGTTCGCGGCGTTCGGCCACGATTTTGCGGAGCTCCTGATTGCGGGCTTCGTAGAGTGCTTTTGAAGCTTCCCATATCTCGAACGGGTGCTCGGGATTGCCACCGAGGTGACGCACGGTGGCTTCATAGTCGCCGCCGGCCGATTTGCTGATAGGGTTGCCGTGGGTGGAGCACTGTCCTTCGAAACTTGAGCCGTCGGCTTTCACGATGCCTTTGCCCATTATGGTGTGACCGATTATGAGAGTCGGCTTTTCGGTTTCGGCGATTGCGGTTTCGAGTGCCTTGGATATCTCGTCGGCGTCATTGCCGTCGATTTCGATGACGCTCCATCCCCATGCGCGGTATTTTGCGGCGTAGTCCTCACGGGTTACTGCATCGACGTTGGTCGAGAGCTGCACGTCGTTGCAGTCGTAGAACATTATCAGGTTGTGGAGACCGAGGTAACCGGCCAGACGTCCGGCGCCCTGTGAGATTTCTTCCTGTATGCCTCCGTCGGAGATGAAGGCGTAGGTCTTGTGTTCGACGACTTTTCCGAAGCGGGCGGCGAGGAAGCGCTCTGCGATGGCGCAGCCTACGGCCATCGTGTGTCCCTGGCCGAGGGGGCCGGAGGTGTTTTCAACTCCTCTTTCGGGGTCAACTTCGGGGTGACCGGGAGTGACGCTGCCCCACTGGCGGAACTGCTCGAGCTCGGCTATGGTGTATTTTCCGGTAAGGGCAAGAGTGGCGTAAAGCATTGTCGACATGTGACCCGGGTCGAGGAAGAAGCGGTCGCGGGCAAACCATGTCGGATCGTCGGGGTCGGTGACTAGATACTTCGAGTAAAGTACGTTGATAAAGTCGGCACCACCCATGGCGCCTCCGGGGTGACCCGATTTTGCTTTCTCTACCATCGATGCGCAGAGCACACGGATATTGTCGGCAACGCTCTCAAGAGTTTTCTTATCGGAATTCATTATTAAACTGTGTTTTGTAATTGTTTTGATATTTGTGGCGTGAATTGGCTTAACCCTTTCACACCACAAATATAGCTATTTTTTTTAACAATCGGGGTCACATAAAGTTCAATTCGCATTTCAATTGTCGAAACCATGGCGCCGGGGGATGTCGTTGCGGTTTCACTGCGGTGAAAACGCAACGAGAGCCGCGGCAACACAACCGCGGCTCTCGTCGTGAAGTTTATGTGTCGGCTTTAGTCGACTGGAATGTTTTTGTTGACGTTCTTGCAGCCGATTACTGCATAGTAGAACAGATAGAGCAGCATTGCTATCACAAGCCAGTAGCTGCCCATGTAGCCTACCGACGGAGCGAGCACGCTGTGCTGCACCAGAGGCATGATGCCACCGCCGACTACGAGCATCATGAAGATGCCGGAAGCCTGCTCGGTGTATTTGCCGAGGCCTTCGACTGCGAGGTTGAATATGCCGCCCCACATGAGCGAGGTGCAGAGACCGCAGATGATGAGGAATATTGCGCTGAGCGGTATTGTGGGTGTCTCAAGCATTTTGGCTGCGTCCTCAGCTTTTACGTTGGCCTGCTTGTAGAGCTCTTCCTTGAGGTTGATTTCCTTCCGGGTCTCGGGGTGGATGTAGTTTTCGCTCCATTCGAAGCCGGCCGGGTCATTTTTGAACTCTTCGATGGCCGAAGTCGGCAGACCTACGTTTGTAAGGATATATTCGGTCTTGGCGTCGGGATCATAGATGAATTTGGGCACATCGATGCGGCTTGTCTTGGGTATCATGATGGCGATGAGCACAAGGAGAGCGCCTACACTCGACACGACAAGCAGCTGTGCGCGGGTTGAAATCACGCCTGAGATGGCACCCGAAGCGATACGGCCCACGAGCATGAGCAGCCAGTAGACCATCACGATGGCGCCGCCGATTGCGGCTCCGTTGACTAGGATGCCTGCGCCGGCTTCAGCTGAGTCGGAGAGATAGAAATTGAGTTCGGCGGGAATGCCGATTTCTATGCCGACATAGAAGAATATGCCGATGGCTCCGAGCACGAAGTGGCGGAACGACCAGGCTGAATGACGGTTGGGCTGTGCGGTTTTGCCTGCGGCAGCCTCGGCGCGTGCGCGTTCGAGAGAGGGCTCGGGGATGCGTGCAAGCGATATGATGAGATAAGAGAGGGCGAAGATAGCCATGCCGATGAAAAGCAGGGGAGCCACGTCGCTCATTGATGTGCGCGAGGTGACGGTGCCGATGAGGGCGCCTACGAGCATCGGGGTGAGCGAACCGGCCAGTGAGTTGAGCGACGAGCCTGTCTGGAGCAGCTGGTTGCCTTTCTTGCCGCCGCCGCCGAGTATGTTGAGCATCGGATTGACAACGGTGTTGAGCATACATACGCAGAAGCCGCAGATGAATGCGCCGAGCAGGTAGACGAAGAGGTTGAGGGTGACAGGCATTTCCTTGACAATGCTCTCGCCGAGATAGTTTTCTTCAGTCACACCGGTGGTGAACACGGCGATGTCGCCGCCGAACACGCTGCTGAGATACTGCACTCCGAGGCCGAAGAAGCCGAGCACGAGAGCCAGCAGAGCGGTTTTTTTGTAGCCGACGCGTGCGAGCATCTTGCCGGCGGGTATGCCCATGAAGAGATAGGCTGCGAAGTTCATAAGGTTGCCGAGCATGCCGGCCCAGGGGTACTGGTTGCCCCAGATGTTACCGAACGGCGCCGCCATGTTGGTAACGAACGAAATCATGGCAAAGAGAAACATCATCGTGATGATAGGCACGAGATTGCTTTTGCCTGTGGCTGTGTTTGATGACATTAGTGAATTAGTTTTATGAATTAGTTATTAGTAAATATAGTTCAGGTAAGTTTCATGGGTGACAGTTTTCCGATGGCTTCATGAGTCTGAAATTGCGCCATGCGATGCAGGCGGAAATTACTTATTCAATGCAAAGATAGATTTTTTTGGTGTGAATAAGTAATAAAAATGTATCAAATTTTGAAAAAATCTTTTAGAGAGTGTTTGGATTTAAATCAAATTAAGACTGAGCGGATTTTTTGAGGGAATTTCGCGAGTTGAAGAAGGAGCATAGCGAGCTATGCGACTGATGAAACTTGGCGGAATTAACCAAAAAAGACCTCAGGATTAATTTGAAGTTTTACTTTCATTCTCTTTTATTGTTAATACGGTTTAAATTCAAACGCTCTCTTAAAACAGGCATTGCAGGCTAAATCAGTATTCGCGGGCTCCGAAAATGGCTGTCCCCACGCGCACAAGGTTTGAACCTTGGCCTATGGCTATGTCGCGGTCGTCGCTCATGCCCATGCTGAGGGTGTCGAAGCCGCGCAGTCCGAGCGATGCGTCGTTTCTGATTTTGTTGAAGCATGCGGCTATAGCGGCGAAGTCGTCGGTGATGCGGCAGGTGTCGTCGGTGTTCGATGCCATGCCCATCAGCCCGCATATATGCGTGGCCTGCAGCGACTCGAATTTCCTTTCAGAGAAATATGCCTCAAGCTCGTCAACAGAAAAGCCGAATTTGGTCTCTTCCTTTGCCACGTGGAGCTGGAGCAGCACGCGTGTCACAACCCCGGCTCTGACCGACTCGCTGTCGATGAGGCCGAGCAGACGCTCGGTGTCGACACTCTCTATCAGGGCAGTCTTGCCGATGAGCTGGCGCACCTTGTTGGTCTGCAGGTGGCCTATGAAATGCCATTCGACGTCGTCGGGCATCTGCGGTATTTTGGCAAGGAGTTCCTGCACGCGGCTTTCGCCGAAGCGGCGCTGACCGGCGTCGTAGGCTGCCCGCAACGCCTCCACGGGATGGAATTTTGAAACAGCGACGAGGCCGACGCCTGCGGGAATAGAGCGTCTGACCTCGTCGAGTTGTTCTGCTACACGGGTGTACATTGTCGTGTCGGTATCAGTCGTTTTTCGCTGAAGAGCTGTCGCCCTGCACCTTCACTTTGTATACGTCGAGAATGGGAGTCTCGGTGATAGATACGATTTCGTAGTCGGCCATCGTGGTTTTCATCTCGTCGATGAAGTGCTCGAGGGCGCCTTTGAAGTCGCTTGCCGCCACGAGTATGAGTGAAGTGGATTTCTTTTCCTGCGCTGTTTTCTCGTCGATGGTGATGAACGCCACCTTTGTCAGATACCAGCGGTCGGCAGAGTCGTCCCAGAATATTTCCGCTATCTTGGTGCGCTTGACGGCCGACACCGAAAATTCGCCGGATATGAAGGGGGTTATCTCCTCGATGATGCGTGACTCGGCTTCGGTAAAAGTCAGCGCGTCGACCAGGAAGGTGTCATTGACTTTTTTCTCGATGCCGTTTTCCATTATTTTGCGGTAAGCTACCTTACATTCAAACCAGTTTGCCATAGTTGTTGTCTGTTTATATTTTTTTAGCTTGGCAAAGGTAGTGAGATTTCACGATACGGCAAAGCATGCCTGATGTGAAAAAACTTTTTTTAACCCGCCGCCGTGCATGTTTTTTTAGAGGAATGTAACATTTTCGCGCAAAAGTTTGTTTTCATTAATATATTTTTGCAAATTGCGATGCGACGCCATCGGTGGTGTTGTGCGTCATTAAATGATAGTATATGTCAGCAGTCAGTTATATATTACAATTGCCACGCCGTGTAGTGCGGTTTTATGCCGACGGATTCCGGTCGATGACGGTAGGCCGCAAGCTGTGGGTCATAATAATCATAAAGCTGATTGTGATATTCGGGGTATTGAAACTTTTTTTCTTTCCGGATTTTCTCGGCAGCCGCTACGACAGCGATGCCGACCGGGCCGGGGCGGTGCGAGAGTCGCTGACCTCTGTCGATAGCAACTATTTTTAATCAGAATATAACCATGGATGAACTTATCAATGTCGTAGACTGGTCGAGATGGCAATTCGCTCTGACGGCGATTGTGCACTGGCTGTTTGTGCCTCTGACTATAGGCCTTTCGCTTATAATAGGCATAATGGAGACGGTCTATTACCGTACTCGCAATGAGAAATGGCTTCGTATCACGAAGTTCTGGATGACACTCTTCGGCATCAACTTCGCTTGCGGAGTAGCCACCGGCCTTATCCTTGAATTTGAGTTCGGCACCAACTGGTCGAACTATTCATGGTTTGTCGGCGACATATTCGGCGCGCCGCTTGCCATCGAGGGCATCGTGGCGTTTTTCCTTGAGTCGACATTTATTGCCGTCATGTTTTTCGGCTGGAAGCGAGTCAGTCCGCGTTTCCACCTCGCAGCGACATGGCTTACGGCAATCGGTGTGGCGCTGTCGGCGTTATGGATACTTGTGGCCAACGCCTGGATGCAATATCCGGCCGGCATGGAATTTGATCCGGAGCAGATGCGCAATGTCATGGTTAGCTTTAAGGATGTGGTGCTGTCGCCGGTGGCGGTCAACAAATTCTTCCACACGGTGTTGAGCGGCTGGGTGCTCGGGTCGGTCTTTGTGGTTGGCGTGAGCTGCTGGCTTCTGATAAAGCGCAATAACCGAGACTTTGCCCTGCGGTCAATAAAGGTGGCCGGCGCAGTCGGTCTTGCCGGCATAGTGCTTACGATGTGGACCGGCGACGGCTCTGCAGTCGAGGTGTCGAAATACCAGCCCATGAAACTTGCCGCGATGGAAGGACTGTATTCCGGAAGCGAAGGGCAAGGACTTGTGGCATTCGGTTTTGTCAACACCGACAAGCGGCCTTTTGACGGACAGAAAGCCATACATGCTGAGGTCAGCATTCCCAAAGGGCTGTCGATACTCGCACGTCATGATGCCGACGCGTTTGTGCCCGGCATCGAGGATCTTATACGCGGATATGCAGTAAATGAGTCAGGCGACACAGTATATAAGGATGTGTCGTATGCACGCCGCATAGAGATGGGCAAGACGGCCCGGCAGGCTCTCCGCGACTATGACGCGGCGATGAAGCGCGGCGACGCGGCGGCGATGGCTTCGGCAAAGCAGATCATCGACGACAATTTCAGATATTTCGGCTACGGCTATCTCAGCGCGCCTGAAGATGCGGTTCCGCCGGTAGCGGTGTCGTTTTATTCGTTCCGCGTGATGGTGATGTCCGGAGGCTATCTGCTGCTGTTCTTCCTTGTTGTGGCGTGGGCTTCGTGGCGACGCAAGGTCAACCTGCTTCAAAACAGATGGTTCTGCATCTTAGGACTGCTGACTATACCGGTGGTGTGGATATGCAGCGAGGCCGGCTGGGTGCTGGCCGAAGTGGGGCGTCAGCCGTGGACCATCGAGGGGCTGCTCCCTGTCAATGCCGCTGTTTCGGCTATTTCATCCGGCTCCGTGCAGACCACATTCTGGCTCTTTGTGGCACTCTTCACTGTGCTTCTCGTGGCGGAGGTCAGCATTATGGTGCGCCACATCAGACGCAAGGCCGAGACCGACATGTTTTACGAGCCTGAAAAATAAGTATAAATCTAAAAAACATCTGACGTATGGAAGCGCTTCAATCATATTGGTGGTTTCTGATATCACTGCTCGGAGCATTGCTCGTGTTTCTGCTTTTCGTGCAGGGAGGGCAGACGATGCTTTTCTGCTCGCATTCGAGCATGACACGCAATCTCAAAGTCAATTCGCTCGGACGAAAGTGGGAGCTGACATATACGACACTCGTAGTGTTTGGCGGTGCGTTTTTCGCATCATTTCCGCTGTTCTATTCAACATGTTTCGGCGGCGCCTACTGGCTGTGGATGCTCATATTGCTCAGCTTCATATTGCAGGCTGTGAGCTATGAGTTCCGCCGTAAGCCCGGCAATCTGTTGGGCACCCGCGTTTATGACGCGTTTCTCTTCTTCAACGGCTGTGCCGGCTGCATACTTCTCGGCGTGGCGGTAGGCATGATGATATTCGGCGCCGATTTCACGGTGACGAAAGGGAATATTCTTGACGGAGGCCAACCTGTGATATCGGTGTGGAACTCCTCGCACGGCCTTGAGGCAATCTTCAACTGGCGCAATCTGCTTGTCGGATTTACAGTGCTGTTTCTCGCCCGCACCAACGCAGCGCTCTATTTCATCAACAGCATAGAGGAGGGCACAGCGTTTCGTGCCCGTCAGCGCAGGGCGGCGTTGGTCAACGGAGCAGTGTTCGTCGTGCTGTTTCTGGCGCTTGTGGGGGTGATATTCACCTCCGACGGCTACGGATATGATGCCGACGGAGTTATCAGCGAAGTGCCTTATAAATATGCCGACAATCTGATGTCGCTCTGGTGGCTCGGATTTATATTCGTAGTCGGCGTGGTGATGGTGCTCTACGGCCTGGGCAAGACAGCCGTGCGACGGGTCTACAATCACGGCATCGTATGGACAGGCGCCGGCACCGTTCTCGCAATCCTCGCCCTGATGTGTCTGCTGGGGTATAACGACACAGCATTTCTTCCGTCGGTCACCGACCCGCAGAGCTCGCTGACCATACGCAACAGTTCATCGTCATATTTCACACTGAAAGTGATGACATGGGTGTCAGTGCTGTCGCCCATAGTGATAGCATATATCGCAGTGGTGTGGCGCAAACTGTCAAAACCGCCGTTGACCCCCACAGAGCTCGAGCACGAACATGAAGCATACTGACCTCGCAATACAAAAAATAAAAATTCCGCATAAAGTACGCACATAATTGGGCTTTATGCGGAAATTTTATTTTATAGAGTTAAGAGAGTGTTATTGTCGGATTAATCTTTGTTTGTGATGAGGGACGTAGACGTAGCTACGTGACTGAAGAATAAACAAAAAGACACCGACACGACTCTCAAAGGCAAAGTGATATGAATTTTAAACAGTATCTAAGGTCTCGCTCATTTATCAAGTTCGATGCATTCTACAAAAAATGGAGTTGAGAACGGTGTTTTAATCCAGATGTTTTCAGTAAACAGTTTTGACAAAGTACTTCCGCCGACTAAATTACATTTAAACCAAAAAATCTCATCATCAAGATTTTCCAGAAATTCTATCTCAATCATGGCATTGTCTGGCAATACAACCGGTTCCGGTAATTGGAATTCAAATTTACCGTTTGGATCGTCGCCAAGCTTATATTCAAAATATATTGGGGAGTCAAGAATATTGATGAAATCTCTTGTCGGTTCGGTTTTGACCTGACTCATGTCATAGACATTGATTCTGAAATTCATCTCGGTCACCTGATTATTACCTTCGCAATAGTAAAAACCTACTTTATCAAGAAGCAATTGCTTGTTTTTTGAAGTATGAAATTCATAACCGTACGTGTCTCCTGCAGTCTTACCGGTAATACACGTCTTTATTAGAGACCAGCCGTGCTTTTTCCCTTTTCGTTTGGTCTTTTGTTTGATTTTGGACGTAGCGCAAACGGATACTTCATTTAGAAGAGTCGGAGAAGGGTTCATTTTTAAAATCTGTACAGAGTCGATAATTTCCCCGATGCTAAATTCAAGTGGTTCATATCCAATATATGTAACAGAGATAGTGTCATTTGGACAAATGCTTCCTGATGAAATGGAAAAACGACCAGACCGGTCTCCTAACGTAGCAATTCTTTTCTTTTTAACTCGAATAGTAGAGTATGGAAGAGGTCTGTTGTTTTCATCAAATACGACTCCAGCAACTTCTTCTGAATGGATATCGCAAAAGAAAATGGATAATAACAAGATCAAAAGCACTTGTTTCATAGGATAAGTTTGCTTAATAAAATGACATGTAAAAATGTATTTTTCATACTTTAATATATTTACATATTATTGTAAATCACAAGTATGATTAAAAAATATTTCTCACAGCATGCTGACGCCGTCGATGTCGCTGAGGCGGGCGGTGAGGCTGTCGTAGTCGTCGGCGCGGACAGCGAGGGTCATGCTGCAGGCATTGTCAAACTGCTGGCTGACGATTTCCGGCTGGGTCTGTTTAACAAGTCGCATCACATCGTTCATCGAAAGATAGGGGAAAGTGAATTCTATACGTTTCATCAGCTTTCGCTCTACAATCTCAGCCTCTTCAATCGACATGCGGGCTGCCTCACGGTAGGCCGCGATGAGTCCGGATGTGCCGAGCTTGATGCCGCCGAAATAGCGCACCACGACGATTACCACGTCGGTGAGTCCGAACGAATTTATCTGGCCGAGTATCGGCTTGCCGGCGGTGCCTGACGGCTCGCCGTTGTCGTTGCTCTGAAAGTCGGTGCGGTCAAAGCCGAGCATGTAGGCCCAGCACACGTGGCGCGCGTCGAAATATTTTTTCTGATAGGTGGCGATGACCGCTTTCGCTTCGTCGGCCGACTCGGCATGATGTGCGAAAGCGAGAAATTTGCTCATTTTCTCGCGGAACACCGCTTCTGAAGGTTTCTCTATTGTGAGATATGTGTCGGCCATGCGCAGTGATTACTTGCGGTCGAAAAATGGATTTTTTGAGGTGGCGCTGACAGCGATGGCAAGCACCTGGCGGCAGCCGGGGAGCAGATTGAGACGCATGGCGCCCATTCCTGCAGAAAAGAGAGTGCGGGTGTCGACGCGGCTGTCGGCGGCAAGCGAGCACGCCGAGCCGATGGCGATGCCAACATCAATAGAGTTGAACGCGCAGGGCGATTGTTCGGGCTTGGCGGTGCATCCCGGATATCCGCAGTGGCCGCAGTTGAGTCCCATGGGCTGCTGACGGATACCTACGAGCACTACGGCATCTCCTTGAAGTATGTTGGCTGCATCACGCTGATAGACAGGCCTCGATGTCTCGTCATACAGCGCGAGCATAGCGTCAGAGAGACGCCGCAGGTCGTCACCCTCGACAAGGATGGTCTCTATGAGGTCGTTGCCTTTGGCTTTGGGGGCGGTGCGTATCGCCGTCATCATACGGCGCGCCACATCGATTACTTGTGCATGCCGGTCTTCACGTTGGTTTATTATCATCAGGCTCGTTGATTAGATGATTAGCATTGCGTCGCCGTATGCGCCGAAACGGTATCCCTCTTTCACGGCCTCCTCGTAGGCTTTCATCACGAGGTTGTATCCGCCGAATGCCGCTACCATCATCAGCATCGTGGAGTAGGGGAGATGGAAATTGGTTACAAGCGCCGTGGTTACGGTGAAGTCGTAGGGCGGGAAGATGAATTTGTTTGTCCAGCCTTCGTATACCTTCAGTTTGCCGCCCATGCTGACTGCCGTGGCCATGCCGCGCAGCACTGAAGTGCCTACGGCACATACTTGGCGCCCTTCGGCCTTAGCTTTGTTGACGGTTTCGACAAGACCGGGGGTGATGAATATCTGTTCGGAGTCCATACGGTGCTTTGTAAGGTCCTCGACATCAATCTCGCGGAAGTTGCCCAGACCGCTGTGTATTGTGGCGAAAGCCTGCTCGACACCTTTGATTTCAAGGCGTTTGAGAAGCTCGCGGCTGAAGTGCATGCCTGCTGCGGGAGCCACGATGGCGCCTTCGTTTTTTGCGAAGATGGTCTGATAGTCGGTGACGTCGTTTTCGTTGGGCTCGCGCTGTATGTAGTCGGGCAGCGGAGTCTCGCCCAAAGCGTAGAGCGCGGCCTTGAACTCTTCGTGGGGGCCGTCGTAGAGGAAGCGCAGCGTGCGTCCGCGCGAGGTGGTGTTGTCGATGACTTCGGCCACCATCGACTCATCCTCACCGAAATACAGCTTGTTGCCGATGCGTATCTTTCGGGCCGGCTCCACAAGCACATCCCAGAGCTTGTGCTCCTCGTTGAGCTCTCTGAGGAGGAAAACCTCGATGCGTGCGCCTGTCTTTTCCTTGTTGCCGTAGAGACGTGCGGGAAACACCATCGTGTCGTTGAACACCATCACATCTCCATCGTCAAAATAGTTGATGATCTCTTTGAATACGTGATGGGTGATCTCGCCGGTCTTGCGGTTGACCAGCATCATGCGGCATTCGTCACGACCCGGAGCGGGTTCCTGGGCTATCAGCTCGTCAGGCAATTTGAATTTAAATTGGGAAAGCTTCATCTTCTTTTATATTCGTTTCTTTTGTTGTTTCTTAGTGAGTGTTATCGTCGGTTTCGAGCTCCACGTTGCGCAGCATTTCGACAGCTTCGTCAAGCTGAAGGCACCGGTCGATTGTGGCGTCGCCGACTCTGGTGCGACGCAGAGCGGTGAGATGTCCGCCCGAGCCGAGCGCCTCGCCGATGTCACGGGCAAGCGCTCTGATGTAGGTGCCTTTGCTGCACACCACGCGTATGGTGATTTCCTCCTGCGAGTATTTCAGAAGTTCGATTTCATCGATTACGAGCACCTTCGGCTTCAGTTCCACCGCTTTGCCTTTGCGGGCAATGTGATAGGCGCGTTTGCCGTCGACCTTGCACGCCGAGAATGCCGGTGGCACCTGCTCTATGCGTCCGGTAAATTTCCGGAGCGTTTCCTCTACCTGAGGCTGCGATATATGGCCGGTGGGGTAGCGGGCGTCGATCTCTGTCTCGAGATCAAACGACGGAGTGGTGGCTCCGAGCGCTATCGTGGCTATGTATTCCTTGACGCCGCTCTGCAGCTGCTCTATCAGTTTTGTCGACTTGCCGCTCACTATGATCATGACTCCGGTGGCAAGCGGGTCGAGGGTGCCGGCATGGCCCACTTTCATCTTTTTGACGCCCAGACGGCGCAGCATGACCCCCCTGATGCGTTTCACCACATCAAACGAGGTCCAGCCGTAAGGCTTGTCGACATATATTGTCTCTCCGGCGAGAAAATTCATTTCTTTATTATCTATCTCTTAGTTAAAAATTATGCAGAGCAGACCCACGATGAGGCAGTAGACCGCAAACCACACGAGTTTACCTTTTTTGACGATATTGAGCATCCATTTGCATGCTGCGCAACCTACCACAAAAGCGGCTATGAAACCAATGATAAGCGGCACGATGCCGATTGTCTCGGCCGTCGCTCCGGCATCACCGCTTACGCTCACCATATCCTTGACATCAAGCAGTGCCTCGCCCAATATGGGGATTATCACCATGAAGAACGAGAACTTGGCTATCTGTTCGCGCTTGTCGCCGAGCATCAGACCGGTGGCGATTGTCGATCCCGAACGGCTCAGACCCGGAATAACGGCCACGGCCTGGGCCAGACCTATGACAAATGCGTCAAGAAACGTGATGTCGCGCGGACGGTAGCCTCCCTGACGCAGTGCCGGACTGTCGGCTGTGGTGCGGCGGAAATAATATGCGAATGTCAGCAGAAGAGCTGTGCAACACAGTGCGATGCCCACAGTGAGGAGGTTCTTTTCAAACAGTGTCTCCACCTTGTCCTTGAAAAACAGACCCACTATCATGATGGGGATACACGACACGAGTATCTTGAACACGTAGGTGGTGTTGGCGTCGCGCTTAAACCCGAAAAACGATGTCACAAGCGGCAGAAATTCTTTCCAGAGCACTACAATCGTGCTCAGCACCGTAGCCACATGAAGAGCTACCGTATATTGCAGCGACCCAGCGCCTTCCATGTTGAGGTGGAGTATGTCCTCGCATATCTGCAGGTGTCCCGAGCTGCTTATCGGCAGATACTCCGCCAGACCCTGCACTACCCCCATTATAAGGGAATCGAACCAATCCATTTTTTACCTTTTTATGTTGTTTATTGATTACTATTGCTTATTTGCGCGGTTTCAATATGATGGCTATACCCATAAATACGAAGCCGAGAAACGACAGTGTCGGCCCGATGACGATGCGCCGGGTGCTGAATATGTCGGGGTTGAACTCTTCGGTTGTGGTGCCCCCGCCGAGCATCAGCAGAAATCCGAGCACGATGAGTGCGCCTGCTGCAATCATGAAAATAAAGTTTCTGCAGGCAAGCGGAAAATGCTCCGGAGCTTCTTTCTCAAGAGTCTTGCCCGGGGTTGCAGGTTTCACTCCGCTCCGGGCCGCTGCTGCGCCGCCTATGTTTTTTTTACTGGGAATTGCCATAAGTTATATTTTTTATTTATTGTTATCGTTGAGTGTCAGATGCATGCATGGGCTCAGAACATGTCGTCATATTTCTGTCGGAGATATTTGTTGGTCGCTAACCAAGAGGCTGTGCCGCATATCAGTATGCCTCCGGCTACGATGCCCATAAATACCCATATCAGATCGCTCCACGGCAGGGCGAGAGCAAGGTCAGGGTCAATGCTGATGGCATATACACGGAGCAGACACAGCAACAATATGGCTACCGCGGCAGCAAGGATGCCGTTAAGCATGTTGCCGATGACAATCGGGCGCCTGATAAACGCGTTGGTCGCCCCAACGAGCTTCATCGTATGAAGCAGAAATCTCGCTGAATATATCGTAAGCCTTACAGTGTTGTTAATCAGCACAAACGAGATTATCAGCAGCGCTCCCGCCAAAGCAATCAGCACAAGTGACAGTGAACCTATATTGGAGTTGATTGACTCAACCATTTCCGTGTGCACGGTAATCTCTTCCACCGAATCGCTCATGCGTAGCGGAGCTGTGATTTTTTCAAGAGAATCGACCGACGCATATTGTGCCTTTACTCTGACGCTGAACTCCGGCTGATAAGGATTGCCGCCTATGAGCTCAACGATGTCGCTGCCAAGATAGGCATTTTCCTGCTCCAGAATTTCCTCGGGCGACATGTAGTCGTAACTTGCGACAAAATCCGACGACGTCAGCCGCCTTTTCATGTCGTTAATCTGCGTCATGTCGGCATTCATACGCATCACCATGTTAAATCCCAGATTTTCACGGATATGACGTGTTATGTTGCCTGCCGCAAAGGCCGCGCTCCCCACTATTCCCAATATCAGCAGCACCATGCCGACACTGACCGTCGATGTCAGATGCTTGCCGAAACTCATGAGACTCGTGCGTTTATTGGATTGACTCATTGACTATATTGATGATGTTTTCTGAGAATTCTATTTTTATATTGCCATATTTCCACATGTTGCCGGAGGTGCATATACATATATTTATATTGCAGTCTATTTATATTGCAGTCCGGTTTATTGCGGAATTTTGGCAGATGTTTGCACCCCTTCCCGCGATAGGCCGGAGTGCATATTATCTTGCAAATTTACAACATCAGACACCCCCTTGTCAAGTTTTTTTTGATAAAATTGCATTATATTTCACAAAAAGCCTAAAAAATGAGGCAAGACATCGTGCGAGAATTGGCAAAACAGATACTGTTCCGTCACAAACAGTGTTGCTAAGAGTCCCCGAATTAAAAAAACAAAATCCCGAAACCATATTTTACGCCATTTTATGCCGAAGTATAAAAAAATATTAAGAAAAATAAATTCTCTTTCAAAAAAAAGTATTAACTTAGCGCGAAATTTGTAGAACCTCAGAGAAAGAATTTTTGATATTTCGTTGAATATATAGGATTACCAACAATAATAAGAATGGTTATAGCTCAGATTGCTCTGATAACCAAACAATTAAACCTGTCGATAATATGAGCCTGCGCGAAGGCTTCTGCCGGAAGGATACTGTTCAGCGAAAATAGGGTTTCAACTATGGAATAAAAATTTAACAATTAATTAATAAACAATTAATCTTTATGAAAAAGAGTTTAATCGCTTTAGCTTGCGCCCTTTTCATGGGTCAAGGCATGGTTGCTCAAACTTCACAGGAGGTTACCTATGTCGAAGATCCCTCGCAGGGTTATCTTTTCAATCAATTTAAAGACAATTGGTTTATAACCGGTGAAGGTGGCATCAACATCTTCTTCTCACCCAATGACTCATATCGCGACTGGAAAGACCGTTGGTCTCCTACGGCATCGCTTTATGTAGGCAAATGGTTCTCTCCGATTATCGGTCTCCGTGCCGGTGTCAACTGGCTTAAGGTAAAAGGTATGTCTGACGTAAAAAGCATCGGTAACCTTTATGACGAACCCACCGTCGACGGCAAATGGAAACAGAAATTCGTTCACGTAGGTCCCGTGTTCGACGCCATGATAAATGTCACCAACTGGTTGTGCGGCTATCACCCCGGACGCAAATACAACCTTACCGTCTACGGCGGTGTAGGCTGCTACTGGACTTATGCACGTCAGTATGATGCTAACAACAACTCAACAAGCTACAAAGACGCTCATGACCGTATCCTCGCGGCTCGCGGCGGTATCATCAACAGCTTTAACGTAAGCAAGCAGGTGCAGCTCTCGCTCGACGTGCGCTTCACCGCCCTTGACAACCACCGCGACGAAAAAGGCGGCGACTGGAACAAGACCTCTTACGACCTTTCAGCCAACATCGGCGTGACTTACCTCTTCAAGAAACGTGAATGGAACGCTCCCATCATCCCCGTGTGCCCCGAGCCCGAGAACTGCGACGCTCTCCGCGCACGCCTGCAGGCTGCCGATGCACGCATCGCCGACCTCGAGGCTCAGCTCCAGGCTTGTCTTGACCGTCCCACTGAAATCGTTGAAGCAGCTCCCGCGGCTCCCCTCGCTACTATCTACTTCCCCATCAACGTGTCTAAACTCACCAAGGAAGATGTTCGCGTAGTACAGGCTTGCGCCGAGGTGATGAAAGCCAACCCCGACACCCGTTACGTGGTTACCGGTTGGGCTGACAACTACACCGGTAACGACCGCATCAATGTAAATCTCCGCAAGAACCGTGCCGCCTCTGTTGAAAAACAGCTCCTCAAATCAGGTGTTCCCGCAGCTCAGTTCGATACAACCATCAACAACGGCAACCTCGTTGACATGGGTGAAAAATTCGTTGCTCTCGACCGCGCTACAACTATCCAGGTCGCAGAATAATAACAATATCTTGACAATATTGCCGGTGCGCTCGGCGCTCCGGTCGAAACCAGAAGGCATGCTCCAACGGGCATGCCTTCTTGATTGATTTATTATGCAGAATTTTACTCGAAAACTGAAGCCATGGATGCTGCCGATTGCCATGGTGGCGGGCATTCTGTTTCACAATCAGATAGGATATGTGGCCTTTCTGTCGCCATATCTGATTTTCATAATGTTGCTGATCACATACTGTAAGGTGTCGTGGCGTCATTTCAGCATCGACAGGTCGATGTGGTGGCTGCTTGGTGTCCAGGTGATAGGCGCACTCATGGTGTATCTTGCATTGGGCCTGCTTAATATGGCCGTAGCCCAAAGCGTTTTTATCTGCATATTCTGCCCGACGGCCACAGCGGCTCCGGTAATTACGGGCATGTTGGGCGGCAAAGTGGAGCGGGTTGCCACATTCTCGCTGCTGAGTAATCTTGTGGTGGCGCTTACTGCCCCGGTGATACTTGCCATGATGGGAGACGGCGCGGATGTCGGATTTTCATCCTCGCTGATACGTATAGCCACGAATGTACTGCCCCTGATAATCGGCCCGCTCGCAGTCGCTCTTATGCTCAAAGTGACATTGCCTCGGGTGAGAGACGCGATTGCGCGTCACCAAGGCCTGTCATTTTATATCTGGGCGGTAGCTTTGATTATTGTTGTAGGCAACTCGGTGAGTTTTCTTATGAAGGAACCGCAGTCACGCATACCCGAGATGGTGGCAATCGCTGTGCTTTCGCTGCTGGCATGTCTTGCTCAGTTTTGGCTCGGGCGTAAAATCGGAGCGCGTTATGGCGACCGAATAGCCGGAGCCCAGAGTCTCGGTCAGAAGAATACCGTGCTTGCCATCTGGCTTGCACTGACTTATCTCGACCCTATAGCCTCGGTCGGTCCGGCTTGCTATATTGCATGGCATAACACAGTTAATTCCATACAGATATATCGTCGTGTACATGCCGGAATGCTTTGAGGTCATAGTCATTACAGAGGTTTGTGTCAGTCAATCCGGCATGAAGTAACTTTTTATTATTCCGCTTGTTATTATTGATATATTGACCTTTGGCCTGTATCTCGCATCTGCGCGTAAAATGCCTGGCCTGATTGCAGGCGTAAGGGAGGTAAGTCATTAACACCTTAAAATTGATAACAGTAATGGATCAGATGTATCAACTATTGATGGGATTGCCACTGTTCAGCGGGGTGACCTATGAGAAAATGCTTGAGATAATTGGAAATACCAAGTTCCACTTTCTGAAATTTCTTGGAGGTGAGACTTTTATTGCCGAAGGTGAGCAGTGCACGCATATAAAATTTATCATATCTGGAAAAGTGCGTGTGAGCATCGCCAATCATGACCGCCGTTTCACCGTGTCGCAGACATTGACAGCGCCCGATGTCGTTGCGCCGGAATATATTTTCGGACGTTCTACGGTCTATCCCTGTTCAGTTGTCGCGCTTGAACCTACAGGCGTGCTCCAGATTTCAAAGGCTGACTATATGAAAATACTCAACAGCGACCCGATTTTCCTGATAAATTATCTGAACCTGCTGTCAATGAACGCGCAAAAAGCAGTCGACGGCATTCTGTCGATTGCTACCGGAAGTCTTGAAGAGCGCATTGCATTCTGGATTGTCGCACTGACCCAGCGTGGTGGCACAGATATCACAATGACTTGCCGCCAACGCGATCTCTATTCGCTGTTCGGTGTTCAGCGTTCATCGTTCATATCCACGCTTGACGATATGAAGGCGAGAGGTCTCATAGACTATTCCCAGACTGAAATAAGGGTGCGTAACCGTCGTGACCTGATTGATATTCTTCATTCTTCGGTTGAATGATAGATGCTCCTGACGTTGCACCCGGGGTTGGAAATATTTGTAAAATGTGCTTTCAAAGGCTGAAAAAATAGAAAAATTTGAAGTTCTCTTTAGTTTATATGCCTTAAAAATGCTGGTTATAATTTATAAACACATCTATATTTTGGATGTTATATGTAAGGCTTAAAATGCAGATATATAGTAAGATATATTTTGCATTCCTTCTATCTAATCTATATTGTCGTTTTGTTTGACGCTATCAGGCATTGACAAATGGAATATTTGCACTAACTTTGCGATGCAAACATAAAATCACAGCGACAGAAAAGTCAAAGTTGATTTTATATGGATTAGAGACAAAAATTAGGATTTGTTAAATTAGGAATTAGTTTGTGGGTTAGTATTCTTTAATTGGATTAAGTAATTGGATAATACTCTATAGGTAATAATCGTGTTTTATGTTAGGTTTGTTTGCCTCGAAGTAATATCGAGGATTTATTAGGAAGCCGCTTCGTGAGAAGTGGTTTGCTATTTTATGGGGGTTCATCTTTTGGAAGTTGCCGCTACCTTTATTAAATTGCGGTGTAATTAACAAAAGTCACTTGTTATATATTTATATATTATTGAGTTATGGCTAAAGATCTGTTTGAACTTCTTGGTGCCGGCTGCTGGGTCTACGGTGGCGCGAAAGATTTGCCTGAAGTGTCGCGGCGGCTTCAAGTGTGCGCCGATGCGTGTTTCAAGATAAACTCTCTGCGTCCGTCTGAAACGGGTCGGCGAGAAGAGTCGCTGAGGAAACTGTTAGGCTCAGCCGGCGAAAATCTTGTCATCAATCCTCCTTTCAGATGCGATTTCGGCTACAATATACATATAGGAAATAATTTTGTGGGGAATTTCAATCTTACAATTCTCGACGAGGCGAGGGTTGACATAGGTGACAATGTGATGATCGGACCGAATTGCACGCTTGTGACTATAACACACGCCATGCTCCCAGGTCAGCGCAACGACGGCATAATGCGTGCGTTGCCCGTGAAAATTGGCGACAATGCGTGGCTTGCATCAAACGTTGTTGTGCTTCCCGGTGTCACGATAGGAGAGAGCGCGGTGATAGGAGCCGGCAGTGTCGTGACAAAGTCTGTGCCATCACATACTTTCGCCGCAGGAAATCCGTGCCGGCCGATACGTCCTGTGACTGAACTTGATCGGGTTGAACCGGTGGTATGACTTTTAGCGGAGATTTTTATTCGGGTGCAATGCTTTGGTCTCGGATGCAAAGCAAATCAGACATTGCGTCATTATTTTGTCGGAATGAAGTTTTTGTATACCTTTGCGGTCGCAGGCGGTTGTCGGTTGCTTAAAATCTATAGTTAAATTATGAAATCTGTAAGGAGCTTATCTTTTGTCGCTTTTTTGTCACTCTCCGTTCTCCCTCTTGTCGCCCGTGAAAATTCGATGGGTCTGAGAGTCGGATTCAATACACGCAATTCCTCTCCGGCCGCCGGCCTCTGGTTCCAGCATGAATTTTCGCCGCACTTCCGGCTTGCCCCTAATGTCGACTATATATTCAGGCATAATGATACTGATGCGCTTTCCATCAACTGCAATGCCCAGTTTCCGGTGCGGTTCGGCATGACAGGCGCTTTCGCATTCTATCCTCTTGCCGGACTTAATTACACAAGCTGGAATTATCATCACAACGACGACCCTGACATCAGCGACAGCACTGCCGACGGCGACGGTGATGTGACCTCGCGCAAAAACCGTTTCGGCTTCAATGCCGGTGCCGGTATCGAATACCGCGTGACTCCCACGCTGAAACTTGCTCTTGAAGCGAAAGGCACTCTTGTGAAAAGCTATTCGTCGGCCACTGTGACACTCTCTATCGGCTACATATTCTGACACAGGCAGTTGGTCGCTGTCATAGGCAAAATCCGTTTGTTACAGTTTTCCGCTCGCCCGCAGGTAGGATATATGGGCAGTGTAGAGTGAAAATCCGGCCTCCACTCGCTGCTGGCATGTCTTGTTCCAGAGCAATTGTGCTTCCAGATAGTCGCTTAGAGTCTCCATGCCGTTGTCAAACATGACGCGGCTCAGACGCATGTTCTCGGCGGCCTCCTCGACCGACGTCTCTGACAGTCGGAGTGCCGCGGCCGCCTCTTCCAGATTGGAATACGCGCGGTGCAACTCGAGTGTCAGCAATTCCTCTTTGTCACGCATTTCTGCCTGAGACTGATGCCATTGCTCTCGTGAGGCAGTGACTTTGGCGCTGCGTCCTCCGAAATGATATATAGGGATGGTTACGTTGAGCAGCACGGCAAATGCTCCGCGGTTGAAAAGCTCGGTATGATTGAGCTCGAAGCCGTAGTTGTAGGCATATCCGGCTTTTAGCGCAACCTGCGGCAGAAGTTCGCTGCGTACCACGTCGACCTGTGATTTCAGAGCTCGTCCGTTGGCCTGCAGCGCCTGCCATTCGGGGCGGTCATATATTACGTCGCTGTTGTCGATTGCCGCCGGAAGCTCCACCTTCGGAAATTCATCGGTCACATCAAAATCGGTCAGCATCGACTGTCCGGTGATGCGGCACAGGTTCATCTTTGCGAGCCTGAGGGCATTGCGTGCGCGCAATATGCTAAGGTCGGCTTCGTTGATGCGCACATTCACCTTCATTTTGTCGTTGTTGTGACGCAGACCGTGGGCAACCGCACTCTCCACGTTGGCCTTAAGTTCCATTACCACGCTCCGGTATTCTTTAGCCACTTCAAGCATCCGCCCTGCCTTCACCACATCGGCGTAGGCCGTAGTGACAGATACAATCACCTCATCACGAGTCATCTCAAGCGCAGCTGCGGCCATATCTGCCTTGTGCGATGCCATTTTCACGGAGTTTTTTATGCGCCCTCCCATATATACGGGCTGCGTAATCTCCACTCCCGCTGTAAACATCGGCCCTACCTTGTAGTCGAGTCCTATACCGGGGAAATAGGCGAAACTTCCTGTCGGCGACGGATTTCCCGTGCCGTCTACAGTAAATACAGGCAGATTGCCACCTTCGATCCCGTAGCTGCCGCGGGCATTGCTGTAGAGCCCGGTGGCTGTCGCGTTTATATCGGGAAAATAGTTGGCGCGCAGACTTTTAAGCATCGCCCCGGCCTGCTCGGTCTGATATTCCGATGCCTTTATCGCATTATTGGAAGTCAGGGCCATGTCGATGCAGTCGTCGATTGTCAGCACCGAAGCCGAAGCGCCTGCCGCGGCAAGCACTGTTATTGCGGAAATTATAGCGAGTCTCATTTCTTCTTATTACGTATTGGGAAAAACAGTGAATACAACACGGGAATGAACACCAGCGTTATGACCGTGCCGAAGAGCAGTCCGCCCATGATGGCGGCCGCCATTGACCCGAACATCGAGTCGGAAAGCAGCGGCAGCATGCCGAGTATGGTGGTAAGCGCCGCAAGCGACACGGCTCGCAGACGGTTGACCGAACTTTGTATCAGCGCCTTGCTCTGTTCCATTCCTTCGCCGAGCAGACGTGATATCTCGTCCATGAGCACGATGCCGTTCTTGATTACCATGCCTATGAGTCCGAGAGTGCCCACGATAGCTACGAAGTCAAACGTCTTGCCTGTGATTATCATGGTTATAACTATACCTACCACCACCATCGGTATGGTGCAGAAAATAATCAGAGGTTTGCGGTAGTCTTTAAACAGCATGATCAGCAGCGCTATCATCAATATCACCGCCAGCGGGAAATTCTGGAACAGATAGCGCATCGACTGGTCAGAAGCGGCTTTCTCGCCTTGCCATGACAGAGCGTAGCCCACTGGCAATTCGATTGATGTCAGAGCCTCCTCTACAGCCTTGCGTGCTTTCTCTGTCTCTATGCCGGGTGCCGGAGAGGCCTGCACCCTCACCGAGCGCTGGCTGTTGTAGCGGGGTATCACGGGGTTTTCCCATTCGACGGTCACTCCGTCGGCAACCTGTGTTAGCGGTGTGGTCGACATGAGCCGGTCGATGAGCATATCCTTGTCGATAACTCCGGTTGCCATGCTTGTCACGACTTCGTCGTCGACGAGCGCGCTCACGTCGGGAAGTGTGGAGAACACCGATATGTTCTCTATATCCTCAATTGCGCCGTGGTCGGCGTCGGTCTGTTTGAGGTAGATAGGCGTGGGGTGGGTGCCGTCGTTGAGTGTCGCCACTGGCACACCGCCGGTGGCTGTCAGCATCGACAGACTCACATCCTTGCGGCTGAGACCCGACATGCGCGCCGCCGCCTGGTTGTATTCCACTTCGAGCACCGGCACCCGCGGCTCGAGGTCGCGGGTGATGAGTCTTACCTGAGGCATCCGCTCCATGATGCGCTGCGCCGAGTCGGCGAGAGCTTCAAGCACTGCCGGGTCAGGTCCGGTGAATTGTGCCTCGATAGGATATTTCTTGAACATCAGGTTGTAGCGCTTGAGTTTTGTGTATGCCTCGGGGTAGTGCGTCGAGACATATTCCTGCATCTCCTCTATATGGTCGCTCAGCTCGTCGGCCGATGTGAAATCGATGATGAGTTCGCCGTAGGCCAGGTTGGGCGTCGGTATGGAGCGAACGAGATTATATCGTCCGGGCGCGCCGCCGATCGATGTCGTGATATTTCTGACGTATGGGAGGGTCTTGAAGTATCCCTCTATCCCGGCGAGGTCTTTCCTGACTTTTTCAGGCGAAGTGCCGTCGGGCAGTTTGTATTCCATATATAGCTGGTCGTAGGCCATGTCGGGAAAAAATCCACGTTTTACAAAACCGAAGCCGACAGCCGACAGCACGAGCAGCGCGGCCATGATGCCGACAGTGACATATTTGTGTCTGATGGCCGATGTGACGAGCGAGCGAAGCCACCTGTAGACTTTGCCGTTATAAAGCTCTTTTTCTTCTGACGAGGCGGTTTTGCCTTTGAGATATCTGTCGGCCATAAGCGGCACATGCACCAGTGCCAGCGCCCAGCTCAGAAGCAGCGACACCGCCAGCACTATGAACAGGTCGCGAACGTATATTCCTGCGGTGTCAGGTGAGAGGAATATAGGCAGAAAGGCGAGTATGGCTATCAGGGTGGCTCCGAGCAGAGGCATTGCCGTGCGACCGCAAATGCCTGTAAGAGCCTCGCGGCGAGGTTTCCCGCGCTTGAGATCGACAAGTATGCCGTCGATGATGACTATGGCGTTGTCGACAAGCATGCCCATGGCGAGAATGAACGCTCCGAGCGACACGCGCTGCATCGTTCCTCCGAAATTAAACAGGAACAGAAACGACCCCAGCACGATTGTAACCAGCGATATGCCTATCATCACGCCGCTGCGCAGTCCCATCGCAAGCATGAGTATCAGCACGACTATCGCAACCGATTCCACCAGATTGACGAAGAAGGTGGACAATGCGTCGGTGACGCGTTCCGGCTGATTGAACACGCTGTGCACCTCTATGCCGGCAGGAAGCCGCTCCTCTTTGAGGTGTTCGAGAAGCCGGTCGACCTCTTTGCCTACTTTTACGATGTCAGAGCCGTGACGCCCGGACACCAGTATGCCTATCGAGCTAATCGAGTCGCGCAACAGAATGTTGCGTTGCGGAGAGGCGAGCGTGCGCTCCACATCGGCAATGTCGCGTATGCGCAGGCGGTCATCCTCATGCCCGGCGAGGAGCATGTCGCCGATGGCCTCTACTGAGTTCAGGCGGTCGGAGACATTGACACGTATACGTTGCTCCGGTGTGTCGAAATATCCGGCGTAGGTGACGTCGTTCTGGTTGTTGAGGGTAGTGATTACTTCAAGCGGTTTCACACCCAGATTGGCCATGCGGTCGCGGTTGAGCGATATGTTGATAGCCTCGGCGGGCACTCCGTAGAGCTGCACCTTGTCCACTCCGTCGAGGTCAAGTATGGAGCGGCGTATCAGCTGCGCGTAATCTTCGGTCTCACGCGGCGAGAAGCCTTCGGCAGTCATGGCGTAGAAGAGACCGTAGACGTTGCTGAAATCTTCCTGCACCATCGGAGTCTGCGCTCCGGGAGGCAGGGTGGCGGCGCAGTCGCTGACCTTTCGGCGCAGCATGTCCCAGCATTGCTCTACATCCTCGTCTTTTACGGTCGACTGCAGTTCGACGTTGATGACTGACAGGTCGTTCATCGATGCGCTTTCCACCGAGTTGACATTGCTTATCGAGCGGATAGCCTTCTCGAGCGGGTCGGTGACCTCAAGTTCCACCTGATGGGCCGACGCGCCAGGATATACCGTGGCGACTACCGACAGTTTTACTTTTATCTCGGGATCCTCGAGTTTGCTCATCGCCCAGGCGGAAAATATGCCGCCGGCCACAAGCACTGCCACCAGAAACTGCACCAGATTTTTGTTGGCGAAAGCCCATTTGCTAAGATTGAATTTCATAATCTGCCTGTGGATGGTTGTTACATCTGATTGCCTACATTTGTCGCCGAGGCCGGAGGTATCGGTTTTATCTTCAGCCCGTCGCGCAGGCTTCCGGCTCCGGCTGCCACTATCTCCACTCCGTCAAGCGGCGTCGCCACAGAGATTTCAGCCTCTCCGTCACGGGTAAACCTTATCACCTCTACAGCGGTGAGGCGGAGCGTGCTGTCGGGTGCGATAGTGAATATGTGGGTGTCTTTTCCGTTTCCGGCGAGTGCGGTCGAGGGGATAGTCCAAAGGTTGCTGTCGGCAGTGTCGCCACTGTCGGCAAGCATCGTCACTGTTGTCGACATGCCTACTGCCGGCATCGGTGTCTCCATGCCGTCAAATGCCAGTTTCACCGTGTAGAGCTGGTTGGCGTTGGCTACGCTCTGCTCGGCAAACGGACGGAGACTGAACGTGCGGCCCGGATAGGCGTCAAATGTGCAGCTGTAGCCTGTAAACTCTCCGAGCCTGGCAAATGCGGCCGCCGGTATCTTTATCTCAACCAAAGGGGCGTTGTTGTCGACAATCTCCACGACCGGCGTTCCGGCACCTACCACTTCTCCGGCGTGCCGGAGTATTTTCTTTACTTCCCCTGAAGCCGGGGCGGTCAGACGTGTGTCGTTAAGCTGATTGCGGGCGTGCTGCAGCTTGGCGGTAATCTGCTGCAGTCCGTATTCGGCCTTGTCGCGGGCTACGGGTGTAGTGGCGTTCTCGTTATAGAGCGCTATCACGCGTTCAGCTTCGCTGCGTATGGCGTTGTATTCAGCCTCGGTGGCGTCAAGAGCCACGCGGTAGTCGGTATCGTCGAGACGTCCTATTGTCTGGCCGGCTGTTACGTTGTCTCCCTCCTTTACATTGAGTGACGCTATGCGTCCGGCCACCTTGAAAGCGGTGTAGACTTTATCATCGCTTACCACTTTGCCCGGAAATATGAGCTGCGAACCGCTTGCTGACGGAGTGGCGACGCAGGTCTTTACGGGACGGGCAGCCTGTTGATCTATGTTGCCGTTATTGCTGCATGCGCTTGCCAGAAACACCACCGGCAGCGCTATTGTGATAAATCGGAAATTCATTTCAAAACGTGAATATGTATACAAATGTTTGACACGTGCAAAGTTAGTCAATAAAAGGTTATCGGCATTAATTGACGTATTCTTTAAAATTGGTCAAAATGTCGGAAATTGCAAGAGTGGTGCGGAGAAAGCATAATGTCAAAAATAATATTATTTTAAAAGAAACGTGCTTTAAAATTTGCGTATTAAATACCTATTTGCTTTCTTTGTTGTCGAAAATATGGAATTGTGTTGGCGGATGGCGTGTTTTGCATGACAATTGCACAGTATCAAGATGAAATTCAATTCATAATTATAACAATATATTCCAATGATTACAATTAAAGGTAAAAGGGTAAAGAAAAGATGGATAATACTGTTTGCAGCCATAACGGCTGTCAGTATTATCGGATTGTTTGTGTCGCCGGCCGAAGGGCTGTACGACCTTGCCGGCGACAGTCTGTTCGCCAATATCGCCTGGATGATTACAGCCACGATTTTCGTGCTGATGATGACCCCCGGTCTGTCATTCTTCTATGGCGGCATGGTGCGTGCGAAGAATGTCATTTCCACTATGTTGCAGAGTTTCATAGTGATGGGTTTCGTGAGTGTGATATGGGTGCTGTTCGGTTTCGGTCTGGCTTTCGGCGATGATATCGGCGGCATCATAGGCAACCCGTGCGACTTCTTCCTGTTCAGCAATGTGGGAGTCGGCAACGTTACGCAGAGCAACGGAGAGGCCGTGAGCGAGATAGGCATGGCTACAACCACAATCCCGCTGGTGCTTTTCGCTCTGTTCCAGATGAAATTTGCCATCATCACTCCGTCGCTTATAACCGGCTCGTTTGCCGAGCGGGTGCGTTTCTCGGGCTACCTTGTGTTCATGATGATATGGATTGTGCTCGTCTATTGTCCGCTGGCTCACTGCACATGGCATCCCGAGGGTCTTTTCGGCAAGCTTCACGTGCATGATTTCGCCGGGGGAATTGTTGTGCATGCCGCCTCGGGCATCGCGGCTCTGACCGGAGCGGTATTTCTCGGCCGCAGGTCGTCGACTGAAAATTCAAAGCCGGCCAACGTGCCTTTCGTGCTTCTCGGCGCCGCTCTGCTGTGGCTCGGATGGTTCGGTTTCAACGGTGGCAGTTCGCTTGCTGTCGACGGTGTGGCGCTGTCGGCGTTTCTCAACACCAACACCGCCGCCGCCACTGCTATGGTGACATGGGTGGTGTTTGACGCGCTCCGCGGGCACAAGCCGTCGGCAATGGGAGCCGCAATCGGTGCAGTTGTAGGCCTCGTAGCCATCACCCCCTGCGCCGGATGGGTTACAATCGGCGAGTCGATATTCATCTCGTTCGTTATCACGATATGCTGCAATCTTGCCGTGACATGGAAAAAGTCGAGCAATCTTTTCGACGACGCGCTCGATGTCTTTCCCACCCATGGTCTGGGCGGCATCATCGGCACGGTGCTGACCGGCATCTTCGCCTACGATTTCTTTGCCGACGGAGGCATGGAAGGGGTGTCGCGCACCACTTTCTTCTGGAACCATATACTCGTGCTGGCCGGTGTGTGCGCCTACACTTTCTTTATGAGCTACGCCATCTATTGGGTCACCAACAAGATGATACCGATGCGTGTGTCTCGTCGCAGCGAGGAGATCGGACTTGACCGCTCGCAGCACGACGAAGAATATGCGGGAGAGCTCGGCACAGGCATCGCCGAGGATACTCCCACCGACTACCAGTGGTTCAACTCCGCTGAATGACATTTCGGCTGTCAGTTATTTAACCGACAGCCAGTCAAACAAATAAAACCCATGTAGACGTTTTGTAGACGGTGTTTGCACGGCCGACAAAATGTATGCGGCGCTGGATATGACATAAAATCACTAAATTAGCGGTATGAAAATGTCAGTCTTAACTTCGTTTGCATTGTCGGCCGTCGTCGTTTCCTCGGTGATGGCCGGGTGCTCCGGCGACCGGCGTGACTGTGTGGAACCTTTCGGGTGGAGTCCGGTCTCCCCGCTGACCGATTCGCTTACGCTGCGGCTCGAATACGCTTTCGCCGGATCTGCGTCGACCGATTCTCTCGGCCGGCTTGTCAGGGAGTTTGACTCAGCCGTGGCGGCAGAGGCCGGTGACGGTGTCGCAGACGGTTGTCTGATGGGGCATGACATGTTCTGGAACGCGCGTCTCATGCTGCGTCTCGGACGTGGCGATGAGACGGTACGCATGATTGAAAAAGCTGTCGCAATGACTGATTCTTCGCGTTATCCCTACGAAATACGGCGTTACCGGTGGCTTGCTGAAAACCGAGGCGACTATACCGTCGACCAATGGTATGACCATCTCAATGACGAGATTGAATTTTACCGTCGGCACCATTGTGCCTATATGCTTTGCGGGCGCTATTGCGATATGAGCTGGATGATGCTCGACGCGGGATATTCCGACCGCGCTATCGAATATATATCGATGGCCGACTCTGTGCTGTCGGGCATAAATGAGCTGTCGTCCACACGCGCCGGTGTCCGCATCAATCTGGCCGACCTGCTCTGCACGTCCGGCGACTCCGCTCGGGCAGGAGAGATGCTTCATCAGATGCGTGTGCTTCCGGAGATAGCGGCTGATGATTTCACCGCTACACTTGTCGATTTCAATCTGTGGGTGGCGGTAAAAGACTCGGTTGCCCTGCAGCGGGCATGGTGCAGTCTGCAAAGCGACACCGTCAGATGTGGACTCCGCGGCATGGTGGCGGCTTTTATGGCGCGCCGAAGCCTCGACCGCGGAGATGTGGCGGAGGCGAAGCGCTATATCGTCGACACGCGCCGCTATCTGCCACGGGTAACCCAAGGCGACCATAAGGCGTTTATGCTGCGCACAATGGCGGAGACCGCACGCGCCGAAGGTGATGACCGTGAGTCGGTAGCATGCTTCTCGCGCTATGCCGTGATTGTCGACTCGCTTGCAACAGAGCGAAGCCGCGGCGAGATTGTCAGCACCGAAGTGTCGCGACAGATTGTCATGGCTCAGGAGCGTGCCGAAAGAGAACGACGCATGCTCGTCATCAGATTTTCTGCCGGAATTGCGGTCATATTGCTTGCGATAGTCGCGGTGTGCGTGGCGGTGCGTCGCCGCATGTCGCGTCTGCGCCGCCGTCATCTTGATGAGAAGGTCGTGAGACTCAGGTCGCAGAGAGCCGAACTCGCGATGTCGCTCCGCGTGGCCGAGAGGGAGACGTTGCTTGACCGGCTTGATGACCGGCTGACCGGACTGACACAGAAAGAAGAGCTTTCGGCAGGCGATATCATTGCCGCTCAGGCGGGAATGCGTGCCGCGATGGCGGCCGAGGCCGAAAGCGGGAATTTCGCCGAGGTATTCGCGCGTCTGAGTCCGGATTTCACGGCCAATCTCCACCGGCTATATCCGAAAGTGGCACGTTCGCAGGAGCGGCTTGCCTGTTTTATTGCTCTCGGTCTCGACACACGGCATATAGCAAGGATTATGAATATCAGACCGGAGTCGGTGCGTCAGGCGCGCTGGCGATTGCGCTCGCAGATGGAGCTGCCTCCCGACCGGGACCTCGACAAGGCGCTTAAAGAACTGTTGTAGACTCATAAAATTACACAACCGCATACCTGCTGTCAGGTATGCGGTTGTGTAATTTTATGGAGAGTTGCAGTTATTTGTTGGCTCCGGCCAATGACGAGATGTCGATTTTGCCGTGTATGACAACGATGTTGATTTCCTTTTCGCTGCGGTCGGAGTTGTAGATCAGTACCGCGTCAGGCTCACTGCTTCCTTCTGCCGTCACGATATATATCTGCGATTTCTCGCCATCCTCCTCGCTGTAGACAATCTCTTCGGTGTTGAGCGAACGCAACAGTTTGTCGAATTTGGAGTCGACAGTGGCATACATCTTTGCATTTTCGCATGAATAGGCCTCTATCGATTTTATTTCCTTCATCATATCCTTCAGTTCGTCGGCGTAGTCACCGCCGATGTCGCCGGCCATGCTGAGCAGGGCGGGGCCGACAAACACCTTGGATATTTCGTCGCCTGTGGGAAATGAGCCGAGCAGGCGGGTCTGGCTGCATGACAATAACGGTATTATCAGCATGAACAGGGCTAAAAATTTTGATTTCATGACATTTGGGTATTTAACAGTTTTTTATTGTGGCACATAATATGTTTTCGGCAGTGTCGAAGACGTCGGTGGCTCTGACAAATGCTTTTTCGGTCATTGCCACGGCGTTGGAATATCGCTTCTGCGCCCCGCTCAATATGCGGGCTGCTTCGTCGGGGTCGTCAATGATGGTGTATCCTTCAGCGTCGACGGCCTGAGCTATCGCTTCCTGACGACGATGGGGCTGCGGCGAGACATGGCAGCGGGGTTTCTGCGGAGTCACCGCGGGTGCGGTTTCCGGCTCCGGGTCGACACTGACAGCTGTCACGGCAGTGTCGGCCGTTTGTGGCACGTTGATGTCGGCCGATGCTACCATTGTCAGTGTGGCAGGTGTTGCAATGCTATCGCTGCCGCTTCTTGGCAATGCAATGAAAATGATGGCGACAGATGCGGCGACAGTCGTGGCTGCAATCAGGAAGCGACGGCGTCGCCTGTGCCGCTGTCTGCGACTTTCTGCGGCGGTTTCAGCCTCGATTTCGGCCAGAAGCTCCTTGTCGGGATTTTCGGCTGAAAGCTCTCCGACGGTGCGGAATACGGCAGCTTCCTGCCTGAGATCGTCGGGTAGTGTGTCAGTATCGGCCTCGCTGAAGAAACGGCATAGCTCCGCTTCGACGCGCATGTCGGTGTCGCCGTCATACCAGCTGTCGATCAGCTCTCTTATCCTGTCGTATCGTGATGTAGTGTCCATAGTCACCTCTCTTTCTCTTCATATTTGACAATCATGTTGCGTAATTCCTTGCGGGCCCGCGACAGATGCTGCCTGACGGTGCCCTCGTTTATTTTCGTCACCGCTGAAATCTCTGCACCCGATTTGCCTGAAAGGCTGAGACGGAGTATCGTGCGGCGCGATTCGCCGAGATTTTCGATTGCTTTTGTCAGCAACTCCAGCCGGCCTGTGTCATCGGTTTCCTCGTCAGCGATGTCGTCGGCCACATCCTCGACCGGAGTCATTATGGCCGCAGAGCCACGACGGCATATATCGATGCATCGGTTGCGCACGGCGCGCACGGCGTAGGCTCCCCCGTCGGTCATGACATCAAGGCGTTGCCTGTTCTCCCAGAGCGTGCGCATGACATCCTGCACGGCATCTTTGGCGATATCTTCGTCGCCGAGTATTCTCCTTGCCGTGGCGGCCATTGCGCCGTAGGCAGGAAGTATTGTCGTCTGGAACTCTTTTGCTGTCATCGATTTCTTGGTTGTTCACTTATTTGACGAAACCATACATGAATTGTTACACTGTCATGTCGGAAAATTTTGTAAATTTGCAGAACCAAAAATATGATTGTTTCCCTTAGGGAATGATATTTCAATTTTGACAGACAATGAAAAAAGTGGCATTGATTACCGGTATAACCGGTCAGGACGGCAGCTATCTTGCCGAATTTCTAATAGAAAAAGGTTATGAGGTACATGGTATAATGCGCCGTTCGTCGTCGTTCAACACCGGTCGTATCGAGCATCTTTATCTCGACGAGTGGGTGCGTGACATGAAGAAGTCACGTCTCGTCAACCTTCACTGGGGCGACATGACCGACTCTTCGTCGCTCGTCAGAATCATACAGCTTGTGCAGCCCGATGAAATATATAATCTTGCAGCCCAGAGCCATGTAAAGGTGTCGTTTGATGTGCCGGAATTCACCGCCGACGCCGATGCAATAGGGCCGTTGCGTCTGCTCGAGGCTGTCAGGATACTCGGTCTGGAGAAAAAGACCAAGATATATCAGGCATCTACTTCCGAACTCTACGGAAAAGTGCAGGAGGTGCCGCAGAAGGAGACAACGCCGTTTTATCCGCGTTCACCCTACGGTGTGGCAAAGCAATATGGCTTCTGGATTACAAAAAATTATCGCGAAAGCTACGGCATGTTTGCCGTCAACGGCATCCTCTTCAACCACGAGAGTGAGCGCCGCGGCGAAACTTTCGTGACCCGCAAGATCACCATCGCCGCCGCACGCATAGTGCAAGGTTTTCAGGATCGTCTCTATCTGGGCAATCTCGACGCGCGCCGCGACTGGGGCTATGCTAAAGATTATGTGGAGTGCATGTGGCTCATACTGCAGCATCCCGAGCCCGAGGATTTTGTTATAGCCACCGGCGAGATGCACACCGTGCGTGAGTTTGCAACCCTCGCTTTCCGTCATGTGGGCATCGAGCTTGAATGGAAGGGTGAAGGTGTCGACGAGAAAGGTATCGACAAGGCCACCGGACGTGTCATCGTCGAGGTAGACCCCAAATATTTCCGTCCGTGCGAGGTCGAGCAGTTGCTCGGCGATCCGACAAAGGCCCGCAAACTTCTCGGCTGGAACCCGACAAAAACCTCATTTGCCGATCTTGTCAGGATTATGGTGGAGCATGACATGAAATTTGTGCGCAAGCTGTATCTCCGCGACAGACTCGACAAAACGGAAGGGGAGGACTCTGCCTTATGATGCGCCCTGACTCAAAAATATATGTGGCCGGACACCGCGGCATGGTGGGCTCGGCCATAGTGCGCGAACTGCAGCGGCAGGGTTACACCAATATCATCACCCGCACACACGCAGAACTCGACCTGTGCCGTCAGGCCGATGTGGAGCGCTTTTTTGCCGACGAGCGACCGGAATATGTGTTTCTCGCGGCGGCAAAAGTAGGTGGCATCATTGCCAACCGCAATGCTCTCGCCGACTTCATGTATGAGAACATGATACTTGAGATGAATGTCATCAACGCCGCATGGCGCAACGGTTGCCGTAAACTCGAGTTCCTCGGTTCGTCGTGCATATATCCCCGCATGGCGCCTCAGCCCATGAAGGAGGACTGTCTGCTGACCTCGGCGCTCGAACCCACCAACGAGGCATACGCTCTCGCAAAAATCTCAGGTCTGAAATATTGCGAATATCTCAATCGCCAATACGGCACCGATTTCATATCCGTTATGCCAACCAACCTCTACGGACCCAATGACAACTATCATCCCGAGCACTCCCATGTGCTCCCGGCCCTGATTCGTCGCTTTCACGAGGCGAAAGTGTCAGGGGCGCAGTCGGTGACATGCTGGGGCGACGGAAGTCCGCTGCGCGAGTTCCTTTATGTCGACGACCTCGCCAACCTGTGCGTGTTTCTGATGAACAATTATTCCGGCAACGAGACCGTCAACGCCGGCACCGGAAAGGAAGTAACCATAAAACAGCTCACAGAAATGGTGGCGAATACTGTCGGATATGAGGGCGAGATACTCTGGGACACCACACGCCCCAACGGCACGCCCCGCAAACTCCTCGACGTAAGCAAAAGCCACGCTTTAGGCTGGCACCACACCGTAGAACTCTCCGACGGAATAGCCCTCGCATACGCCGACTTCCTCTCCAACCCGATGCGTGCAGAGCGCTGACCTGTAGCAATATTGATATGAGATTTAAATATCGACAAAGCATATAACCTTAATAAACGGCGAAAATCTTTCTTTCTAAAGAAAAATTTTCGCCGTTTTTTTCTTTAGAAAGAAAGATTTTTATAATATTCTGAATGCGAGTGGCTTTTGGATACAAAAAATGCGGAATTAATTCCGCATTTTTCAGTATCTGTATGTCCGGTTTAGTCTTCGAGGAAGTAGGTCAGTGTGGTTACCACGCGCACGCTTTTGATTGATGGTGTGTATTGGTCGCGGTCGGTTATGGAGAACTGGCCTTGGTTGGCAGTCTGGATTTTGCCGAGTTTGCTTTCGGAGTCATCGGCAAATTTCTGAGCGGCTTCGCGGGCGTTTTTGGTGGCTTCGGCAATCATCTGCGGTTTGATGTCGTTTAGGCCGGTAAACTCATATTGTAAGGGATTGCTGTAGTCGTTGCTTGATATCGCTATGCCCTCCTTGAGCAGTTCGCCCTGGCTGCGTATCAACTCATCCACTTTGTCGACCTGTGAAGAGGTGACAACGATTACTTCCGTGATGTTGTAGCGGTATTGATAGCGGTCAGATCCATAGTTGTTGGCGGCGCGGTCATAGGCTTCCGGAGCGTTGATGCTGATTTCGCTGTCGGTTATGCCCGCATTGTGGAGAAATTCAAGTATTTTGTTGTTGGTGGCATTGGTCTGGTCGTAGAGCGAGGGCAGATCATTGCCCTGTATCTGATAGGAGATGGGCCAGGTGACTTTGTCGGCCTTGACTTCACGCTCCGACAATCCTTTTACGCTTACAGTGCGTTGCGCCGACGACATCGAGCGGAAACCCGAACGGATGCCGAGCCCTATGGCGAGCAACCCGAGAGCGATGAGCAACGCAGGAATCAGTTTTTTTACTGCATTCATGTCTAAATCGATTAAATTAATAATAAAATGAAAACTTCATTAATGCGAATTTACGAAATTTATTTATTAACATAATGTCTACTCAAAAGTTTTTTATATCTTTGTCAAAAATATTTCAAAAATTTTCTTATCATTAAATTAACTATCATGGCAAAACCTTACGTTGTCGGTATCGACATAGGTGGCACAAATACCGTATTCGGTATCGTCGATGCCCGAGGAGTAGTTATAGCAAGCTCTTCGATAAAGACACAGAAACACAGTAAAATCGAAGATTATATTGACGAACTTTACACTGAGCTCTCAAAACTTATAGAAGTCAACGATGCCGGTGACAAAATCCACGGTATCGGTATCGGCGCCCCCAACGCCAATTATTTCTCAGGCTGCATCGAGACCAACGTCAACCTGCCCTGGCCCGCTCCCATACCTCTGGCTCAGCTTGTAAGCGAGAAGTTCGGCATCCCCGTAGCCATCACCAACGACGCCAACGCGGCTGCTATCGGCGAGATGACATACGGAGCCGCACGCGGTCTGCGTGACTTCATAATGATAACACTCGGCACCGGTGTCGGTTCGGGCATCGTAATCAACGGTCAGCTCGTTTACGGGCACGACGGATTTGCCGGCGAGCTCGGCCATGTGGTGATGAAGCGCCACAACGGACGCCTATGCGGCTGCGGACGTACCGGCTGTCTGGAAGCCTACTGCTCGGCGAGCGGTGTGGCACGCACGGCGCGCGAATTCCTCGAAGTGCGCACCGAGCCCTCAATCCTCCGCAATATTCCCATCGACGAAATCACCTCTAAAGATGTGTATGACGCAGCTATCTCAGGCGACAAGATTGCCAAAGATATCTTCGAATACACCGGTGAGATACTCGGCGAGGCACTTGCCGATTTTACCGCTTTCTCTGCTCCCGAAGCATTCATTCTCTTCGGCGGATTGTCAAAGAGCGGCGACCTTATCATGCGTCCGCTGCGCAACTCGCTCGAAAAGAATGTGATGAATCCCTGGAAAGGCAAAGTCAAGATACTCCTTTCAGAGCTTAAGGAAGCCGATGCGGCTGTGCTTGGCGCTTCAGCTCTCGGCTGGGAGGCAAAACCGATGGCAGCTCCCGCAGCAGCCCCCTCGGCAACAGCCATTTCACCAACTCCCGCAGCCCCCAAAGCATAAGGAAATAACCTGATAAAACACCGGGCATATTGCAGAGTCACCTTGCAATATGCCCGGTATTTTTATCAAATAATGCGTTACTGCAAAATATCTTTCCGATATTCATAGAGAAATATAGGAAAAGAATTAAGTATGCTGACATGGCAATTGTCAGTCTGTACGTATTTCAACAGTTGTGCGTCAAATATGCGTGCCTGGCTTATATCCGAGATGTTTTCAGGCAATGAATTTCTGTCATTGCACAGATAATTTGCTTTGATTGCATTCATTCTCACAAGGTAAAGCCAGTTGCGGCTTATATTTTCATCTCGTCTTTTATTTTTTTCTTCCGCTTCATTACTGTTGGTCGAACGCACGAGATGGTCGAATGAGCTGTAGTGAGAAAAATCATTTGCGATTTTTTTGAAATTGCGGCAATCAGTGCGCGCGATTGTATAATTGATATAATCGTCATCAGGCAGAGCTTTAGTATAGCGCAATGACTCTATCATCGGGTAATTGATATATAGTTTGCCTGCCTCGGTTTCCTCATTGAAATATTCAAGCAATTCTTTAAGATGTAGGTTATTCTCCTCCAGTGTGCCACGGCTATGATGGAAATCATAGTCGAAAAAGAGGAATATTTCGGCAATTTCAGAAGGGTTGATAGATGACAATTCATTGTTACCCTGTTTGACGAGTATTTCATTCAGGGCAGAAACGGTGTCAACTTCTTCCTGTCCGCCGATAAAATCATATTCTTTGATATGTGAATACAAGGAATAGATATTGCTCTTGTACACGCAGATGAACGGTTCTGTTTCTTTTTTGAAAAACAGATGTTGCAGAGTGTTGAAAACCGGACACTCCCTCTCTCCTTCAAAAATAAACAGTATCATACTCCAAATGCTTTTCCTCTGAACAGTTTCTCAATGTTGTGGCCGAAACGAAGCTCTTTGTCAGTGCATTCGTTAAGCGATTTCACCTCTCCGTCGTTAAGTATGAAATTGCAGTCAGGACGCAGCAGGTCATTCGACATGAGATACGTATTGTGTGAGGAAAGAAACAACTGGCATGGCAGATTGAACAGTTCCTTGCATATCTTGTATGAAAGTCTGAAGTGATAGAAGGCGTCAAATTCATCAATAAATACAAACGTGGTTTCGCTCATGTGTTTAAACCAGAAATACAGCAGTTCAAGAGTGCGGGTTCCTGTTGATACTGTAGTGCAGAACCGGAGTCTGAAATTGCCAAGTCTGTACCAAAGGGTCGTGTCTCCTTTTCGAGGCTGAATGAATGTGAATTTCTGGCCGCTTACCCTTTCGAGAAATGCGGCAAAGTCTGCCACAAGACCGTTGGATATTATGAACTCTTCAATATTGCTGCTGGGCTTTGACTCCACTCCGATAAATTCGCGGAATTCCAGACTCGCGAACCAGAGCATTCCGTTTACAAAATTCTGAAGTTTTATAAGATAATTATCCTTGTCGAGCGGATAAAATGCAAGCAGATAGTTTATCAGAGAGACTCCGTTGGCATTTTCATTGAAACTGGCCTGTATGACACCTGCGTTATTGAAATATTTTTCATTGATATATATATCCTCTCCGTCAAGTGAAAAAACAGTTTCACCATTGAGTCTGAGTGATTCTTTTTTTAGCTGTCCGGTGATGTTTTTGGAGTAATCATAGTTCAGGATTTGATTGTCGAAATCAAACTCATATTCAAAATCGACTGTCAGATTTGGATTTCCGGCATACACGTAGTTGTCATAATAATCGCTTTTCTTTGCTTTTAGCGGAGCCAGATGATATTCGATATCAAAAAGCGCAAGGCCTAAATTGGTCTTACCCATACCGTTTGGACCATAGATAATGCCATTCTTTACCACTCCTCCTGATATGGCGAACTGATTGAAAGAATAGTTGTTCGGATTTGATAGATCAAGTTCGATACGTTTTGAAAATCCCCGGTAGTTCTTTACTGCAAATTTTTTCAGCATAAGGCAGTGCTATTTATTACTCTTTTAAATATTGAATATTGCAAAGATACAAAAAGTTTTATCTTTCCGTAATTTTTTTACGGAATAGTGTGGTATTTCTTATGTAGAATTTATTATAAGCCGGTTGAATATCGAATATTGTATTAATTTTGCCGGCCAACTTACATATTATGTGAATAAATGCGTAAATTTGCATTGGAGAAAGCTCTCATGTTATGTGATTCTTAGCATGGAGCCGGAAAAATTATTTATGCAGCAGAGATTTATACAGCATACAGAGGGAGTTGAGGGACGCCGCGGGCGCCGTCTTATCTTGTTTTTTGCCGGATGGGGCATGGATGCGTCGGTTTTCGCGCAATTGTCTAAACCCGGCTATAACCTGCTTGTCGTGTATGATTACCGCACTCTTGACTTCGACATGGAGACTCTTGACGGGTATGACGAAATATGCGTGCTTGCGTGGTCGCTCGGAGTGTGGCATGCCGACAGGTTTATCTCGGATAATCCGCACCTGCCTTTCACGCGCACGGTTGCTGTAAACGGCACTCTCGTGCCGATTGACGCCGATTTCGGCATACCACCGCGGGTGTATGACCTGACTTCAGCGCTTCCCGACAATAAATCATTGCTGAAATTCTACCGCCGCATTTGTGGCGGGCAGGAGGCAATGGCCTCTCTGATGCCGTGTATGCCACAACGGCAGCTTGATGAACTGCGCGACGAGCTGCTGGCTGTCCGTTCGCGTATTCCGGCTGACAAAACTATCGATACCGCCAACTGGGACGAAATTTATCTCTCTGACGCTGACCTGATATTTCCGTTTGAAAACATGAAATCAGCCTGGCGGACGGCATCACGCCGTGTGAGAATTATGCGCGACGCGCACCATGCCATCGACTTCAGCCGTTTCATTCAGTCGGCATTTGTCGACAAGGAGCTTGTCGGCGACCGTTTTGCCTCTGCTTCTGTCACGTATGAGCGGGAGGCGGAAGTGCAGTGCAAAGTGGCGGCGATACTTGCCGGTGCGGCGGCCGACGGTATGCCTGAAATCAGCCGAAACCAGACCGTTCTGGAGATTGGAAGCGGGGTAGGAGTGCTCACAAAACTTTACATGCCGATGTTTGCCGACAGCCGTATCACTCTCTGGGATCTCGCGCCTGTGGCTGTCAGTGCCCGAAATGGAAATGAGGTCAATGTCGTGTCCTGTGATGCCGAAACCGGATTGCGGGCGTTGCCCGACGCATCAGTCGATACGATATTCTCGTCGTCCACCTTACAGTGGTTCAACTCGCCGCGCCGCGCCGTAAGAGAGATAGTGCGCGCACTTACTCCCGGAGGACGCGCCTTCATCTCATGTTATATCGACGGTACGATACCTGAGCTTTCAACGCTCGCAAGGGGTAGCGCGATGCATTATCCGCAGTTTCACGGTCTGCTCGAGTCGATTGACGGAGTGGAGTGCGACACCTTTGTCCGCCGCTTTGAACTTCTCTTCGGCTCTGCTGCCGAAGCGCTCTCCCACATGCGTGCCACAGGCGTCAACTCCCTGTCGCGCAAGGCGATGTCAATAGCCGACACCAGAAGGCTGATGCAGTCGCTCACGGTCGACGGAAAAGCGGTGCTGACTTTCAACACTCAGTTCATAATCATAAAGAAAAATGGATAAGGAAACAATATTTGTCACCGGCATCGACACTGACGCCGGCAAATCGTATGCCACCGGATTTCTGGCCAATATCATCGCCGGCAAAGGCCGCGCGGTGATGACACAGAAACTTGTGCAGACAGGCAATGAAGGCCGTTCGGAAGATATAGAGCTGCACCGCAGCATCATGCACCTCGATATATGTCATGAGGAGTATGCCCTGACTGCTCCGATGATATTCACCTATCCGTCATCACCCCATCTCGCGGCGAGAGTCGACGGCCGAGAGGTCGACATCGATGCCATTGACGCGGCCCGCGAGGCTCTGGAGGCGAAGTATGACACTCTGCTTGTCGAAGGCGCCGGAGGACTGATGGTGCCGCTGACCGACCGCTATCTGACAATCGACTATGTGGCCGACCGTCGTCTGGATGTGGCTCTTGTCACCAATGCCAAACTCGGATCGATATCGCATACGCTGCTCGCTCTCGAAGCGATAGAGCGCCGTGGCCTGAATCTGCGCTATCTGCTCTACAACACCCATTTCGACACCGACCCGGTCATTGCCCCGGAGACGCGCAACTATATCTGCCGGTATGTGGCGGAGTGTTTCCCGTGCGCTGAATGGATAGAAGTGCCTTCGATTGACCTGAATGCCTGTCGATAATATTTGTCGGAACAAGGCTTTTTTTCTATATTTGCACAATCACTTAATTGAAGCACCCCGACATTATGCTCAGCGACGAAAAAATCTACGGTCTCATCGGATATCCTCTGACCCATTCATTCTCACAGAATTATTTTAATCAAAAATTTGAGGCGGAGGGAATAAATGCCCGTTATCTCAACTTCGAACTTCCCGACATCGGCGACCTTATGGAGGTGATAAGCGAATATCCGACGCTTGCCGGACTCAACGTCACCATCCCTTACAAAGAGCAGGTGCTCCCGTATCTCGACGAGATGGATGCCGACGCGGCAAAAATCGGCGCTGTCAATGTGATAAAATTCATACGCGCCAGAAACGGCGACCTTAAGTTCAAGGGCTATAATTCCGACATCATCGGATTTTCAGACTCGATTGCGCCGTTGCTCAACGAGAGACGTGTCAAAGCTCTTGTGCTCGGCACGGGCGGTGCCTCCAAAGCAGTGGTGCGCGGTCTTGAAAATCTCGGAGTGAAGCCGACGCTTGTATCCCGCACTCCTCGCGAAGGTGTCATCACCTACGATGACCTGACGCCCGAAATCATGGCAGATAACCTTATTATAGTCAACACCACTCCGCTCGGCATGTATCCGCATGTCGACGAGTGTCCCGACATCCCATACGACTGCCTTACCCCTGAGCATCTCTGCTATGACTTGCTGTATAATCCTGACGTCACGATGTTCATGCGCAAGGCGGCCGAGCATGGCGCTGAAACCAAAAACGGACTTGAAATGCTTCTGCTTCAGGCTTTTGCAGCGTGGAATATATGGAATGAATAATCACGTTATAAAAACATATCCTACAGTTTCAACTTTACATTTATGAGTAACGGTATCATGGAGGCAGCGCTCCCGTCGATGAAGGAAGTGCTTGCCAAATGGGTCTATGCGGCTGTTGTAGTGCTGCTGCTGTTCCCGTTCGACCTCTTCGGACTGCCGGCTGCAACAGCTCCCGTGGCTTTGTTCGTAGGTCTGATTTTCGCATTTGTCTTTCCGATGCCTTTCCCGAAATTCAATAAGAAAGGCTCGAAATATCTGTTGCAGGCCTCTGTCGTGGGGCTCGGTTTCGGCATGAGTGTCACCGAGGCGCTCAAATCGGGCGGCCAGGGCATGATGTTCACCATAGTGTCTGTAATAGGCGTCATGGCCTTCGGCGTGCTTATCGGCTATTGGCTGCATCTCAACCGCAAGACGAGTTATCTTATCTCGGCCGGCACGGCGATATGCGGAGGCAGCGCCATCGCGGCTGTCGGGCCGGTGCTCCGCGCAAATGACGAGGAGATGGCGGTGTCGCTCGGTGTCATTTTCATACTTAATGCGATCGCTTTGTTCATATTCCCGCCGATGGGACATTATTTCGGCATGACCGACCAGCAGTTCGGCACATGGGCCGCGATAGCCATTCACGACACATCGTCGGTGGTGGGAGCGGGCGATGCGTTCAGTCAGCAGGCCTGCGAGATTGCCACGGTGATAAAATGCACGCGAGCCTTGTGGATCATTCCTCTGGCGTTTGTCACGATGTTTCTTTTCCGCGACAAGAATTCTGCAAAGGTATCCATCCCCTGGTTCATACTGCTGTTTGTGCTGGCGATGATTGTCAATACATATCTCGGACTGCCATCAGAACTTACCGGCGGCATTGTCTATGTAGCTAAAAAACTGCTTGTGGTGACGCTGTTTTTCATCGGTGCAAGCCTGTCGCTCTCCACAGTCAGAAGAGTGGGGGTGCGCCCGCTGCTGCTTGCCGTGCTCCTGTGGGTCATTATCGGGGCGGTCAGCTTCTTTGTCGTGAAGATGACGGTATAACCCGGCCGCCATGCGTCTGACACGTCCGCCATTGTCTTACATCCCCCTGCTGCCGGTGCTTTCGGGCATCGTGGCAGGGGTTTTGTGTGCCCGTTTTCTTCCGGTCGGGCCGTGGCTTATGGCGGGTGTAGCTGTGGCTTCGGCCTTTGTCGGAGTGCTGCTCAGACGGTCGGTTCTCGTTGAAATCCTGTTGTCGGCGGCGCTTGGGGTGGCAGCAGTCGCGATATCCGTGCCTGTGAGTCTCGACGGGGCCCCGGGACGCGATACTGTGCTCGGAGGTGTCGTTACGGATGTAGTGCAATTATCTGAACATCAGTGGGTAACGGTCGATGTCGGCGATGCCTGCGTCAGGGCTTGCAGGGTGCAGTTCACCTATCCGTCATTTGACCCGGTGCTTGCACCGGGTGATATCATATCATTTTCCGGCACATACTCCCTGCCGCGGCGCGACACCGATATCCCGCTTGAGGATAATCTGTCGGAATACTATTACAATCAGGGCGTGTCGTTGCTGTGCTATGCGCCCGTGGGAAGCCTTGAGGTGAAGGGGATGAGCGGCAATCTGTTGCTTGCGATGAAACGGTGGCGCGCAAGGGTGGCCGACGCGCTGCTGTCGTCGGCTCTCGACGAGCGCACGGCGATATTTATAGCCGCTGTCCTGACCGGCGACAGCAGTGCGGTCTCCGATGAATGCCGTCGGAAATATGCCGCCGCGGGTGTGGCGCACATCCTTGCGCTTAGCGGCGCGCATGTGGCGGTCATTGCGGCCACGGTGTCATTGCTGCTGTTTCCTCTCGTCATGGCCGGGCACCGCAGGGCGCGGTGGTGGCTGACGATTGCCGTGTTGTGGGGCTATGCGCTGTTCACGGGGATGTCACCCTCGGTGTGCCGTGCTGTCATCATGGCAACTGCCGTGTTGCTGTCACTTGTTCTCGACAGGCCGCGTTCGTCGCTCAACGCTCTGTGTCTGGCGGCTGCGGTCATTCTGGTGTTCTCCCCGATGTCGCTCATGCAGGCCGGATTTCAGCTGTCGTTTGCAGCCACACTGTCAATAATATTGCTGACGCCGCGTCTTGCTCCGGTGTCGTTACACCGAGTGCGCGGCTATAGGGTATGGGTTGCCGCTGCAGCAACTCTCGCTGCCACTGCGGGCACTTTTCCGCTTATGGCGCTCCATTTTCACAGTGTGCCGGTCTACTTCTTTATCGCCAATATGGCTGCTGTGGCGGTGATGCCTGTCATGATAGCCGGCGGACTGGTTTTCACCTCATTTCTACTTGTTGCAGGAGCAGAGCCGGCATGGATTGTCGCGATGCTCGACGGTGTGTATTCGCTGTTTGATGCCGTGGCATCTGCCGTGGCGCATCTGCCAGGCGCTACTGTCGACAATATCTATATCGATGCGTGGCTTGTGGTTCCGATGTATCTTGCATTGGCGTTTTTCGCCGCGTATCTTTATCAGCGGCATAGAAGCTATGCCGTGCTTGCCGTTGCCACGCTGCTCTTTACCTTTGGAGCTGCCTCGGCTACGGAAGTGCGGCATGCCGACGGCGAGGCGTATATGCTTCGCTCGACAGATGCGACATCTATAGCTTTTCACAGGGGTGACACTCTGCGTGTGCTGACAACGTCGCCGCGCCATAATCATCGCTACGACTCTGTGAAGTGGTGCGAACGCTACCGCGACTATATCGCCACGCGCGGCATCCGTTTTGTCGACATACAGCCGCTTGACAGCCAACTGATGACAGCTGACGGCACGCTTCGCTTCGGCCGCAGGGTCATGCTCGTGGCGCATGCGGCCGATGAAGGTTCCGCAGGCTCGCGTAACGCAATGACAAAAACTGACTACTGCCTGGTGACGGCGAAATGGTATGGTGACCCGGTTGAATTGGCCCGTCGGTCCGGCGCCGACACCGTGGTGTTGTCGACAGAGATAAATTCAAGGCGTCGCAAACGCTATAAGATGGAACTCGAGGCAGCCGGAGTGCCTGTAATCGACCTGGGCATTCGTCAGCTGAACTCTCTATGATATGTCTACTGACGAGCGATCGATGCTCCGAGAGCATTGAGGCGCAGGTCGATATCCTCATATCCGCGCTGTATCTGCTCAATGTTTCCTATCACCGATGTGCCTTTGGCCGATAGAGCGGCTATCAGCAGAGCGATGCCGGCGCGTATGTCGGGCGATGACATGCGGTGGGCGCGCAGCGGATAGCGGTGGTCGAGGCCTATCACCACGGCGCGGTGGGGATCGCAGAGGATAATCTGTGCACCCATGTCGATCAGCCGGTCGACGAAAAACAGTCGGCTCTCAAACATTTTCTGGTGTATCAGCACGCTTCCCTTGCATTGTGTAACCGCCACGAGGATTACGCTGAGAAGGTCGGGCGTAAGTCCGGGCCACGGAGCGTCGGCTATGGTCGGTATCGAGCCGTCAAGACCCGTCTCGATCTCGTAGACATCTTGTTCGGGTATGAAAAGGTCGTCGCCCTGTTGCTGCACGTCGATGCCCAGACGGCGGAAACTCTGCGGAATGATGCCGAGATTGTCGATTGACACGTTGCGTATGGTGATTGACGATTGGGTCATCGCGGTCAGTCCGATAAACGAGCCGACTTCAATCATGTCTGGAAGTATGCGGTGGCGAGTGCCGCGTATGCTGCAAGTGCCGGTTACGGTCACAAGATTTGAGCCGATGCCGCGTATCTCCACACCCATTGCAGTGAGCATGCGGCACAGCTGTTGCAGATAGGGCTCGCAGGCGGCGTTATAGATTGTGGTCTCGCCATTGGCCAGAGTGGCTGCCATGATGATGTTGGCGGTGCCGGTGACCGATGCCTCGTCAAGCAGCATGTATGACCCTTTGAGTCCTCCCGCGGGAGCTTCGAGGCGGAATGATGCCATTTCAGGGTCATATTCGGCGGTGGCGCCGAGCGCCATCAGTCCCTGTATGTGGGTGTCGACCTTGCGACGTCCGATCTGGTCGCCCCCCGGTTTCGGGAAGTAGGCGCGGCCGAGGCGTGCCAGCAGCGGACCGATGAGAAGCACCGAGCCGCGGAGTTTCGATGAGCGCTGTATGAAATCAAGTGAGTTTACATAGTCGGCGTCGATGTTAGCGGCGCGGAATGTATAGCAGTGTTTTGAGTTGCGGGTCACGTCGACTCCCATCGCTTCAAGGAGTCCGATCAGGTTGCGCACATCGATGATGTCGGGTATGTTTTCTATCGTCACTTCATCGGTGGTAAGCAGACAGGCACTGATTACCTGAAGGGCTTCATTTTTGGCGCCCTGTGGTTCGATTGTTCCGGAGAGTTTTCGCCCTCCCTCGATTATAAATGAACTCATATCGGTTGAAACGTTAGTATTAGTAGGGGAGTAATCTGTTGTCAAAGAAAATCCGGGCAGACAGCGCCGCCGATGCAACTGAAATTGAATGCGGCCGTTTCCATCCGGTATTTGAAATTTAAAGGCGGAAATGCCCTGAAATGTTCATTCCCGTCAATCATTTTTCAAATTTACAAAATAAAAACAATATTACCAATTTCTGTAATCCTGTTTGTGTCACATCTTCAGCTCAAGCTGAATTAGCAGTACATGACAATATAATAATTCCCGGATTTGTCTTGAGGGTGTGGCAGCACTTCATATTGTAGTGACGCACGAGCCGTGCGTCACTATTTCTTGAGGTATTGTGGTTAAAGCAGCGAAGCCGCTGTCCTTTTGCTCGGACAGCGGCTTCGCCTGTTATAGGAATGCTCGCGCGGGGCAAGCGTATGTTTCGGTTATCAGACGCCCTGAAGCTTGAAGTTGATGGGGAGGGTGTACCATACGTTGACGGCCTGGCCGTTCATCTTGCCGGGGATAAACTTCGGCAAGGTCTTGACTACACGTACTGCTTCTTTGTCAAGGTCGGGGTCTTTTCCGCGAGCCACTTTGACTTCGCCGATCGAACCGTCGCGGGTTACCACAAACTGCACGACTACCTTGCCCTGTACGTTGTTTTCCATTGCGATGGTAGGATACTTGATGTGGTCGCTGATGTATTTGAGAAGTGCGACATCACCGCCGGGGAACTGGGGCATCTGCTCTACAGAGGTAAATACCTTATCCTCTACAGGTTCGGGTTTTTTCTCTTCGACGATGACTTCGTTCTTGTGTTCGCGAACGATGTTGAGGTCGTCGGTACCCTGGTCGAAGTCGGTCGAACCGAGTGCTGTTGAGGTATCCTTGACATCATCGGCTGATTTTACTTCTTCTTTTACATCTTCGTCTTTCTGAACGAGGAATTCGGTGAACTTCTCGGTGTTGAGGATATCTTCAGCGAGAGCTTCTTCAACTTCAGGTTCGGGAATTTCCTCTTCCTGCTCCATCTGGTTCTCCTCGGGGAGATCGAGTTCAACCGTAAGTTCGTCAAACTGCTCCTGCTCGATGTTTGCCAGAAGTTCGGCTACACGTTCCTTCTCGGCGCGCTCCTTTTCGGCACGATACATGCCATAGAGCCACGCTAAGATGAGCACGAGCGCGAGGCCGGCGATTACATAGAGCACAGCGAGATTGTGGCGACGGTCGCTGGCCTGACGGAGGGCGTAGGCTCCGAATTCTTTATTTTTACCTTCGAATATAAGGTCGGTCCATTCTTTCGATGAAAGATCTACATCTTTTGCCATGTTCTTACAATTTTAAAAGTTAATAAATCTTGCATCTTATTCGGCAGAATTACGACGTTTGTAATCTACTATCAACAGAGAGTCGGTGGGTGTGTAAGTGCCGATACGATATTGAGAGATCTGGTTGATCTGCATTTCGTCGAGGGCTGATATCACACTCTGCCATGAGGCCTGGGGTGTTGCCTTTACGGTAACCTGCGGACGGGTTGTGAACGTACTGTCGTTGCGGACTTCGCGGGCGATATTCTGGAATTCCTCCTCTGTAATCTTGCCGCGACGCCACTGATCCTTGTAGCTTTCGAGCTTTTCTAGCACCTGGGCGTTTCTGTCGTGGAGCACGCGGCGTATGCCTTGTGTGGCGCTGCCGTCGTTTCCGACAAATTTCTCTGCTTTGACAGTATTGTCTACTTTGTAACCTTCTCCACCGAAAATGACGTTTTTGTTTTCGTCTATAGTCGGTTCGAAGCCGAAGTAGTAGTAAACCACATCGTTGGGATTGCCGTCGGCATCGGTCACAATGTTGCCGTCTTTATCACGTTCGGAGTCGATAATCAAAGTGATGGCTTTGGTTTCGGCTACGGTTTCGGAGTTGTCCTGCGTGCGCTCCTGATTGGGATCGGGAGGCGCGGGGAGGGCGATGCTAAGTGTCTGCGATTTAATCATCGTGGTACAAAGCATGAAGAACGTGATAAGGAGCATGTTCATATCCACCATCGGGGTGAAGTCGACATGGATATGCATCTTCTTCTGGGCGCCTTTTTTCTTTTTGCCGCCGTCTGATTGTTCTATCTGTGCCATAATGATTATTCGTTTTCAGATTTCAACGCCGTCATGACGGTGAATTTGTTCATTTTGATGGTACGGAGGTTTTCAAGCACTTTGTTGACAGTGTTGAATGAAGTGCCTCTGTCTGCTTTCACTGCTATGCCTTCGCCGGTCTTGCGCATCTTGAAGTTAAGAGTCTGCAATGCTTCGTCGTAGGGGGTAGCGTTGAATATCGCTCTCATCCAGATCTGGAATTCGTTGGTCTTGACAGGGTTGCCGTTTGCGTCAAGCTCCTTGGTCGCCAGATAGTTGATCAAAGGAATTCCGGAGTCGGCTCTGTCGAGGTCGCTCAACCATTCATCTTGCTTCGTCTGATCCAGGCTGAAGAATTCGTGCATTTTGAGGATGGGCACACCGAATGTGCCTACCTTGGCAAATTTCTCGATATCTTCGTTTGTGATGCCGGGATCTTTACCGCCCGCTTCCTTGTAAAGAGCAATCGCATTTTTCAGGATTTCCTTGCGCAGGTTTTCCGAACCCCATGCTCCGGGATTGTCCTCGGGGATGTCGGGGTTGGCTTCACCTGTCACAGAGAGATACACCTTGGGGGTATCCTTGTCATCCTCACTGGTGGCGACGAGCACTTGGGCTACGTTCGACATCTGGATTTTCTGAGTGGATACCGACGGGGGTGTCACTACCTGGGTCGGCTCTTTCTGAAGGAACGTCGAAGTCAACATGAAGAAGGTAAGCAAAAGTACGGTCACGTCACTCATCGCGGTCATGTCGATGAGGGTGCTCTTCCTTTTTACTTTAATCTTTCCCATATTTTACTTAGATGTTTTCGTTATTAATACTATTGTAAAATGAAGGTAGGATTAGTGAGTTGCGGCAAACGATTGAACGATAGAGAAACCGATTTCGTCGATTGCGTAAGTCAGGTTGTCGATTTTGTTGGTGTAGAAGTTGTAAGAGATTACAGCGAATGCACCGGTTGCGATACCGAAGGCGGTGTTGATAAGTGCCTCAGAGATACCGGTAGAAAGTTCGGTTGAGTCGGGAGCACCAGATGCAGAAAGAGCCTGGAATGACTTGATCATACCGATCACAGTACCGAGAAGACCGACGAGAGTACCGAGGGTGGTGAGGGTAGCCACGATGGGGAGGTTCTGCTGGAGCGAGGGCATCTCGACTGCCATAGCTTCCTCAACTTCTTTCTGGAGGGTAGCTACTTTCTGCTCTTTGGTCAGAACGGTGTTGGCATCCATCTCTTTGTAGCGGTTGAGGGCTGCTGAAACAACAGCTGCAACAGAGCCTTTCTGCTTCTTGCAGAGAGCCTGAGCGCCGTCGATGTCGTTGCGTGCAAGACATTTCTTGACGTCAGATACGAACTTAGAGATTGAGCCTGTACCCTTGGCGCTCTTGAGGGCGATTGCACGCTCTACAGAGAGTACGAGTACGGTGAGGAGGAGTGTCTGAAGGATAGGCACGATGATACCGCCTTTGAACACTGTACCTACGAGATCTTCGGGGTGAGCGTTCTTTGAAACGTATTCGGGTGCGAATGCCATTGAACCGCTGTAGTATGCTACTTTGGGTGCGCCTTCGAGGGTTTCGTCTTCAAGTGCTTTGGCTTCTTCTTTTGTGTAGACAGCAGCTGCGTCAACTTTTTCTGTTGTGCCGCCGGCTTTGGCCTCATAAAGGGGAATTCCGGCTTCGTTCTGGAGCTGGACTTTGCCGAAGTGGCTTGAGCTACCGAATACGAACAAGAACAAGCAAACGGCTACGATAAAGCAGGCGATGATCACCAAGAATGCGTTCTTGATACCACGTACTTTGCTTTTTTGCGCTTGACCTTTAGCCTTGTCGGCGGGACGCGGCTGGGGAGAATTGGGCTTTTGAGCTTCCATAAAAGATAAATACTTAAATTAATGGTTAATTAATAATGATTGTTTTTTTTGATTTTCTTAAAATAAGTTTGTTCTTTATTTTTCTATGATCAGGCAAGTAAAGTCAACGCTATTTTTCAGGCTTAGGTCCGTATTCATGGCTTAGGGTTTATGCTGTGCCCGCGTCGGTGGCGCGTTTGGAAATGCCGGTTGATATATAGCATAATTCTTGGTTTACTTGGAGGTCATCCGCTTGCATTTTACAATGGTCTGCGTGACTTCTAACTGCAAATGTATCCTTTATTTTTTAACTATCAAAATTTTTAAGCCTCAATTTCTTTATTTTGGCATATTTTGTCACGGCGTAACGTTTTTTAAGTTATCGTAAGAATATTGCAGCCTTTTTCTACTGTTTATAATCAAAAACGGGCTGTGTTTTGTTGTTTGAATGTGTAAGTATGCCGATGCCCGCAATGATGCTGTCAGGTTTTAATGGTTGTTAAATTTTAACATGACATATGAGTGAGATGCCCGAATTGAATAATTTTTTAAAAAAAAACATGTAATAATTTAAAATACTCAGAAATTAAAAATTAAATTTGCAGAAATTTTGGCGTGACTGCGCCAGCCATGATAAATCCATATACCTTATTTACGGTAGTGTAAATCCGTGTTGCTCCGGTGTAATTGCCTCAGCTTTGTGTTATTATAGAAAAATTGTGGCCGACTGCGTGGAAATCGCTTGAACTGAAACAATAATCATAGCTGATATAATTAAATATGAGCCGGAAATTAAAAATACGCAAAGGGCTTGACATAAAGATGGCCGGAGGGGTCGATGACCTCGCAGCCGTCGATGCGCCCCAATCGGCGTCATACGCCATAATTCCCGACGATTTTATCGGATTTGTCGCCAAACCGGCAGTGAAGGAGGGTGACAAGGTAAGTGCCGGTGCGCCATTGCTTTATGACAAGCGCGACGAGGCGCTGAAACTCGTATCGCCCGTGACGGGCACGGTGGAAGCTATCGTGCGCGGCGAGCGCCGCAAGATACTCCGCGTGGTAGTGAAGCCAGACGGCGGCAACGACCGCCTGACGCATGCCGTTTCGGTCAAAGACGAGGCTGAAGCCCGCAATCTGCTCAAAAACTCCGGACTGTGGGCGATGATGCGCCAGCGTCCGTATGATATCGTGCCAAATCCCGATGCAGTGCCGCGCGACATATTTGTCACCGCGATTGACTCGGCGCCTCTGTCAGTCAGCCCGGCGGCATATTATAGCGACAAAGCGACTCTCGAGGCGGCTGTGGCACTGCTGTCGAAAATGACCCGCGGCAAGATATATGTCGGACGCCGCGCCGACGGTCTTTTGGCCGATATCTCCGGAGCCGAGATGGTCGATGTGGAGGGTCCGCACCCGTCGGGCAATGCCGGAGTGCTGATTGCCAATATCTCTCCTGTCAACAAGGGGGAGACGGTATGGACACTCGACCTTGCCACATTGTGGCGCATCGGACGGCTGCTGCTGACCGGTTCGGTCGATTTCACCGATTATGTGGCGCTGACCGGTTCGGAAGTCAAGACTCCGAAGGTGATGCGCACGGTCATCGGCGCTGCCATAGCGTCGCTTACCGACGGACAGCTTGTGCCGGCGACTCACCATCAGCGCATCATCTCGGGCAATGTGCTCACCGGAGTCACGGTCGGCGCAGACGGCTACCTGCGTTATCCCTACCGTCAGATTACCGTTATACCGGAAGGTGACGATGTTTATGAATTCATGGGGTGGGCTTCGCTGTCGCCCCGCAAGATGAGCCAGAGCCGCACTTTTCCGGGCAAATTCCTCGGCCGGGTGTTCCGACCCGACGCACGTCTGCTCGGCGGCCGCAGGGCGCTCATAATGTCGGGCGAATATGACCGCTATATGCCTATGGACATCATGGCCGAATATCTGCTTAAAGCCATCATAGGCCGCGACATCGAGAAGATGGAGAAGCTCGGCATCTACGAAGTGGCTCCCGAAGATTTCGCGCTCGGCGAGTATGCCGACACCTCAAAGACAGAGGCGCAGAAGATAGTGCGCGAGGGGCTCGACTATCTGCGCAAGGAGCTCGAATAGCAGCTTCGGCATGAAATTTTGAATTAATATTTTAGCAAACGCTACTGCATTATAGATGAAAGCATTAAGAAAGATGCTTGACAAAGTCAAGCCGCATTTTCAGGAGGGAGGACGCTTGCATGCGTTCCACTCCGTTTATGATGGCTTTGAGACATTTCTGTTCACTCCCCGGTCGACCTCGACGTCGGGAGCGCATATCCATGACAGTATGGACTCAAAGCGCACAATGATAATTGTCGTGATGGCGCTGGTGCCCTGTCTGCTGTTCGGCATGTATAACGCCGGCTATCAGCACTGGGTAGCTATCGGTGCGGTGGAGAAACCGTTCGTGTCACTGATGCTCTACGGATTTCTTGCTGTGCTGCCAAAGCTGGTGGTGTCATACGTTGTCGGTCTCGGCATAGAGTTTGCGGTGGCCCAGTGGCGCCGCGAGGAGATTCAGGAAGGTTTTCTCGTGACCGGTATCCTCATACCGCTGATATGTCCGATTGACACTCCGCTGTGGATGATTGCCGTGGCTACGGCCTTCTCGGTGATATTTGTCAAGGAGGTGTTCGGCGGCACGGGCTACAATATCTTCAATGTGGCGCTCGTGACGAGAGCATTTCTGTTTTTTGCCTATCCGGGTCAGATGAGCGGCGACAAGGTGTTTGTCGATACCGACGCGATAGCCGGACTTGGAGAGGGCACTGTGGTCGATACATTTACCGGAGCCACTCCGCTCGGTCAGGTCGCGCTGCAGGCGGGCGAACAGAGTGTCACAGTCACCTCTACCGTAGGCTCTGACCCAGTCACGACCGCCGACATGTTCTTCGGTCTGATACCGGGCTCCTTCGGCGAGACTTCAACGCTCTGCATACTTATCGGAGCGGCGATACTTCTCTTTGCCGGAATAGCTTCGTGGCGCATAATAGTGTCGGTGTTTGCCGGCGGCGCGGTGATGTCGCTGATAGCCAATGTGTGCAGCACTCCGTTGTATCCGGCGTCGATGCTTTCAGTGGCCGACCAGCTCTGTCTGGGCGGTTTCGCCTTTGCCGCTGTGTTCATGGCCACCGACCCGGTGACCGCCTGCCGCACCAATGTCGGCAAATATATCTACGGATTTCTGATAGGCGCAATCGCCATCATCATACGTGTTTATAATAACGGATATCCCGAGGGCGCGATGCTCGCCGTGCTGCTGATGAACGCTTTCGCGCCGCTCATCGACTGGTGTGTCGTGCAGAGCAACGTGCGCCGCCGCGAACGTCGAATGAAAATTAAAATCACCGACAATGAATAAGCAAAGCAATACCTATACCGTAGTCTACATCATCGTGCTGGTGGTGGTAGTGGGCGCGGCGCTGGCATTCACGTCGATGTCGCTGCGCGACCGTCAGATAGCCAACGCCAACGCCGACAAAATGAAACAGATACTCGCCTCGGTGCGCATCGAGTGCGACGCCAAGGATGTCAAGGATAAGTTCAATAAGCATATCACGGCCATGCTCGTGGTTGATACCGAAGGAAATGTCGTCAAGACGGGCGGTTCCGACGATATGGAGATATTCAATATCGATGTTGCCGCGCAGGCCAAGCTGGCCGATTCGGAGCGCGAGCTTCCGGTGTATGTGTGCACCCTTGCCGACGACAGGCTCGAATATATCATTCCGGTGTCAGGCAACGGTCTGTGGGGACAGATCTGGGGCTATGTAGCGCTTGATGCCGACGGTTCGACTGTCTATGGCGCGTATTTCTCGCATGCGTCAGAAACTCCCGGACTGGGCGCCGAAATCGCCAATCCGAAGTTTCAGAAGGAGTTTATCGGGAAAGAGTTTTTCAAGAACGGACGTTTTCTGCCTGTGACAGTAGTGAAGGCCGGACAGCGTCCGACCGACGGCAGTGACTATGTCGACGGCATATCGGGCGGCACCATCACCAGCAAGGGTGTGGGCGCGATGCTCGACAACTGCCTCAGACTCTACGACGCTTTTCTGCAGAGCCGTCTGAACAAATAAGAGCCGTCTGTATAAATAAAATGAGATAAGATATTAAGCTATGGCTGAAAAAATAAAGAACAAAGCGGTGTTTTTCAACCCGTTTTCAAAAGACAACCCGGTGGTGGTGCAGATACTCGGTATATGTTCCATCCTGGCTGTTACAGTGAAACTTGAGCCGGCGATTGTGATGGGCATGTCGGTGATAGCGGTGCTTGCATTCTCCAATGTCATCATATCGCTGCTGCGCAACACTATACCGACTAATATACGCATCATAGTGCAGCTTGTGGTGGTGGCCGGACTTGTCATCATTGTCAATCAGCTGCTGCTCGCTTTTGCCTATGATGTGGCGATACAGCTGTCGGTGTTTATCGGACTTATCATCACCAACTGTATATTGATGGGACGTCTCGAGGCATTCGCAATGGCCAACAGTCCGTGGCCGTCGTTTCTCGACGGAGTGGGCAACGGAGTCGGTTATACGATAATCCTTGTCATAGTGGCGTTTTTCCGCGAGTTGCTCGGTTCGGGCACGCTTTTCGGCATGCAGGTGGTGCCGAAGTCATTTTACGCCGCGGGATATGAGGACAACGGTCTTATGATACTCCCCCCGATGGCGCTTATCATCGTGGGCTGCATCATCTGGATACACCGTTCAATCAATAAAGATATTCAGGAATAAAAAGAGAGACAACGATGGAAAATTTCAATATCTTTATACGGTCGATATTTGTCGACAACATGATATTCGCCTACTTTCTGGGCATGTGCTCCTTTCTGGCGGTATCAAAGAATGTAAAGACGGCGTTCGGACTTGGCGTGGCCGTGACATTCATGCTCGCTATAACGCTTCCTATCAACTATCTGCTCAACACCTACGTGCTAAAAGCCGGGGCATTGGCATGGCTTGGCCCGGAATATGCCGGTGTCGATCTGAGTTTCCTCTCGCTCATCATGTTTATCGCCGTGATAGCCTCAATGACGCAGCTTGTGGAGATGGTTGTCGAGAAATATAGTCCCGCGCTCTATGCGCAGCTCGGCATATTCCTGCCCCTTATCGCGGTTAACTGCGCGATACTCGGCGGCTCGCTCTTCATGCAGCAGCGCGATTTTCCCAATGTCGGCACTGCAATCTGTGCGGGCGGCGGATGGGGCATCGGCTGGCTTCTCGCAATCTCGGCGGTGGCAGCCATCCGCGAACGTCTCGCCACTTACTCCAACATACCCCGTCCGTTGCGCGGAGTGGGCATCACTTTCATCATCACCGGTCTTATGGGCATAGCGTTCATGAGTTTCCTCGGTATTAAAATCTGATAAGCGGTCATGATATTACTCGAACAATCATCAATGATGCCGACACTGATAGCCACGGTCGGCATTTTCCTGGGGATAACGCTTCTGCTCGTTATCATTCTGCTTGTGGCGAAGAAATACCTTGTCAAGAGCGGCGATGTGACCATCAACATCAACGACAGCGACAGTGTGAGCGTGCCTGCCGGAAAATCGCTTCTGTCGACACTCGCCGACCGGAACATATTCCTGTCGTCGGCCTGCGGAGGCAAAGGCAGCTGCGGACAGTGCCGCGTGAGAGTCACCGAGGGCGGCGGACAGATATTGCCCACCGAAGCGGTGCATTTCTCGCGCAAGGAGATGAAAGAAGACTGGCGTCTGGCATGTCAGGTCAAGGTGAAGGAGGATATGAAAATACTCGTGCCCGAGTCGGCGCTTGATGTCAAGGAGTGGGAATGCGAAGTCATATCCAACAAGAATGTCGCCACATTCATCAAAGAATTTATCGTGGCGCTTCCTCCCGGCGAACACATGAACTTCATCCCCGGGTCGTACGCGCAGATCAAGATACCGCCATATTCGATGGACTATGACAAGGATATCGACAAGAGTCTCATCGGCGACGAATATCTGCCGGCATGGGAGAAATTCGGCCTTTTCGGCCTGAAGTGCGTCAACACCGAGACAACAGTGCGCGCCTATTCGATGGCAAACTATCCCGCGGAGGGCGACCGCATAATGCTCACCGTGCGCATCGCCACGCCTCCGTTCAAACCAAAACCCGAAGTCGGATTTATGGACGTGATGCCCGGCATAGCGTCAAGCTATATATTCACGCTCAAACCCGGCGACAAGGTGGTGATGTCGGGACCCTACGGCGATTTCCATCCAATCTTCGACTCGCAGGCCGAGATGATGTGGATAGGCGGCGGTGCCGGCATGGCTCCTCTGCGCGCCCAGATCATGCACATGACAAAGACGCTCCACACCACTGACCGCGTAATGAATTACTTCTATGGGGCGCGTGCACTCAACGAGGTGTTCTATCTCGACGATTTTCTGCAGCTTGAAAAGGAATTTCCCAATTTCAAGTTCCACCTTGCGCTTGACCGTCCCGACCCGGCGGCTGACGCGGCCGGTGTGAAATACACCCCCGGCTTCGTGCATCAGGTGATTTATGACACCTATCTCAAAAATCATCCCAACCCTGAAGATATCGAATATTATATGTGCGGCCCCGGCCCGATGAGTGCGGCTGTCAACAAGATGCTCGATTCGCTCGGCGTTGATCCGGAAAGCATTCATTACGACAATTTCGGAGGCTGACGCCCGTCGACAATACACAGCTGAAGCGCGAAAGATTTGTTTATATCCTCCGCGCTTCAGTTTTTTTTGTTGCAATGGTCTGATATTCAAGTGATATGTAAATTTGTAAATGAGTGTTAACGGGGCTTTGCGCGAGGTAGCCGGCTGTATGGGAAATTGTGGTGCCTATTGTGGCAAATTGCTACGTCTTGTGGTTTAAAATGACAAAAATCAGCTGATATCTTGCGGATAACAGCAAGGTGTCAATAAAAGATGTTAAAAGTCGGCTATTTTTGTGCTGAATGTTTTGCGGCGATGCGAAAAAGCATTACCTTTGCATTGTGTTTTTCATGGTATTAGATTTAAGGTTAACAAAAGATTGATTGTCGAGAGACAATCATTTCTTTTTTATACCTATCCGTGAAAATCAAAATCCAGACACTTTGTAAGAAACTGTTTAAATTTATATGATACGGATTTTGAGAAGGATTGTCGGATTGATTTTTGTTTGTGATGAGGGAGCGTAGCCGTAGCAACGTGACCGAAGAATAAACAAAAAGACACCGACAAGATTCTCAAAAGCAAAGTGATATGAATTTTAAACAGTTTCTAAAACTTATTTTATGTTGTTGACCGTAAGGTGGGTTACAGGTCGCGAAGTATCAGTGAGTTGGCACGGTCAATCGCCTTGGTGGAGAGGCTTGCGAGGTAGATTTGTGTCGTCATTTCTGAGTCGTGGCCGAGTGCGTCGGAAATTGTGGCGGTGGGTATTCCTTTTGATTTAGCTATCGATGCCCAGGCGTGGCGGCTTACGTAGGTGGTGAGCGGAGTGCGGATATGGGCCATCGAGGCTATCTGTTTGAGCGATTTGTTGGTGCGCCGCAGGGCTGTTTCATATTCATTGCGGGCGATGCTGCTGTCGCCGTGGCCCGACAGTATAGGGCGCAGATGGTGAGCGGAGGCTGAACGGCGGTGCCACTTGTCGAGAATCCGGCGTATGTGCGGATTAAGTCCGATGCTGATTTCCTGTCCCGTCTTGTGGCGGCAGTAGACTGTTTCGTCGCCCACGATGACGGAATGAGTCAGATATGCGGCGTCGATGAAACTCATGCCCCGGCAGTAGAAGAGAAACAGGAATATGTCGCGTGAAAGGTCGAGTGCGGGCAGAGCGGCAAGGTCGAGAGCCTTGATGCGTTTTATTTCGGCCAGAGAGATGGCTCGTTTGGCTGTTTTCTCGATGCGGGTGTAGGCTTTGTGAAACGGTCGGCGGTCGGTTGTGATGCCGAGTTCGACGGCATGGTTGTAGGTGGCGCGCAGGTTGCGCATGTAGAATGATATGGAGTTTGATTTTACGCGTGTGGCAATGAGCCATGTCTCGTATTCTTCAATCAAGTCAGGGGTGAGCAGCGAAAATCTGATGTTGTCAAGCGAGGTGAAACGAAGGAAACTGTTGAGTGTGGAGCGGTAGTTGTGTGCCGTGCCGATTTTGCCGAGCTGTAGTTTGCGGGCTATAACAGATTGCATGAATTTTGAGAATGAATGTCTGATAGAACGTTGATTGACAGAGTTGTCTGATTGTCGGGCGACGGCATTTCTGCGAATTGCGGTTGTCATAGATTGTTGTGTTTTTTATTGTTGTGTAAAAATAATTATTGCATTGCCTGTTTTTATTCACTATCTTTGTGTTTCGTTAAAGCTTTAAATCCGCGGGTCGGCGGTGTCAGCCGAGCAGAAGCCGGCGATATGCCTGACCTGCCTAAAATGAATGATAATGAAAGGTGCGACAATATTTCGATTGCTGTGCATTGCTGCGCTATGGGTCATAATATGCATCTGGTATGTTGACCGTCTGGTGCGTACCGGAACGGAAATCAACCTTCGAACGCTTTTCCCGATAGTGGCGTCAGGCATCATAATAATCGTCCCTCTTTATAAGAAATATTTCAAAAACGCAGACAATGGTCAAAAAAAAGGTAAATGACACAAAGGCGCCCTACGCGGCCCCGGAGGATACACCTACGCCGTTGCTCGACAAAATCGTTTTGCCGGACGATCTGCGGCGTCTGTCGCTTGACGAGCTGCCACAGCTGTGCGGTGAGCTCCGCCATTTCCTTATCCATAATCTGGCAGGCAATCCCGGGCACTTCGCGTCGTCAATGGGCTCGGTGGAGCTGACTGTGGCGCTCCATTATGTGTTTGACACCCCCTACGACCGCATCGTGTGGGATGTGGGGCATCAGGCCTACGCCCACAAGATATTGACAGGCCGACGCGAACGTTTTGCCGAAAACCGCCGTCTCGACGGCCTGAGCGGATTTCCAAATCCGGCCGAGAGTCCGTATGACACCTTTGTGGCCGGACACGCCTCCAACTCAATATCCGCGGCGCTCGGCATGGCGGTGGCCTCGGAGCTCAAGCATGACGAACCGTTGCGCAAGGTGGTGGCCGTAATCGGCGACGCCTCCATTTCGGGTGGACTCGCCTTCGAGGGGCTCAACAATGCCGCAAATACGCCCAACGACCTCCTTATCATACTCAATGACAACGATATGTCAATCGACCGCAATGTCGGTTCGCTCAATTCATATCTGGCACATCTCACCACGTCGCCTGCCTACAACGCGTTCCGTTACAAGGTGTATCACGCCCTGCGCAAGATGCGTCTGGTGAGCGAGCGCCGCCGCGGTTCGATACTTCGCTTCAATAATTCGCTGAAGTCGCTCATAACCAAGCAGCAAAATATATTCGAAGGGCTCAACATACGTTATTTCGGCCCGTTTGACGGTCATGACATACGCCGCATAGTGCGGGTGCTCAACGACATCAAGAATATAAAGGGACCCAAGCTGCTGCATCTGCGCACGGTCAAGGGAAAAGGCTACGCCCCGGCAGAAGCCGACCCCGCCGTGTGGCATGCTCCCGGCCGCTTCAACCCGATGACCGGAGAGCTGCTCAGAAGCAAGGGACCGCGTCCGCCTAAATATCAGGATGTGTTCGGAAAGACACTGGTTGAGCTTGCCGAGGCCGACAGCTGGGTAGTGGGCATCACCGCCGCCATGCCGTCGGGCACATCGATAAGCGAGCTTCAGGCTGTCTATCCGCAGCGCACGTTTGACGTGGGGATATCGGAGGGGCATGCCGTGACGTTTGCCGGCGGTCTCGCCAAATCGGGCTTGCGTCCGTTTGTGGCGATATACTCGTCGTTTCTTCAGCGTGCCTACGACCAGATAATCCATGATGTGGCGATAGCGTCGCTGCCCGTGGTGCTCTGCATCGACCGCGCCGGACTTGTCGGAGAGGACGGAGTGACCCACCACGGAGTCTATGACATGAGCTATCTCAATCCCATTCCGGGCATCACAATCGCTTCGCCGTCTGACGAGATGACTCTGCGCAATCTGATGTTTACGGCTCTGCATCATCAGGACGGGCCGTTTGCCATACGCTATCCGCGCGGCGAGGGCCGTAATGTCGAGTGGCGCAGTGAGATGCATGAGCAGCCCGTGGGGCGTGGCAGAGTGCTTGCCGAGGGCGATGACGTGGCAATCCTCACGATAGGCCCGATCGCATCAGAGGCCGAAAAGGCTGTGGAGATGCTTGCCGGGCGCGGCATCAAGGCGGCTCATTACGACATGATATATCTCAAGCCGATTGACGGCGCCCTCATCGAGAATGCCGCACGCAAAAACTGTCTTATCGTAACGGTCGAGGACGGCACTGTCAACGGCGGACTTGGAAGCACTGTGCGTCAGTGGCTCGATGACAACGGCATGAGCCGCAAACTTGTCAATGTCGGAGTGCCCGACCGCTTTGTCGCCCAGGGTACGCCCGCCGAGCTCTACAGGCAATGCGGCATGGATGCCGGCAGTATTCATGATATTATAGTCAGCAGCCTATGAAGATAGTAATAGCAGGAGCGGGAGAAGTGGGACAGCACATAGCTAAGCTGCTGTCGTCGGAGGAGCAGGATATCGTGCTTATCGACAGCGACGAGACGAAACTCGAGCGCATCGACGCCAACTACAATCTGATGACAAGTGTGGGCAGTCCGACGTCGTTCAGGACGCTCAAGGGAGCCGGCACACAGCATGCCGACCTGTTTATTGCGGTCACGCCGTCGGAAGACAAAAATCTGATTGCCTGCATGATAGCAAAAGGACTGGGCGCGGCGCGCACGGTGGCGCGAATTGACAACTATGAATATCTGCGCGCCGACAACCGCGAATATTTCCTGCGCCACGGAGTCGACGACCTGATATATCCCGAGCAGCTGGCCGCCCAGGAGATAAAGACTGCACTGCGGCGCTCATGGGTGCGGCAGTGGTTTGAGCTCCACAAGGGAGAGCTGGTGCTTGTCGGAGTGAAAGTGTATGAGAACGCCGCGATTGTCGGCACGAAGCTGCGCGACATGACATTCACGCACCATGACCTTCATATAAGCGCCATCACGCGTCGACACGAGACCATCATACCTGGCGGTAACGACGAGATACTTGCCGGCGACATCATCTTCGTCACGACAACGCCCGAATATGTCGACACACTCAGGCAGGTGTGCGGCAAGAGCGAGCATGTGGTGCGCAACATCATGATAATGGGCGGCTCTCGCATAGCAGTGCGCCTTGCCTCGATGCTCGGTTCGGAATACCGCATCAAGATTATCGAAAACAACCGCGACGTGTGCCGCCGGCTTCCTGAGAAGTGTCCGAACTGCGAGATCATCTACGGCGACGCCCGCGACAACGACATATTGCTTGACGAGGGGATTGAGGACATGGACGCTTTCATTGCGCTTACCGACAGCTCGGAGACCAATATCCTCGCCAGTCTGTCGGCCAAGGAATTCGGTGTCGAAAAGACTATCGCCGAGGTGGAAAACATTCAGTTTATCTCCGAGGCCGAGGGGCTTAACATCGGTACAATCATCAACAAGAAACTGCTTGCGTCGAGCAAGATATTCCAGATACTTCTCGCCGCCGACTCCGAGTCGTCTAAATTCCTGTCGCTGGCCGATGCCGAAGTGGCTGAGCTCGAGGTGAAACCCGGTGCAAAGATAACACGAGCGGCGGTCAAAGACCTCAAGCTGTCGCGCGACATGACTATCGGCGGACTCGTGCGCGACGGACAGGGCATGCTTGTCACCGGCAATACGCTCATACAGCCGGGCGACAGGGTAGTGGTGTTCTGCCTGTCCGGAGTGATACACAAGATCGAGAAACTGTTCGGCTGATGCCGGCTGACTGACGTTTCAACCAAAAAGATACAAAAGATACAGGAGATGGGTTCACGAACAATAAAGCGGCGTCGACTTAACATCAATGTCCCCGAGCTGGTGCGCATCATCGGATTTCTTATCCTTGTCGAGGCGGTGTTCATGCTCGTCCCGCTGGTGTATTCGCTTATCGCGGGAAGTAGCGACACCAAGGCATTCATGATTTCTATTTCGGCGAGTGTGGCGGTGGGGCTTTCGCTTGTGCTCGGAGTGAAGCCGCGGGTCAGAGAGCTCGGCAAGCGCGACGGCATGCTGCTCACGGCCCTGGTGTGGGTCATATTCTCGCTTTTCGGCATGCTTCCGTTCATGCTCAGCGACATACGGCTTAATTTCGCCGAGGCATTTTTTGAGTCGATGTCAGGGTTTACCACAACCGGCGCGTCGGTAATCGACGACATATCGTGGCTGCCGCGCGGAGTCAATCTCTGGCGGTGCATAATGCAGTGGCTTGGGGGTGTGGGTATCATCATCTTCACTGTGGCGCTGCTGCCGATGCTCAATTCGTCGGGCGGAATGCAGATGTTCAATGCCGAGGCCTCCGGCATGATACACGACAAGCTGCGGCCGCGCGTGAGTCAGACGGCCAAGCGTCTGTGGCTGATCTACAGCGTGCTTACAGTGACGCTCGTCATCATATTGTGGATAGGTCCGCTGCCGCTTTACGAGGCGGTGTGCCACTCGATGTCGACGGTGTCGACCGGCGGCTTCACGTCGTGTACAGACACTGTGGGAGCGTGGAGCTCGCTGTCGGTGCGCATACCGGTGATAATCTTCATGTTTCTCGGCGGTGTGAATTTCGTGCTGATTTACCGTGCGTCGCTCGGCCAGATGAGAAAGGTGTGGAGCGATGTCAATTTCCGCACCTACGTCTTTGCCGTGCTGTCGGCCACGCTGGCGATAGTGGCAGTGCTTGTGGCCGGAGGTGAGCGCGATCTGATAAAAATCACTGTCGAACCGCTGTTTCAGGTTGTGTCGACCATAACCTCGACGGGCTATGCGGTCGACAGCATGTCGTCGTGGAGCGAGGCGGTGATACCTGTATTGCTTGTGCTGATGCTTATGGGAGCGTGTGCCGGCTCGACATCGGGCGGTGTGAAAATCGACAGGGTGATATTCCTGGTGAAGAATGCTGTCAACGAGTTCAAGAAAGTGATACATCCCAACAGATATTATCCGCTGACAGTCAACGGTGTGGTGAAGCCGCCGGAGCTTGTGCTCAAGGTTACTGGCTTTTTCGCGTTCTATGTGCTGATACTCGTGTCGGGGGGTATGATAGTGGCGGCTATGGGAATGCCTCTGGGCGACGCTTATTTCGCCACGGTGTCGTGTCTGGGCAACACCGGTCTGGGGATAGGGGAGACGGCATCGTCGTATGTCGCGGTGCCCGACGCCGGAAAACTGCTTCTGTCGTTCATCATGCTTGTGGGACGACTTGAAATCTTCACAGTGATAATATTGCTGTCGCGCAACTTCTGGCGCCGCTGACCCGGCCGGTGTAAGTGAGCGTTTGAATTTAAACCGTATTAACAATAACAGAGAATGAAAGTAAAAACTTCAAATTAATCCTGAGGTCTTTTTGGGTCAATTCCGCCAAGTTTCATCAGTCGCATAGCTCGCTATGCTCCTTCTTCAACTCGCGGAATTCCCTCAAAAAATCCGCTCAGTCTTAATTTGATTTAAATCCAAACACTCTCTAAGTCGCAGTCGAATTTTTTTACATTACAGTCAGCGGAGGGTTGTCAGGTACGTAAATATTCGTTATATTTGCATAGAAACGTTATATATAAAAATCTACAGGCGTGTTTAATTTTTTCAGCAAGAAACCCAAGGATGGCGGGAAATTGTTTTTCTCGACCGATATACACAGTCATGTTGTGCCGGGCATTGATGACGGTTCGCCGTCGTTGGAGCGCTCGGTTGAGCTTGTCGGCAAGATGAAGGGGTGGGGGCTTGAGAAGCTCATTGTTACTCCGCATGTCACTCAGGATACATTCGAGAACACCCCGGAAATAATCTCTGAGGCTTACGGTGCGCTACGGTCGGGGCTTGACGAGGCCGGTATCGCGATAGAGACTGATTATTCGGCTGAATATCGTATCGACGAGATGTTTGTCGAGCAGCTTGAGGCCGGGCAGGTGCGCCGGCTCCACGGTGATTTTCTGCTTGTTGAAAATTCTTACATACAGGAACCTTACAATATCGACGAGATATTGTTTCAGATCAGCATGAAGGGCTTTCGCCCGATACTTGCGCATCCGGAGCGCTATATGTATTATTATGACAAGACTGAGCGCTATGACGAGCTTCACGGCAAGGGCATACTCTTCCAGGTCAATCTGCTGAGTCTTGCGGGTTACTATGGCAAGGAGCCCAAGAAGATTGCCGAGATGCTGATAGACAAGGGGTATGTCGATTTCCTCGGCACCGACCTTCACCGCCGTGCTCACACCGAGATGATTGACAAGTATCTGACAACAAAAGATTACCGCCGTCACCGTGAGAGTCTTGAGGGACGCATCATGAATGATGAGCTCAGGGGTGTGTCGCCAAAATGACCGGCGATATCTAATTGTGATGCCTCCCGACTTAGAAACTATACCTTCGGCAGAAGACACTCGGCAAGTTTCCATTTTCGGCGGTGGTGGTTGCATGTGACTTAATTGAGTCCGGAGCCGATGACGAGGAGTATGAGACTTAGCAGGAGCAGGGTGAGATCGATGAGTTTGGCGCGGACATTCTTTTCGCGGAGTATGATGACGCCGTAGAGAAACGGTATGATTACGCTGCCGCGGCGTATCATCGATATTATTGACACCATTGAGCCGTCGACCGACAGCGAGTGGAAGTAGGCGAGGTCGGCCACGGTCAGAAACAGAGCGATGCACGGTATGGTCCATCGCCATTGAAAACGGTCGGACGAGCCGTGGCGGCTACGCATCAGCGCCAGCAACAGCAGTGTCATCATCAGGCATTGATAGAGGGAATACCACGCCTGCACTTCGAGCGGGAGATAGCTGCGCAGCAGGTATTTGTCAAACAGGGCGCTTACGGCTCCGAGCATCATTGCGCCTATCGACATCCATAGCCAGCGCGAATGCCTCAGCGAAAAGCCTTCACGGGCACCTATGCGTGATATGAAATAGAGCGAGGCGAAACCGATGGTGATGCCTATCCATTGCAGGGTGTTGAGGCGCTCGCCGAATATGCAGAGCGCGCCCACTAGCACGAGCACCGGTCGGGTGGCGTTGACCGGCCCCTGTATGGTGAGCGGCAGATGCTTGATGGCGAAGTAGCCGAGTATCCATGACGAGAGCACTATTGCGGCTTTTATGATTATGAGTAAATGGCCGCGCAGAGTGTCGCCGAGGCCGAAGTGTCCCGACGCGAGGTTTGAGATGATGACCGGCGATAGGTAGAGTGCGCCGAATATGGTGTTGAGCAGGAGCACCATCAGCACGTTATTGCCCTTTACCGACAGTTTTTTGAAGATGTCGTAGACGCCGAGGCATGTGGCCGACAGCAGGGCGGGCAGTATCCACTCCATGTGTCAGGCCTGTGTTACGTTGTAGACGATGCGGTGGAGCAGAAGCGAGGCTTCGGCGGGTGAGAGCGAAGCATCGGTCGACATCAGCCATAGGTGTACGGGCGGGAGATAAGTGTCGTATGGAGGCTGCACGTAGCTACGGTCGATGATGTGGAACCCGAGCCGCTGATAAAAACGGATGCGGCTGAGAGCCTGCGGCGACAGGTGTTCGGGCTCGGCCTCGAGGAGTATCGGCATGGGGTTGCACTGGCGGCGCAGCAGGTTGATGGCGGCGCTTCCGATGCCACGGCCACGTAGTGTGGGGTCGACAACGAAGTGCTCCACATATATGAAACTGTCAAATTTCCATGTCGTAATCATTCCGACGAGGTGTCGGTTGAGATATACTCCTGTCAGATCGAGTTTCCCGTCGCATCGTGACACGATTTTCTTCCAGGGGCGTTGCTCGGCCGGCGGGAATGCTTCGAGGTATATCTCTTTTGCGGCTTCGATGTCGCATGTCGCATCGAGTGGCGCGATCGTTACTTTGCTCTCATCAATAGCTGTCATTGGCAGTCGATTGGTTATGTTTTTTGTTATTGGGCTGTTGCCTATAGGCATAACCGGAGCCGGTCATGCAAAATCTTCACGCGAAGAGAGAGTCACGAGATGGGTATCGTGAAAAGGAAGTTGGCGCCTTTTCCTTTGTGGGATGTGTCGACTCTGACGGAGCCGTCGAGCAGGTCGGCAATCATGCGGCATATCGCAAGCCCCAGACCGCTGCCCTGTGTGGTGCGGTCGAGTTTGCGGAAACGGTCGAAAATTTCCTCTTCTTTACCCTCCGGAATGCCTATTCCGGTATCGGAGACTGCAAAGGTAACAGAATTATTCGGACGGTCAATGATGTAGGACAGGGAAATTGTGCCTTCGGAGGTAAATTTCGCTGCATTTGAGAGCAGATTTATCAGAACTTGCTCAACACGGCGTGAATCGGTGGTGATGTAGACGTCGGGGGCGTTCTCCTGTTCGAATGAAATCGTGACACCGGGCTGAAGCCGCGAGCGCATGCTGCCGATGGCCAGGCTGCATAGGTCGCCGAGCAATACGGGATAGCGTTTGACCGAGAGAGAGGGGTCGTCGAGCTCCCCGACGTCAAGCAGGTCGCGCACGGTGGTGCTGAGCAGTTCGGTGTTGAGCCGTACGATGTCGGCGTAGCGCCGGAGATATTGTTTCTTGTCGTTGTCGGCGCAGTCGACAATCAGATGGGAGTATTCGACAATGGCGTTGAGCGGGTTGTTTATCTCACGGCTGATGTTGTCGATAAAATCGGATTTGTATTGTTCGGCGCGTTTGGCCTCGTCGCGGGCGGCAATGAGTTTTTTCTGTGTTTCGAGCAGGTTGGCCCGTTCGGATTTGAGTGCGTCGTTAGATGATGCGAGCGAACGTGCGAGTGTGCGTGATTTGTTTATTACTTTAATGAGAATGCATACGATGATAAGCATTACTGCGAGGCAGATTATACCGTAGATCAGGAGGTGGCGCTGATGCCTGACGCGGCCTTCGGCGTGGTCGAGCTCGAGGCGGGTGTTGCGCATCTGGAGTTCGTTGACGTTGTATATGGTCTGCAGCTCGTTATAGGTTTCCTGGGCGGATAGGCGGGCGTAATCTTCAAGTGCGTTGTTGTATCTGGTGGTGTACCGGAGCAGGGCGTCGTTGTCACCGATGGCTTTTGCTGCTGTTATGATGTTGCGCAGTGCGCGCATCATGTTGAAATTGTCGGAGCTTGTCTCAATAATGTTCTCAAGCATAGGCAGTGCGCCGGCGTAGTCTTTTACAGCCATCAGATAGTAGGCGTTGGCGACATTGAGCCGCATGTCGGCCGCCACATCGGCGTTGCGTGCGGCAATGGCGTTGATGCTGTCGTAGCATAGCTGTATTTCACGGGAGGATAGTCCGGAATAGTTCTGCAGGAGGTTGCGGTAGGTGGAATAGCGTATGGTGTCGTAGTTGCGGTATCTGCGTCCGTTTTTGTGGTAGAACCGTGTCATGTCGTCCATTATCGACAGGAGTTTCTTGTCGGCGTCGATGGCTTTTTCGGTCTGGTTGATATTGGTGTAGATTGATGATGCCTGGTTGTAAATTATATTGCGCACCGCGAAATCGGTCTCGGGCAGGTATTTCACCATGTCGAGCGATTTGTCGATATAATCGGTGAGCATGGCCATGTGTGTGCCGTTACCGAGAAGAATGCATAGAGTGCCGAGGCGTTCGATGTTCTGATATGGAGAGGCTTCCGGGGTCAGTTCCTGGTATTGGCCGATGGTCTCCTTGATTTGTTTAAGGCGCTCGGCTTCGGAAGCGTAGCGGGCGATGTGTCCGGCACGGCGGAGCGATATGAATGTCTGAGTGGCGGCATGGTCGTCGCTTTCGGGATAAAGGTCGCATTTCTGTTGTAGCAGTTGCAGCACGGAGTCGTTGCGGGTGTAGATGTTGGCGAGATGGCGCAGCATGTCGAGCCCGAGCGCATCGTTGCCTGAGCGCTCGGCAATGTCGAGCATCTGCCAAGCTACCGGGGCTCTGTCTTTTCTGTCGGAGAGGTCGTAGATGTCATACAGTATTGTGATGCTGTCGGCGGTTGTACCGGCTGCACTGAGTCGGGAGCGGAGGCTGTCAATAGCAGATGTGGCATGAGAGGATGAGACTGAGAGCATGACTGAGACTGCGGTCAGTGTCCCGACGATGAATTTTTTCATTACTTAAAGGTCTTGTTGTTAAAATTGAAGCTGCAAGGAGTGATTGATGCAACAAAAGCTGTGGCAAATATACGCAAACGGTGTGGCTTTAACAAATTTTTTCTGTTTCTGTGTGAGCGATGCCAGTGAGAAAAAACTGACCGTCGTCAATAAGAGCCGGCGGTCAGCTATGGTCAGAAGTCGGGTGTGACTGTGTTGTTATTGCTGCTGTCCGGGGTTGTTGACGCGTTGGTTGAGCAGCCGTGTGGCGAGCTGTATGTAGCCGTCGTAGTAGTTGTCGGCGTTTGCGAGGATGCCTTGCAGCTCTTCGATTGAGAGGGATGAGACTTCGTTGATGAAATCTTGGTTTTCACGGGCGAGGAGCTCCATTGAAGCGGCGTCGAGCACTTCGGGGGCAAAGCCCTGAATGTTGTCGTGAACTACGCTAATGAGCTGTTGGTCAGAGAAGTCTTTGATTGCTTCCCATCCCTGACGCTTGGTTAGGGTGCGGCGTGCTTCGTCGACAAATGCCGGGTTGGCATAGAGGGTGGGGTTGTTGATGATGTTTGTGAGCTCGTTGTCGGTCATGCCCATGAGTAGTTTTTTCTGCTCGGGGGTGATTGATGACGCGGATCGGGGCGCGAATGTCTGCTGCGGCTGTTGCTGCGCGGGGCGCGGAGTCTCAGCGGCGGGAGTTGCGGGAACGGCGGGAGTTGCCGGTTGCTCAACGTAAGTGGTTTCGGCTGTGAGATAATCAGGCTCGTCGGCGTTGTCTTCTTCAATCAAGCGGGCATTGGAAACAGCTTTCCACCAGCCGGATACGGCAACTATAGAGAGCACGAGCGGCAATGCTGAAAGGAAAATCATGAAGTTTCTGAATGCGGAATAAGAGCTTATGTTTGACGCGAATATCTTTACAATGATGAATACAATCAGCGGAAGGAATGCGAGAAGCAGATATGCGGTGCCTGATTTTTTCATTGCGCTGAGGCGGCCTGACATCATAAAGGCTCCGATTGCTATCGGGAGGTTGATGCAGAGGGTAATCAACAGTATGATTATCAGTTTTGACTCGAAGTCATGAGTGAAAGACAGACAGGTTCTTTGAAATGTTTCGTCAAAAGCAAATATCATCTGAAAGATGCCGCCGAGCAAAATTCCGACGATGCCGAGACATAACGCGCCTGACTTTATGTCAAGTCTTTTGGCTGCGCCGACGGCGCCTGTGAGCCCTCCGGCCCATATCAGACAGCCGGCGAACTGTATGACAATCAATGCTCTTTCGACTGATTCTTCCGGCTCTTTTAATGCTTTGAGAAATACGAGAAACGTGATGACTGCGAGCGGCAGCATGGCGATTGTCGCTCCTGTGGCGGCGCATCGGAGCGAGCCGCTGATTTTTGCAGGTTGGTCCATGTGTTTTGTTTTGAGGTTATTTATGTGATTGATGATTTGAAATGGTTTATTAAGTTCGTCAAATTTAGTAAAATATGGGGATTAAAGCAAAAAAACAGTTAATTTTGTGGAATAATTATGGAAGCAGGAATAAAAACGAGACATATAGCGATAGTCAGTTCGACGCGAGCCGACTGGGGTCTGCTCTCGCCGATAGCCAAAGAGCTGCGGCGGCGCGACGGTGTCAGACTGAGTGTCGTTGCGACCAATATGCATCTCGACGAGACGCGGGGCATGACGGTCAGCGAGATACGTGATGACGGATTTGAGCCGTCGGCACTCGTGGCGATGCGTTATGCATCTGACAGCGAGGTAGACACTGCTGTGGCTATGGGTGAGCATCTTGCCGATATGGCGAGAACGCTTGGCGAGTTGCGTCCGGATCTGCTGCTTGTGCTCGGCGACCGGTTCGAGATGCTTGCCGTGGCGTCGGCAGCCACCATGCTGCATATCCCGATAGCGCATATATCGGGAGGTGAAATCACCGAGGGGGCTGTCGATGACAACATACGTCATGCGATAAGCAAGCTGTCGTCGCTGCATTTTGCCACGACAGAGCGGCATCGCCAGCGGCTTATAGCGATGGGCGAGCAGCCAGGCAATGTGTTTAACGCCGGTGCGCCGGGCGTGTGGAACATGAATCATGCTCCGGTGATGGCGCGCGAGGCGCTGGAGCAGTCGTTAGGGTTCGGTTTCGACGGCCGCGTGCTGCTCGTCACATATCATCCGGCCACCAATGACACGGTGGCGCCGTCGGTGAGATTCGGGGCACTTCTTGAGGCGCTTGACCGGCATGCCGACTGCAAGGTGCTGATAACATATCCGAACAACGACCCTAACAGCGGGGAGATTATCGAGATGATAACCGAGTATCAGCGGCAACGCGGCGATGCTGTGCTTGCCGTGCCGTCATTGGGCGCGCTGCGTTACCGGTCGGCGCTTCGCTGTGTGACGGCTGTGATCGGAAATTCGTCGAGCGGAGTCGTAGAAGTGCCGTCGGCCGGCGTTCCGGTGGTGAATATCGGAATGCGGCAGCAGGGACGCACCGCGTCGGAGGCCGTGATACATTGCGGAGATGACGTCGGCTCCATCGACGCGGCAATAACCGAGGCTCTGACAGAAGAGGCTGCGCTGCGGGCGCGTATCACCCCCAATCCCTACGAGCAGGAGGACACCATAGAACTGATAGCCGGGCGGCTGGCCGAGTGCGACATCACACTTTTGCTGCCCAAAAAATTTCATGATATATGAAGCCGTTGATAATCATACCCGCCAGAGGCGGCAGCAAGGGGATACCCAAGAAGAATATCGCGATGCTCGACGGGCGTCCGCTGATAGACTATACAATCAAGGCGGCGCTTTACACGGCAGCGCCAAGTCAGATAATATTGTCGACCGACTCGGAGGAGATAGCCTCAGTGGCCCGAGACTGCGGGCTTGATACGCCCTACCGCCGTCCTGCAGAACTTGCGACAGATACGGCGGGCTCGCGCGAAGTGATACTCGATGCGATGGACTGGGCTGAGAGAGAGGGCCGGGAGTATGACGCCGTGGTGCTGCTTCAGCCGACGTCGCCGTTGCGCAAGCCAGAGGATATCGCGGGAGCTATGGCGCTTTATGACGACAGCATAGACATGGTGGTGAGTGTTGCGGAAGCGCGCAGCAATCCATATTACAACTGCTTTGAGGCGGATGCCGACGGTTTTCTGCATGTGAGCAAGGGCGACGGGTTATACACGCGGCGTCAGGATGTGCCGCCCGCTTTTGAGTATAACGGAGCGGTGTATGTAATAAATCCGCAGAGTATCAGGAAGATGGCAATGGGCGAATTTCCGCGCCGCGTGCCGTATCTGATGCCTGCGGAGCGTTCGGTTGACATCGACACGCCCATTGACCTTATAATAGCCTCGCATCTGCTTGCGGCTGCGAAACATTGATTTTTTATGGAAAAATTGTAACTTTGCGGATATGCAGAAGTTTCAACGACATATAATACCCTCTACGGCTACAGTCAGAGAGGCGATAGAGGCGCTTGACCGACTGTCGGGCGATGCCATGACACTGATAGTGACCGACGGAGAGGAACGCCCGCGCGGCACTGTGACCGACGGCGACATAAGGCGTGCTCTGATACGCGGCATTCAGCTTGACGACAATGTCGGAAAGGCAATGAACAAGGCATTCCGTTCGGTAAACCGCCGCAACGCCGACGTCGGTTTTATCAGGTATATCAGAAATGCCGGCATACGGCTGCTTCCGGTAATCGATGACGAGGGGAGGCTTGTGGAGATAGTTGACCTGTATAAGGTCAGTTCGCTGCTTCCGCTGAGTGCCCTGATAATGGCCGGCGGAAAGGGTGAGCGGCTTCGCCCGATGACGCTGACGACCCCAAAGCCGCTGCTTGCAATCGAGGGTAAGGCGATAATCGACTATAACATAGAGGCGCTTGCGCGTGTAGGTGTCGACGAGGTGGTGGTCAGCACCGCCTATCTTGCCGAGCAGCTTGACGCGCATTTCTCTGAACCTGTGGCCGGGATAAATGTCAGAACCATCAGGGAGGAGCAGCCGCGCGGCACCATCGGCGCGCTGGCCGACGCACTGCCGATGCTGACCAACGACACAGTGCTGGTGATGAACTCCGATCTTCTTACCGATATAGCGCTCGACGAGATGTATATACGTCACCGAGAGGAGGAAGCGGATATAACGGTGGCCGCGATACCGTATACGGTGTCGGTGCCTTACGCCATACTGTCGACAGAAGGGAGCTGCGTGACCTCGCTTGAGGAGAAACCGACATATTCGCTTTATGCCAACGGAGGTATCTACATGATATCGAAAGCGGTGGCCGCACTTGTGCCGTCAGACCGGCGCTACGATGCGACAGACTTGATCGAGGACGCGCTTGCACGCGGCATGAAGGTGGTGTATTTCCCTATCAACGGCACCTGGATAGATGTGGGAACGCCGGCCGATTTCCGTCATGCAGCGGATATCATGAAGTATCACGGAGGAAAACATCGGCAGGGCGCCGGACGTTAATATCTATGTGACAGACCGTAAAAATTAGAAACAAAGAGAAAAGTTATGCCCGAATCGAATTTCATTGATTATGTAAAGATATTGTGCCGCTCGGGAAAAGGCGGTGCAGGCTCGCGCCATTTTTATCGTGCGAAATATGTGCCCAAAGGGGGGCCGGACGGAGGTGACGGTGGCCGTGGCGGCCATATAATACTCCGTGGAGACCGTAATATGTGGACGTTGTTGCCACTTCGTTTCCGCCGCCATGTGTTTGCCGGAAACGGCGAGAGCGGTTCGGGCGGACGCAGTTTCGGCAAGGATGGCGAGGATGTCGTGATAACGGTGCCGTGCGGCACGGTGGTGTTTGATGCCGATACGGGCGAGTATCTGTGTGAGGTCACTGACGACGGGCAGGAGGTAAATCTGCTCCGCGGCGGCCGCGGCGGTCTCGGCAACTGGCATTTCAAGTCGGCCACGAACCGCACTCCGCGTTATGCGCAGCCGGGTGAGCCGGCGATAGAGAAGAGTGTGATACTCGAACTCAAACTTCTCGCCGATGTGGGTCTTGTCGGTTTTCCCAATGCCGGGAAGTCGACGTTGCTCTCCGCTCTGTCGGAGGCGCGACCCAAAATCGCGGACTATCCGTTCACCACGATGGAGCCGCAGCTTGGCATTGTGGGGTATCGCGGCGGACGGTCGTTTGTGATGGCCGATATCCCCGGCATCATCGAGGGTGCGAGCGAAGGGCGTGGTCTCGGACTGCGATTTCTTCGGCATATAGAGCGCAATGCAGTGCTGCTGTTTATGGTGCCGGCTGATGCCGATGACATCGCAGCGCAGTATCAGGTGCTTGTCAACGAGCTTGAACAGTTTAACCCGCAGCTTGCCGACAAGCCCAGAGTGCTTGCTGTGTCGAAGAGCGACATGCTTGACGAGGAACTGACCGAAGAAATCGCAAAGACGCTGCCCGAGGGAATACCGTCGGTGTTTATCTCTGCTGTCACCGGTCAGGGTCTTACGGAACTGAAAGATATATTGTGGTCGGCGATAATCGATGACCGCAACCGCATCGAGACTGTGCCGATAACACATCGTCCGCTTGATGTGCGCCACCGCGTGCAGGAGGAGGATGAGTTTATTTTCGAGCCGACTCCGGTGGCCGATGACGATTTCATCGAGGATGAGGACTGGGACGAAATCGGCTGGGAATATGGCGATGACGATTTGCCTGAAGATGACAAGTAAAACTGTCGGCTGACTATGGATATGATAAGACTTGATGCAGGGTGCGGAGCTTTGGCTTTGAGCACCCTGCGTGGCGCCAGTGGAGGCGATGACGCCTACGCCGCATTCAATGTGTGCCACTATACGGGTGATGACGCGGAGCATGTGGGGCGTTGCCGCGGGGAGCTCGCGGCTGTTGCAGGGGTGGATGCCGACCGGCTCGTCATTCCGCGGCAGACGCATTCGGTTAATGTGGCTGTTGTGGGCGATGTGATGCCGGATGTGGAGAATGTCGATGCGTTGGTTACGCGGCGAAGCGATGTGGCGCTGGTGGTCAACACTGCCGATTGTCTGCCTATAGTGCTGAATGACGGTGCCGGCGGAGTTGTGGGCGTGGCTCATGGCGGCTGGCGTGGCCTGTATGGCGGAATTATCGAGGCAACGGTGTCGGCGATGAAAGGTTGCGGCGCTGAGACGGAGCGGGTCAGAGCGGCGATAGGGCCGTGTATATGCGGAGGCTGCTATGAGGTCGACGAGGAGTTTGCAGAGATGTTTGCCGCCGCATTCGGAGAGGAGGTGCGTATTGTGTATTCGGAAGGGGGGAAGCCGCATGTGGATTTGCGTGAGGTGGCGCTGCGTCAGTTTGAGCGCTGCGGTATCGGCCGGGAGCGTGTTTTTGTGTCGGAGCTGTGCAGCAGATGTGACGAGCGGTTGTTTTCGGCGCGTCGTCTCGGGGTGCGTTCGGGGCGGATTGCGACGGTAGTGAAGAGGGTTTTGACATGATTTGAAAAATATTTTTGAAAAAAGTTGCGAAAAAGTTTGGTGATTAAAAAATAATGCGTAACTTTGCATCGCAATTCAGCAAAAGGGGCGCTTAGCTCAGCTGGTTCAGAGCATCTGCCTTACAAGCAGAGGGTCGGGGGTTCGAATCCCTCAGCGCCCACCACCCTTTTTAAGCCATCAACTTTCACGAGTTGGTGGCTTTTTTTATCTATACAGGCTGATCCGCAAAATGTTATGTCTATGCCACAGACCGCCCTTCCCGGGCTTATGTTGTAGGGTTGATGTGTTTCCGGGGGCTCCGCCCGCTCCGCGTTCTGCGAATTCCGGTTAACAACATGCTTGAGCCTCCGGCTCTCCGTGGGCGGCAGTGCAGGGGTGGGGCGTCTCGTTTCCGTGGTGGTGGAGATGTGGGGCCGCACGGCCCGTGTGGCTGGTGTTTGCGTTGGTAATCAGTGGGTTGGCGGACACGAGCCGTGCGTCCCTACGGAGAGGTGGGGATGTAAGGTCTTTATTAGGGTCATTAAGGTCATTAATGAATGATGTGGTGGGGGCGTGGGTGGCGACGCGGTGAGGATAGCCGCTCTGTGGATGTGTGGGTGTCGGGTGTTTTTTATTTGAAAATTTTTTATTGATTTTTTTGTGATATGAGTGGATTTAAGAGTTTTTTGTGGTTGGTGGCTGCAGGGATTGCTTTTTCGGCGGTTATGGCCGGATGCGGAACGAATGAGGCTAATTACAAGAAGGCATACGACAAGGCGCAGGAGAGGGGGGCGGATGGTATTGAGAGTACCATCTATAACCGCATCAGGGAGCGGAAGCAGGAGGAACGGGTTGTAACAGACGGAGATACGGTGGCTGTTGTGTCGGAGTATGTAACTGCGGTGAAGGAGGCCGGTTTTGATGCGGGAGATCTGTACAGATATAATGTCGTGGCGGCTCAGTTCAAGCAGCTTTTTCACGCGAAATCGATGCGGGGGCGGATGGCTTCGGCGGGATATGACGGAGCGATAATTGTGGCAACGGGCGAGCCGTTGTATTATGTGGTGACGCTGTCGTCGGAGTCGCTTGCCGAGGTTAAGGCGGCGGCCGACAGTCTTGCGAAATCATCGCCGGTGAAGCTGCAGGAAGGGTATCCGTGGATATTGCGTGCTGCCAACCGCAGGTGAGTCGGGCGTGTGGTACTGATTCGGGCGGGCAAATTCAGGCGGTGTATGATTTTGACGCATTTTTGTGTTTGTCATTCAGTAAATTTGCGTATATTTGCGTGTTTAAATCAACTATTAAAATGTCAGCTTTACAAATCAGTGAGATATATAAGGCACAGCAGGTGCTTAAAGATGTGGCCCGTCACCCTAAAATTATAGGTCCGACGGATTTGTCGAAAGATTGCACGGTGTATCTGAAGCCTGAAAATCTGCAATATACGGGTTCGTTTAAACTGAGAGGCGCGTATTACAAGATATCGCAGTTGTCAGACGAGGAGAAGGAGCGCGGAGTGATAGCGTGTTCAGCGGGCAATCATGCTCAGGGAGTGGCTCTCGGAGCGAAGCATAACGGCATAAAGGCACTGATATGTCTGCCGGCGGGAGCGCCCATTTCAAAAATCGAGGCAACGAAGCGTCTTGGCGCTGAGGTGTGTCTGGTGCCCGGGGTGTATGACGATGCTTACAACAAGGCCGTCGAGCTTAAGGAAGAGTTCGGCTACACGTTTGTGCATCCGTTTGATGACCCGCTGGTGATAGCCGGTCAGGGCACAATCGGCCTTGAGATCATCGAGGAGCTTCCGGAAGTTGAGGCTATAGTGGTGCCGGTCGGCGGAGGCGGTCTGATATCTGGAATCGCGTTTGCCGTGAAAACATTGCGTCCGGACATCAAGGTGTATGGCGTTCAGGCCGCGGGCGCGCCGTCGATGGAGCGGTCGATGTCGGAGAAAAAGGCCGTGCATCTTGACAGCGTGTCGACGATAGCTGACGGCATTGCGGTGAAAGAGCCGGGCGTGAACACGTTTGAGATGTGTCAGAAATATGTCGACGAAATCGTGACTGTCACAGATGACGAGATATCGGCGGCCATACTCGCACTGATCGAGAAGCAGAAACTTATAGCGGAAGGCGCCGGCGCCACACCTGTGGCCGCAGTGATGTTTGACAAACTGCCGGTCAAGGGAAAGAAGGTGGTGTGCATGGTGTCGGGCGGCAATATTGATGTGACGATACTCAACCGCGTCATAACGCGAGGAATGATGATGGGCGGCCGCATGTGCATGCTTACGCTCGAGCTTGATGACAAACCCGGACAGCTGTCGGCTGTTAGCGAAATCATAGCCAAGTCGGGCGGCAATATCATATCGGTGACGCATGAGCGCACGAAGGCTACAAACCATATCAATTCATGCTCGCTGCACGTGGAGATGGAAACCCGCGACAAGGAGCATGTGGCGATGATCAAGAAAGCCCTCGAGGATGCCGGATTTCCGGTAGTGCACGGATATTGACAAACTGTTTGACGACTGAGTTGTTTTGTATCAGAGAGGGATTACTGACTTAAAGCCCACCCATATCATCAAAGCCCTGTATTTATGATAAAAGAAGATTTGACAACGATATATGCCCGGAGTTTCAGAGAGAACTGGAGTTTGCCGGCTCTTACCGATTACGGCGACCAAGGGTCGACTGTGACGTATGGCGATATGGCGAGGCGTATAGCGCGTCTGCATATTTTCTTTGAGAGCCAGGGAGTGCGTGAAGGTGACAAGATAGCGCTTTGCGGCCGCAATACGGCCACGTGGGTGACGGTATTTATTGCCACTGTCACATACGGGGCGGTGATAGTGCCGGTGCTTCAGGATTTTAATCCGCAGGATGCTCAGCATATCATCAATCACTCAGAGGCGACGCTGCTTTTCGCAAGCCAGTCGGTGTTTGAAGATATTGATTTTGATGAGCTTCCGGCGCTCAGGGCAGTGTTGTCGCTTGACAACCGGCGGGTGCTTGCAGAGCGCGCAGATGACAAGAATCAGCCGTCGAAGGTGCTGAAAAATCTTACCCGCAAACTGAAGTCGCGCTATCGCGACGGCTTCGGCAAGAAGGATGTCAATTACGCGGTGAGGGATAAAAATGCCGTCGCCGTGCTCAACTATACTTCGGGAACAACCGGATTTTCGAAGGGCGTGATGCTGACGCACAACAATATAGCCGGCAATGTGGTGTTCGGGATAAATTCGCGTCTGCACTATAAGGGCTCGCGTGTGCTGTCGTTTCTGCCGCTGGCGCATGCCTACGGGTGTGCTTTCGACATGCTTACGCCGCTTGCCGTGGGTTCGCACGTGACGCTGTTCGGGCGTCTGCCGTCGCCCAAGCTGCTGTTGAAGGCCTTTCAGGAGGTAAGGCCCAATCTTATAGTCACCGTGCCTCTGATACTCGAAAAGATTTACAAGAACCAGATTGTGCCGATGATAACGAAGCAGACGATGCGTTGGGCGCTTGCCATACCGTTGCTTGACAAGGCGATCTACAGCAAGATACGCAGCCGGCTTGTGGAGGCATTCGGCGGAGCATTCGAGGAGGTTATAGTGGGCGGCGCACCTCTGAACAAGGAGGTGGAGGAATTTCTCCACCGGATAAGATTTCCGTTTACGGTAGGCTATGGCATGACGGAGTGCGGTCCGCTTATTAGCTACACACCGTGGCGACAGTTTGTGCCTCAGTCGTGCGGACGTACCCTTCCGGGCATCATGCAGTCAAAGATATTGTCGGACGATGAGGAGCATACAGCGGGAGAGATCTGCGTCAAGGGTGAGAATGTGATGAAAGGATATTTCAAAAATCCGGACGCTACGGCCGCGGTGCTTGACGAGGACGGCTGGCTGCACACCGGCGATATGGGAGTGCGCAGTCCCGACGGCACTCTGTTTATCAAGGGGCGTTACAAGACAATGATACTTTCGGCCACGGGTCAGAACATTTATCCCGAGGAGATAGAGTCGAAGCTCAACAATATGCCTTACGTGAGCGAGAGTCTGGTAGTGGAGCGCGGCAAGGGACTGTCGGCAATAGTATATCCGGATTACGAGCAGATGGACCGCGACAGGCTAACGATACATGACATGGATCCGATAATGGAGAATGTGCGTCAGGATCTCAACAAGATAGTGGCTCCTTACGAACGGATAGAGCATATACAACTCATACCGAATGAATTCGAGAAAACGCCCAAACGCTCGATAAAACGCTATCTTTACCGATAGCCGGATGCCGGCCTGACGCCGGCTGACCATATAAGACACAAACAATCAGAAAAATATAATAGATTAGTGGACAATAATAACAAGATCAATCGATGAAAAAGTATTTAGTGACCGGTGGTGCCGGATTTATTGGAAGTAATTTTGTGGATTATCTGATAAAGACACACGGAGACGATGTGGACGTGCTGATACTCGATGTCCTTACGTATGCGGGTAATCTGATGACTATCAAACCTCTTCTTGAACTTGACAATGTGAATTTCATAAAGGGAGATATCGGCGACCAGGCGCTGGTTGAGAAAATCATGGCTGAATATGATCCCGACTATGTGGTGAATTTCGCAGCAGAGAGCCATGTAGACCGCTCGATTACCAATCCCCGCCTGTTTCTGGAGACGAATATACTCGGCGCCCAGAATATGCTTGACTGCGCCCGCAAGGCATGGTATGAGGGAAAAGATGAGAGCGGCAAGCCCAAATACCGCGAAGGGAAGAAGTTCCTTCAGATTTCGACCGACGAGGTGTATGGCTCGCTTGAGAAGAACTATGATGAGGCACAGGAACTGCATCTGAGCGATGATGTTGCCCGTGTGGTTGAGGGACGCAGCGACCTCAAGACGTTCGGTGACAAATATTTCACAGAGGAAACGCCGCTTGCACCGCGGTCGCCTTATTCGGCGTCGAAAACGGCAGCCGACATGCTGACGATGGCCTATCACGAGACATACGGAATGCCTGTAAACATCACACGCTGCTCTAACAACTACGGGCCATATCATTTCCCCGAAAAACTTATACCGCTGATTATAAAGAATATCACCGAAGGCAAGAAGCTGCCCGTATATGGCAAGGGAGAGAATGTGCGTGACTGGCTTTATGTGGCCGACCACGCCAAAGGCATCGATATGGTGCTGCGCAAGGGCCGCATCGGCGAGGTGTATAATATCGGAGGTTTCAATGAAGAGAGCAATATCAATATCGTAAAGACGATATTGAAGCTGGTGCGTGAGGCGCTTGATGAGGAGCCGGCTTACCGCAAGCTATTCGCTATAGCTCCCGAAGAAATCAACGAGGATATGATTACATACGTGGCCGACCGTCCCGGTCACGACATGCGTTATGCCATTGACCCGACCAAGATAGCTACTGAGCTCGGCTGGTATCCGGAGACACCGTTTGTCGAAGGCATACGCAAGACACTGAAATGGTATCTTGACAATCAGCAGTGGGTTGCCGATGTGGTGTCGGGCGACTATCAGAAATATTACGAACAGATGTATAAAGGCCGCTAACTGTAACGATTATGAAAGGAATAGTATTGGCCGGAGGTTCCGGCACGCGACTTTACCCTATAACCAAGGGAGTGTCGAAGCAGCTTATCCCGGTGTATGACAAGCCGATGATATATTATCCGGTGTCGGTGCTTATGCTTGCCGGCATAAAGGAGATACTTATAATCTCGACCCCTGACGACCTGCCGATGTTCCGCCGACTGCTCGGCAGCGGCGAGGATCTGGGAGTGAAATTCTCGTATGCAGTGCAGCCGCGTCCCGAAGGACTTGCACAGGCATTTATCATCGGGCGTGAATTTATCGGAGATGACAGTGTGTGTCTTGTGCTCGGCGACAATATTTTCTACGGCCAGGGCTTTACAGGACTGCTCCGCGAAGCGCTTTCCATCGCCGAGAAGAAAAACGAGGCAACAGTATTCGCCTATCAGGTGAAAGATCCCAACCGTTACGGCGTTGTTACGCTCGACGAGACCGGACATGCCACTTCAATCGAGGAGAAACCGCTTGAGCCCAAGAGCAATCTTGCCGTTGTCGGATTGTATTTCTATCCCAACGATGTGGTGGATATCGCTGCCAACGTGAAGCCGTCGGCCCGCGGTGAACTTGAGATTACTTCGGTGAATGACGCTTATCTTCAGGCCGGACGCCTGAATGTGAAATGTTTCGGCCGCGGATTTGCGTGGCTTGATACGGGAACGATTGACTCACTGATGGAGGCGTCGGCCTTTATCGAGGCGATACAGAAGCGCCAGGGCTTTTATGTGGCAGCGCTTGAGGAGATCGCATTCCGTCGCGGTTTCATCAATGCCGACAAACTCAGGGAGATAGCCGCGCCTATGGCCAAGAATGACTATGGTGCGTATCTTATAGCGCTTGCCGATAACGGCGTAGCCGAGTAAGGCGGGTTACATAATGAGACATCTGACCCCGCACGCCTCGATATGCCCGGCGTGCGGGGTTATGAATAACCGGAAGATGTCACATCCTGCTTCGAGCGAAAATCTCTCGAAAAATCACTCGCTGATAATATAAAATAATTTTTCGACTTACAGTCACTACTGTCCACTAAAAATGGACGGGGTTAAATTCGGTTCACTTGAACCATATAGAACTTTGACATCGTTGATATTCTTTTTGTCGAACAAGTCCCGTATATGGGTTTTGTCAGTAAGCGAGATTCCAAGAATCTGAAGAACTTCGTAAACGCTT
>SCEG01000080.1 GCA_004102805.1 Muribaculaceae bacterium Isolate-002 (NCI)
TTAAGGCTCCAACCCCAATATAATCATTTGAAAAGTGCGACAAGGTTTGCAGGCCTGAAAATCGCGTAACCAACATGAATACAGAGTTTAATAATTTCGCATTAACAGATTTTAAAAGACGCCAGTGCAGTAATAACTTAATCAACCTGTTTTATGACAATGAAAAGAGAACCAAGTATCAGTGAGCAGCAGGCTCGTGAAATCGTGGAAAGAATGGGACGCAGGGAATCCCGCAGTGAGAAGTCTATGGACGACTTCTACAGGAACATCGGTCTGGATCCGGAACAGCTGGCACAACCCGGCAAGACCGTCACGAAAAAAGCGGAAACTGTTACAGCGGATGAACCGTCAGGCGGAACGCCCGAAGAAGTGGCAGTCCCACAGAAGCGTGTCAGCAGCAAACAACGCAGGCTGTCGCTGGACGAGTACCGTACCGCTTACCTGCAAGTACCCAAGATAACCGACCGCAAGCCCGTGTTCGTCAGCGGTGAGGTGCGTGACCGGCTGGACGGGATTGTCCGCCGTCTCGGCGGGCGTGGCATGAGTGCTTCGGGACTTATCGAGAACCTCGCCCGCCTGCACCTTGAAACCTACCGGGAGGACATCGAGCAGTGGCGCAAACTCTGAGCGAATTACGGTAGAACCAATCAAGTCGGTGGATATACTCCATCGGCTTGACCGATATTCCAAATGAGTTATTATACTCACAAACCAATCCGACAGGCGGAGGATTCTTGTGTCTTCAAAGACACAGCAAGGTATATTTTCAGTTACCCGAATAATTTTAAGTAACTGAAAACACCTTCACCGCCGTGGGTAGAATTATCCTCCGCAGTCGGATAATTTCGGGGTTCCTTAATCAAAGATTAAACAATGGATGAACCATTAAATTAAAAGAACAAGAGAATGGAAAAGAAGAGCAAGTACGGGAGAAATCCCAAATTGAATCCGAAGACGCACTGCGTGATGGTGCGCTTCGATGATGAGGAATGGAACAAATTTCTCACGATGTACGAAGAATCACAGGTGTATGCGAAAGCTGTTTTTCTGAAGGCGCATTTCTTCGGGCAGAAGTTCAAGGTGCTGAAAGTGGACAAGACTCTGGTGGACTACTACACCAAACTGTCGGACTTCCACGCCCAGTTCCGTGCCATCGGTACGAACTACAATCAGGTCGTTAAAGAGTTGCGCATCCACTTTTCGGAGAAGAAGGCGATGGCGTTGCTCTACAAGTTGGAGAAACATACCATCGACCTTGTGAAACTGAGCCGGGAGATCGTGGAACTTTCAAGGGAGATGTATGCTAAGTGGGAACAACAGAAAGGATAAATTCCATTGTACACCTAAAAAATACTGTAGGTACACAGCCCTGTGAAATAATGCGAAACGCCGAGAATTTCATAGGGTCCACCATATCATCATCGGACGTCCGGAACTATATACGAAAGATGGGAATCGACCGAAAGGATTGAAAATATAATTCTTATCATAGAAACGACTTTGTCATTATGCGCAGTCGTTTCTATGTTTCATTTACCTCTTTTTACTTAGTAACTAACACGAAATTGCTACTTTTGTAAAATGATTCAAGAGAAGTTCAAATTTTACAAGCCATGTAACCTATTGCAACCTTACGTGAGATATTATTGGGTATTCAAAAGTAACCAGTTTTTGAATACCCTGACTTATCCTATCGGTTGCCCTCAAATCATCTTCCATAAACAAACACCGTTATATATCCCTGAACTGAATGTTACACAACACAAACTGACCATCAGCGGACAAGTTAATTTTTCATCCCATTTGTATGCTGACGGCAATACAGAAATGATAGTGGTCGTGTTCCAGCCCCATGCCATGAGTATGTTTCTGAACATACCGACATCCCTTTTTTACAACCGGGAAGTTTCGGGCTATGATATTGAAAACAAAAGTTTGAATGAACTGGCTACACGAATATTCGACTGTGAGAATAATTCTATTTGCATAAGCTATATAGAAAAATGGCTGGTGTCACAAATTGCCGATAATTTAGCTAATACCACATACAAAGTTAAAAGAATAGATGCCGCCATACAGCGAATATATATCACTCCGCAAATCTCTGTAAACGAATTATCTTCCATTGCCTGCCTAAGTAAAAAACAGTTTGAGCGGTTGTTTCATTCATTTGTAGGCATCAATCCCAAAGAATATACCCGTATCGTCCGCTTCCAGAAGGCTTTGGCGCAGATGCAGCATCAAGCGGGCAAAGAAATCAATCAGGCACAAATAGCATACGCCAGTGGCTATGCCGACCAGTCGCACTTTATCCGGGAGTTCAAGAAATTCTGCGGATATACGCCCGTGTCTTTGCTGAAAGTATCAAATCCGTATTCCGATTTGTTCACCAATCCCGTGTAAATGTCCCGTTTGTTCTATCCGGGGTCAAACGCTTCTCCTACTTTTGCCGCCTGATTCATTGAATGAAAAATAGCATTAAGTATGAAAGAAGTAAATCCCCAAGAAACCTGCCGGGCATATGCCTTTGAAATGTGGATGAACGCACCTATGCCAATGGTGACGTTCTTTAAGACACTTCACGTGTCGCGCCTTGTGAAAATCAGCCGGAAATCGGGCATGAAGTTTAATATGTTGATGTGCTGGTGCATCGGCAAAGCCGCAAGGGACGTGAAAGAATTTTATATGCTGCCCGTTGGCGGTAAACTGATGCAGTACGATACCATTGCAGTAAACACCATTGTCGCCAACAGAAAGGGCGAGGTAAGTTCGTGTGATATTCCTTTCTGTGATGACTTATCTTTGTTTAACCAACACTATCTGCAACTTACCAAACAAGTGGCTGAAAGTTGCGTCAATCACGACTTGACGGAAAGCATGGTTATCGGAACTTCCGCCTTGGCACAATATGAAATAGACGGTGCTGTCGGGATGTATAGCGGCATTTTTAATAATCCGTTCCTCATTTGGGGCAAATACAAGCGCCGCCTGCTGAAAACGACACTTACCGTTTCTTTTCAGTTCCACCACACACAAATGGACGGGGCGCATGCTTCCCGCTTTTTGGACGGGGTTCAGAAAGAAATTGATAAATTGAGAATATAAGTTCAGGGAAAAACGCTATCTTTGCAGAACTAACAGAAAAATAAATAGTTGTTCAACAATATGAAATGGCAGTTGTGCATATAGCTACGCCGGGCGAATAGCACTTCCAATTATTGCTATTCAGCAATAGACAGGCTTATATTTTTAAGTTTGCCTGTCATTGTTTTGTCATTATCCCTTATTATAAATCTATAAGATTGTCGTGCTGCTTAAAGCGGCAGGATGTATCGTATCATATTGGTTTGAACAAATGAATTATACCTATAAAAAAATCTGGCTCATCGCTTTTCCTGTAATGATGAGCATCCTTATCGAACAACTGATAAATATTACCGATGCTTTGTTTTTAGGGCATGTGGGTGATGTGGAACTGGGCGCATCTGCCCTTGCTGGAATATGGTTCTTGGCAATTTATATGCTCGGCTTCGGGTTCAGTTTGGGGTTGCAAGTGGTAATTGCCCGCCGAAACGGAGAACAGCGGTATGCAGAAACGGGAAAAACGTTCTTTCAGGGATTGTTTTTCTTGCTGATACTGGCGGTACTCCTCTGTCTGCTATCCAAGATATTTTCTCCCGTTCTGTTGAAACATCTGATGACTTCGGATGATGTTTATAATGCGGTTATCCGCTATTTGGATTGGCGTATTTGGGGATTGTTGTTCTCTTTCCCGTTCCTTGCCTTACGCTCGTTTTTGGTAGGCATTACGCAGACAAAAGCTCTGAACATGGCAGCTTTCACTGCCGTACTGGTGAACATTCCGCTGAACTGGCTCCTGATATTCGGCTTCGATATGGGTATATCGGGAGCGGCTATCGCTTCTTCATCTGCCGAAATGTGTTCGCTGGCTGTATTGGCTGCATATATGTTTCGGCACATTGATAAAAAAGCGTATGGCTTATACTGGCGTATTGATATAACGGTATTGAAAGAGGTATTTTCTATCTCGGTATGGAGTATGCTCCAGTTCTTTACAAGTGTAGCCATTTGGTTTCTGTTCTTCGTGGCTATCGAACGTTTGGGAGAAACGGAATTGGCTGTATCGAACATTGTAAGAAGTGTTTCCGCCCTGTTTTCCGTTATCGTCAATGCGTTGGCAGGTGTCACCGGTTCTTTGGTGAGTAACCTGATTGGAGCAGGTGAAAAGAAAAAAGTATTTCCGCTTTGCCATAAGATTATCCGTTTAGGATATGCGACAGGCATTCCACTGATTACTTTTGCGTTGTTCTTTCACCAGCACATTATAGGGGCTTATACGGAAAATCCCGCTATCGTACAGCTTGCATGGCCGCCTTTTCTTGTCATGCTATTGAATTACTTCTTTGCACTACCCGGTTACGTCTATCTGAATGCCACAACAGGAACGGGAGCGACACGGACGGTATTCATTTTTCAGGTGACAACTACTATTGCTTATCTGTTCTGCTTATGGGGATTAGATTTTTGTGATGTTCCGTTAGCGGCATATTGGGCAGTGGAATACTTATATGTGATAATGCTTGGTACACAATCCGTCATTTATCTTAAATATAAACAATACTAAGAACTGAAATTTATGATGAACAAGATATATCCCCGTAAAGGTGACACGCAAACCGTTTATTTGAATGCTGTCGTAAAAGACCCGTCTATTGAAATAGGCGACTATACCATTTACAATGATTTTGTTTCAGACCCGTGTCTGTTTGAACAAAACAATGTGTTGTATCACTATCCCATTAACCATGAACGGCTGATAATTGGAAAGTTCTGTTCTATTGCTTGCGGTGCAAAATTTCTGTTCAACTGCGCCAATCATACCCTAAAATCACTATCGACTTACACGTTCCCGCTGTTTTATGAAGATTGGGAATTGGATAAGGCAAATGTGGCTTCCGCTTGGGACAACAAAGGCGACATCGTAATAGGCAATGATGTATGGATAGGCTATGAAGCCGTTATTATGGCTGGTGTCCATATAGGTGACGGGGCTATTATTGGAACAAGGGCGGTTGTGACAAAAGATGTTCCGCCCTATACCATTGTAGGTGGTATCCCCGCAAAGGAGATACGAAAGCGGTTCAGTCCTGATATAATAGAACAGATGCAGACTTTGAAATGGTGGGACTGGCCGGTAGATAAGATACGGGAGTTTTTGCCTTATCTGAAAGATGGACGTTGGGATAAATTACAGACAGTATGAAGTCAATCAAGAATCTAATTTCGCTCGGATATTTGCTGATGGCATTATTGGTTATCGGCATAATGTATATTTGGCGTCACTACTGTCCACTAAAAATGGACGAGGTTAAAAATTAAATAAATTCGGTTCACTTGAACCATAGAGAACTTTGACATCGTTGATATTCTTTTTGTCGAACAGGTCCCGTATATGGGTTTTGTCAGT
>SCEG01000081.1 GCA_004102805.1 Muribaculaceae bacterium Isolate-002 (NCI)
CTTCGGGCTACGCCCTCAGTCAACTCCGCCCAGGGATATATCCCGATCAGTCAACCCCACACAGACAAAGAGGAAACATCAATCAGTAAACATCACAAACCGAGTCAACCTATTTCAGGAACGGACAGAGCCGTGTTTCTCTGTTGAATTTCAGGATCTCGAATATTGTCATGTCGTAGAAATTTGTTAATTTTGCAGTGTCTCACTTATTTAATCATGAAGCCAGTACCGGCCGGAAAGACATAATGCTCCCGGCGGCCGGTACTGGCTTCATTGTTTAATGGTAAGTGAGACGACTATTTAACAGTCCGGGGGCATTTTTTATACATAATCCCCGTGAATAGTGTAAAAATCAGGTCATAAACTTTTGTGTTTCAAGAATTGTTTTTTATCTTTGCACTAACGATTCTGTGGCTAATGACCACCGACTCGTTGCAAGCGGGGGCTGGCCATTGGTCAGCCGTCCGTCTTTTTATATAGTAGCGAAAGTGTGCCATCGCTGTTTCTTAACCATACTTCTTCCACAGGGATACCCTGTCGAGTGCGATTGAGAATACTGCGCAGCATGAAACGCTCCGTCAAATCGGGGCGGTCAATGATAATTCGGTCAGATTGTTTTAGACCGTGGTTTACCATATTGGAGAATGCACGTTTTGGGTTGTCGGTGGTAAATCCCTCATGCTCGTACCAGTAATCGCCTATCTTGAGGTCAGGACACTTGCCGTCATAACGGGTTCCGCGGAGCGAGCCGTATACACAGTCATATTCAAACCGTGCAGGGCGAGTCATTTTGGGTGTCAGAACGACCCTTGCGCCATCGGTGGCAAAATGCCGGGCGACAGACATCAGCCTTTCATAATCTCCGTCAGTACAGTCGACAAGGTGGCTGATTTCGATTGTGCCTTTGCCGTGCTTAATCTCTTCACCGCGCAGTTGTTCACATTGGTGAACGAGGGCACAAGCCTGGCACACCTCGTTATCCGGCACAAATGCCAGTTTACGGCCTTTGTCGCCTTTTGCAATGGGGCATGTGGAGCAGCGTCGGATTGTGTAGGGGTTGTAGTCGGGTATTGTTCGATGCCGGGATTGAAGCGAAAGATACCTTTGGAGTCACGCTGCAGGGCTTCATCGCCCAGCCGCATCGCCTCGTCGTGTGGAGTCTCGGGAAACTTTGACTTGCGCACCTGAACGACGGTACACCGGCAGTTCCAGCCATTGGGTGGATAGAACTCCTCCCAGAACGAATCAGAAGGCGGCAGAGTGACGCGGTCGAGGGCGGCGTGTTCCGGACGCACCTTGTCATCAGTCTGAGTGCGATATTGAAGATTGTATCGGTCGCCGTCGCGCATGAACTGCTCCCACCGGCCGGCCATCTCCGCAGATGCAGCCACGAAGTTATATTCAGCCCGGAGGTAATTTGAGTTATAGGTTTTGTCGATGCTTCGGACGTCATTCAAAAACCGTTCAAACGGTTTTCTATTGCCGTTATCATCGAGCAGTGAGGGGAATGCCTCGTGCAGTTCATGAAACGCCTTCATGCCGGAGAAAATATAATTGGACCGGGTAAGACGCCGGCGCATTGCATCAGACATCTCCACCTTCTGAAAGGTCGAGTCGAGGGCAGCGGCATGTGTGTCAACAAATTCTTGTACCGCCCGATCGGCCACAATCTCGACACGGAACTGTGACCCTTTCTCATTGAAAAGCGACTTCATCATGCAGGAGAAGAGTGATGACAGACGCTTGCGCACATCCTCACCCGGCTCGGCAAGGTTTTCTCTATGACCACTCCATCGAGTAAGGAGGCATATCGTCGGTGCAGCCCCTCATAGTCAGAGGGGCTCAGTCGAAAAAATGTTTTTTCTCCTCCGTATAATTTTCAGTCAATACATCAGCCAAGTCAGGTGGAGCAGTCGCGGAAGCAACTTCAAGCGGTGCAAAATTACCTTTCCCGATGAACTTAGTAGCTATAGCCACAGGTATCGCTGCCGTTAAGGGCGCTTTGGCTATGGTTGTCTGCTTTGCCTCTGGCGGTATTGTCGGTGTAAATTCGCGTAGTGGTGATAAGTTATTTGCCCGTGTCAACAGTGGAGAGATAAAAGCCATTTAAATCTCATACCACCCAAAAAAGTTCACAAAGATATGCTTCGTTTTATAAAAACATACATCTCGTTTTAAAACACTGCAACATTTCGTTTTGAGAATTACATTATAATCAGCTCATTTATAAAAAATAATTTTGTCGCGCTGTAAATGTTTCAGTCTGATACACTGTGCGTTTACAATGCGACAAAATGCTATAGTCGTGCGTTTGCAGTACGTTGGGATTATCCGCTAAAATTCGCTCGAAAAGTGGAATTTAATTTTCGGAAAATCGTTTTGTGCCATCTGCAGCACATAATTGGAGTCGGCAAGAAATACATCCCGGCCGTCACGGTCAACAGCCATAAACTGATGCTTACGCTTTTTGAAAGCGGCAAGCGCTTCTGCATCGTCACTTTCAATCCAGCAAGCCTTATAGAGAGACAACGGCTCCCAGCGGCATTGAGCGCCATACTCATGAAGAAGCCTGTACTGTATGACTTCAAACTGCAATTGCCCGACTGTTCCTATCAGTTTCCGTCCATTGAACTGATTTACGAACAACTGAGCCACACCCTCGTCCATGAGCTGCTGGATTCCCTTATCAAGCTGTTTTGACTTCATCGGGTCAGTATTCTCGATATACTTGAACATCTCGGGGGAGAAACTGGGCAGCCCCTTGAAATGAAGCTCCTCACCCGACGTCAATGTGTCGCCGATCTTGAAGTTGCCTGTGTCAGGAATGCCGACAATATCTCCGGGATAAGCCTCGTCTACAATATTCTTCTTTTGAGCCATAAAAGCCGTAGGTGCGGCGAAACGCATCATCTTGCCCGAACGCACATGTTTGTAATTGGCATTTCTCTCAAATTTGCCGGAACAAATCTTGACAAAAGCTATACAACTGCGGTGGTTGGGATCCATATTGGCGTGTATTTTGAATACAAACCCTGAAAACGCATCCTCTTCAGGATTGATTTCGCGCTCCTGCGCATGTACAGGCCGCGGGGTAGGGGCTATTTCCACAAAGCAATCAAGCAGCTCCTTCACGCCGAACATATTGAGCGCCGAGCCAAAGAATACCGGAGCCAGCTTGCCGGAAAGATACTCATTAACGTCAAATTCAGGATAGACCCCTTCAATAAGCTCGAGATCATCCCGTAATTTTGCCGCATCTGCTTCTCCGACATTTTCATCGATTCGCGCGTCATTGACATCATCAATCTCGACTCTACTTGAAATTGTCTGCTTGCTCGGAGTGAAGAGATCGAGACTATGCTCGTATATATTATACACACCCTTGAATTTCGCCCCAATATTTATAGGCCACGACAATGGTCTGACTGCAATCTTGAGTTCCGCCTCAAGTTCGTCAAGTATCTCAAACGGATCACGGCCTTCACGGTCAAGCTTGTTGACAAAGATAATGACAGGAGTGTTGCGCATTCGGCACACTTCCATCAGTTTGCGCGTCTGCATCTCCACACCCTTTGCCACATCGACGACAATTATCACACTGTCGACTGCCGTAAGCGTGCGGTACGTATCCTCTGCGAAATCCTGGTGACCTGGGGTGTCAAGAATATTGATTTTATAATCCTTATAATTGAATCCCATTACCGAAGTTGCGACAGAGATGCCACGTTGTTTCTCTATCTCCATCCAGTCGCTGGTAGCCGTCTTTTTTATCTTGTTGGATTTCACAGCTCCGGCAATATGAATCGCCCCGCCAAACAGAAGCAGCTTCTCGGTAAGCGTCGTTTTGCCGGCGTCAGGGTGTGATATGATGGCAAACGTGCGCCGACGGTTTATTTCCTCAGTCAGTACCGCCATCAGTTACTTTCCTTTAGACGTTTGATACAATCTTCGAGCGATTCCTCCCAATGAGGTATCTCAATGTCGTATGTCACCTTTATACGGCTACGGTTAAGCACGCTGTAATAGGGACGTGCAGCAGCCGTAGGATAGTCTTCCGACGGAATAGGGCAGACCTTGCAGTCTTTGAGACCGGCGATACGCATGATTGATTTTGTAAAGTCATACCACGAACATGCGCCTTCGTCAGTGAAATGATATATACCCGACACCCACTGCTGAGATGACAATATGGCATAGATTGCATCTGCAAGATCACGTGCATAGGTGGGAGTGCCGATCTGGTCGCACACCACACGCAACTCCTTGCGCGTAGCTCCAAGCTCAAGCATGGTTTTTACAAAATTCTTTCCGTATGGAGAGTAAAGCCACGCCGTGCGGATGATTATGCTGTTGGGAGCAAGAGCAAGAAGCGACGTCTCGCCCTGACGCTTGGTTGTACCATACTGCGAAATCGGGTTCACCTTATCTGATTCATTATACGGTTTATATGACTTCCCGTCAAACACATAGTCGGTGGATATATGTATAATTTTAGCTCCGTTCTGATCTGCGGCAGCAGCGAGATTTTTCACTGCGTTGACATTGATAGAGGCACAGAGCAGCTTATCTTCCTCCGCACGATCAACATTCGTATAAGCCGCACAGTTGATGATATGCGTCACCTCATTGTCTAAGACAAATTTCTCAACAGCTTTCGCATCTGTAAGATCCAATTCCTTGATATCTGTATAGAGAGTTATTCCGGGCATCTTTTCTTCAAGCACATTTCTCATTTCATGCCCTAGTTGCCCATTGGCTCCGGTAACTAAAATTTTCATACTGAATATTTATTTGATTATTCAACGCGCAAAGGTAATGAAAAAACATGATTTTTTCACATCTTATGCATAATAAAAACAACCGCGCGCCTCTTGTTGTTGACAAAAAAGCACAAACCAGATGTCTCTGTTGTAGCTACTGACTTCAACTTCTCAGATTTCTCATATTTAGGGGCATCACTATAGACCAAGTTCCGCCTTTTGCCTCTTTGTAAGACGTCCTTTTACATACTGATATGACCTGTCGATAAGCATCTGCACCACACTGTCAGGTATCGGGCTCTCATCAAAATCAAACTGAATCATGTGACGCTTATGCCAATGCCACGCCTGACACACATACGAATAAGTCTCCACCACATCGTCAAACTCATCCGGATTCCATTTCAATTGGACGATCCGTCCCCTTGCCAACGGAAGGCAACAGAATATTTTCCCCGCAATCCTGAATGTGACATAACCGTCGCCAAAAGGCATATCTTCCGTTACGAACGGTTTCGCCAGACAATAATCCCTAACTTCCTCTATATTCAATGATTCGGTAAAAATTACCAAAGTAGTTGAAACTTAAGTTAATATCTCGAATTGTCAAATACAAATGAATCGCCAAAGCGTTCATTATAAAAATCTTATACCATGAACGTATTGGCGATTCTCA
>SCEG01000082.1 GCA_004102805.1 Muribaculaceae bacterium Isolate-002 (NCI)
CTTCGGGCTACGCCCTCAGTCAACTCCGCCCAGGGATATATCCCGATCAGTCAACCCCACACAGACAAAGAGGAAACATCAATCAGTAAACATCACAAACCGAGTCAACCTATTTCAGGAACGGACATAATTCACAATTCGTAATTCACAATCGGCCTGCGGGGGCTTTTTGTGGTTTTGACTTTTTGGGGGCTTTTGTTGTTGCTGTTGTCAGTCGGAATAGGAGCGGAGTCGCATTATCATTTCGTCGAAGTCGACTTTGTGTGCGTCGAATTCGGGGCCGTCGACGCATACGAATTTCATGACGCCGTCGATTGTCACGCGACATGCTCCGCACATGCCTGTTCCGTCGACCATTATGGTGTTGAGAGATGCGACTGTTGGGATGTCGTATTTTTTTGTGAGGAGGGAAACGAATTTCATCATTACGGCGGGTCCGATTGTGACAACGAGGTCGACGTGTTCGCGCTGTATTACAGATTCGACGCCGTCGGTTACGAGGCCTTTTTGTCCGTCGGAACCGTCGTCGGTCATTATGATGAGTTCGTCGGAGTATTCGGCGACCTGTTCGCGTAAGATGATGAGGTCGCGTGTTCGCGCGGCGAGCACTGAGATTACCCTGTTGCCGGCGAGTTTGAGCGCTTTGATTATCGGGAGGAGCGGGGCTACGCCTACGCCACCGCCGCAGCATACGACGGTGCCGAAGTTTTCGATATGAGTGGCGCGGCCGAGAGGTCCGACGACGTCGTGGAGGCAGTCGCCGGCCGACAGGGCGCATATTTTGCGGGTGGAGTCGCCGATTGCCTGTATGACGAGGGTGATTGTGCCGGCCTGAGGGTCGGAGTCGGCGATGGTGAGAGGTATTCGTTCGCCTTTTTCGTCAGCGATGACGATGACGAAGTGTCCGGGTCGGCGAGAGCGTGCAATCATCGGGGCTTCAACGATGAGCTGAACTACATTTTCCGAGAAATGCTGTTTATGGATAATTTTATTCATCTTGATCAGTTGCTATTGAAATGGTGTGCATGCAAGAAATGTGTCATGTCAAAGGCAAAGGTAAGAAAAATGTGATAAAAATCATAAGTGAGAAACTTTTTGACGCAAAAAAATAATAAAAAATGATAACTTTGCATGCAGTTACATGAGGCTATGCTGTCATTGACGGGCTGGCGTCATGAAAATCCGGAGTAAACAAACAACAAAACAGTATACAGACCATGAAGAAAATTTTAAGTGCGATGATGCTTCTGTCGGCGGTGTTTCCGATGTCGGCCGACGATGTGAAGGAAGAGAAGAATGACTCGACGGGAGGCTTTGTGTTCACCGATGTGAAGGTGTTGAAAACTACGCCGGTCAAGGATCAGAACAAGAGCGGCACGTGCTGGTGTTTTGCGGGAACTTCGTTTTTTGAGGACGAGATATTGCGCAAGGGCGGCCCGGAGCTTGACCTTTCGGAGATGTTTACCGTGCGCCAGTGTTATCTTGACAAGGCGGAGAATTATGTGAGGATGAACGGCGCGACAAATTTTTCAGCCGGAGGCTCGGTGCTTGACGTGCCATACGTGTGGAAGCGCTACGGCGCTGTTCCGGAGAGTGTGTATGCGGGTCTGGAATATGGCGAGGAGAAGCATGTGCACGGTGAGCTTGACGCGGTGCTCAAGGCTTATCTCGATGCGGTGCGCCGCAATCCGAACAAGCGTATATCGACAGCATGGCGCAAGGGCTATGAGGCGATACTCGACGCGTATCTGGGCAAGGTGCCTGAAACGTTTGAGGTGGACGGTGTGAGCTATACTCCGTCGAGCTATGCGAAGAGCCTGGGTCTTGACACTGACGACTATGTGGCAGTCACATCGTTTACGCACCATCCGTATTATGAGCCGTTTGTGCTTGAGGTGGCCGACAACTGGCTGTGGGGCCAGTATTACAATGTGCCGATGGAGGAGATGAAGGCTATCGTGGATTCGTCAATCGAGAAGGGTTATAGTGTGGTATGGGCAGCCGATGTCAGCGAGGGCGGATTCAAATGGGTCAAGGGCTATGCCGTGATGCCAAAGCCGACTGAAGCCTCGGATCTCGAGGGGACTGAGCTTGCCCGCTGGGTGAAGCTGTCAGACAAAGAGAGAGTCGGCAAGCAGTTTGAGATTGACGGTCCGTGTGACGAGATAGAGGTGACTCAGGAGTCGCGTCAGGAGATGTTTGACCGCCAGGAGACGACTGATGACCACGGTATGGAAATCGTTGGTATCGCCAAAGATCAGAACGGCAACCGTTATTACAAGGTGAAGAATTCGTGGGATACAAATCAGGTGTATGACGGATTTTTCTATGTTTCGGAGCCTTATTTCCTTGCCAAGACTATGGATGTCTATGTCAACAAGGCGGCTATACCCAAGGATATAAAGAAGAAACTGGGGCTTTAGTGTTAAGATGACGGTGACGGATAAGATCGGAACGGCAGCGGCAAGGAGTATGCTTTTTGCTGCTGCCGTCGCGATTATGCCGGTGCTGTGGTCGTGTGGGGGTAGAACGGATATAGAGGGGGCGTTGTTTGTATGTGACGAATATACGGTTTATCCTGACAGTTTTGTGTCGGCGTCGCTGACATTGGCGGTGAGGGGAGACACCGTAGTCAAAATGTCGGGAGATGATGTCAGCATTGAGATCGGTGCGGGGCATGATGCGGGGGGATTGCTGATGGAGGGCTCAGACGGGTTGATTTCAACATTGTTCAACAGTGTGCCGCCGATGGAGGCGGGGGTGTATGACCGGTTTACGCCATACGAAATCTATATAGCTGACGGGCTTACGGATGTAGAGACAGCTTCTGCGACCGTTGACAGCCGGATAGCCGGGGGGGAGGTGGTGGAAATTGCATCGGGACAGTACAGGTGGCCGGTAGCTATGTCAGACGCCGGGTGGGGTATGGCCGCGGCTACGGTGTCGCTGATGACGGATGATGCCGGGAGTGCCAGACTTCGGGCGACGGCATTGAAGCGGCTGATAGACTGCGATCTGAAATATGTGTTTGACCGCGATGCCGGATTATTTGCCGGAGTGCCTTCGGGGATGGATATGTGTCAGTTGCCTGAGTGGAGCAATGCTGCGGATGCGGCAGTGATGATGACGCTTGAGGGGAATGTGGCCAGGGTGGCAGGTATGCGTTATGTCAACGATGTGTTGCCGGGAAGTTATTCTGAAGATTTTATAGATGATGTAGCCGGCAATATAAGAAAGCGGCTGTGGATACCCAATCTGGGAATGCTGAGCCAGACGCTGTATCAGCGACCGTATGCGGTGGCGGTTACGGCGGCCGACAATCTGGCGCAGGGGCTTGCCGTTGCAACGGGATGTGCCGGTGATGCGATGTCGAGGAGGATAGTGTCGAACACTCCGATGAATGAAAACGGGGTGCAACTGACTTATCCCGACCAGGGGCTGTCGCATGACGGCCGCCGCGAGGCGCTTACGGCGTCGATGTGGGCCATAGCGTCGGCGCGCGCCGGCAACAGTGAGGCGTGGGCGCTGAGTTATGGAAATCTTGTGGCGCTGAGTGTGAGTGACGGTTATGCCGCCCGGCTGCTGCAGGGAGTGACGCTACGGACGGTGTTCGGCATCGAGCCGTGTGTCGACGGGCTGAGAGTGAGGCCGTTTGTGCATGAGGCGCTGGGAGACTACCGTAAGATAAGCGGGCTGCGATACCGTAACAGTGAACTGACTGTGACAGTGAGGGGGCGCGGTGACGTGGTGTCGACATTTTCAATTGACGGAGAGGTGACGGCAGAGGCTAAGGTGCCGGCCGATATCAAGGGGAAGCATGATATAGAGGTGGTGCTTTCGGGCAGCGGAAACGCAAGCGGCGGGGTCAATACGGCTCAGTCGGGCGCTATGCCGCAGGCGCCGGAGGTGAAGACGGAGGGAGCGCGGACGTTTACGGTGAGTTCTCAGGAGTCGGGTCAGTTTATAGTGTATCTCAACGGGGCGGTGACTGAGCTGATAGAGCGTAACCATTATGAGCTGTATAATGCTGCGCCGGTGACATCGGTCAGTTTCGAGACCGATGTGTCGAATGAATACACGGGGTATGCGTCGAAAAATTATATGTATATTCCGGAGAAGGACAGTGTGTCGATATTGTGCAGCAGAGTGGCGCCTACGGGCGGACGTGTGCTGGCGAAGAAAGAGCTGTCGTCGAAATATGTTGAGTCGACGCGCTACAAGAATGCTCGTATATCGTTTGAATACGGGTCGCCGACCGGAGGGTCGTATTATATACGGCTGCGTTATCTTGACGGTCTCGGAGTGGTAAACAAGAACCGGCAGTATGCGCTGAGGATACTGAATGTGAACGGAGATATGGCCGGCATAATGGTGTTGCCGCAGCGAGGGCCGGAGAAGTGGAGCGTGGCGGAGGACTGGGCTTCGATGCATGGCCGGACCGAGCCGATCGCTGTGGAGCTCGATCGTGGCCGCAATGTGATTTCAATAGACTATTTTGCGCCGGAGGGAATTGCCGGTTTCGATCATGACAGCAATACGGTGATACCGGTGGCTCTTGAACTTATAAGGAAGTCATAAATAAGTAAAGAAGATGAAAAGGATAGGTATATTGTCGGATACGCATTCGTGCTGGGACGAACGTTATGAGACGCATTTCAATGATTGTGACGAGATTTGGCATGCGGGTGATATCGGTGATATGAGTATCGTGAGGCGGTTGCAGGAGATCGCTCCTGTGGTGCGTGCGGTCTCTGGCAATATCGACGGCGGCGAGGTGCGCCGCGCATGCCGCGAGGTCGAGGTGTTTGAGGTAGAGGGTGTGCGTGTGCATCTGCGTCATATCGGAGGATATCCGGGGAAGTATGCTCCTGGCGTTGAGCAGTCGCTTATCTATGGCCGGACGGGTCTTATGGTGTGCGGTCATTCGCACATACTCAAGGTGATGTATGACGGTCGGCTCGGTCTGCTTCATATCAATCCGGGGGCTGCAGGCACGCACGGCTGGCAGCAGGAGCGTACGCTTGTGAAGCTTACGATAGACGGTGGTGAGATGCGTGATCTGGAAGTGATAGAGCTTGGGAAACGACGAATATAAATGCGATATTAAGGTTTATTTTAAAAATAATGTAAAAAAAGAGGTATAAAATTTGCAATGATTCGGTAAAAATTACCGAAGTAGTTGAAACTTAAGTTAATATCTTGAATTGTCAAATACAAATGAATCGCCAAAGCGTTCATTATAAAAATCTTATACCATGAACGTATTGGCGATTCTCA
>SCEG01000083.1:0-1336 GCA_004102805.1 Muribaculaceae bacterium Isolate-002 (NCI)
GGTCAAAGGAGCAATCCGGTGGCGGATGGGCATGCGGCGCATTAGCTAGTCGGCGGGGTAACGGCCCACCGAGGCGACGATGCGTAGGGGTTCTGAGAGGAAGGTCCCCCACACTGGTACTGAGACACGGACCAGACTCCTACGGGAGGCAGCAGTGAGGAATATTGGTCAATGGGCGAGAGCCTGAACCAGCCAAGTCGCGTGAGGGAAGACGGCCCTACGGGTTGTAAACCTCTTTTGTCAGGGAGCAAGAACGGATACGTGTATCCGAGCGAGAGTACCTGAAGAAAAAGCATCGGCTAACTCCGTGCCAGCAGCCGCGGTAATACGGAGGATGCGAGCGTTATCCGGATTTATTGGGTTTAAAGGGTGCGTAGGCGGGCTGCCAAGTCAGCGGTAAAATTGCGGGGCTCAACCCCGTCGAGCCGTTGAAACTGGCGGTCTTGAGTGGGCGAGAAGTATGCGGAATGCGTGGTGTAGCGGTGAAATGCATAGATATCACGCAGAACTCCGATTGCGAAGGCAGCATACCGGCGCCCGACTGACGCTGAAGCACGAAAGCGTGGGTATCGAACAGGATTAGATACCCTGGTAGTCCACGCAGTAAACGATGAATGCTAGCTGTCCGGGCCGAATGAGACCTGGGTGGCACAGCGAAAGCGTTAAGCATTCCACCTGGGGAGTACGCCGGCAACGGTGAAACTCAAAGGAATTGACGGGGGCCCGCACAAGCGGAGGAACATGTGGTTTAATTCGATGATACGCGAGGAACCTTACCCGGGCTCAAACGCAGTGTGAATGTTTGGAGAAATCCTTCAGTCAGCAATGACACACTGCGAGGTGCTGCATGGTTGTCGTCAGCTCGTGCCGTGAGGTGTCGGCTTAAGTGCCATAACGAGCGCAACCCCTATCGACAGTTGCTAACGGTTAGAGCCGAGGACTCTGTCGAGACTGCCGGCGCAAGCTGTGAGGAAGGCGGGGATGACGTCAAATCAGCACGGCCCTTACGTCCGGGGCGACACACGTGTTACAATGGCAGGTACAGCGGGAAGCCATCTGGCGACAGAGAGCAGAACCCGAAAACCTGTCTCAGTTCGGATTGGAGTCTGCAACCCGACTCCATGAAGCTGGATTCGCTAGTAATCGCGCATCAGCCATGGCGCGGTGAATACGTTCCCGGGCCTTGTACACACCGCCCGTCAAGCCATGGGAGCCGGGGGTACCTGAAGTGCGTGACCGCAAGGAGCGCCCTAAGGTAAAACTGGTGACTGGGGCTAAGTCGTAACAAGGTAGCCGTACCGGAAGGTGCGGCTGGAACACCTCCTTTCTGGAGCGG
>SCEG01000083.1:1764-5100 GCA_004102805.1 Muribaculaceae bacterium Isolate-002 (NCI)
ACGACCGCCGGAGATAACCGTTAAAGGAAAGGAGAGAAGGGCACATGAAGGATGCCTTGGCTCTCGGAGGCGAAGAAGGACGTGATAAGCTGCGATAAGCCGCGTGTAGAGGCAAATACTCATTGATACGCGGATTTCCGAATGGGGCAACCCACCGTTAGCGATAACGGTACCTCACCGAGTGAGGGGCGAACCCGGGGAACTGAAACATCTCATTACCCGGAGGAGAAGAAAACAAAAGTGATTGCGCAAGTAGTGGCGAGCGAACGCGCAGGAGCCCAAACCGAGGATGTAGCAATGCATCACTCGGGGTTGTAGGACCGTCGGTGCGCCGACAGCGAATGTTAGGGGAAGCTTCTGGAAAGGAGCGCCATAGGAGGTGAAAGCCCTGTACCCGAAAACATGAACTGCAGGCAAGACGGCACCTGAGTAAGCCGGGACACGAGAAATCCTGGCCGAACCCGCGGGGACCATCCCGTAAGGCTAAATACTACCGAGAGACCGATAGCGAACCAGTACCGTGAGGGAAAGGTGAAAAGAACCTCGAACAGAGGAGTGAAAAAGACCCTGAAATCATGTGCCTACAAGCGGTCGGAGCCACTTTGTGTGGTGACGGCGTGCCTTTTGCATAATGAACCTACGAGTCACCGTCTTTGGCGAGGCTAAGTGCCGCAAGACACGGAGCCGAAGCGAAAGCGAGTCCGAACAGGGCGATTACAGTCAGAGGCGGTGGACGCGAAACCAAGTGATCTACCCTTGGGCAGGTTGAAGGACAGGTAACACTGTCTGGAGGACCGAACCGGTAAGCGTTGAAAAGCTTTCGGATGACCTGAGGGTAGGAGTGAAAGGCCAATCAAACTTGGAGATAGCTCGTACTCCCCGAAATGCATTTAGGTGCAGCCTCGGGAAGCAGTGTCGCGGAGGTAGAGCGACTGATAGGATGCGAGGGCTTCACCGCCTATCAAGTCCTGACAAACTCCGAATGCCGCGACATGATGCCCGGGAGTGAGGGCGCGGGTGCTAAGGTCCGCGTCCGAGAGAGGAACAACTCAGACCACCGGCTAAGGCCCCCAAGTGCGGGCTAAGTTGAAGCCAATAACGAGGTGGGATTGCATAGACAGCTAGGATGTTGGCTTGGAAGCAGCCATTCATTTAAAGAGTGCGTAACAGCTCACTAGTCGAGTGATCCCGCATGGATAATAATCGGGCATAAGCCCGCCGCCGAAGCCGTGGAATAGAATTTTAGGATTTTATTGGTAGGGGAGCATTCCGTGAGCCGTCGAAGGTGAGGCGCGAGCCTTGCTGGAGGCAACGGAAAAGCAAATGTAGGTATAAGTAACGATAAGGAGGGCGAGAAACCCTCCCGCCTAAAGACCAAGGGTTCCTGATCAACGCTAATCGGATCAGGGTAAGTCGGGGCCTAAGGAGAAGCCGCAAGGCGCATCCGATGGATAAACGGTAAAAATTCCGTTACCCGCAACATGAGCGACGTGGCGACGGAGGAGTGACACATCCGCGTGCTGACGGAATAGCACGTTGAACCGCGTAGGTAAATCAGAGGCAGGCAAATCCACCTCAGATGCCGAAACGGGATAGTACGGAGAGCCCCCGGGCAATCCGATAGCGATGGTAACCATACTCCCAAGAAAACCCGCTAAGCATATTGTGTTGCGGCCCGTACCCTAAACCGACACAGGTGGTCGAGTAGAGAATACTGAGGCGCTCGAGAGATTCACGGTTAAGGAACTAGGCAAATTGACCCCGTAACTTCGGGAAAAGGGGTCCCTGCGAAAGCAGGGCGCAGAGAATAGGTCCAGGCAACTGTTTAACAAAAACACAGGGCTGTGCAAAATTTAAAGATGAAGTATACAGCCTGACACCTGCCCGGTGCCGGAAGGTTAAGAGGAGGCGTCATCGCAAGAGAAGCGCTGAATTGAAGCCCCGGTAAACGGCGGCCGTAACTATAACGGTCCTAAGGTAGCGAAATTCCTTGTCGGGTAAGTTCCGACCTGCACGAATGGTGTAATGATCCGGACACTGTCTCAACCGTGAGCTCGGTGAAATTGTAGTATCGGTGAAGATGCCGATTACCCGCAACGGGACGGAAAGACCCCGTGAACCTTTACTGCAGCTTAGCACTGGGACCGGGTGCTCGATGTGTAGGATAGTCAGGAGACAGCGAAGCAGTCACGCCAGTGATTGTGGAGTCGACGTTGAAATACTGACCTTCGCGCATCTGGTTCCTAACGCGCAGGAAGCGCGGACACTGCTTGGTGGGTAGTTTGACTGGGGTGGTCGCCTCCAAAAGAGTAACGGAGGCTTCTAAAGGTGCGCTCAGGCCGATTGGTAACCGGCCGTAGAGTGTAATGGCACAAGCGCGCTTGACTGGGAGGCCGACAAGCCGAACAGGTAGGAAACTAGAGCATAGTGATCCGGTGGTTCCGTATGGAAGGGCCATCGCTCAAAGGATAAAAGGTACTCCGGGGATAACAGGCTGATCCCTCCCAAGAGCTCATATCGACGGAGTGGTTTGGCACCTCGATGTCGGCTCGTCACATCCCGGGGCTGGAGAAGGTCCCAAGGGTTAGGCTGTTCGCCTATTAAAGTGGCACGCGAGCTGGGTTCAGAACGTCGTGAGACAGTTCGGTCCCTATCTGTTGTGGGCGCAGGAGATTTGCGGGGACCCGACACTAGTACGAGAGGACCGTGTTGGACAGACCTCCGGTGTTCCGGTTGTACCGCCAGGTGCACCGCCGGGTAGCCGCGTCTGGCAAGGATAAGTGCTGAAAGCATCTAAGCACGAAGCCCCCCCCAAGATAAGATCTCCATATAAGGGTCGTTGCAGACTACGACGTCGATAGGCCGCAGGTGTAAAGACGGTAACGTCAAAGCCGAGCGGTACTAATCACCCAAACCCTTTCCGGGACGTAAGTCCCCCAGAGACAATTCATAATTCATAATTCATGATTGGGTTGTGGATGTGAAAGAATAAAAAAAAGCCGAAAAGAAGGACGACAAGAGTTCAACGGCTTGTATGATGGTGACGCTCGAATGCAGAGATTGATAATGAGTAATCATGAATTATGAATTAAGCATTATGAATTATGCATTGAGTAAAGCTCGTCGCTTCCAGACTCTTTTTCCAACCTTATCACGGCAGGAAACCCAAAGCGAGCCGAGGGCTCCGAAGCGTAATTTTCCTGACCGACCGAACTAAGGTGGTGATAGCGCGGGGGTTCCACCTCTTCCCATTCCGAACAGAGAAGTTAAACCCCGCCACGCCGATGGTACTGCGAAAGTGGGAGAGTAGGTAACCGCCCCCTGTCAGAAGGCGTC
>SCEG01000084.1 GCA_004102805.1 Muribaculaceae bacterium Isolate-002 (NCI)
AGAATCGCCAATACGTTCATGGTATAAGATTTTTATAATGAACGCTTTGGCGATTCATTTGTATTTGACAATTCGAGATATTAACTTAAGTTTCAACTACTTTGGTAATTTTTACCGAATCATTGTATTCACAGAGCAACCCGAAAAAGCAAAGTCTTCAATAACTTTTACACTATGTGGTATGGTAATATTTTTGATATTACCGCAGCAAGCAAATGCCTTAATGACCTCTACACCATCAGGAATTATAAGCGATTCACAGTTTTTGGCTTTAATAAATTCTTTGCCATTTGGAGAAAGAATATAATTGTTGGTTTCGATATTTGACGATTGTTTTTCACTTTTAGTAGATAAAGATTCAACGGAAGCGTGGTGGTCAACGTGACTAGGACACGATGGAACAATTATATCATCATCAAATTGTGATATATCAATATCGTCTTCATGCTGATCTCTATATTCATGGAGTTCTTCTTCTAAACGTTGTGCTTCTTCCATACGCCGCTCTTTAGCATGTTGCTCAGCTGCTTCATCATCTTTCTTTTGGATATGTTTATACACAAAATACCCTATGATTAATAATAATACAATAAGCCAACCCGGGATTGAATCAGATGTCTTTTGTTCATCTGCAATCTCATCAATGACCCATTGTTGAGCCATAATTGAAAAGGAAGTAAAGGACAAAATCAAGGAGTATAAAAATCTCATGATGTCAGGGTATTTAATTTAAATGATAAAACTGGTTGCCATAGTACTATTTCGGCTTGATTCACTATTTCCTGATAATTTAGCAGATTCAAAATTTCAGGAGACATATTATTACATACCTTTCAACAGTCTATTTGAATGAATATAAGTACATCAAGGCATCATATCAAGTTCTTGTTGGGCATTGCGCATACTACTCTCGTATAAGAACTCATTTCCATTTTGTCTCCAAAATTCAGCAGTTTGGAGGTGTTGCTGTGCATTTTGTTGATGCCACTCTCTTTGTTGTTGCTGATGTCGTTGCTGATTTGAGTATTGCACACGATAACTCTCGTAACTTGAAATTATATTCTCAAGTTCCTCTACATGTGATCTTAGAGCTGCATTCTCAGTCTCTAATTTTGAAACCTCGTATTCGAGGTCATCAATTTTGCTTTGATTACAGGATGCCAATCCAGGGAATGATGAAACTAATAGTAAATATTGGATAAACTTCATTGTTCATTATGGGGCAGTACCCTTTAAAAATAGTTTGCCCGTTGGCTCTAAAGGCATTAATACAAAGAAAACGTGAGCCAACTATGCCACGTCGTGATTTGTAGGTCGTAGGAAACCATTAGTGCAGATGTAACAATAGTAGCCCACGCTATGCGCGTGAGAACCACTATGCTATCTCTTGCACTGATCTTTGAATTTCCTACGTTCACAAATCACAAGATGAGCATAACGCTTCTTATTTTTCAGTATGTCTTGGAGAGGCTATGCCAATCCGAATGCAAATTTAATAATAATATTCCGTAATCCGATGATATAAGCCCAACAAAATCATCACACTGCGTTCAATTCATAATATCTTCGCTTTTCGGCGGCACTGACAGTTCTGGTTCATGCCATAAAACCGTGCCACCCGAACCGAGGATTTAACAGATTTTTAGATTTAGGTGTGGTGACCCGGCGAAAATTTGGCTGAGGTCACCACATTTTTATCGCAGGAATATAGTTAACGTCTGTTAAAGTTTGGGGTTGCAAGACGGTGATGTGGGGTTGAATGACGCTGAAGGAATTTGGATGAATTTGAAATATACACTGATTATCAGCGTATTAAACCACCGTAATAAAAGATATGCGCTTGCTCTGACACGCATAACAGGCAATATTTCAGTGCGTTAACGTGGGCGTGGTGACTTTTGTGGTGACTCGGAGAGGTATGATTGAATAAAAGACCGCCAACTCATTGAGAATTAGCGGTCTTTTGTGGTGCCACCAGTACCATTTTTAGTAAATCATGATGAATCAGTCTAAATCTCAAATAAACGTATTAGATTATATATCAACGTAATTAGATTGTATTGAATTTGTGTGGATGTGTTAAAGTTCAAAATTTATAGGGAACTTTATAGGGAACTTCGGAAAAGTTTCCTAACTTTGTATCCAGAAATCAAACCGTCTGTTTTGGAACCCGAACTATATAACCCATAGGCAACTTTTCCAATCGGTTCTGAACGGACATAAAACACTTTGAATTATGGCAAAGACTCTCTCCAGATTCTATACTCTGGCAAAAGACAAAGACAAGGATAAGGCCACCCTGTTTGTGAGGGTGCAGGACCCGGTGCGCAAAATTGATGTGCAATTCACCTCTCACCTCCGCGTGGGTGTGCCGGAATGGAAAACGGCAGTGTCGAGTGAGGATGCTCTCGCACGTCATCGTAAGGAATATCCCAAACTGCATGATCTGCTCGGCAGAATTGAGATTATGCTGAAACGCGAGATGGATGCGCCGGAGTTTGACCGCGAAAAGATTAAATCAGAAATTCTCGCCATCGCGAAACCCGACAAATCGGAAATCTTGCGTCGCCAACGTGAGGCGGAGATTGAAGCGCAGCAAAAAGAGGAGCGTGAACGTGCCGAGCAGGAAGCCGCTGAGAAAAAGGCCGCCGATGAAGCCCGTGCCAATATCTGGAATTATCTTGATGCCTTTGTCAATAATATCAAATCCGGCAAAAGGCTCAACGGCAATACCCCTTACACTCCGGGGAGCGTCAAAGCTTGGAGCAGCTTCCGGAAGTTATATGGAGGCTTCGATAAGAAGCATCGCCTTACATGGAGCGACATTGACCGCGCTCTCGTAGCCAAATTTACTGACTATCTGGTAAAGAACGGCTACATGGTCACTTCCATCAACAAATATATCGTGTCGTTTCGTGCCATTGTCGGCTACGCCTATGCCGACGGCTACCATAACAACGACCGTGCGATGATGTGTTTCTCCAAGAGAAAAATAGAGGAGTCAGACAAGGCTGTGGAAATTTATCTCACCGCCGCCGAGTTGCAAGCCCTCTACGAGATGCCATTGACCGGACTCAAAGAGCAGGTTCGCGATATTTTTCTTGTCGGCTGTTACACCTGTCAACGCGTCAGTGACTATACTAACATTTCACCCGAAAGTTTCACGACAACTGCCAAGGGAACGCCCATCATCCGACTTATCCAGCAGAAGACACGTACCGAGGTGAAGATTCCAATAATGAATCCGAATCTACAGGCTATATGTGAGAAATACAATTACAAACTGCCGTCGGTGATTGATGTCATCATCAACCGTTACATCAAGGAAATCCTGACAGACCTCTCTACCACTGTTCCCTCATTGGCTGTAAAAATTCCGACCAAACTGACAATGAAGCAACGCAACAATGTCAAGCAGGGTAAGATGGACTTCGAGATGAACGACAAGGGAGAAGCGTTGGTGACCCGCGCCCAAAGCGTCACGACCCACACTGCCCGTCGCAGCGGCATAACCAATATGTACCTCTCCCACAAATTCACAATAGTCCAGATGATGCACGTCAGCGGCCACAAAACGCAGAAAACCTTCATGGACTACATCAAGCTCTCATCAGACGAAATCGCCGATGAGATAGACGCAATCGTCAACGCCAACAAGGGCGAAATCTTCTGATATATTGGATTATACGATTGGTAATCCAAATAAAATTCGTAAATTCGCATATGGAAAACAATATTGAGCCGACCAATAGCATCGTCATCTATCAGACCAATGACGGAGAAACCAGCATAGATGTAAAGTTTCAAGATGAAACAGTGTGGCTATCACAAGCACAGATGGCAGAACTGTTCCAAAAGGACAGGACTGTTATCGGACGTCACATAAGCAACATTTTCAAGGAGGGTGAGCTGGAAGAATCCTTGGTTAGTGCAAAATTTGCACATGCCAAGGAATATGGTCGTAGAGAGGGCTTTACTCAGCGAACCGAAATAACTCTCTACAACCTCGATGTCATCATTTCTGTTGGTTATCGCGTCAAATCAAAACGCGGTACACAGTTCCGCATCTGGGCAAACAAAGTATTGAGGCAATACCTCCTGCAAGGCTACGCAGTCAACGAGCGAATCGCCTCGCAGAAATACGATGAACTTAGTCAGTTGGTAAAGGTGCTTGGACGGACTATCCAAAATCAAGAGAAACTGACTGAGGATAGCCGCTCACTGCTCGATGTCGTTGTGGATTATACCTATGCGCTCGACACCCTCGACCGTTACGATTATCAGGAACTGAAGATAGAGGAAACAACGAAAAAAGAAGAATTCCACGCCACATACGAAAACGCAATGGAGGTTATTCGCGAACTTCATGAGAAGTTTGGCGGCAGCACATTGTTTGGCAACGAGAAAGACGATTCCTTCAAAAGTTCCATTGGTCAGATTTATCAGACTTTCGGCGGCATAGACCTTTACCCATCAGTCGAGGAGAAAGCAGCCATGCTTCTTTATCTCGTTACGAAGAACCACTCATTCAGCGACGGCAACAAACGCATCGCCGCCACTCTCTTCCTATGGTTCCTCAATGGCAACGGCATCCTCTACAACGAGGACGGCACCAAACGCATCGCCGACAACACCCTCGTGGCCCTTACTCTCATGATTGCCGAAAGCCGCACCGAGGAAAAAGACACAATGGTCAAGGTCATTGTCAATCTCATCAACAAGAACAACTGATTTTTCTTCTTGCCAGTCTTTCTCTCGGTGTCAATTTTTCTTTTCGGTGGTCAATATATAAGGTTGGTTTAACTCGGGTATATATTACCCGACCTAAACCAACCCAAGCTCTTTAATGCGTTTTTAGAGGGTGTTTCATAACAATTGTTAAGAGTAACAAGCAAAAATGCCTCTGCTAAAGGAGAGGACATTTCTAAATTGTTTATTTGTTGACAATTAAAAGAAATGATTTAGAAATGTACACCTCGGATT
>SCEG01000085.1 GCA_004102805.1 Muribaculaceae bacterium Isolate-002 (NCI)
CGAACTAAGGTGGTGATAGCGCGGGGGTTCCACCTCTTCCCATTCCGAACAGAGAAGTTAAACCCCGCCACGCCGATGGTACTGCGAAAGTGGGAGAGTAGGTAACCGCCCCCTGTCAGAAGGCGTCTTGAGCAACAGCTCGGGACGCCTTTTTTGTTTTGTAGTGTCCGCGGGGGGCGGGGGCGTCTCGCCCCCGTGGATGTCTCTTTGGTGGGGAAAGGTTAACGGTTTTGTGACAGTGGGATTTAAATATGGTTACAAAGATGTAACAATGTGCTTTTGTGGATTTTTTGGTGTAAATTTGCATGAACTATTACCTATTAGGTGTGTTTTAATTTCGAACACAGGAGCTGATATTTTTCTGTTGATTTTGGTTTTATTTTTCAGACATGATTTGTCTGTGGGGATATTATGGACCAAGAGGAATTGAATTCGCATTATGCAGGTGAATGTGTGCTGACATTGTTTTTTCGTATAGGCCGGATTCGGTGAGTTATACGTTTTAATCCTGATGAATTTATGATAACGAAGAAAGTAATAGATACGATTTACAAGAGGTATAAGAAGCGTCCGAAGTCGACGGATGATCTTAATATAGCCCTGCTTTTTGAGGGTGTGCATCCTGGACATGGGGTGGAGATTGACGGAAATGATCTGTTGGTCAACAGTGTGCCTGAGCAGTCGCCGTTTCATGCGATTCCGTTGTCGGCTGTGCATGCTATCATTGAGTTTGAGGAGCATGTGGCAGTTGTGCTTCATTCTTCGATATTGTTTCTCAACAGGGACAATGAGGGCGTTTCTGTGCATATAAAGCCTTTCAAGCCTTCGTTGAAGGATAAGCTTGCGGGTTTGTTTGCCAGATAGTTTTTGCATCGTCGGACTGTTGCCCGACGGGGTCAGGCAATTCTTAACAGATTATAAATAAGTTTATTGGTGTCGGCATTTGCAAAATAGTTGCAAGTGTCGATTTTTTTTATTTTTTTTGTTGCGAGATGAAAAAACAGGTGTGTTTTGGAATATTGATTGTAAAAAAGTTGTAATTTTGCAAATTGGATTATTTGTGCCGGGAAGTTGGCAGCGGAGGTCGGCGGGCTGTGGCTTGCGATTTGTATATGAGGCCTTTTCCGGCGGGGTATCATGAAATATAAGTATATCAAATCATTACACATATAGAATATGTATAGAACTAATACGTGTGGCGAGTTGCGCATCAGTGATGCCGGCAAGGAAGTGACTTTGTCGGGCTGGGTGCAGCGTGTACGCAAAATGGGAGGTATGACGTTTGTTGACCTCCGCGACCGTTATGGCCTTACGCAGGTGGTGTTTAACAATGAGGTGGACACGTCGTTGTGTGAGGCGTCGGCACATCTTGGCAGAGAGTATGTCGTGCAGATCAAGGGTGTGGTGGCAGAGCGTTCGTCGAAGAATGGCAATCTTCCCACCGGTGACATCGAGATTATCGCCAGGGAGTTGACTGTGTTGAATGCGAGCGAGGTGCCTCCGTTTACTATCGAGGATGATACTGACGGCGGTGATGAGCTGCGTATGCGTTACCGTTATCTTGACCTTCGCCGCGCATGTGTGCGTAAGAATCTTGAGCTGCGCCACCGCATGACTATGGAAGTGCGCCGTTATCTTGACAGCAAGGGTTTTCTAGAAATCGAGACGCCGATGCTTGTGGGGTCTACACCTGAGGGCGCGAGAGATTTTGTTGTGCCGTCGCGCATGAATCCGGGTCAGTTCTATGCGTTGCCGCAGAGTCCGCAGACGCTGAAGCAGCTTCTGATGGTGTCGGGCATGGATCGTTATTTCCAGATTGTGAAGTGTTTCCGTGACGAGGACCTGCGTGCTGACCGCCAGCCTGAGTTTACGCAGATTGACTGTGAGATGAGTTATGTAGAGCAGGATGACATCATCAATCTTTTCGAGGGGATGGCGAAGCATCTGTTCAAGGAGATAAGAGGAGTCGAGCTTACTGAGCCGTTCATGCGCATGCCGTGGGCCGATGCGATGAAATATTATGGTTCGGACAAGCCTGATCTGCGTTTCGGCATGGAATTTGTCGAGCTGATGGATATCATGAAGGGTCATGGTTTCGGGGTGTTTGACAATGCGGCATATATCGGCGGTATTTGCGCCAAGGGAGCGGCCACATATACCCGTAAGCAGCTTGACGCTCTGACGGAGTATGTGAAGCGTCCGCAGATTGGCGCGAAGGGCATGGTGTATGCGCGTGTGGAGGCTGACGGCAATGTGAAGTCGTCGGTCGACAAATTCTATACGCAGGATGTGCTCCAGCAGATGAAGGCTGCGTTTGGTGCTGAGCCCGGTGACCTTATCCTTATATTGTCGGGTGACGATGTGATGAAAACGCGCCGTCAGTTGTGTGAGCTTCGTCTGGAGATGGGAAATCAGCTCGGATTGCGTGACAAGAACAAGTTTGCGTGTCTGTGGGTGGTTGACTTCCCGATGTTTGAGTGGAGCGACGAGGAGCAGCGTCTGATGGCGATGCATCATCCGTTCACTCATCCCAAGGATGAAGATGTGCCTTTGCTTGACACGGATCCGGCCGCGGTGCGTGCGGATGCATACGATATGGTGATCAATGGCGTTGAAGTGGGCGGTGGCTCGATACGTATACATGACAGCGCTCTGCAGGCAAAGATGTTCGAGATACTCGGTTTTACGCCAGAAAAGGCTCAGGAGCAGTTTGGCTTCCTTATGAATGCGTTCAAATATGGAGCACCTCCTCATGGCGGTCTCGCATACGGTCTTGACAGATGGGTGTCATTGTTTGCCGGTCTTGACAGCATACGCGACTGCATCGCATTCCCGAAGAATAATTCGGGACGTGACGTCATGCTTGACGCGCCGTCGGTGCTCGACCAGAAGCAGCTTGACGAGTTGCAGCTGTCGTTAAATCCGGCAGAGGAATAATATAGCGCCGCTGAGGTCGCATCGGCCGGCGGTGAGATGGCGACTTTAAATTGTAAATGTCATGTCACAGATATTGATAAGAGATGTGATTGCGGTGATAGAAGAGGCGTTTCCTCTTCATTACCAGGAGGATTATGACAATACGGGTTTGCAGGTGGGTAGTGTTATGCGTCACTGCACCGGAGCGTTGCTGTGTGTCGATGTGACTCCTGAAATCATTGTCGAGGCTGAGAGCAAGGGGTGTAATCTCATTATATCCCATCATCCTCTGATATTCAATCCGATCAAGAGTATTGTGACGGCCGGCCGTGTGGATTTCTCAATCTACAAGGCGATAAAAAACGATATTACAATCTATTCGTGCCATACGTCGGTCGACAACGCACCGCTGCGAGGTGTGTCGTGGAAGATGGCTGAGATGCTCGGCATGAAAAATCTGACGTCGCTTGAAAGCCGTGGCGCCGATAGGGCGGGGAGCGGAGTTTACGGGGAACTCCCCGAGCCGCTTGGCCATATCGAGCTTGTCGAGAGGGTAAAGGCGGCGTTTGGTTCGCCAGTGGCCCGCTGTTCGTCGTTGACGCCCATGAGAGATAAAATCAGCCGGCTGGCGCTATGCGGCGGGGCCGGCGGATTTCTGATCCCGAAGGCAATCGAGAGCGGGGCGCAGGCGTTTATAGCGTCTGACTGCAAGCATAATCAGTTTCTTGACTATGCCAAGTCGATTTTTTTGATAGACATAGGGCATTTTGAGAGCGAAGAGTGCACAAAACAGATTTTTTATCAGATAATTAGAGAAAAAATTCCTAACTTTGCACTCTATTATTCAGAATTAGAAAAAAATCCAATAATATATTTGTAAGCAAGATGGCTACTGATAAGAAAGAAAAAGAGAAGCAGCTGACGGTTGAAGAACGTCTGAAATCGCTCTATGAGCATCAGACTATCCTTACCGAGATTGACAGAATCAAAACGATACGCGGCGAGCTGCCCCTTGAGGTCAAGGATCTCGAGGACCATATCGAAGGTCTCCGCACACGTGTTGTGAACTACAACAACGAGATTGCCGAGCTCAAGCAGAAACTTGCTGCCGAGAAAGAAAAAATCAATGATTCGCAGAATAAAATAGCTCGTTATAAGGAGCAGCTTGACAATGTCAAGAACAACCGTGAGTTTGACCTTCTCTCGAAGGAGGTGGAATTCCAGTCGCTGGAGATAGAGCTTGCCGAAAAGCATATCAACGAGTTCAACCGCATGATCGAGCAGCGTAACCGCGACATCGCCACTACTCAGGAAAATCTTACCGACCGCGAGCATATCCTTACGGAGAAGCGTGCCGAGCTTGACGAGATCGTGTCAGAGACGCGTCAGGACGAGGAGCGCCTTAGAGAGAAAGCGCTTGAGCTTGAGCCTAAGATTGACGCCCGCACTCTGGCCGCATTCAAGCGTATCCGCAAGAACGCACGCAACGGTCTGGGTGTGGTCTACATACAGCGTAACGCATGTGGCGGCTGCTTCAACCGTATTCCGCCGCAGAAGCAGCTCGAGATCAAGATGCGCAAGAAAATCATCGTGTGTGAGTATTGCGGCCGCATACTTGTCGATCCCGAACTTGCCGGGGTTGAAGAGAACGCATAAGCCGCCTGCCGCATCACGCTGCTGTTGTCGGTTGCTTTGACCGACAGACCGGAATATGGCAGATTGACGCTCGTGACTCAATATTGTCCTAAATAATTTTTGAGTGCTACTCAACGTGCAGAGGCATCAGCCTTTGCAAAAATGACATCAGAGTAATCCCCCTAAGGCAAAAACGGCTCTTCGGGAGGCGGTGTGAAGGGTTCGT
>SCEG01000086.1 GCA_004102805.1 Muribaculaceae bacterium Isolate-002 (NCI)
ACGAACCCTTCACACCGCCTCCCGAAGAGCCGTTTTTGCCTTAGGGGGATTACTCTGATGTCATTTTTGCAAAGGCTGATGCCTCTGCACGTTGAGTAGCACTCAAAAATTATTTAGGACAATATTGTCATATAACCCGAATTTGCAATTCACATGCAGGGATTTGCAATTCGTGGAAACAGAGACATGTCATGATTACTCGTTGGCGGCCATGACGGGGGCATCAGTGCCGGTGTCGGGCTCTGTGGAGCCGACGTCTTCTCCGTCGTTGTCTGCGACTGCCTGCGACTTGCGCTTGCGACGGGCCACTTCCTCCATCGCCAGCTGGTAGTTGTTGATTACGGCTCCCGTGACAAGGTTGAGCAACAGGAAGGCCGAGATACAGAACCACGACACGAAAAAGCCGGTGATGATTGTCGGACTGATATTGACGATGCCAAGTTCGCTTGCGGTGACGAGATTATATCGCAGGTCAGTCCAGTCTTCTCCGGTCAGCGCGCGGAAAAGTGTAAAAATGCCTTCGCCTATCGAGCCGAACGGATCGGGGGAATTGACCGGAGTGTTGGGGGCCTGGGTCATGAGCTGCTCATAACGCTGCAGCTCCTCTCCCTGCAGCGTTGCCGGATCGGGCAGCCGGAACATCGACACTCCGGCCACGGCATACAGATAGACAAATATCATGAAAAGCAGGCAGTTGTAGAGCATCGATTTCATTGATTTGAGCAGTACAGCCACAATGACCTTTATCTCTTTGGCCGTGCGCAGCAGACGCAGCACACGGAACACTCTTAGCACACGCAATGCCATCAGTGTGGATGCGCTTTCAAACATCGATTCGGGTATCCAGCCGATCAGCACCAGCGACAAGTCAAAAATATTCCATCCTTCGCTGAAGAAACTTCTGTTGTCTTTTGCGGCGATATACCGTATGGCTATCTCGAATGTGAATATATATAAGATGACACGCTGTATCAACTCAATTGTGTGGTTGCTGTGTGTGGTCTGCACTCCGATCAGCAGCGAATTGACAAGAATTATTATCGTTATAAAAATATCAAAAAACTTATCGCCGGCTATCGACACCGACATCTCTTTGATTTTTCCCATTGCGATTGTTGGCTTGATTGGATTGAAGTTTCTATACATGAGGCTCTCCGGCATGCGGATTGTGCATCCTGCATGCCGGAGAGCTGCATTATCGGTTTTCAGACATCAGCCGTTGGCTATTAGAAAATAGAGCTGATGTTGAAGTTGGAGAATTCGAGGTCGTTTTTAGCGCGGTCAGCCATTTTTTTGTCGAGCTTGGCGGCCTGACGGAGGTTGGTGGCAATCATCTGGTCGTTGTTGGTGCGGGCACCGAGCACTGCGAGCAGATAATATGTCGTGGCGTCAGGATTTGTGATGGCGGCGAGGGTCGATTTTGCCTTGCTGTAGTCTTTGGTGAGAATCTGGGCGAGGGCGGCGTTGTTTGACTTGGTATTGCCGAAAGCCTTTACAGCCGAAGCGTTGTCGCCGGTCATGATATAATATGTGCCGAGCGCACCGCCGATTTCATCGAGTCCGGCTGCGTTGCCGAGCTTCTGGTTGGCCTGACGGTAGTCTTTTTTGAGGAGAGCGACGAGGCCGAGGTTCATCTGGGGCTCGGCGGCCGAGGGACTGAGGCGCGATGCGGCGGCGAAGTTTGCTTTTGCTGCATCATAGTCGCCGGTGGCATACTGGATTACACCGAGGTCGTTGAACGCGCGGTAGTCGTTGGGGTAGATCGACGCGGTGGTGTTGTAGATATCGAGTCGCTCTGCTGGACTGTCGGTGAGAGTGGCAGCGTAGAGAAGCTCGTCGACAGTGAGCGATTTGGGGTTGGTTTTGTAGGCCTGCATGATTTCTTCGTCGCTCTTGCCGATGATATTGATAGAGGCAGTGATGCGTGATTTACGCAGCTGGGGGAGTATCTGATCGGCGAGCTGGTCGAAAATCGATGAAAGGTTACGTATCTGCTGCTCGCGCTCTTCGGGGTCTTTGAAGCGTGAAAGCACGTTGAGTATAAGCTCTTTGTCGGCTATATCCGAAGCGGCGACGAGCTGCTGGAATCCTTCCCAGTCTTCGGCGGTGAACTGTGCGGTGAGTTCGCCGAAGTCGGTGATCTTGTCTTTGGTGAGCTGCTTGCGAAGGTAGTCGGTGGTCACTTTCTCGCGGCTCTCGGCAAGGCGGGTGTTAAGGTCGAAAGCACCCTCGGGCGATGCGTACGACGATATGTTGATTTCCTCGATCTGGCGGTCGGGGGCTGCGTTGGCGTTGACAATCTCCTGATTGAGATCTTTCACGGCCTGCGAGGTCAGCTCGCTCTGGCGCAGGTTTGACTGGTTGATGAGGAAGCGGATATCGGCGGCATATTTTTCATTGATGATGCGCTGGAAGGCGTCGGGAGCGATCGCTGCACTGACTGTGGCGGCATCGGCAAGCGCTGCTGTGGCGACTACACCGTCGGCCACTTTGACGCGGGGAAGCACATATTGCTTGTTGCCCTGTGTCACATTGAAGGCAAGCTCAAGCTCGCTCTTGTTCATGTCGGGCTGGTAGTCAAACACAACAGGGATGGTGACTGTGCCGCCCTGCTCGAATGAGATCACGGGATTGTTGCCGCGCACCTTCTCGCCCTGGAAGCGATATGACTGCGAAGCGACTTCCTGACCGTCGAAGGTGAGGTAGGGGGTAACAGTCACTTCGGCGTTCTTCACGAAGAATTTTGCGGGGATATGGCCGGTGACGGTGGCGGGAACGCGCTGGCCCACAACCTCAAGCGGCTCGGGGTTTACGTCAAAATAATCGGCGCTGAACTGGTTGAGTTTCTTGGAGCAGCCGGTAAGCACGACCGTGCCGGCGGCAGAAAGCATAATGATGGATTTGAACTTCATATTTTTGGTTAATTGGATTAGTCTGCAATATGCATTAAGCCACTTTTCAGTCGCAATTCCGAACAGTTGCTTAACAATGAAGCAAATATACAGATTAAAATCAAATTGACCAACAATTAAAGATTTTTTAGATGATGTTTCATATCAAAAGTTAAAAACCAAGACGAAAATTTTGACATGAAACGCCCTCTTGTGACGGCGATGTTCACGGCATCCTGTCCCTATCAGGCTGTGGCGGGATAGAGCATGTTGAGCATAGCCTCGATGCGCGGTCCGACAGGCGCGAAATGGTTGCCCGGATCCGACACGAGCGTAGTGTCTATGCCGGCATCGCCGAGACTGCTCACCACATGCCGCGTCTCCTCCTGAATGTTGGCAAATCGGGCATTGCCGCTCATTCCGCCTTCGAGTGCGCCAAGCGAGAAGCATGCCCTGCCCTCTTTGTGGCTTACGTTGCGGTCAACCCAGTCGACGAGCCCGTCATACCAGAATGAGCCGGATATGCTGCCGATATTGGCGAAATGGTTGTCGACGAGCCATGTCCAGAGCGTAAACAGGCCGGAAAGTGATATTCCGCCGAGAGTGCGACTTACGCCGCAGTCGAGGCCGAGAGCCTCCTCGGAGGCAGGAATTATGTGGTTGGTGAGCAAATGTAGAAACGACTCAGCGTGCCCCATGAAAGGTGGGCGCGACAGCGATATGTTGGGAGCACTCCACGGTGTCATGTCGTTGTCCCAGTCAAATCCCGACACCGCCACGATGTTGCAGCCGTGGCGTGACGACCACTGCTGGAGCGTGCGCAGACGCATCGTGACCGGCATCAGCATATAGAGCACTTTCGACGAATTGGCGTGAGGCGAGGCCAACACCATTATATTGTCCAGCTCCATACGTCCCAGAGAGGCGTTGAGCTCTTCGTTGATGTTATTGACAGTCGAAGCATTCATGGCGGAGAGATTTTGATTGAATTATCCGTTACAGGTCGTTGCGCCTGCATTTTTTAATGTAACGTAAATATAACCGAATCTGTTTGATTTAGTTATAAAAAAAGAAAGAGGCCGCCTCACGGAAGCCTCATGCTTTAAACCAATCATTATCACATTTCTTGCAATGGAAAAAGTAATTCTGCTATGTATATGTAAAACGGACACACGACAATAAAGTTCACGCAACGAAAAAACTCAACATATTTTAACACATAATTTTCAATCACGTATATCCCCGGATAGCAGAAGCGCCTCCGTGGCAAGAAGGCGCTTCTCTACTTAGAAAAATATTTCAAGATTGATATGCATGGGAAGCATCGCTTCCTCTGCGGTTCATAATCATGCGTCCGACTCACGTCGTTCACAATCTTCTACCTTAAATCATGAGGTCAATATACCATATTGACAAAGTCGAAAAGCTGACTCGCGTCGCTTTGTTTCCTTTAAGCCGGTAATCTCACGACACTCCGGCTACTATCGTTGTAAAACCTTGATTTATATTATGACTTAACCTGATTTGTTAAAAGTTATGAAACCATCGGTGCATCTGCAGCAAAACCGGGATTTCATTTTTTCCTATGCATGAAATTGCGTAAGTGGGTCAGTATTTGTTTTCGATGACAAAATTACATACTGATGTCATAAAACAATGTCATTTTTGTGCCATTTTGTCAATATTGTCCTAAATAATTTTTGAGTGCTACTCAACGTGCAGAGGCATCAGCCTTTGCAAAAATGACATCAGAGTAATCCCCCTAAGGCAAAAACGGCTCTTCGGGAGGCGGTGTGAAGGGTTCGT
>SCEG01000087.1 GCA_004102805.1 Muribaculaceae bacterium Isolate-002 (NCI)
TCGGCTATTTCGCCATAACTCATGTCGGTCTCGGCATAATGCCTGAGAACCTCTTCCCGGATTGCCTGACGTTTTTGTCGCGGCAAACTCTGAAATTTAATCATAATTTGACTCTTTTATGAGTCAACTTTTTTCAGGGCAAGACAGTCGAGTGATATATGACCGACCGGGTCTTTTATAGGCTTACGTTGTCGTGACGGTCGGGCGATGTCGTCAGCCATAGCCTTGCGGCCTTCATATATCCTTATGTCGCCGGAGGAAGACAGGAGTTTCCAGTCTTTGGAAAGATGGTCGATTATATCCTCACCTTTGTTGCTCTCATATTTCCTTTCATCGGCTTTCAGCCCTTTCGACAGCTCCTTATAGAGCTTTTCTTCGAGCTTACGGCGGGTGACATAATCGACACATCCGCCAAAACCGGAGCCGCTTATTATATATGCTATCATAGGAAATTAAGAACTTAATTTTGCGAAAAGTTCGCGGAAACGATTGAGGTAGTATTGCACATCGCGAGCCATGGTGTCGAGTCCGTGCTGATGGCAGAGACGCAGGAGCTGATTGAAATTATTGCTCATGCCGGAGAGATTGCGGGCGATTCTCATTTCTGACTCATCGAGGCGTGGAACAATGTAGGGATTGAGCGTCACCGAGCGGATATATTCGCTGACATTTTTCATTCCCGTGCGCTTGACATTGGCAAGCAGGAGGGTGTTTTCAGCCTCGTTGTATCGCGTGTGCCGGACGTAGGACTGACGTTCTTCTTCCGGCAAGGCGGGACGGCCGTTGCGGTGTCCTGCCTTGAGATTCGATTTGCGGGTCGGGGATTTCGGTTTCATTGGCGTGTGGGATTGAGGGTTTGAAAATGGAGGGGCAAAGCGGATTCGGTACACCGGTGTACCGGTCCACCTGGTGTAATGGAGGGTGGCGAGGGGAGCAACATGGTTGCGACGATTTTTGTATCACAAAAATCTAACCTCGCTTAGCCCCTCCATTACCCCTGTGGATGGATACCACCGCACCTTGAATCACGTAGATTTCAGATTCTTAATTTCTCACCTGAGAGTTTGCGGTTGATAAGTTCGCGGTTATCGTCAAAGAACGCTTTGAGAATGTTGATGACGATATGTGACGGTGCGAGATTCGGTACACCACTCACCCGTGCGAGTTTCTCCAGAGAGTCGCGAAGTTTGAGAGGGAGAAACACCGGTTTCTTCTCGCCGAGGCTGACGATGCGGAGATAGGTGTGTCTTAACGCATCGAAATCGGCATCCACCATTTTGGCACTGACGCGCGATTTCTTTGACTGTTCCACGGTGTTGGTCTGCTCAGCCTCTACCGGGATGTCAGACTGTTTTCCGGTTGTCAAATCCTCGGATACGGTCTTGTGTTCGCTCTCAGAGTCGTTTGGAGGTGTATCTTTCGGCATAGCCTCCGGCCTCTCTTCCGCTTCGGTTTTTGAAGATGACTTTGCTTTTTTCGGCGGTATAACCGTTGTACCGGTACACTGGTGTTCCTGTTCAACCATATCTTTCGGCTTTCGAGTCCCTGATACCTTGCCTCGCTGAGGCTCTGATTGGTCAGAGCTTTGATTGCATGACTGATTAGGCAGCTTGGCATTTTTGAATATCTTGAACTCCTCGCCATGCTCGCGGATGAACTCTTCGAGATTTGCAGGTTCCCATCTGACCGCACAAGGATTTAATTCCATGCCGGGAAACGGAGGCTTGCCATCATCGACGTTCCACGGTAATGAGTATTCGTTCATGAGCATCTCAGTCCTTCTGAGTTGTTCTGCTTCTGCTTTGGAATTTTCCTCTTCTTGTCGGAGAAATTCCTCAGCATCGAACTTCCTGGTTGTTCTTGATTCTCTCTTGGGCGCAGTCTGAGTCGCGCCCGCCCGATTGACGTACTGACGCGCCTCGGACTCCGTGCCGATAATCGTAGGCTCGGCAAACCTATCTGGATTTGATTTAGCCATATCATTCTGGAATTGTGGCCGCTGAGAGAAAATCCCGGCGACCGGGTGAGGTGTTGAAATTTGATAAGCTGATGAATCGAATGGGTATCTACAATTAAATCAGCGCATTATCCATTCATCATTGTTTCATCACTATTTTACGGGCGGTGAGAAGAAAATTTTGGCGATGGAAAAGAGAAATTGCGTTTTCTCTCGGTGCCACACATTTTCTTTTCTCATTGCCTTTCATCCTTTGATGAAGTGTTGATGAATGACCGATGAGAAGAAAATGCACTGAAAAACAATGGTCTGTCTCTCTTTTCATCAGTTCATCAAATTTCAACGAGAAAAAATTATAAATTCTCCAACATCTGCCGTTGCGGACGGTGTAGTACCGTCCGCAACGGCGGGTCTCGACGTATGTTTCTTCGTTGAGGAACATTCCGACGGTGTAGGTCGTGTAGCAGAACGAGTTGGAGGCAGGTCTGAGCTTCCAGCAGTCCTGCACCACCTTCCGGAGCTGGCTACGGTCAGCCTTGACCTGACGGTAGCCGAAAAGACTCAGGATGTCGTTGAAGCAGAAATCCACCTCGTCGATTTTGCGCGAGTCCATTATTTCGGTCAGCAGCTCGGCAAGCTCCAGCTCCACACGGTTGCGGTTGGCGCGGATGATTTTCTGCAATGCCTCGGTGTCGAGCAGCGCGGGATTGAACCACATGCGGCTTTCCTCGGCGGTTGTCAGATGCCGATAGGTCAGGGCATGGAGAAAGGCCGGTATCTCGTAGCGGATTTTCTCCAGAAACGTGGTGTCGTCGGTGGTGAGCCTCGGAACCTTCCGCACCCAGTAGCGTGTCTCGCCGGGGTCAATGACCACGGGAAGATACTCGTTGTTGGAGCACAGCACGAACTTGGCGAAGAAACTCACCTCCTCGCGGTCGCGCCCTTTGGCCTCCATCTTGTAGTTATAGGTGGTGCTGAGGTTTTTCAGACGCTCGGAGTCCTCGCGCTTGTTGAGAAGCACCTCGTCCACTACGATTACCAGCTTGCCGTTCCAATCATCGTTGAACTGGCTACGGAAGTTCTCGTTGGTGTTGAACGTGACATTAGCCTCAAAGAGTAGTTTTAGGAAATTGAGGAAGGTGGATTTTCCTGTGTTGCGTTCCTCCGACACCAAGAGCAGAATCGGGAGCTTCTGCAACGGCATGGTGTAGAGGATTTGCAGGTAGTCAAGACCGAGGTCGTACTGTTCGCCGAAGATGTGGCGCACGAGCGATTCGATGCACGGCCATTCTCCCTCGGCGGGGATATGGCTGAGTGGCGAATACTTGTTCTTGAAACTGCCGACTACCGGCTGGTAGTCCAGATGAGAGGGAACACAGCAGAAACCGTCGTATTTTGGCACGTTGGCGAGAAAGTCCTTGCCGTAGTCCTGACGGATAGCCTCGATGGTCCACGGTATGCTGCGCTCGATGAGTTGTCCGGCGGCGTTTGGCTGTCGGACAATCTTGTAGTAGGTGGTGCCGATGCGCTCAAAGCGGTCATCGGCGGGAGGTATAACTGTTACGTCTTCCATAGGCTCAGTCATCGTTAGAGGGGTTGATAATAGAGTTAACTTCCCGCAAGCTGTAGCGGGTGCTTCCGTTCACCTTGAATGGGTGTAGTCTACCGTCTTTGGTCATGTTATAGACCGTGGTCTCGCAGACACCGAGCCGCTCGGCAACCTCTTTCTTGGTGATTGACCTGTCCTGCTCCGCTTCCATGTAGAGGGGGAGCAGACGCTCGCGGGTGGCTTCGATTGTGTCCACCACAAGCTGATGAAGGTCAGAGAGGTGGACGTTGAGGAGGATATTTGGAGAGTCAGGGTCGAGTGCCGACGCCTGAAGGAGGTCGAAAAGATTCAATTTCATCTGAGGGAAATGAATTTGAAGAGTTATATCGCCGAGTAACTTGCATCACACACAGCCCCGGCGACGAAAGAGGCTGCGGTGACGTGTCCCCGAAAGGACATAGGAAGGGCTGTCGGCTATATTTCGCTAAAGCCGACGGTTGTTGCTGCCGTCCTATCAAGGTCGGCAGAGGGCGTAGTTCACCCTTTCCCACGCCGCGCCGAAAGGCAACGACATGAGGGGCATCTGTTCCTTATACAGGGCAGATACATAGGCGGTGGTGTCTTACTTTACATTAAGGTAAGGCATACGCGTTTTTCTTCTTTTTAATTGATTGTTTTTGACGTACAGATTCTGTACGGGCACAGCTGTGGCTGTCGCAAAATTCAGCTCGTATAGGCTCTATGACAGTTTATGTCTGTGCCGTTCTTTTTTCTTCTGCCGTTGTTCCGCGCATTTAGAGGGTGTTTCATAACAATTGTTAAGAGTAACAAGCAAAAATGCCTCTGCTAAAGGAGAGGACATTTCTAAATTGTTTATTTGTTGACAATTAAAAGAAATGATTTAGAAATGTACACCTCGGATT
>SCEG01000088.1 GCA_004102805.1 Muribaculaceae bacterium Isolate-002 (NCI)
GCCGGAAATAACCGGTTTCATGGGCTGAGGATTGAAAATTTGCCTGCGATATCAACTCAGAGCTGCCACACAGCAATCACAGCCTATCTTAGGCTTGAAAAATCAAGCCATTAACTGAATATCCCTAATTACATCGGCGCTCACTGTGGCGCTCGGCATCAGTGCGTCGGCATCTACGCCGGTTTACCTCGACCCCGAGCGTCCGCTCGAGGAGCGTATCGGCGACGCCTTGTCAAGAATGACGCTTGAGGAGAAGGTGGCGGTGTGTCACGCGCAGAGCAAGTTCTCAAGCCCGGGTGTGCGGCGTCTCGGAATACCCGAACTATGGATGAGCGACGGCCCGCATGGCGTGCGCGCTGAAATCAACTGGAACGACTGGGGATATGCCGGATGGACCAACGACTCTATCACCGCTTTCCCGGCTCTGACAGCGCTTGCTGCGACGTGGAACCGCGATCTTGCCGCGCTCTACGGCAAGAATGTCGGCGAGGAAGCCCGCTACAGGGATAAGGATGTGTTGCTCGGACCCGGTGTCAACATCTACCGTACGCCCCTCAACGGACGCAACTTCGAATATATGGGCGAAGACCCGTTTCTGGCCGGAGAGATGGCAGTGCCTTACATACGCGCACTGCAGAGCAACGGTGTCGCTGCCTGCGTGAAGCATTTCGCGCTCAACAATCAGGAAAAATGGCGCGACAACATTAATGTCACCGTGTCTGACCGCGCGCTTTATGAAATCTATCTCCCTGCTTTCAAAAAAGCGGTGACCCAAGGCAACGCGTGGAGCATCATGGGGGCATACAACCGTTATGCCGGCGAGCACTGCTGCCACAACGAGCGCCTGCTCAACGACATTCTCCGAGGCGAATGGGGATTTGACGGAGCCGTGATAACCGACTGGGGCGGCGCCCACGACACCCGTCAGGCCGCGCTCAACGGTCTTGACATCGAGATGGGCTCCTTTACCAACGGCCTGACTTCGGAAAGCGACTTCACATACGATGACTACTACATGGCGCGCCCCTATCTCGATATGATCAGAAAAGGGGAGGTGTCCGACTCTACAGTTACGGCCAAGGCCCGCAACGTGCTGCGCCTGATATACCGCACCGCGATGGACCGTGACAAGCCCCTCGGCTCAGTCACCACACCGGAGCATTACGCGGCAGCAAAAGCGATAGCCGACGAGTCTGTTGTGCTGCTTAAGAACATCGGTTTGCTGCCCCTTGATCTGGCCCGATACAGGAAAGTGCTGGTTGTAGGTGAGAACGCCGTGCGTCATCTCAATCTCGGCGGCGGATCTTCCGAGTTGAAGGCAAAAGATATGTTCACGCCGCTCGATGCCATCAGCGAGGCGTTTGAAACGGTTGACTACGCTCAGGGATATGTCACCGGCCGCTTTATGTATTGCGACGAAGACATCATACCGCAGGCCACGCTCGATTCGCTGCGTCAGCAGGCCGTAGACATGGCTCCCGATTACGATGCGGTGATATATATAGGCGGTCTTAACAAAAACGGTTTCCAGGACTGCGAGGCATCTGACCGCCGTGAATACAATCTGCCGTGGGGGCAGGATCTGCTGATTGAGCAGCTTGCCGCGGCCAACCCCAATATCGTCGTCGCCAATATCACAGGCAACGCTTACGCGATGCCGTGGGCCGACAGGGTGCCCGCAATCGTGCAGAGCTGGTATCTCGGCACAATGACAGGTCCGGCGATGGCCGACATACTCGCCGGCAAGGTCAACCCGAGCGGAAAACTGCCGTTCTCATTCCCGAAACGGCTTGAAGACAGCGCCGCGCACAATTTCGGCGAAGTCTCATATCCAGGAGTCGACACCGGCGACGACGGCCCCCGTCAGGAATATCTCGAGGATATACTTGTCGGCTACCGCTGGCACGACACAAAGAAGATACCCGCACTATATCCGTTCGGCTACGGTCTGAGCTATACGACATTCACCTACGGAAAGCCTCAGGTTGAAGTAACGGCTGACGGCGATGCCATCAGGCTCACCGTTCCCGTCACAAACACCGGCTCAATGGCAGGAAAGGAAACCGTGCAGCTCTATATCGGCGATGACAAGGCAAGCGTGCTGCGTCCGGTCAGAGAGCTCAAAGGGTTCGTCAAACTGTCGTTGGAGCCAGGAGCCACATCAGCCGCCGAATTTGTCATCACCCGCGACGATCTGAAATTCTACGACGAGTCATCACACGCATGGGTCGACGAGCCCGGCACATTCAAAGCCTGTGTAGCCGCCTCGTCAGCCGATATAAAATCGACTGTCCCATTCCGGCTCACCACCGAAGGCAAACTGAAAAAATAGAAATAAACTGTCACACAACCCCGAGCCTCCGGCCTCAGTCACAGAGCGCCGGAGGCTTTTGTATTTGAGGGCAGAGGGCATATTGTAGGGGACGCACGGCTCGTGTTCTTTACATTTTAGGGTGATGTCGTATTACCGGGGTCTGCTAACCTCGGTTAATCACGCCCACAGGCCTCCGGCTCTCCGCAAATCCACGGGGCGAGACGCCCACGTCCCTATGGATGACAGCAAAAATCTGATGCAAGATGCTCCGTGGAGGTTACGGGCGGTAGCCGGGACGTGGGCGTCTCGCCCCCGTGAGTGACTGAAGGGTGTTGTCAAACTATGAAAGTGCACCTCAAAAGTGTAGGAATGTACGGCTCGTGCGTCCGCCAATACTCTGATTATCAAATATTAAATTCGTGCAATATCGTCAGGATACAAACAGAGACTGCGCCGTAAACATTACGACGCAGTCTCAGGAGTGTTTATCAGGAAAATTTGTGGGTTATTTTGACAGTCTTACGATTTTGCAACCGTGGGGTGCGACAGTGGCACTGATTGATGAAACGGTGCCTTCGTCGGCATGTTTCCACAGGTCACGCGCTTTCCACTGTCCGTCAATGCCGAGGTCAGAGAGATTGACACTCATTGTTGCGGCGGCATCATTGCGGTTGAACAATCCTACGACATAGTCGCCGTTGGTCATCTGTCCGTACCATATCTGGCTGCCTGCCGAGTTGATTTTGTCACTCATAGGCTTGCCGACGAAGCGGTCGGCGTTGAGTTCGAGCATCTCGCTGTTGGTGTAGAACTTAAGGTTGTTGCCGATGTTCATGTATTGGTCGGAAATAGTTACCGGGCCGCCTGCCATGAGCTGCAGCGATATCACTGTCTCTTTCTCGGCGTCTGTAGAGAAGGTGTTGAGGCGGATAAAGTCACCGTCGAGTATCACCTTGTCGCGTCCGGATATGTGTGACCAGTAGGTGAAGCCGTCAAACATGTTTGAGCAGTTGGGCCAGCTGTTATACACTTGACCTCTGTCGGCCTGCGAACAGTGCCACCAGCCGCCTCCGAGAGTGTCGGCCACAATTCTCACCATATTGCCGTATTTCGATTCGAGTTCGGCGTCATTGTTGAGATGGGGCATTACAAGCGAGGTGAAGATGCCGTATTTCTTGGCTGACTCGGCGATGTATGACAGAGCGCGGGCGTATGACTCGCGGCCGTAGCCGAGACCTACAGTGCCCATGCCGCGGTCTTTGCCGTCTTCATACCAGCTGAGGAAGTCCATACGGATATATTCGACTCCGAGTTCCTTGTAGTGCTTGAAGAAGCCGTCGATAAATTCCTTTGTGCCGGGATTTTCGGCTACCGCCCAGCTGAACCACATGTCGGAAGCGTCGGGGTTGAGCACACTGTTGGAGCCATTGTATTTGAGATTGCGGAACGTATATTCAGTGCCTTCGATAGGGGTGTCGTCAGAGCCGTGTATCCAGAGCGGATTGTCGTAGACGCCCACTTTCAGACCTTTTTCCTTGCACTTCGCCACGAGGTCTTTGAGCGACATCGAGCCGTAATGGGTCATGTAGCCGCTTCCGTCCTGTGAGAGCATCGGTATGAATCCGTCGGTGCATACCATGTCGTAGCCGTAGGGCTTCAGGTCACGGGCCATCCAGTCGATGATTTTGTCCCACTCCTGAGGGGTGAGATCCATGTCCTCGTTGGCGACGCCCTGTTGCGACTGTGTGTAGCAGTATTCATAGACACTCCAGTAGAGAGGGGCTTTAAACTTGTGGATATCCTCCACTACAGGTAAATCGGGAAGCTCGAATTTGGGCGGGCGACGCATTTCTATGTCATCGGTGCATGCGGACAATGCTGTGGCAGCCAACGCTGCAGCTATTATATTCATTTTTTTCATAACGGGATTTAAATTTTCAGTCAAGATATTTCAATGATTCGGTAAAATTTGAGGTTGTTCATCCTAGGCTAAGCCGCTAACTGAGTCAACCGATGATTTATTTTCTGAATTATTTTGATATGCGGAGATTTTCCGCAAGTCGAAATAATTGTTGAGGC
>SCEG01000089.1 GCA_004102805.1 Muribaculaceae bacterium Isolate-002 (NCI)
TGGAACGTGTCGAATTACGACAACTTCTAACCAACCAAGACTTGTCAACCAATTCAAATCAAAATGTCAAAGAACTCTCTTTATTTGATGATTTCTAAACTAACGCGATTTTATCGCACCAGTAGTAACTGACGAACAACGATAACCGGTTATGATAAATCTAATTCGAGTAACTTTTCTTGTATTCATTCCATCTGTCGTGGCCGTGGATGCGGCGGAGGTCATAAATCTGAAAGTGCCGCACCTAAGCAAACGTCAGAGGATTCCATAGTTGCACCCGTCCCTCAGGTTGTCAGCGGCAGAGTCGTCGAAGATACTATTATGGGACACTGGGCTATAAAAGCATTAACGAACTATAACTGAGCGGCATGCACCGTGGGGGTGATGGGAAAATCGGACGGGTCGGACAGGTGGGACATGTGGGACTGTGATGAGTCTGCGAGGGGTGGTGAGTCGGAGGGGGGGAGTGTAATCATGGATTATTCACGAACATTGCGTTGATGGCGCTTGTTATTTAATTACAATCAACGTTTTAACAGTGATGATTTATGGAAAATCCGATGTTTAAGATCCCTTATGGGTTATATATCGTGACCACGGTATCCGACGGCCGCGACAATGGCTGCGTGTCAAACACGTTTCAGCAGGTGACTGACACGCCAAATCAGGTGTCGGTGTGCCTCAACAACAGCACGCTGACATGTGAAATGGTGCGCAAATCGGGCATACTGACAGTGTCGATAATGAGCGAAAAGGCTGATTTCAGTCTGTTCAAGCGTTTCGGGTTTCAGTCGGGACGTGATGCTGACAAATTCAAGGATTTCACAGGCAGCCGTCGTGTAGGCAACGGCACGCTCGCGGTGACTGAGGGCACGAACGCGTTTGTCAGCGTGAAGGTGTCGCAGTCTATCGATCTGGGCACGCACACGATGTTTATAGGCGAAGTCACTGAGATGGAGACTCTCAGTGCAGTGCCGTCGGTAACCTACAGCTATTATCAGCAACATATCAAGCCTCAGCCGTCGGCCGCAGCTGCAGCCGGACATACGGTGTGGCGCTGCAGGGTGTGCGGTTATGAATATGAGGGGGAGGAATTGCCGGCCGACTTTATCTGTCCGGTGTGCAACCATCCGGCGTCAGACTTCGAGAAAGTCACAATCACCGACAATGTTGCCGACCAGCCGACCAACCGGTACTCAGGCACTAAAACCGAGAAAAACCTTCAGGAGGCATTTGCGGGTGAGAGCATGGCTCGTAACAAATACACCTATTTCGCATCGGTGGCCCGCAAGAACGGTTTCGAGCAGATAGCGGCGATATTCGAGCACACGGCAGCCAACGAGAAAGAGCATGCCGAACTGTGGTGCAAGGCTCTGGGCGGAGTGAGCACGGACACGGCAGTCAATTTGCTTCATGCCGCTGAAGGAGAGAACTATGAATGGACCGACATGTATGACCGTTTTGCCAAAGATGCCGACGAAGAGGGTTTCCATGAGCTTGCAAAGCAATTTCGCGGGGTCGCCGCCATCGAGAAGACGCATGAGGAGCGCTACCGCCGGCTGCTGCGCAATGTCGAGGCTCACGAGGTGTTCCGCAAGAGCGGCGTCACGGTGTGGGAGTGCCGCAACTGCGGACATATCTGCATCGGCACGGAGGCTCCGGAAGTCTGTCCGGTATGTTTCCACGCACAGAGCTACTTTGAGGTGCGTGCAGAGAATTATTGAGTAAAGACCTGATAAAATAAAGACAGCACCGTCGCGTCATATCTGCGACGGTGCTGTCTTGTTTGTATCTGCGGTGTTATTCGGCATTGTTTTCGAGCCACAGCGTGCGTATCTTGTCGGGGAGATGTGTGACGGTGAAATCGGAGAATGTGACGTCGAAGCCGTCGCCGTCGGGACATGCCGCCATCATTCCTATTTTCACGGGGCGGTTTGCTTCCATCCATGCGTTGCGCATGAGGGTGTATTCCTTGTCGTCAAAGGAATAGAAAATCTCTATAGCGTCGAGACGTCGCACGGCTTTTATCCATAGTTCCCTGACGGGGCGGTCGAGTGCTATCACGCTCCAGTCGGAGGTGTGGTGGGTGACAACGGTGCTGAGATTGTATTTACCGTCGACAAACTCTATGCCGGTCTTGATATAGTTCTCATGGTCGATGCGTATCATCATACCTGCCTGGTCAAAGCGCACTTTGTAGTCGCCCGAAACTTTTACTTTTGCTTCGAACTCGCCGCCGTATTCCGCGTAGTAGAATGGGGCGTCGTCGACGGTGAAGCCGTAGTGTGATATGCGCCAGTAGTCGCTGTGGGGCGTGACCGACATCGTAAGGCGTCCGTCGGATATTGACCACTGTCGTGGTTCGTTAAACCAGTTCATCTTCTCGAGGGTCTGCGCTGCGGCGCCGAAAGATACAGCCGCGCCAAGCAGCATTGCTGATAATATTTTTTTCATAAGTCAGACAAAAATTGTTATTCAATTTTTCTAATTATTCTGCAGGGGTTGCCGACAGCCACGCTTCCGGCAGGTATATCATTGACCACCACGCTTCCGGCTCCGATCACGCAGTTGTCACCGATGGTCACTCCCGGCAAAACGGTCACATTGCCACCGATCCACACATCGTTGCCGATTGAAATGGGGCGCGCGTATTCGATGCCTTTGTTGCGCTCGGCGGCGTCAACGGGATGTCCGGCTGTGTAGAACGAGCAGTTAGGCGCCACAAACACGTTGTCGCCAAATCTGACCGGTGCCTCGTCGAGGATAACCATATTGAAGTTTGCATAGAAATTGCGTCCTACGCTGATGTTGTAGCCATAGTCGCAGTAAAATGGCTGTTCGACAAGCAGTTCGCCGTCGATGTTTCCGAATATGGCGTGGAGCATGTGCTTGCGTCTTTCCGTGTCGCGTGGGCGCAGGTCGTTGTAGTCGCGGCATTTTTCCTTGCATTCGAGCCGTTCGGCGATAAGCTGAGGGTCGCTGTTGGCATCGTAGAGCATGCCGTTGAGCATCTTTTCTTTCTCTGTCATTGCGTGAAAAGTGGTGAAATAAGTTAACTTTGCAAAATTAACGATAGCCATTATCGTCGGCAATGGCTATAAATAACCATTTTTAATCATGAGCACCAGAAAAAAGATCGATAGCCTGATGAGGGAGCAGAGGTTTACGGGCAAAACAATCGACCCGGATACTCTCTGCCGCTATGCCGCCGGCGTGGCTGCGGTTGAAAACAGCATTGTTGTGGTCAGCGACCTGCGAGCCGGGGCAAGCAGTATATTCAGCGGGGCATTTGCGGGAGAGCTCGGGCTGGTTGACTATACTGGAGAGAATTCTATCTGGGAAAATGATATATTGTCGCTGATGTCAGATGAGGAATGCGAGGAGAAATATATGGCCGAACTGCGGTTCTATAATTTCCTGCGACGCATACCGCGGAATCAGCGAAGCCGCTGGCATCTTGCCTCCGCGCTCACGTTGCGCGACAAGGATGGTGGTGCTGTCAGTGTGACGCACCGGATGTATTACGTTTATGAGGAAGGAAATGACACAATCCGTTATGCGGTTTGTCATTACGGACCGACAGTAGCTGCATTGCCGGCCCGCAGCGTGGCAATCGATGCCGCAGGGGGCAGATGGCATGAAATGAATGCCGCGTCTGACCGTCGAATACTTTCGGCGCGTGAACTTCAGGTGCTCGCTCTGATAGAACAGGGCATGACGAGCAACGCCATTGCCGGATCACTTTGCATCAGCAAGCACACGGTCAGCCGTCACCGTCAGGAGATACTTGCAAAACTGCAGGCAAAGAATTCAGCCGAGGCGTGTCGCCGGGCCAAGCAGCTGAAACTGATATGAGACGTCGACAAGCGAGAGGACTCCATTGGTGCAGCTATTGAGTATGCTGAAGGTGTCGTCGGTGCTGTAAACCGGCGTCCTGCGGAAGCCTTTGTTTTATGCACTGTTGACCCCGGAAGCCTCGCTGCGCAGCGGCGTCCGGGGTTAAGCATAATCGGCGTCCTGCGGAAGCCGGGGTTCGCAGATCGCGGAGCGAGCGGAGACCCAGGCCTCCCATAGCCACTACGACATAAGCCCTGGAAGGGCGATCCGTGGTATATGACAAGGCCGTTAGAATGAGCGTGTTGCATAACCTCGAGTTCTGCAATAGGCTCACGGCAATAGAAACTGAGACTGTAAAATGCGCTACAATTTAAACGTGAGTGTCTTGCCCTGAAAAAAGTTGACTCATAAAAGAGTCAAATTATGATTAAATTTCAGAGTTTGCCGCGACAAAAACGTCAGGCAATCCGGGAAGAGGTTCTCAGGCATTATGCCGAGACCGACATGAGTTATGGCGAAATAGCCGA
>SCEG01000008.1 GCA_004102805.1 Muribaculaceae bacterium Isolate-002 (NCI)
GTGCGAAAAGTGTTATATTTGCCATAGGAAGTAGTTGAGTTGGTCGCTCACTACTAAGGTAGTCATTTTTTGCCTTAGTAACTACTTCCTATTTTTATTTTTGCCCAAAACGTTTAGGACAATATTGAAACATTTGATAAAATGTGGTGGAAAAATTTGGTTGTGAGGGAATAAAGTCGTACCTTTGTGTGCTTAAATTTTTCCGCACCGGGTTATCGGTTAAGCGAATGCCGCAGAATGGGCGTTCCACCCGACGGAGTAACATATAAACCAACAAGTTAAAATGTTTGTAATTGTAGAAATTCAAGGACAACAGTTCAAAGCTGAAAAAGACAAGTTCTTGTATGTACACTATCTCGGCGAAGAGGTAAAAGAGGGTGACAAGGTAGAATTTGACCGTGTGCTTCTCGCAGACGCCGACGGTGACGTTAAGGTCGGTGCGCCTACCGTGGAAGGTGCAAAGGTAGTATGCGAAGTAGCTGCTCCCCTCGTAAAAGGTGACAAAGTGATCGTTTTCAAGAAAAAACGTCGCAAAGGTTACCGTGTGAAAAACGGTCATCGCCAGTATTTCACTAAAGTTGTGATTAAAGACGTTATTGCATAACCCCTAAAATCTTAAAGAAATGGCACATAAAAAAGGTGTAGGTAGTTCGAAGAACGGTCGTGAATCAGAAAGCAAACGACTCGGTGTTAAGATTTTCGGCGGTCAGAATTGCAAAGCCGGCAACATTATCAAGCGTCAGCGTGGCACAGTGCACCACCCCGGTCAGAACGTGGGCATGGGCAAAGACCACACAATCTACGCTCTGATTGACGGTGTGGTTGTTTTCTCTGAAGGAAAGAACGGCCGCCGCTTCATCAATGTAGCTCCGCACGCCGAAGCATAAACGTAAGTTTCAACACCATAAAAAAGCGTCGTGTCCCCATTGCGGGGCGCGACGTTTTTTTATGTAGAATTCAAAGAAATGCCGCCCAAAATGTAGGGACGCACGGCTCCATCAAGGCAAAGACGAGGTGTGGGCGGGGGTCAGTCGGACAGGTCAGACAGGTCGGACGAGGAGAATGGGGGATACCACGGATCGCCCTGCTCGGGCTTGGCAATGAGATTGCCGTGATGCCGGAGTCTGCGCCCGCTCCGCGTTCTGCGAGCTCCGGTTAATCACGGGCACGGGCCTCCGGCTATCCGAAGGGCGGGGTGTGAGGGTAAGATAGTTAGGGGCTTTAAGGTCGTTAAGGGATGGGATGGTGTAAACCGGCGTCCTGCGGAAGCCTTTGCTATATTTGCGGGTTAGCCCCGGAAGCCTCGCTGCGCTGCGGCGTCCGGGGTTACGCATAATCGGCGTCCTGCGGAAGCCGCTGTGTGGACGGGGACAGGTCAAACAGGGAGGACGGGTCGGATGGGTGTAGGAGGATGCGGGGGTGATGGGTGGCCGCTGTGGTGAGGTGATGTCGCTGTGGGCGATTGCCGGGGCGGGGGCGTCTCGCCCCCGTGAGTATCGCTGTGGGCGGTAGCCTGTCTTTTTTTTAACGACCGCTTTTGCGTTGCTCCGTCATTTTTCTCCGCGGAAACCGCCTTGCTGCGGCGAGCCGGGGTTGCTGCCCGGACCGTTGCCGGTGGGCGGGGGCGGAGGTGTGTTGCCGGGAGCGCCGGGACGCATGCTGCCGGGTCTGTTGGCCGGCGGATAGTAAGAGGGGCGCAAACTGCCTGGGCCGTAGCCGATGAGCGGAGGCGAGGGCGGCAGATTCCAGTCGCTCCAGTAATATGGAGCGTAGTCGCCTGCATACCATCCGGTGCCTCCGTCGACGGTTGCAATGGAGTCCCATCCCACGCAGCCCGAAAGTGACACGGTCATGGCTGCGGCGAGTGCCAGAGTTGCGGTGATCTTTTTCATAATAGCCTCCTTTTTTATTATATTAGACAAGCCGGAGGCGGAAAAGGTTAAACCCGTCTCGGATAATAAATGTTAAAAAGGGCGGGTTGGCGGTGTCAGAACTCGGTGAATGACAGTGGCATGAGAGCTTTGACCGAGGGGAGGATATAGATTTCGTCGCGTCCGGCAAGGAGCACAGGCACGTCGTGGCCGGCCAGCTTTTCATATTCGAGCAGAGCCTGCCGGCAGGCGCCGCAGGGTGAGATGGGATGCTCTACCTCGAGGCTGTCGGTGCCGCGGGCGGCTATGGCTATTGTCTCGAATCGGGCGTCGGGGTGGTTGGCTCCGGCGTAGTAGCATGCGGTGCGTTCGGCGCAGGTGCCGGAGGGGAAGGCGGCGTTTTCCTGATTGGCTCCGGTGACGACGGTGCCGTCAGACAGCAGTATGGCCGCGCCGACATTGAAGCGGCTGTAGGGGGCATAGCTGCGCAGAGTGGCTGCGCGGGCTTCGTCGACGAGATGCTGTTGCGCGGGAGTCAGCTCTGAATATTGCGCGGATATGACGGGGATTACGATGTCGATATTTTTCATGAGTGAAAACTGTTAAAGGGGTGTCACAAATAAAACAAATTTTGGGGCAAAAAGCAAAATTTTGGGGCGTTAAATTTTGCACGTTTATGATATTTGCTTAATTTTGCAATTCAGAATAAATCCGCAATAAGGAAAAATAGTAAATACCAACAATACATCACTTGTAATGTCAAAGAAAACAACCGGCGAGGAGACTCGCACATCGATCGATGACCTTAACGACTCGCTCACAGGCATCAGCGCCAAGGTGCAGAAAAACATGAAAGTACTCTCAATCATCGGTATCGTGATAGCGCTGATTGTGGTGGCTGTAATCGTATATATTTTCCTGGTAAAGAAGCCTGCCGTCAACAAGCAGAACAATGCTATCGCCCAGGCTGACCGCGAGATGCTCATGACGGGCAACGACTCTATCGCCACCGCCATGTATCAGAAAGTTGCCGAAGGCAGCTATGATGCGGCCAACCGCGCCAAACTGATGACGGCAATCGGTCTGTATAACGATGGCAAATATGACGAGGCTATCAAATATCTGAAAGATTACAGCGCCGGCGACGCTATCATCGGTCCGGCAGCGCTGTCGCTTCTCGGCGACTGCTACGTCAACACCGACAAGCTCGACGACGCTATAGCAGCCTACAAGAAAGCTATCTCTAAGAGCGGCGACAACGAGTATTACACTCCGCTTTTCATGGTGAAACTCGCCCATATCTACCACGAGCAGAAGAAATATGCCGACGAGGCTGACATCTATCAGCAGATTGTCGACAAATATCCCGCATATCTGCAAAACTCCTACTTCAATATTGAGAAAGACCTCGAGCGCGCAAAGCAGCTCGCCGGCAAATGATATCAGGGGGGTAGTCAAAGATAAAGCGGAGGGCGCATGATTGCGTCCTCCGTGTTTTTTAGAGGGGTTGCAAACCTCAGAGTGTAGGGCCGGTTGGACGGCATCATCTGAAGCCGTTGTTTTGATAATAGTCAAGCCTTCGTTTAACAGTTATATAGTCATGGATAAAAGGTTGCAGGAACTGGCAAATCTGCCTGTCGGAAAGCTTTTGCTGCGTTACAGTGTGCCCGCTGTGGTGGGAATTGTGGTGATGCAGCTCTACAATATCGTCGACCGTATATTTATCGGTCAGGTGGTGGGGACTGACGCCATCGCCGGGCTCGCCATTACGTTTCCGGTGGTGAATATCACCACGGCGTTGGGTGTGCTGATCGGAGCGGGAGCCTCCGCGAGGGTGTCGATAATGCTCGGCAACAAAGATGAGGAGTCGGCGCGTAAAGTGGTTGGAAATTCGCTGGTGCTGACGCTTGTCATCGGGGCTGTGTATATTGCGATGTTCTATCTCTTTCTCGACGACCTTCTCGAGCTGTTCGGAGCCACGGAAGCCAATCTGCCTTACGCGCGCGACATGATGCTGTGGGTGCTCCCCGGACTGTTTCTTACCAATATCGCTTTCTCGTTCAACAATATAATGCGTGCGTCGGGATTTCCGGCCAAGGCGATGGTGACTATGTTTATAGGCGCGGGTGTCAATGTGGTGCTCGACCCGATATTCATCTACGTGCTTGGCTGGGGCATCAAGGGGGCGGCGATAGCCACCGACATAGCGATGGCGGTGTCGGCGGTGTTTGTCATGATCCATTTTATGCGAGGGCACGGCACGGTGCGTTTCTGTCGCGGCATCTATCGTCTCGACCGGCGCATTGTGTGGGGCATCATCGGCATCGGAGCGGCGCCGAGCATTGTCAATCTGGCGGGATGTCTGATCAACATATTGATAAACAACACGCTCAACCGTTACGGCGGTTCGGATGCGATAGCGTCGGCGGGTGTGTTTGTGACGGTGACATCATTTGTGGTGGCGTTTATCATCGGAGTCTGCCAGGGCATGCAGCCTATTGCGGGCTACAATTATGGAGCGAAGCGTTATGCGCGGCTCAATCGGGTGTTTATGCTTGCGCTGTGCGTTGTGACGGCTGTCAGCGTGGCCGGATGGGCTCTGGGCATGCTTGTGCCCGAGGGGCTGTCGGCGGCATTTCTCACCGATGCCGAGATGGTGAAGAGCACTGCGGGCTATCTGAGCATTGCGATGTCGATGTTCTGGATGGTGGGAGTGCAGATTGTGTCGACTACATTTTTCCAGTCGATAGGAAAAGTCGGGAAGTCGATTTTTCTGAGTCTGACGCGTCAGGTGCTGTTTCTGATTCCGACGCTGCTTATTTTGCCGGGAATTTACGGATTGCGCGGTATATGGCTGTGCTTTCCGGTGTCTGACGTCGCTGCATTCGCGGTCACTGTTGTGATGGTGGTGTGGCAGCTTCGCAAGCTGCGGCAGGTTGCGGCAGGGATATAAAAAAAATTACTCGTCGTCTCGACGAATAATCTTCTTACCTTAAATCTAATACCATGAAAAACTGATGCAAAGTTATGCTTTTTATGTTATACAACATAATTTTTCAGCAAGAAAATGAATTTTGTTAACATTGTTTAACTGTAATGGGGAGGATGGGGGCTGTTTTAACAAAAGTATAGGGATTGGGGGTGTGTTGAGGGAGAGGATGCGGGTGGTGTAAATCGGCGTCCTGCGGAAGCCTTTGCTTTATTTGTTTGATAGCCCCGGAAGCCTCGCTGCGCTCGGCGTCCAGGGTTACGCATAATCGGCGTCCTGCGGAAGCCGAGGGGTGGTGGGGACAAGTCGGACAGGTCAGACAGGGAGGACGGGTCGGACGGGGTGTAGGAGGATGCGGGGGTGAATGGTGGGAGTAGTGTCGCTGTGGGCGGTAGCCGGGGCGGGGGCGTCTCGCCCCCGTGATAGCATGGGGAGCAGGGTGGAGGAAGAACATGGATAAAAGAATAAACAAAAAAACACCGACAAGACTCTCAAAAGCAAAGTGATATGAATTATAAACAGTTTCTAAATGACCGGAGGCTGCGCTTTGTCGGCGCAGCCTCCGGATGCAGGGCTGAAATTATTTCAGTTCGGGATTATTTCACTACGATCTTGGCGGCGGTGTTGCCGGCTTTTACGATGTAGAAGCCTCCGGCGAGGGGCACGACGGTGCGTGCGGTACCTTGCGCTGCTGCCACTGCTTTGCCGTCGGCGGTGAATACTTCTACGGTGAGACCTTCAGCACCGGTGACGACTGCGGCGCCTGCTACGGTGAAGATGGAGATGTTGTCGGCCGAGAGGCTGCCGATGCCGGAGAAGCTTGTGTCGACTTTCACGCTGTTGGAGCAGTTTGACTCACCTTCGGCATATACGCCTGTCACGGTGTAGGTGTAGGTCGATTTGCCGTCGGTGTCGTTGTCGATGAAGCTGGTGCCGGTCACAGGCTCGCTGTTGAGGCGTGCGGCATCGCGGTAGATGTTGTAGCCGATAAGGCTGACGGGAGTGGTGTTGCCGTTTTTGGCCGCGAATGTCACGTCATCGACAAAGAGCATGTACTGGTCGGCGCTGGTGCAGCGGATTGCGAAGTAGCGTGTGCCCTCTGGGAGGTAAGCGCTGTATTGACGCCACTGTGCGGGTATGTTGGCAAATTCCTCGATGAGGGTGAAGTCTTCGGGCTTGTTGCCGGTGGTGGAGCTGAGTATCTGGAATGTCTCGAGATACTGGGGCTGGTCGGGATCGGATGGGAAGCTTGTGGCGTAGAGTGTTACCACCTGGGGCTCGCCGGTGAGTTCGGGTGAAACGGCCCAGTCGTCGCTCTGTATGAATGTGCTGCCGATTCGGGCATACATCGAGCAGAGATACTGGTTGCCTGAGTGGGCGTTGAATGCCGAGATGTTGCCGGTCTGGAGTGCGGGCAATGTGTTGTCAAAGACGAAGAATGACTGGCGTCCCGACACGGGGAGCTGCTTGTTGCCTATGCCACCCATTGTGCCGCCGTCAAGGTCATGGAATGTCCAGCCGGGCACCTGGGTTGCCCATGAGAGTGCGGGAGCGTCGAAAGTCTCTGTCTCGAGGGCTCCGATGGTGAGGTCGGCGGGTTCGTTCCATGTCAGGAGCACGCTGCCGTTGTCGGCCTGTCCGTCGAGGCCGGTGACAGCCGGAAGTGCGCTTGTGCGGGCGAGTACGGTGACTGAGGCCGAGTTGTCGGCTTCAAACATGTCGGGGCCGTATTCGATTTCTGCTGTATAGACGAGCTCTTCGTCAGCGAGAGCGCCGGCATTGTCGGTGAATGTGAATGCTGCGGTTTCTTCCACGTCGAGGGGCTGGCCGTTGCGGCTGTCGACAAACTCGCCGTTGCGGAGGAGGTTGACTTTGTAGCCGAGCGCGCGCTCAAGACCGAGGTTTTCGATTTCGACGGTGATGTCGAAGCCGGTGTTGCGCTCTATCGAGCGGGGAGCGTCGACAGCTCTGATGCCGAGATTGTAGGGTGCTACAGAGGTGACGCGCAGGTCGTCGATGTGGGTGAAGCCGAATGTCTTGTTGGTGGCCGAGATGCGGATTGTGACGGTCTGTCCGGCATATTCGTCAAGAGGCACGGTGACTTTGTTCCACTGGCCGGGTGTGCCGCATTCCATCACTGTAGAGTTGAAAGCGTTGACGTAACCATCGCCGGCGTTGATGTCGACCGACACGATGTTTTCATTGGGCGACGAGCTGAGGTAGTTGAATACCTGGAATATGAAGGCGGGAGAGATGATGTCGCCGAGGTCGATTTTTCCGGTGACGAGTCCGCAGGAGCCGCCTCCGTAGGCCTCGAAATACATCATGCCGCCGTCGTTGTCGGCAGGAGTGGTGCCGAAGTCGTCGGCGGCTACCATCTGCCAGATGTCGTTACCTTTGATTTTCTCGTTGGCGAAGATAGAGTTGACGCTGCAGTTGGCGAATGACTCGCTCCACGGAGCGACGTAGGGATTGCCGACAGCTGTCATGGCCGAGGGTACTTTCTTTGAGACGCCGCCTTCGGTGACAGCCTCTACGATTGTCTGGATGAAGCGCTGTCCGTCGAAGTCGGGGAATTCGGCGAAGGCGTCATATTCGCAAGTGGTGCCCTCGACGTTTTCGGCGATGGTGTAGAGGTCGCCGGCCAGATATTCGTAGATGTTATATCTCACGTCGGCCTGCGAGAGGGTGCGGCCGTCGCTGTCTTTTGTCACGGGCGACCATGTTGCTACGACATGTCCGTTGCGAGACTCTGTCATTGTTACGAGGTCGGTGGCTACGGGTTCTGAGAAGCCTACGAAAACTTCGGCTTGGGTCTCGCTGCCGGTGCCGTTGTCGTTGTGGCAGATGACGCTGTAGGTGTGTTTGCCTGCGGGTGCGGCGTTGTCGCTGATGCTCATCTGCCCGCCGACGGTGATGTTTTTGTCGATGCTGTTGACAACCTCACCGTCGCAGAGAAGGTCGATGCGGGTGATGGCGTCGAGCTGCTTTCCGCCGATGGTGAGAGAGGGGGTCGTGAATGTGGCGGTGACAATGTGTGCGCCGTTGTCGGCGGCTGTCACTGCGAGGTCGCTGACAGCGGCGGGTGCGCTGTGAGAGATGCCGGCTGCGATGGATATGCCGTCGATGTATAGATATCCGCCGCCGGTGGGAGTGACGGCGTGGATGCCGATGTAGTAGAGGCCGTCGGCATCGGGTGTGATGTGGCCGCTGAATGCTGCGGGAGTGGAGTCTGCCACTGATGAAGTCTCTATCACGGAGGCTGTCATTGCTTCGACGGTGGGCTCTGTGCCGAATTTCACTTCAAACTGCTCGGTGTAGCTGTTGGAGTAGGCGTGGGCGGTGAGAGCGAATTCGTAGCTGTTGCCTCCTTTGAGACGTGCCACGGGGAGTATGAGCCAGTTGTCGGCCGGTTTTGCCGAGGTGCTTACGTAGGCGCATTTGTAAGATGAATTATATTGCCAGAGTTTTCCGTCGGGCGACAGTGACGAGTAGCCGATATAGTCGGCGGCCGAGGTGAATTCGGTGGCGTAGGGGGCCTCGATTGGGCCGAGCTCAAAGGCTGATGACTTTGTGGCGGGAGATACTTTCTCGCCGGTCACGGCCTCTACGGTATACCAATATGAGGTGCGTGTCTCGGGCATGGCTATCTCATCGACTAACGAGGTTAGCTTTTGGTCGTCGGGGCTTACTACAATCCCTTCGGGCCAGCGGGTGACGCGGTAGATGAGGTTTGCGCGGTCAATCGTGCCGTTGTGCATGCCTGAGCTTACCGAGCCCCATTTGACGGTGGCTTTTCCGTCGGCATAGCTTACGGATACTGAAGCGGGTGCCTTGGGTGTGTCCATGCCGATATATTTGGTGTCGGCGTAGCGGCGGGGGCCTTCGCCGGCCTCGTTGGAGAATGATACAGCGAAGCAGTAGCTGCCTTCGGCTGGAAGGTCGACGTTGACGGTGGTATAGGTGTATGAACCGTAGCCGCGTGTGCCTGTTGCCACTTCTTTGCCGTTGGCGTAGAGGTGATATGTTATGTCGCCTGAGCCGGTGGTGCCGTCATAGAGGCCGGAGGGACCGGAGATGCGCACGGTGCCGCTGAGGCTTCCGTTGCTGAATGAGGGAGAGGGAGCGCTGTATGCGGCGCCGGGAACGCCGGCTTCGTAGGTATTTTCGGGAATGAAGAATCCGCCGAGCTGTTCTTCGTTTGCGAGGTCGTAGAGCTTGGTGGCGGAAGCGTTGGTGAGATTGACGCTGTAGATTGCCGCTTCGGCGGTGGTCTTTATGGCGTAGAGCATGTTGCCTGTTTCGGTGTCGATGATTGCGCCGGTGATCCATTCGGTGGTGAGGCCGGTGTCGCCGATTGCGGTGAACTCGCCGTTGTCGGTGTTGACGATGCCGAGTATGCCGTCCTCGTCAATGGCATAGAGGGTGCCGTTGGCGTCGATTGCGCATGCACCCCAGGCTTTGGGGAGGTCGGCGATTTTGGTCTTGCCCCAGTAGGGCACGTTGACCGAGCAGAAGCGGAATGTCTCTCCGTCTTCGTTGTAGTAGCAGCCGTAGGCCTGTCCGTAGTCGCGGTTGTAGGCGATGGCTGTGGCTACGTCCTGTATTTTTCCGGTGTAGTTTTCGTCGACTTCCCATGTGCTCATCTTGTAGCTTGTCTGAGCCACGGCAGTGATGCCCATCATGGTCTCGACGCGAACACCGTAGTAGTTGCCGTCGCTGTAAGCTACGCCGCCTCCGCTGGCGTAGACGTTGCGTTTGATCTGTGTGGGGTTGTAGTCGGCGGTAGTGAAGCCGTAGACTCCGGCTGATTCGGTCGGAAACGAAACCACCGCGTTGAATTTGAACTGGGCTGTTGCCGTGGTGGCGCTCAGCATCATCAGAGCGGCCATGCCGGCAATAACCGGTTTGGTAGAAGTTTTGCCCATATTAGGTTTTTATGATAATGATTGAGGTCCCTGATTATCCCTCATTACCGGAGGGACCATTTACCGGTATTTATATGCAAATATACAAAAAGTTTTTAATGTGGGTATGTGTGTTTGCAATTTTGTGGATTTTTATGTGATTTATTTGCAAATTTCTTTGAAATGCGGTTGTTTTGAAGATTTTGGGCGGGTGGTGTGTTTTTTGTGGAAGAGGGTCGTTAAGGTCTTTAAAGTCGTTAAGGAAGGGGATGCGGGTGGTGTAAATCGGCGTCCTGCGGAAGCCTTTGCTTTATTTGTTTGATAGCCCCGGAAGCCTCGCTGCGCTCGGCGTCCATGGTTACGCATAATCGGCGTCCTGCGGAAGCCGAGGGGTGGTGGGGACTAGTCAGACAGGTCAGACAGGTCGGACGGGGAGGACGGGGAGGACGCGGGGTGGTGGATGGCATGGGGCGGGGGCGTCTCGCTACCGAGGATGGCGCCCTCTCTGTGGAGTAAGTGTCGGATAATCAGTGGTGTGGCGGACACACGAGCCGTGCGACCGTGCGGGGTGTGTGATGTCATGAGTGTTGTGGGTGGAGGTCGACGGGCTGTCGTTCTGATAGATAAATAGAAAAGCTGCCGGCTTTGTGAGCCGACAGCTTTTGTTATGTAGTAAGTTATGGCTTTTTATTAGCCGTTTACTTTCTTCATGTGGGCGATGAGATCAAGCACTTTGTTAGAGTAGCCGATTTCATTGTCGTACCAAGAAACGACTTTCACGAATGTGGGAGTCAACTGGATACCAGCCTTGGCGTCGAAGATAGAGGTGAGGGGGCAACCGAGGAAGTCAGAAGAAACGACAGCGTCTTCGGTGTAGCCGAGGATGCCTTTGAGTTCGCCTTCAGCAGCTTCTTTCATAGCGTTGCAGATTTCCTCGTAAGTAGCGGGCTTAGCGAGGTTGACGGTGAGGTCAACAACAGAAACGTCGAGGGTGGGGACGCGCATTGACATACCGGTAAGTTTGCCGTTGAGTTCGGGGATAACTTTACCTACAGCCTTGGCAGCACCTGTAGAAGAGGGGATGATGTTGCCGGCAGCTGCACGACCACCGCGCCAGTCTTTCATAGAGGGACCGTCAACGGTTTTCTGAGTAGCGGTAGTAGAGTGAACAGTAGTCATGAGGCCTTCTACGACGCCGAATTTGTCGTTGAGGACTTTGGTGATGGGGGCCAAGCAGTTGGTGGTGCAAGAAGCGTTAGAAACGAACTGAGTGCCCTTGACGTATTTGTCGTGGTTCACACCGCAAACGAACATGGGGGTGTCGTCTTTAGAGGGAGCAGACATAACGACGTATTTAGCGCCGGCTTCGATGTGAGCCTGAGCTTTTTCTTTAGTGAGGAAGAGACCGGTAGACTCAACAACGTATTCAGCACCTACAGCGCCCCAGCCGATTTCAGCGGGATTCTTGCAAGCTGTAACGCGGATTTCTTTACCGTTGACGATGAGAAGAGATTTCTCGAGGTCGAAGTCAACAGTACCGTCGAAGCGGCCGTGCATGGTGTCATACTTGAGCATGTAAGCCATGTAGTCAACGGGAAGAAGGTCGTTGATAGCAACTACTTCGATGTCATCACGTTTTGTAGAAGCACGGAACACGAAGCGTCCGATGCGGCCGAAGCCATTAATACCTATTTTTGTCATAATTGTAAAAAAATATTGGGTTGTTGAAATTTCACCTTTTTGCCGCGGGCGTATAGCTTTAGGCGATGCAAAGTTAATCATTTTTTTTGAAAAAGAATAAGAAACGATTTAAAACAGTGTCGAGGGATGGCTTTATGAGGATAAATAATGTTAACGTGGTGTGGATTTTATATGGATATGTAACTTTTTGACGCATTTTTTACGTAAGTTATGATTATTTTTGCGCTGATGATGTCACCCGGAGGGGTGATGCTCCGGATCTGTGGTGTAAACCGGCATCCTGCGGAAGCCGGGGGTGGGGGCTCGGGGAGGTGGGGTATTGCTTTTCAGGGGTAAGGCAATGCTTTTGATGGTGACCGCTTTTTCAACAATCACTTTGCGAACCTGACATAATTATTTCGAACCTGACATAATAGTTTTTTTGAATGATGAGAATTTTTGCAATCAAGAAGTTTTTTTCTGCTGTAGTGCTGTCGACCGTTGGTGTGACGGCGATGCATGGTGCTGTGACTTATAATGTTCCGGCGGTGGCCGGGGATGCCACCGGGGTTTTGCAGCAGGTGATAGAGATGGCTTCGGGGTGTGGTGACGCTTCGGTGATAAATCTTGCTCCGGGCGCGGAGTATCATGTGTATCGCACGAGTGCGACCCCGCAGCTGCGCCATATCTCCAACACTGCTTCGGCTGAGGAGAATTTTGACAACGGAATCAAATATATAGCACTGAATATCAGCGGGGCATCAAATCTTACTCTTGACGGCAACGGAGCAAAGATCGTGACCCACGGCGAACTGACAACATTTGCGCTTGAGCAGTGCGAGGGGGTGACGCTCCGTAATTTCACACTCTCTCAGGGGCACACGACGATGCTATCAATGTGCACGGGACGCATCTCTGCATCACCGGTCAGCCCGACGAGCGCAGTCTGCGGTTGAGATATATGCACAATCAGTCATACGGGTTCAACTCGTTTGAGCCGGGCGATTCGGTCGAGATTGTCAACGTGCATACCCTTCTGGGGGAGTTTGCCGGGAGGGTGACCGACACGAAACGTATTGACGACTATGAGTGGACAGTCACACTTGACCGGGTCATCGGCTCACTTGACATTGAGGACGGACGAGCCGTTGAAAACATCTCGGCAACCCCATCGCTCCGTGTAGCCAACAGCTATTTCACTCTTGTGCCCACCCGCGGGATACTTGTCACGACGCGACGCCGGGTGGAGATTTACGGCAATATCTTCGACCGGATACCGATGCCCGCCATCCACATATCAGACGATGTGCGGGGCTGGTATGAGTCGGGCCCGGTGCGCGATGTCACCATCAAGGGCAACCGGTTTGTGGAGTGCGGCAGTCCGGTGGTCTGTGTCAATCCGGAGACCGACCGTTACGAAGGCCCGGTGCACACCGGCATCCGCATCATCGACAATGAGTTTATCATGAACGGCGGCGAGGCGATCGGAGCGCGCGGTGTGGCCGATGTCACGGTCAGCGGCAATAAAATCAGCGGCAGGCATGAGGCGCAGCCGGTAAGGGTAGATACTGACAGATAGGGCGCGTAGCAATCAAAAAATTGTAAAAATGCGTCAAACCTTTCCGAGTGAATTAAAATTCACCGATTATGGCGGGAAAATTGCAAGAAATGGCGCGTTTACATCATAACTTTGCTCTACCAACTTCAATCATTATAACAAATACTTGCCCATGAAAAAATTACTTGTCATCGCAGCACTTGCATCGACAGTGCTGTCGGCCGGAGCCGAGGTGTCAAGCCGTGAAATCAACGACGGCTGGCGATTCAGGCAATGGCGGTCGGAAAACTGGTATCCGGCGACAGTGCCGGGGACTGTACATACCGATCTTATCGCAAATGAAATCATCGATGATCCGTTTTTCCGTCTGAACGAGCGCGGAGTGCAATGGGTCGACAAAGAGGACTGGATGTATGAGACGCATCTGACGGTGACAGCCGGGGAGGTGGCAGCGCAGAACCAGGAGCTGGTGTTCAACGGGCTTGACACCTACGCCACTGTATATCTCAATCATGAGCGCATACTTCAGGCCAACAACATGCACCGCACATGGCGCGTCGATGTCAAGGGAATACTGAAGGAGGGTGACAATCTGCTTGAGGTGCTTTTCGACTCACCGATAAAAGTGGATCTTCCGAAATATGACAAATATGACTATACGTTCAACACCGGACCGGACCAGTCGCAGAACGGCGGTATCTTCAACAAGACTCTCAGTATATTCGCCCGCAAGGCCGGTTACCATTACGGCTGGGACTGGGGTCCACGCCTTGTGACGTCGGGAATATGGCGACCGATAGAGCTTGAGACATGGAGCGGCGAGCGCATCGGCAATGTGCAGTTCATACAGAAGGATGTTACAGCGAAGCGCGCAGAGCTGTCGACTGTTGTCGAGGTGCTTGCCGACGAGGCAACAGCGTCGGCAGAGATTTCAATCACGGCCGACGGCAAGAAAGTGGCATCGAAGAGTGTCAGTCTGGAGAAAGGCCTCAACAAGGTGACGCTTGACTATACGGTGAAAAATCCGCGGTTGTGGTGGAGCAACGGTCTGGGCGAGCCTTATCTGACAAAATTCGCCACGACGCTGAGTGTCGACGGCAAGGAAGTGGAGACGGAGGACACGCGTCTGGGCATACGGTCGCTTAAGCTGATACACAAGCCCGACGACCGGGGTCACTGTCTGTATTTCGAGCTCAACGGCAAGCCGGTGTTCGCCAAAGGAGCGTGCATGGTGCCGATGGACAACTTCCTGCCGCGCATCACGACGGAGAAGTATCTCAAGCATGTGCTTGACGCCAAGGATGTCAACATGAACATGATACGTATATGGGGCGGAGGAGTCTACGAGGATGACCGCCTGTATGATTTCTGCGACGAGAACGGCATCATGATATGGCAGGACTTCATGTTTGCCTGCTCGACTTATCCGGCCGACGAGGAGTTTCTCGCCAACATACGCCAGGAGGCCATCGACAATGTGCGCCGTCTGCGCAACCATTGCTCCATAGCGGTGTGGTGCGGCAACAACGAGTGTCAGGATGTGTATTACGGCTGGGGCGGCCGTAAGCGTTACTACGAGGAAAAAGGAGTAGAGGAGCTTACAAGAAAGCAGTTTGAGGATATCTACTTCGTGACATTGCCCGAGGTGGTAGAGGAGCATGCCGGCGGCGTGGCTTACCGCCCGTCGTCACCGTTCGCATTCCGCGACACCCCCTCCGACGGTATCAACGGGGATGACCATTACTGGGGAGTGTGGCACGGCCGCGACTCAATCGGACATTACAATGTCAAGCAGGCGCGCTTCTTCTCGGAATACGGCTTCCAGTCGTTCCCCGAGTTTGAATCGGTGAAAATCTATGCGCCGCAGGAGCGTGACTGGAAATATAACTCCTAGGTGATGATGGATCATCAGCGCGCAGGATCGTATGCCAACGGGCTGATACGCGACTATATGCGTGACGAGTATCGTGTGCCGGAAGATTTCCCGACGTTTCTCTACGTTGGCGGCATACTGCAGGGCGACGCCATCAAGACAGCGTTTGAGGCACACCGACGCGACATGCCGCACTGCATGGGTTCGCTGGTGTGGCAGCATAATGACTGCTGGCCTGTAGCATCGTGGGCGGCCCGTGACTGGTACGGCCGCTGGAAAGCGCAGCAGTATTTCTCGAAAGCGGCACTTGACGATGTGCTTGTGTCACCGCTTGTGACGGGAGACACGCTTACGGTGTCGGTAGTCAATGACCGCCGTTCGGCCGTGAAGGGAAAGATGACACTCCGGGTTATGGATCTCAACGGCAATGTCGTTTCCACCAAGGAGGTGAAGCATAACGCGCAGCCTCTGTCGTCGAAGGTTGTATATACGGAAGATGTGAAAAATCTGATCGGTGACCGATTCAAGGGTGACTATATCTTTGTGACAGAGTATGCGACGGGTGACCGCACGTATAACAATATCGGCTATGCGATACGCCAGAAGTATATGAATTACAAGCGTCCGGAAATCGGGCTGGAGGTTGTTGCGGCGGGCGACGGCTATGATGTGACGATGACAACGGATGTGTTTGCCCGCGGGGTGTTTCTTTCGCTTGACGGAATAGACAATTTCTTCTCTGACAATTATATAGATATATTGCCCGGGGCTTCGCGCACAATACATGTGACTACGCCGCTCAATGAGAAGGATTTCCGCAGTCAGCTGAAACTTACGTCGATGGGACATGCATACGCCAATGTCGAGGCGGAGGAGTCTGGTACGACGATAGGCAAGGGCGGCGAATACCGACCTCTCGGAGGTGACTGAGGCAATTCATAATGCATAATTCATAATTGGGCTGCGCCGGGGTGATTTTATTTTCTCACCTCGGCGCAGGCTTTTTATCGGACGGGTCGGACGGGTCGGAGAGATTCGACATGGGGTGACGGGTTGGAGAACAAACTTAATAAAAACTAATGCCGGAATATGTGATACATTAAATCTGCTCTTTAATCTGTTTCGGCTCCGGAAGATTTTCAATTAATTGTTTAATCTCTTTTTCATATTCCGCCACACCTATTGGTCGTTCAATACCTTCAAATGACCATTCAACAATTGTATCATCTTTGGAGCGACAGATAAGCAGTCCGATAGTTTGATTGTCCTCTTTGCCGCGTAGTAAATGGTCGACAGCTGAAACATAGAAATTTAATTTTCCTGCAAACTCCGGAATAAATGGGACGACTTTTAGTTCGCAGACAATATATCTATGACTCGGAATGTGATAAAATATCAGATCGGGGTAATATGTCGTGCCATTTGGCATTGTAAGTTGCATCTGTCGTCCGACGAAAGAGAAACCTTTTCCAAGTTCAAGCAGAAAATCCGTGATATGCTTAACTAATTCATCTTCAAATTCACGTTCCGAATAATTGACCGGCATCTGCAGAAACTCAAAGTTATAAGGGCTTTTAAGCATCTGTTTAGCAAGGGCAGACTCGCCTTCCGGTAATTTCTTGTCAAAATTGGTAAGCGCGTTGGAGTGACTGGCATAATAATTCTCCGCGTGATAATATTCTAATTCCGTACGACTCCAACCATGTTCACAAACCTGTGAAATATAGAATAAAGCTTCGTCTAATGATTTCGCTTTAGCAGTTATGAAAATATGTTGTCCCCAGGGAACATTGGCAAAGAAAAATGGCATTGATATAATCCCATCCCGAGAATAGTCTCCAAAAAAGTCAACAGCCTGTTGACTTTTTATAACCCATTGATAATATGTTTTATACCACCTTCGGGCAGCCTTGATATTGGAAAGAGACAAACCGGAGTCTCCGGGAAATTCCGCCTGTAGGTCCAACGTTACGTTTTTCAACACCCCATCGCCATATTTTGCAGTCTTTGCCATAGCACAGATATCCCTGCCTAATTCCCAATAGAAATTGAGCATTTCTCCATTGACTTTTACAACTGCTCGAACTTGCGCTCTGCGATAACGTTGCTTGAGTTCCGTGAGCCAACTTTTGTATTCACATGTCATCTCAGCCGGTTCACGATTAACGAACATTGGCTTCTCTTTTTTATTTAGTGCCATATCAATCTAAGAGAGTGTTTCTAATAAATAGATTGTAAAGGTAGCAAATATTACTGAATTTTCATGTCATATATTTTATCTTGCAGTAAGAAGCTGCTACACGACGAGAAAAAGAGAGTGTGCTCGAAAAAATGATGCACACTCTCTTTTTGAGTTATATCAAGATGCAATTGAGATCTCCTCCATCCGGATACGGAGCATCCCGACAATGCTGATATTGTTTTGATTTTGTAGGCGCGGCGGCGTTTGTGCTGCTCGCGCTCGAAGTATTCCCATTGTTTCTGGACGTTTTCGTTGCCTTCGAGCTCAACGTTGCTCTCGGCCTGACGGTAGCCTGTCTTGATGTAGCGGGGAATGAGGTCGGCGAAGAGCAGGGCGTTGACGCCTTTGCTCTGGTATTCGGGCTTTACGGCGATGAGGAGCAGGTCGACGGTGTCGACTTTGCGCGCAGCTTTTTGTAAGAGCGCTCTTTGATTTGGAGGTTGATGATCGCAGTATTTCGTCCTACGGGCTTGTTGTAGCGATAGGCTATGAAAATTGGGTTACGCAGTTTTAGATCCGAGGGGTATAATAGAAGATACAAAAGCTTTCAGCATTTTCAATGTCAAATTTTGTTAATATAATCGTATCGAGTCTATCTATTTTATTATCTGTTTTTCTATTGTATTGTCAGTGTATATGACAATTACAAAACCTTTAGTTTCGTTATTTACTAAACGTCCATCAATAGAATAGATGGCTTTAATTGTTTTATTATCATTGGCTTCGAGAATGTTGTCAATACCTGATTCCTCACATACATGAGAATCTGAGCGCAAAATGTATATAGATGGTGAAATATAAGAACTTTCATTAATTGTTGTATTGACATCCGCAACAATTAATGCGGAATTAGAGTTTATGCAACAATATACAGGACTAATGACTACGTTCTTTAATTGAGCCATGCAATATTGCAATGAAATTAAGACAATAATGAGTGGTAGGATATAACGTATCAATTTCATATGTATAAACATAAAAAGTTTTAACTATTTATTAATACGACCGCATTTAAAAGCGTTAACATATCCTGGCACTGTGATCATAATACTATCAGTATCAATTTTAACTATATCTAAAATTTGACAAAAGTTTTGTTCATAGGCAACACCGTTATAAGTCCATGCTTGATGCACTTCTGCAGCTATTTTGCCTAAATTGTCAATAGTCCATTATATTGAGTAATAGAGATCTGCTGAGCTACCATTTTTATATATACAAGAAGCAGTCCCATCATTATTGAAATTGATTTTGAAGAAACCTTCATTTTCTTCCGATGCCCATGTACCGATAAGGTCTCTACGTGTAATTACACCATCAATGGTTTTAGCTTGTATAGAATAGGGTACCGAACATAATTTTGCTGAACCACAATCGTTCTCATTGATAATAGTCGACATATATAAATCTGGGGTATTCCAATCAACCTCCGTGACATCAAGAGTTATTGCGCATATACCAGCCTCGTCTGTTTCTGTATCAAATGTTTGTGACCATATTTTCTCACCATTAATGCCTTTGAGAAGAGCCATTTCAATTGACACCTTCTGATTGGACAGGACTTTACCTGTCGTGGGATCAAGTGCCATCACTTGATAATTCAATTCATTTGGGATAACAGCTTCAATATTAAGTACACTTGTAATAATTATGGCAATGCAAATGAATAAGTTTTTCATAAATTCTATTTTGATTTAAAATTCAAATAAATAAAGAATATTACAAGACCTCTCCGGAAATTTTGGCGCATGTAAATTATTTGACATTAATTTATATGCTAATTATTTTGATGGTTGGGTGGCTCAGATTTCTTTTTTGTAGGCGCGGCGGCGTTTGTGTTGTTCGCGTTCGAAGTATTCCCATTGTTTCTGGACGTTTTCGTTGCCTTCGAGCTCGACGTTGCTTTCTGCCTGCTTGTAGCCTGTCTGAATGTAGCGGGGTATGAGGTCGGCGAAGAGCAGGGCGTTGACGCCTTTGCTCTGATATTCGGGTTTTACGGCAATGAGCAGAAGGTCGACGGTGTCGACCTTGCCCCGCAACGGTTTGAGCAGGTGCCACCAGCCGAAGGGGAATATGCGCCCGCGGCTCTTGCGCAGGGCATTTGAGAAGCTTGCCATCGATATGCCTACGGCGACGAGGCGGTTGTCGGCATCGACGATCACGGATATGTCGTCAAGACGCAATATGCCGAGATAGAGGTCGATGTAGTGGTTGATCTGACGGAGAGTGAGAGGGGAGTAGCCGTAGAGGTCGCTGTAGGCTTCGTTGATAAGGTCAAAGAGGGCTTTGCCGTATTCGTCTTTGATTTTTTTGCGTGATTTGAAGCGCACTATGCGCAGGTTGTATTTGCGCTTTACGATTTCGGCAATGCGCTGATGCTTTTCGGGGATGCCGTCGGGAATTTTGATGAGATATTCAACCCAGTCGACGTCTTTCTTAAAGCCCATGCGTTCCATCTGCGCGGAGTAGTAGGGGTAGTTGTAGATGGTCGCCATGGTGCCGAGGCGGTCGAAGCCTTCGATGAGCATTCCTTCGTGGTCGAGGTCGGAAAAGCCCATCGGGCCTGTGATTGTTGTCATGCCCCGTTGTTTCCCCCATTTTATCGCAGCGTCAAACAGGGCGTCGACAACCTCGTTGTCGTCGATGAATTCGACGAAACCGAAACGCATGTTTTTTTCGCCGGAACGTTCGTTGACCTGGCGGTTGATGATGGCGGTTATGCGTCCGACCGGTCGGTTGTCGCGGTAGGCCATGAATGACTGGGCCTCGCAGAATTCAAATGCGGGGTTTTTGTCGGGTCGGAGAGTGTTGACGTCGTCCATGATGAGCGGCGGCACGAAGCAGTCGTTGCCGTTGTAGTGGTCGATGCCGAATTTTACAAATTTCTTGAGCTCTTTCTTGACGGGCTCCACAGCTCTGATTTCTACAGCCATATCTGATATGTTACTTGACAGCCACGCTGCTGTCGGGATTGGCTACGAGCCATCCGAGCAGGGCAATCATTATTGTTAAAAATGTTATTATTATGATGTAAAGACGATGGTTGGAGCGGTTGGAGAGAGCCATCTTAAGGTCACGTATGTCGTGGTATCGTTTACGTGGATCGGGGTTGAGGCAACGGGTCGCGACACGCTGCAGATGGGCGTGACGCTCGGGAAGCCGGTCGAGGAGCTCTTTGAGCACGGCACCGAAGTCGTGGATGTCGCGGGATGTGTCGTCGTGGCTCAGGTGGTCGAGCTGGTCGAAGCCGACGTCGATGAGTTTGAGGTTGCCGATGTTTTCGGTGAATATGATTGTTTCCGGGCGTATGCTGTGATGCACGATGTGGTTGGTCTGGATATATTCCAGCGCGTCGACAAGCGAGGTGCATACCTTGCGCAGGGTGGTTTCGTCGACTTTTCCGCTGTCGAGGAGTTTGCGCAGAGAGTCGCCGTAAACGTCGTCGGTGATGATGCACAGGCCGATGCCGGGCACAACCTCGAAGTCGTTGATCATGACGATGTTGGGGTGTGCCAGATTGTAGCGGATGTCAAATTCCTTCTCAATCATGGCGAGATATCTGTCATCGTCGCGATATTGCGGTTTGAGGGTTTTGAGCATCAGCCATTTGCCGAACTTCTTGGCGGTGTAGACGTCGTAGAACGGCTCGTCCCATTCGGGGAGCAGTTCGATTTCGGTCCATTTCGGTGTTTTATTCTCGTTGTCGCTCATTGTAAATGCGTCACGGGTTATGTTGTCTGTATTGTTCGTGGGTGGTGTTGTCGAAGTAGAGGATATGCTCGCGCGAGTTTGTGGGGAATGTGATTTTGACGGCGTCGAGATTACCTATCTTTGAGCTTCCGATTATTTCCTTTACCTCGAGTATGTCTTTGAGAATTACCATCATGTCGCCTTCAGATATAACCTTGAAGGGAAGCTCGCGGCGAATGCCTGTGCCGGAAGCAAGGATTGTGCCGATGAGCATCTCGAGGCGCTGCCGTATGTTGAGGTATGAGTCGAGGTTGCCTTTGAGGTCGATATGCGGCATGAGTTTGATGACGTTGATGAGGACGGGGAGCGACACCGGGGCTTCTTTGGCGGCGGCGAGGCTCAGGCGGTAGGCTTTCTCGTAGTTTTCAAGTGATATCGCCTCGTCGATTTCGGGGAAAGTAAGATCGGGAGCGTAGTCGGGAGTTGCGGCGTAACCGTAGTAGACGGTTGCGACTTCATCGATGCGCAGAGTGGTGTCGGCCTTGAGGTAGCGGTCCATCAGCTGACGGTAGTGCTCGGGGTTCATCGTGACGTTGACTTTTATGAGGTTGATGTCAACGTCGATACGTTCGTTTTCTTGGGCGTGTGCGCCGTTGAAAGCGAAGAGGGTGAGGAGGGCAATTAAGATTTTTTCTTTTAATTTCATCTTATTTCATTCTATTTGTTTTGTCAATCGGTGAAGCGGAGGGCTTCGTCAGAGTTTAGTGTCATTGCGGTTGCACGCCGGCGGCTTTAAGTATCTTCATCGGCACGTCGGTGTTGTCATTGAGGCCGGTGAAGAGCTCGGCGCCGGCGCCTATGGCGAACAGCGGCACGAAGTTGCCCGTGTGGGCCAGAGATGTCCATCCGATACCGGCCTTCTCGTTGAGCATTTCAAACACTTCGACGGCAAACTGGTTGAAGTTGGAGTAGAGGGTTTCCTGTCGGCGGGCCTGTCCGTCGACAAATGTGGCGTTGAACACATCCTTAAGCCTGTTCTCACGGCGTTCGCTAATGGGGATAACGGAAAACAAGCCGAGATTTTCTGACAGGTATTCTTTCATTTCTGTCCAGTCAGGTTTCTTGTCAGCGTTCATCAGATCATCGCAGTATTGTGAGAATATCTCTTTTGATATCTTCTGCGGCATGAGGTATTCAGGTCGCGCGGAGTAGCCAGTGTGGTTGTTGCCGACGGTCATGCCGCCAGTCTCGTGGTCGGCCGTAATGACTATGAGAGTTTCGTCGGGATGGCTGCGGTAGAAGTCGAGGGCTGTCTCTATGGCTTTGTCAAAAGCAAGCACTTCTTTGACTACGGCTCCGCCGTCGTTGGCGTGTGACGCGTGGTCGATGCTCCCGCATTCCACCATCATGAAGAAACTGTCGGGGGTGTGGCGACTCAGATGCCTGATGGCGGTGACAGTCATCTCTTCAACAGTCATCTGGCCTTCATTGCTGTCGACATAATAGCCCATGTCCCAGTTCCAAAGCGATGATTTCGGAGTGAGAATGATGCGTCGGCTGTCGGATGCGGCAACTGCTTCCGGATCTGTAAGCAGCTCTACGCCCTGAGAGGCGATGTAGTCGGCAAGGTCGGTCACGCGGCCATCTTTTTCAAGCCCGCGCAATGCGGCGCCTGTTATAAGTTCGAAGCCTGATTCAGCAGCCTGGCGGCCTATTTCGTAGTGCTGTCCGCGGTTGGTGACATGGGCGTAGAATGCACCGGGAGTTGCATCGTCGGCCGCCGAGTTGGTCATCAGTGCCACACCGTAGCCGTTGTCGTGTAGATATCTGGCTATCGAGTTGACTGCTATGGAGTCGGCATTCATGCCAAGCATGGAGTTTTTGGTCTTGACTCCGGTGGCGAGTGCGGTTCCGGCTGCTGCTGAGTCAGTAACCGGTGACGATGCTGAGTAAGTGGTCTGCAGGGAATGGACAGGCAGCAGCATCATGGTCAGCGGCACACTGTCGCCCAATGCTTTGCGCTTGTAGGTATCGGCCATCATGACTTGTCCGGGACTCATGCCGTCACCGATGAAATAGAATATATATTTGGCCTGTTGGGCGCTGAGTGAAACGGCAACAAGCAGCAGTATTGCCGATATAAGATTTCGTAATTTTGATGATTTTCTCATGGCGTTTTATGTTGGATTGTTATTGAGTTCTATTATACGGTCGATTATCTCGCGGTCGTTGCGCAGGCGTGGTATCTTGCGTTGTCCGCCGAGTTTGCCGGTAGATAGCAGCCACCGGTCGAAAGCGTTCTGTGACACGGGTGTGACTTCGGCGGGAGCGAGAAATATGTTGCCGGCGCGCTTTGCCTGGTAGTCGGAGTTCTCGTTGCAGAGCTCACGGTCGAGGGTCTCGGCGAAGAGTTGCAGGTCGGAGGGACGGCGGTCGAAGGCTACGGCCCACTGGTGGTGACCTTTGACGGTGGCCGAGGTGAATACAGGCGCGGCGGTGTAGTCGGTTACGGATGCACCGGTGGCGGCGCATGCCCGCGTCATGGCGGCTTCGGCATCGCATACCATCAGTTCCTCGCCGAAGGTGTTGATGTAGGCGCCGGTGCGTCCGGCGATTTTGATTTTGAGGGGCGTGGTGTCGACAATCGTTACGGTGTCGCCTATCATGTAGCGCCACAGGCCGTTGCTTGATGTTATCACCAGTGCGTAGGTGTCACCTTTGGTCACTTCCCATGCGGGAATTGCTGAGGGTGAGTCGGAGTCAAGTTCGCTGAGCGGCACAAATTCGTAGTAAATATCGGCGTCGGCAAGCAGAAGCAACCCTTCGTCGTCGGGCGACGCCTGAAGAGCGAAGAAGCCTTCCGAGGCGTTGTAGATTTCCATGTAGCGCATGCGCGCCGGGTCGATAATGGAGTCGTAGAGGTTGCGGTAGGGAGTGAAGGAGATGCCTCCGTGGAAGAATACCTCAAGTCCGGGCCATATTTGGTGGAGGCTGGTGGCGTTTTCTGCCGCGAGCACGCCGCGAAGCACGGCCAGAAACCATGAAGGCACGCCAGAGAGCGAGACTATGTTGGCGCGGCGTGTGGCTTCGACAAGCTGAGGGAGCTTTTTGCTCCAGTCGCTCATCAGCGCTATTTTCTTGCCAGGAGCACGGAACATATTGACTATTGGGTTGATGCAGTCGATAAGCGATGCGGAGAGGTCGCCGACCTTGATTTTAGGGGAGAGTGACAGCTCGTTGGCATAACTGCCTCCGAGTATCAGGCTTCTGCCGGAGAAGAGGCGACTGTCAGGGTAAAGCGAGAGGTAGCGGGCTACAGCTGCGGAGCTGCCGGCATAGTGGCACCGGTGGAGCGAACGATGCGGGAGCGGTATATATTTGCTTTTGCCTCCGGAAGTGCCTGACGACTGAGCGTAGCGGCTGACTGCGCCGGGGCATAATACGTTTTTTTCTCCTCCGAGCATACGCATCACGTAGGGACGGAATGTCTCGTAGCCGTTGACAGGGAGTCGCTCGGCATATTCGGCCGGAGTGCTTGCTGAGGAAAATCTGTACTGACGACCCCATTGTGTGTCTTTGCCATATTCAAGAAGCTGCCGCAGCACACGTCGCTGTGTGCGCTCCGTGTCGTCGGCCGCGCGTAGGGTGTGAGTGTCGACGGCTTTGAATATCGGGCGGGCTAATGGGGTGAAGTTCATAAACTTAAGTGAGTCGTGAAATGTTTTATTTTGTCAGTAGTCGGAATTTAATCAGATGAAATAGGGGTTTTTGCGGGTCGGGATGCCGGCCGGCTGATGTGTTGCCGTCACAGGAGAACCGCAACCGGCGCAGAAGCGGGCTCCGGCTACTACCTGATTGCCGCAGGTGGTGCAATGCTGTGTTGTCGTCGCGTTTTGCTGCACGGGTTGCCCCCATGGATTGTTCTGAGGTTGCTGCGTCTGCTGCTGCACGGGCTGCCCCCATGGATTGTTCTGAGGTTGCTGCATCTGCTGCTGCACGGGCTGCCCCCATGGATTGTTCTGAGGTTGCTGCGTCTGCTGCTGCACGGGCTGTCCCCATGGATTGTTCTGAGGTTGCTGCGTCTGCTGCTGCTGCACGGGTTGCCCCCAGGGATTGTTCTGGGGCTGCTGCGTCTGCTGCTGCATGGGCTGCCCCCAGGTCGTTGTGCCGGCGACACCGGAGCCTGTCGGAATGCCGGCAGGATGTATTTGTGTGTCGGTGTTATAAGATGCGCATGCAGTGTCCAGAGATGCTTCGCACTTCGGACAGTTCTTAAGCTTGACAGAATTAAGCTTTCCACATTCGGGGCATTTTACAAAAGGCATAGTATGTCGGTTTAGAAAAGTAACAATACAGTATCTTGCAAATTTACGCAAAATCTGCAAGAAACAATGTTAATTGAACAAAAATAAAGAGAATCGCCTGTAAAAAGAGCCCTAAAATAAAACTACCAGGAGAAATTCTTTTGTAGTCGCAGAGCCGAGTGAAATTGTGCCACGCGTTCGTAATCGATAAATCTGACCCTTTTGTAAATCGGTTGAAACATCGACACATTGAGTTTGTCTTTGAATTCGGTCTCCCGATGCTTGTCTGCGACAATATGGAACTTGGCGAAAAAATCCTGAAGTTCGTAGAATTTAGCCAAAGAGTTCTTTATGTCGGTTGTGTGTTCTACTTCATAGAAGTCGGTGGGCATCATGCGGTGGTTAAACCATATAACGTCGATAGTCCGGGCTTTCCTCAATAGAGTATCGTATGTAAATGGCGGTATTACAGTGCAGTCAGACACTTCGCACAGAGGCTTCCCAAGAAACAGACGTCCTTTATCCTGTGCCGGCACGTAGGTAGTAAGATTGAGATACTTCCCTATTTCCACTAAAAGTCCTTGATAATAACCGTGAGAGAATTGCTCCTCGCTGATTTTATTGCCCTCGCTTATCTGTAGTTTTTGCAGAACTTTGTCACGGGCTTCCTCCAATGCCCATAACCCGGGTCTGATTTTGAATATCTTTTCGCTGTCCTGCACTATTCGCCTGACACTTGCCTCAGGAGTCTGTGATTTCCATTTTGAAAAATCCAGAATTTCATTCAACCGTTTAAGCGTGGCGAAGCCGCCTTCCTTTCGCAAGGCTTCTATTACCTGATCGGTTTGTGTGACTTTTTTCATTCTGAGCGGATTAGATGCATGTTTCGACGGCTCAGATGAGGGAGAGGTATCTGAGGGCGATGTCGTTGGCGTTGAAGCGACGGAGTATGGTTTCATGCTGTTTTTCGCGGTCAAGGTTGGCTGCGAGAGCCCATTTTATGCCTTCGGCGACGTCGCGCGGATTGCAGTATTCGGCTATGTAGCCGGTGACTTTGTGGTCGATGATATCGGTCTGCCCGCCTCTGCCGAATGACACGGGGGTGGCGCCGGCCGACATGCCTTCGATGAGTGTGCCGCCCAGAGTCTCGTAGAGCGATGTCGAGAGTATGACTTTTGTCTGCACGAGCAACTGGTGGAGCACGGTGTGGTCGTTGATGGTGCCGCAGGCGAGATGCGGAAAACGCAGTTTGTGGAACAGGTCGTCGCGGTCGGTCTTTCCGAAGAATACGGCTACGGAGCCGGCTGCTATCTCGGGAGCTTCGTTCATGAGAATGTTGAGGGCGTCGATGGCGTAGGTGAGTCCTTTCACCGGGTCGTCGAGTTTCGCCGCTCCGAAGGCTATAATGTTTTTGAACCGGTTGCGGGTCTCAATGGTGAAGGGCTTGTCGGAGTATGTGCGAAACAGGTCGGAGGGGAAAGCGTTGTGTATCACCGTTATATCCTTGTCGCGCAGCAGCGAGCTGTTGTGTGCGCATTGCTTTACCCAGTTACTGACGGCCACAAACCGTATGTCGGTGCTATCATATAGCTTTTTCTTTTTCAGCCATATCTTGTGTGAAAGGTCGCCGGGAGCGGCTTTGGGGCCGAGATAGGGGCAGTCGCCACACTGTTGCAGATAGTTGGAGCAGGAGTAGGCATGATGGCAGATGCCGGTCATGCACCACATGTCGTGCATGGTCCATATCACGGGTTTCCCCATGTCGCATATACGCTGCATCTCTTTGAGCGACACTGTCGACTGGTTGACCCAGTTGACAAATATGGCGTCGGCTTTCTTCACGAGCGGGTGGCGGTGTATGTTCATGCCTGTGGAGGCTGTGGAGATTTTGAAAAGGTCACGGCGGTTGAAGCCGTTACGCATCATTATGCCTGCGCGCTCGCTGATAAAACGCCAGCCTCTGACCGGACGTGTGCCGAGCTGGTGCACGTGCGGATTGTCGCATGTCTTGTTGAATACGAGCATGTCGGCCTCGTGGCCGAGTTCGTGCAAAGCTTTCATCAGTCGGTAGGTCACAATCGCAGCGCCTCCGAGGAGGTCGTTGTGGCTGAGCAGTACGATACGTTTCTTTTCCATAATCGTCATTTTTGAGGGTGTTGCAGCGCTTTATATTGTATGGGCGCACGGCTCGTGCGTACGTCAACATCCTGATTGTCAAATATAAATTTCGGACGCCACGAACCGTGCGTCCCTACTTTTGATGGCATTTTTCCGAGTTCTGCATCACCCTCGGGCCAAGGGCTTTTCTTTCACCCAGATCAATGCTCCGAACGCTATCAGAAGCACTCCGTGCACCGTGAAATTGATTAGTTCGGAGCCGGTGGCTATGAGCAGCGCTCCTCCATACAGAGCCGCGGCGCAGAGTATGTAAAGTCCGAGCCGCGGCAGATTATAGTTGATCGGATATTTTTTCTGGCCTATGAGATATGATGCCGTCATCATCAGTCCGTAGCAGCAGAATGCTGCCCACGCGCAGGCGGTGTAGCCGTAGTGCGGCACGAATATGATGTTGATGAGCAGGGTGACGGCGAGTCCTCCCAACGAGAACCATGTGCCCCATATTGTCTTGTCGGTGAGTTTATACCATAGCGACAGGTTGAAGAAGATGCCGAAGAAAAATTCGGCTGCCATCACTATCGGCACCACTTTAAGTCCGGCGAAATAGCGCGGGGAAATGAAATATTTGAGCACGTCGAGGTAAAACATCACCCCGAGGAATATGAACAGCCCGAAGATGACGAAAAATTTCATGGCGTCGGCGTAGGCACGGCGCTTGTCGCCTCCGTTCTCCTTGTTTTTGTCAAAGATAAACGGCTCGTAGGCAAAGCGGAATGCCTGGATGAACATCACCATGACGATGGCTATCTTGTAGTTGGCGCCGTAGATGCCGAGCTGTTGCGACGCGTCGATGGGGTCGGCGACCAGAAATGGCAGCAATATTTTGTCGATGGTCTGGTTCATGATGCCCGCCACGCCGAGTATCAGCAACGGGAAACTGTAGCGGACCATCTCGCGCCACAACCGTCCGTTGAAGCTGTAAGTCACCTTCAGTTCCGGCGTCAGAAGCAGCAGTATCACCATCGACGACAGCAGGTTGGCAAGGAAGATATAGCCGATGCCGAAGCCGGGGTCGTAGAACCAGCCGATCAGGTCGGGCGAGTGCTTCCATATCCAGGGACATAGAATAAGGAAAAAAAGGTTGAGCCCGATGTTGAGCCCGATGTTGACAAATTTCAGTGTGGCGAAACGCACGGGACGTTTGCGGTAGCGCAGATAGGAGAACGGTATGCTGGAATAGGCGTCTATACCTACGGCTATCGCCATCATCCAGATAAACGACGGATAGTCGCCGCAATTGAGCGCAGAGGCAATCTGCGGCGAGAAGATACACGCCAGAATAATGAACAGCATCGACGATGTGCCGACCGATATCAGTGTGGTCGAATAGACCTGCGTCGGATTGTTCCACCGCTCATGGTTGGCAAACCGGAAAAATCCGGTTTCCATGCCGTAAAGCAATATGATGAGCACCAGCGCCACGTATGCGTAGATATTGGTGACGATACCGTATTGTTCGGTGGGGAACAGGTAGGTGTACATCGGCACCAGACACCAGTTCAAAAACCGCCCTACGATGCTGCTGACACCATAGATGGCGGTATCTTTCATAAGTCGTTTTACTCCTGCCACGGTCGGTTGTTACTGATTGTTGCCTGTATTGTTGCCGGCGGCGTCACTCTTGGCCTTGCGTCTGCCCGGTGTGCGGTCAAGACGCAGCACCTGGGCGGAGCGGGCCGGGAGATAGAGGCGCAGCCACTCCTTGCCGGTGGGAGCGTATAGTTCGTCGTGCTGTGTGAGATGCTCCACGTTGTCGTCGATGTTGCCGAAGCCGCCGAACTGTTTGTCGTCAGACGACAGCACCACTTTGTATTTGCCGGCGGGGGCGAGAATGCCGTAGCCGGTAAATGATTTGAACGGATTGAAGTTGAACACGAACACGAGGTCGCCGCGACGGAATGCCAGAACCTGGTCGTCATCCTTCTCCCAAAGCTTCTCTATGCTGAGAGCCTGGAAGTTGATAATGCTGCTGACGAGCTCCACCATCGCGTTGTCAAACGCGTTGAGATACTTGTATTTCAGGTCTTCACGGTCGACGAGATCCCACTGGCGGCGTGCGTACTTGTAGCTCCAGCCGTTGCCTTCGCGAGGGAAGTCGATCCATTCGGGATGGCCGAATTCATTGCCCATGAAGTTGAGATATCCGCCGTTGATGGTGGCAAGCGTCACGAGGCGTATCATCTTGTGCAGGGCGATGCCGCGGTCGACGGTCATATTGTTGTCGCCTACCATCATGTGCCAGTACATCTGGTCGTCGATAAGTCGGAATATCACGGTCTTGTCGCCCACAAGCGCCTGGTCGTGGCTCTCGACATAAGATATTGTCTTTTCATCGCTTCTGCGGTTGGTGAGCTCCCAGAAGATGGATGTCGGATGCCAGTCCTCGTCTTTCTTCTCCTTCAGGGTCTTTATCCAGTAGTCGGGAATACCCATCGCCATGCGGTAGTCGAAGCCTATGCCGCCGTCTTTGATTTTAACGGCGAGGCCTGGCATGCCGCTCATCTCCTCGGCTATGGTTATGGCGTTGTGGTTGACGGTATGTATGAGTTTGTTGGCGAGGGTGAGGTAGGTTATGGCGTTGACATCCTGGGCGCCGTTGTAATAGTCGCCGTAAGAGCAATAGGCCTGTCCCAGACCGTGGTCGTAATAGAGCATCGAGGTTACGCCGTCAAATCTGAATCCGTCGAACTTGAATTCCTCAAGCCAGTATTTGCAGTTGGAGAGCAGGAAATGGAGCACTTCATTCTTGCCGTAGTCGAAACAGAGCGAGTCCCATGCCGGGTGCTCGCGGCGGTGGTCGCCGTAGAAATACAGGTTGTATGAGCCGTCGAGGCGTCCGAGCCCTTCGTTTTCATTTTTGACAGCATGCGAGTGCACGATATCCATTATGACCGCGATGCCCAGCTCATGAGCCTTGTCTATGAGGCTTTTGAGCTCTTCAGGGGTGCCGAAGCGGCTTGACGGTGCGAAGAAACTCGACACATGGTAACCGAACGAGCCGTAGTAGGGATGCTCCTGGATAGCCATTATCTGTATGGCGTTGTATCCGTCGGCGTGTATGCGAGGCAATATGTTGTCGCGGAACTCCACGTATGTGCCGACCCCTTCGCGCTGCTGTGCCATGCCGATGTGGCATTCGTAAATCAGAAGCGGGCGGGTGTCGGGGGTGAATGCTGTGTTTTTCCACTCATATTGCTTCTTGGGTGCCCATACCTGAGCTGAGAATATGTGGCTCTGTTCGTCCTGGACGACACGGGTGGCGTAAGCGGGGATGCGCTCGCCTTCTCCGCCGTCCCAGTGCACCTTCATCTTGTAGAGCTGGCCGTGTTTCAGGCCGCGCGGTCCCAGATGCAGTTCCCACACTCCGTTGTCAATGCGTTTGAGCGCGTATTTCGGAAGTTCCTTCCAGTCGGAAAAGTCGCCTATGAGGGTAATGGCCGTGGCGTTGGGCGCCCATTCGCGGAACACCCAGCCCTTGTCGTCGCGATGAAGCCCGAAATAAAGGTGTGCGTTGGCAAAACCTTCGAGGTTTTTGTTGCCTTTGACGAGTTCTTTTTCTTTTCTGACGGCATCGTTGTGACGTCCTTCGATAGCCGGAGCGAAAGGCTCGAGCCACGGGTCGTTTTTAATAATATTAAGCATATTCTGTTTTAAGAGAGATTATTGCAAAAAGTTGTCGGGCGCGGCGTTGCGGATAAATGAAATCACCTGCAACGGCGCTTGCCTGTCACAAACTTAACTAAATTTTTCGACTGCGCAAAATTTTTCTTGTCGCTGACGCTGAGCCTCGGTTATCAGTCTGTGGTTCCGACGCGGAATATGGAAAAGTTCACCGATCCGTAGGCGCGGTGTTCCATAAATCCGGGCAGATGTGAGAAATCGAAGCGGCGCGAGTGTTCGACAATCACCAGCGTGCCCTCTTTGACAAGCCCCGACGAGAGTATGGCGCCGGGTATCTCGCCGAAGTCAGGCAGATCGTAGGGCGGGTCGGCAAACACTATGTCGTAGCTCTGCGATGCCGCGCTGATGAATCGGAGAGCGTCGCAGCGCAGCAAAGTCAGATTGTCGGCTCCGAGCTGCGAGGCCACGCGGCGTATGAAATTATATTGCGTGGCGGCTTTCTCCACGGCTGTCACCCTCGAGCATCCACGCGACAGAAACTCGAAAGTTATGGCTCCGGTGCCGGCAAACAGGTCAAGAGCGGTCGGACCCTCCTCGAAATCCACGAGATTTTCCATCACGTTGAATATGTTCTCGCGGGCGAAGTCAGTGGTCGGACGGGCGGTGATATTGGTGGGGACGTCGAAACGCCGGCGTCCGTATTTTCCTCGGATTATTCGCATAACGGCAATATTATCAAGTCAAAAGGCGATTTCATGGCGTCGGCTCCGGCTCTGAACATGGCCGATGGAAATATCATCGGCATCACGTAAGGCCTGAACTTGCGCAGCAGCGGCATCAGGGCGTCGCGTTGTTCGCGGTCACCGCCGATCAGTATTTCCTCGCGGTCGTCGGAAATATCTTCCGTGCAGCTGAGTATGTAGAATGCGGCGTCATTGATGTCGCGGTATTCGAAACGGTTGAGAAGATATAGCTCGCGTGAGCTCATCACGGCGATGTCGAGCGACTTTACCCTCAGATTGACGAATATCTTCATCGTGTTGCCCTTCGTGAGATTGGAGTGGCAGTAGCGGGTGAAGGGATAGAGCGTGCTGTGCAGTCTGATATTGGGGAAAGTGCGCCGCAGGAAATTGGCCGTGGCTGATGATATGGGCGAGAGTATTCTCGCTGAGAATGCGTCGAGCCGGTCATCGGTGACGACCGGACGCTGGTCGGTGTCGCTGTCGGCCTCGCGCAGTAGCGCTGCATGGTCGCAGACGTCGGCCACGCCGTCAGGCACCGTCAGAAACCTACGGCTTTCGATGATGGCCGTGACGGTTTTGAAATCGCTGAGCAGTAGTGGATTGTCGTAGATAAATGTCTCAATCTGCCTGAGGCTTTCGGCTTCGTCGGCAGGCAGTTCGCAGTGGCGGAGCAGCAACGAACTGTCTTCTAACGGATTGTATATCATGACATCAAGCGCCGTCACGCCAATGCGTAGGTCAAGCCGGCAGTAGGCAGGCTCTTTGACGAGCTCTCTGGTCAGTGGAGTTGATGCGGTCATAGTGCAGTCATTGTGTAGGTTGATTATATCGGCCTAACGGCGAAGGGCGTCGGGATTGACGCGTGAGCCGCCGAGGCTTCCGCCTGTCGTCAGGCGCCCGGAGCCTCCGGTGTTGCCCTGCGAGCGGTTGCCGGGCGAGTAGAATTCATCTTCATCCTCCTCGTCGTCATCATTGTTCGCGGTGGCGTTTCTGTCACGGTTCTTGGGCTTGTTCTTCTTTATCTCGTTGGGCTTCTGAGCCTCTACGGGCAGCAGATTGATGTCCCAGGTCTGCTCCATATCCCAGTTTTTCTTCAGGGAGAGCTTTTTGGGGAAATAATAGACATCTTCCGGCTGTCTCTTTTCGGAAACCGACCCTGTATCCCATGTGCCGTTGCCGTTGGAGTCTACAAAAGCGCGTGCGTAATAAGTGTTGGGGCTGACGAATGTAAACACTGCCGAACCGTCGGACACCGGAGCTGTGGCAACAGGCTTATCCTGTGAGTTGAGAAGCTCCACTACCATCTGCTCCCCTTCAGGCATGCCGATAAGATTGAACTTTATGGTGGAGTAGTCCTCAAGTTTTTTGACGGAAAACTCTGACGAGCTCTTCTTGTTGACATTGCCGTAGATGCCGGTCACCGCCGCAGAGTCGACGGTCAGGCGATAGCGCTCACCCTCTTTCCAGTCGTGGTAGAGCGTGAAACGCAGCTGCCTGTTAATGGAGTCGCGCACCACATGTTGCACGCCGGTGTCGTGCCATACTGTGTCGACCCTCATCTCGAGATGTATCCTGTCGCCGTAAATAGTGTCGACCGGCTGTGATGCTGTCAGATAGAGCGGGCGGTTGAGCTCCTGGTTGCCGCGGGTGCTCGTCTCGAACGTCATGAACACCTGTTCGTCGGTGAACACCGTGTCACGCCCTTCCTCGCGGAGCTTCTTGAGCAGTTTCTCCCGGTCCTTGTTGCGTTTGTCGAGGGCTTTCTGAAACTTGGTGCGCTCACGGTTAAGCAGACGCAGCGTGTCGGTGGTCCACGTCAGTTGGTCGAGCGTGTCGGTGCGCAGATAGCGTGCCTCCACAATCAGCGTGTCTGTTTTTATCACCCCCTTGTCGGTGAGCCAGTAGGTGATGGAGTCGCCGCGCGCCGAATAGTCGGTGCGCGCCACCTCGTCAACGCGCTTTCCGGCTGACGGTGTGTTGAGCAGCGTCAGCACCGGAAGCGTGTCGGTCGGCGCTCCCAACTCTATCGCTATGCGGGTGGAGTCGATACGGGAGTTGTTTTTAAGATACTGCGACCTGTAATTCTCGTTAAACCATGTCATAAGCAGGTCGTTGGGCAGATACCGGTGTCCCGGGCGCATCACTATGGAGTCCATGCCGTTGGAGGCGCGCAGCGTATCGGTCACCGTGATGTTTTCTATCTCCGGCACAACGCTTTGACCCAAAAACGCCACATCTTCCGAGCGGTCCCAGTGATAGTCGCGGTTGAGGTCGTTGACGGCATAGACATTATATGTGCCGGGCGCAAGATTGCGTATCACGAACTGTCCGTATTGGTTTGTCTTGGCGATGCGCTCGAATGGCAGAGTGCTGATGGCTGTGTCTGAAAGGTTGGAATACACGCCGACTATCATGCCCTGCGCAGGCTCCAGGTTGCGCGCCTCGAAGAGCATTCCCGATATCACGAGGCTGTCACGCGTGGAGCCGGTGGAGAAGTCAAATGCAAATCCGTCGAGTATATTCCCCTCGTTGAGGTCGCGTATCGCATCTGAGAAATCCACGGTGTATGTGGCATTGTCGACAAGCGTGTCGCGGAACTCCACCGTCAGGCGCTTGCCGTTGGCCGATATCGACGGCGGCTGTTTCTGCACAGGCGAAACCACCACCTTGTTCATCACATCCTCCATCTTGATATTCTCGTCGAAGAATATGTTCAGGCGGTTGCCCTTGAACTCAAGCGCCCCGGGCTCCGGATTCGAGCGCACGAACACCGGCGGCAACTCGTCGCGCTCACCCCCCTCCGGACGACCGATAGAGGCACACGCCGCCAACAGCGTCACCACTCCCGCCATACACACTATTTTAAAGATATTCTCTCTCATTAAAGTCTTTTCGTAGTAATAGCAACATGCTGATATAGCAACATGTTGACCCAAAATCCTACAAATTTACTAAAAAATAGATACCTCGCAAAATCTCGCTTATAATTCTTCTCGCAACATCTTCAGGCTGATATATGTCAAATTGTTGGCGGATTATCGAGTAGATTGTAATGCGTTTCAAACAGCGCCGATTGGAATATCAGGATTGAAATTCTTTAAGAAATCTATCCGATGTTGCAAAAGATTATTTATCTCGCTGCACATAAATATGCAATTGAAATCATAGATCGGTTTGCTTGTGCCGATATCGTTTGGACGATTTAATTTTAATTCGACGTTATAGTAGTTTATCAAAGAACCATCTTCTGTTGAGTCAGCAGCAAATAGAAATAAATACTTGCAGCCAACGATGTCTCTGACTCGCTCTATTATGGGCACTATATGATACCAAAATACAATTTTACCGATTGATTGTGGAAAATTATATTCTTTCCATATCGCTTTTGCCTGGTCGTTAGAACAGAAATGTACTAATTCAATGCCTGAGTGAGTGTTTGATACTCTGATAATATGTTTATTGGGGTCTCTTGATTTGTCTCCTGAAAGGAATTTAAGGAAATTCTGTTTTTTATCTGTACTTACATTAAGGAAATGCTTTATCTCTTCGTCAGAAAGATCTTTGCCGGCTCTGAGCTGTTCAACCATAATGGCAGCCAAATTTTCCTCTTCCTTATTCTGTGGGTTCGTCATCAGGCGTTTGATTAAGGCATAAGCTTTTTTACGCTCTTGAATCTGAGCCTCATCCAGATGCTGATACAATGCGCCGCATTTTAAAGAAAAGAAAATAAAGGAAATCCGTCATCGTTTTTTATGATATAGTAAGCTGTGGAGCCATCCTCGTCTTCTAACCATGCTGTTGTTTGAAGACTGTCTACAAGATTCGGATTTCTTTTGTTTTCAAAAGAAAGTATAAGTTTCTTGTGCTCATCATCAGATGAGAGTCTGTGGCACGACAGGCTATTCAGCCATTTTAATTGGTCGCTTGTTATCTCCATCTGACTTACTTTGATTGATTTCTTATCTGCGATAGAAAATAGCGTCTCAATTTTATTCGGTTTGCATCAATTTTAATGTCATCAATTGACATTGCTTTATCGCAACTGTCGATAGGCCCCAATCCCTTGCGGGCATTCTGCCATGAAAATTCGCCATGGGATAGTCGACTCAGACTCCAGGAGTCTTTGCCCGCATATTGTGAAAATACTTTATCAAAAACGGGTACATACTCATTGTTAATGCAATATCCAACCTGAGGCAAGATGGGCCCGAAAAATTTAATATGGTCGCGGACAGCGACTAAAACCGGTCCATATTTCCAAGCGTAGAACGATTCGCCGAAAAGAGGTTTGCCCAATTGTATCAATGCTTCGCGTTGAGCAAAATAGAGTAACTTATGAAGTTTCATTTCGTCGATAGAAACCCCATAATTATTAATGTATCGAGATACAATGTAATTTGCAAATTTAAAAACCGATTCCATACAGCATCTCTATTATATTACAAAATTAACGTATTTTTTTGTAAAAAACAAATATTCAGATAATTTAGCTCGTCAGAGATCTGTTTGAGATGTGTATGAATGGCCAACCGGTCATCATCTTTTGCTGTGTGGTACCCCGGAGCAGAATCGAACTGCTATCTAAAGTTTAGGAAACTTCTATTCTATCCGTTGAACTACCGGGGCAATCCTTGCTTTGCGGCGCCGTCGGCGCCTGTAGCTGTCTGCAAAGTTAACGCTTAAATCCGACAATAGCAAACGAAACTGTAACTTACGCCGCTCTTTTCATCGGTCATCGGCTCGCTTGCCGATGTTTTTTTCCACTCCGTCGCGTCGAATTCCGGGAAAAACGTGTCGGCGTCGCTGCTGTCGGCATCGACAACCGTCAGCTCCATTCTGTCGGCGGCATCTATTGCCTGCCGGTATATCTCGCCGCCGCCGATTACAAACACCTCCTCGCCCGAGGCCATGCGCAGCGCCTCTTCAAGTGAGCCGGCGCGCTCCGTGCCTGCGGATGTGAAACCTTCGTTGCGCGTTATCACTATGTTGCGGCGCTCCGGCAGCGCCCCTTTGGGAAGCGACTCGAATGTCTTGCGGCCCATCACCACGGTGTGACCCGTTGTCAGCGCCTTGAAGCGGCGCATGTCACCGCGCAGATGAAACACCAGATCGCCTCCGCGGCCTATCGCGCCGTCGCGCCCTACTGCTGCTATTATAGTCACCATATTTGTCATTCAGGTTTATACCGACACATCGGCCTTGATGTGGGGATGCGGGTCATAGTCGACAAGTTCGAAATCCTCATACTTGAAGTCGAATATGCTCTTCACCTCCGGGTTTATCTTCATGCGTGGCAGTTTGCGCGGCTCGCGTGTGAGCTGCAGACGTGCCTGCTCGAAATGATTTTTATAGATATGCGTGTCGCCGAGTGTATGGACGAAATCGCCCGGCTCAAGTCCGGTCACCTGCGCCACCATCATCAGAAGCAACGCATACGACGCTATGTTGAACGGCACCCCTAAGAACGTGTCGGCCGACCGCTGGTAGAGCTGCAGCGACAGACGTCCGTCGGCCACGTAAAACTGGAAGAATGCATGACACGGCGGCAGCTTCATCGACGGTATGTCGGCCACATTCCACGCGCTCACTATGATGCGCCGCGACGACGGATTGTTTTTTATCTGATCGATTGCCTCCGATATCTGGTCGATAAACGTCCCGTCGTAGGCCGGCCACGAGCGCCACTGATAGCCGTAGATATGGCCTAAGTCACCGTTTTCGTCGGCCCATTCGTTCCATATCCTCACACCATGCTCCTGAAGATATTTCACATTGGTGTCACCCTTTAAAAACCACAGCAGTTCATAGATTATCGATTTGAGATGCAGCTTCTTGGTCGTCAGCAGTGGAAATCCCTCGGCCAGATTGAAGCGCATCTGATAGCCGAACACCGAGCGCGTGCCCGTGCCGGTGCGGTCCTCCTTGTCCGAGCCGTCGGCAAGTATATGCTCAAGCAGTTCAAGATATTGTTTCATTTTTTATGGATGTGTTCAAATTTATTTATAGTTTCAGTCCGCTCACCTTTATCGCTTTGGTCGGAGAGGCCGGACATATATATTGGCATGAGCCGCACCCGATGCATCCTCCGTGGTCAACAGCGGCCACGCGGCGCCCGTCACGTTCGGTCATCCTGATTGTGGCTCGCGGACAGCGGCCCGCGCACAGGCCGCACCCGATGCAGGCCTCAGGGTCGACATTCGCCAGTCCCACACGGAATATATGCTTTTCGCCCATCGTAAGCGGCTTCAGTGCGCCTGTCGGACACACCTCCGTACACCTCACGCAGTTGTAGCGGCAATAGCTTTCGTCATAATTCTTCAGCGGATGCAGCGGGTTTGTGACGCCGTATTCTCCCTCCGACGGACGCAATACCCGCGCCGGGCACACCGATATGCATGCACCGCACCCCACACATCGGCTCAGAAACGAACGCGTCGACGCAATGCCCGGAGGTGTCACCGGACGCGTGTCGGCAGTCGCTTCCTGCTCTATCTCGTGAGGCATCACACGGCGCAGTTTCTTTTCGGCGCTTATCACCGCAGGCGTAGCCGCTAATATAAGCCCCGTGGCAAGAAACCGCCGGCGGTCGATGGCACGCGGTGTCTCTGCGTGGTCGGCGCCTCCGGGAGCGTCGAGCGTCGCCGCAGCGCGTGCGCCCGGCAGCTTCATAAGCATCGGTATCGACAGCCGGTGACGGCGGCGGGTGTAAGTGATGGCGCCGCTGTCGCACACTGCCGCGCAGTCGAAACACACCACGCAGCGCGACATGTCGACCGTGTGACCTTTCGAATCGATGCACTCCGATTTGCACACCCGCTCGCACAGCCCGCAGTTGACGCATGCGTCGGTGTTGATATCTATGCCGTAGACACTGTGGCGGCTCAGCAGACTCAGCGCCGACCCTACGGGGCACACCGTGTTGCACAGCAGCCTGCCGCGTTTCATCGGCACTGCCACCAGCGCCGCCAGCGTAATCACTGCCACGGACACTCCTGACAGCGTGCCTGTGGCAACCGTGGCGCCGTCGGCAGCCGCGACAAGCGGCCGCAACAGATATGTCATTATGCGCCCGAAAGCGCCGTATGGGTCAAACAGAGCCAGAAGCATCGACATTCCCGCGATGGCCGACACCACAATCACTCCGAGCCAGATGTAACGGAACCTGTTGTGTGCCTCCCCGTGACGGTAGCCGCGGCGAAATCTCATCTTGCGTCCCATCCGGGGCACTCGTGCCGAGATATCCTGCGCTATTCCAGCCGGACATACCATCGAGCAATACACTCTGCCAAACAGAAGTGTCACAACTGCCCAGAACAATATCAGCGACCCGCTCACCGACAGCGCCACCGGCACAAGCTGCACCTTCGTTATCCACTGCAGACGCAGCGCCGCCGATGTGCCTAGCATGACAAAAAACACGACCATGACGCTCAGCGCCACCACCGCCGTGACACGGCGACCCAGCTGAAGGGCCTTTCCACGGCCATTGGCCTTACCCTCGCGGCGCCGGTATATTGTCTGTCTGTCGCTCATCGCTGTCTATCGGTATATTGTTATAAGTTGATGATTTTGTTATATATAAGCTGCGCTCCGGCTCATTCGGTTTCCCGCGCAAGGTCTATCAGCCGGCCGATGCCGCGCATCTGTTCGGCTATCGGCAGATGCATCGGGCAATTCCCTTCGCAACCACCGCAGCCCGCGCAACGGTGCGCGAGATGCCGGTCGCCGATTTCACGCTCCACACGCCTGACGAACTCAAGACAGCGCTCCGACCCTCCGCCATTGCGGAAATCCTTGCCGCTGCGGGCTATCTCTCCGTTTCTGACAGCCTCGTTGTAGGCCGCGTACATAGCCGGAATGTCAACGCCGAAACGGCATGGCATGCAACGGCCGCAACCAACGCAACGCACCTCGCCGGGCAGCGCGGCCGTAATCCTGTCGGCATCAAACGGGTCATCTCCGCCGTCTGACGCAGCCACGGCACGCATTGTCGGCCAGTCGTCATTGACGCGCCTGCACGACGACAGCATTCCGGCGGCACTCCCCGCCACTGCCGCCGCGGCTACCTTGCGGAGCCACTCCCTGCGCGATATCTCATTGCCACGATTGTTCATTGCAAAGGCAAATATACTGATATAATTGAAAAAAAGCAATTAATTTTCACCAACCAAGGGGCGAGGGCGTCTCGCCCTCGCGGCAACTCCCCGATATGCCCCATGATTTAACCATATCCCACCATACGGTGCCGTGCCTCCGATAGTCAGCAATCCCCATATCGGCTTCCCGGAAGCTGATATGAGGATTACTTGATATTGAGTTGAGGCAGGATGTTGTTGCAACACCATCTCCCGTTTACTTGACTAAAACGCGGCGGCTGTTCTCTCCGTCGGTCACGATATAAAGCCCTGCCGGCACGCGGAGCGTATATTGCGAGCCATGCAGCTTCGCTCCGCCCACTGTCTGCCCGTCAAGATTATACACCCGGTAGACGGCGGCGTTGCCGTGGTTGACTATCACGAGTGACTTGTTGAGGCAATAGGCGTCCCAGTCGGCAAGACTGTCATCTGTGATGCCGTCGACTGACGAATTGCCATAGTCCGTCACAATGATATCGTCAATATTGCCGCGTGCGCCCGCTGTCTGACGCAGACGTATGTAATTGCTTCCGCCTGCGTTGACCTTCACTTCATATCTGGCATAGCTGTCAGTGTCGACCTTAACCACTCCGGCGTTGACCCATTCGTCCGCACCTTCGGGCTTGTATTCCACCTGCAGAGTGACGTCGCCGTCATCGCTGCTCCATCTTTCGGCAAAGAAACTGATGGTGCCGATGCCGCTCTTCTTGGCTGTCGCCGTCTCTATGGCGCTTGTGGGGTTTTTGCCAAGACGCAGCGAGTAGTCGCTGTTGTATCCCTTGTCGGAGCTCCATATTCCGGCGTTGGTGAGATTCCAGACGCACGGATTGCCTTCAAAGCTCTGGTTGCTGTAGGTGTCATATTTGCCATCGGCGGCTTTCTCGAAATCTTCCACAAACCACGGCTTCGACAGATCGCGCACCGAAGCCGTCGCCGTTCCGTCATCGTTGGTGTGATATCCGTCGGTTATGATGATTGATGTCTCATATTCGCCGGCGGCCGCGGCCTCTACACGCAGATAGAACCGCTCCTGCTGCGGGTCGATGGTGATGCTGCGGCTCCAGTCATTGAGATTTGTCGATACGGCGAACGGGGCTCCAACGCTGACGGTGAGGTCTCTGTCGATATTCTCGACATCAATCCACACTTCTGCGGCCTCTGACGGAGTGTCGGGATCGCATGTGAATGAAAATTCGTCGCCGTTGAGATATTGTATGTCGGGAAGAAGTGCCGCTGTGGTGACATTCACCTCATTTGACACCTTGGTCGCTGATGTGAGCGAATAGCTGTAGAGTGTGGCGGGGTCAAGTCCGCTCACTGCGTATTCTTCAGCTTCGGCATTGACAGTAACCGGATAACCGGCAAGCGCAGCGCCATCTTTCTTCACTGTCAACTGATAGCTTTCAGCATCGCCCAGACTCATCCAGCGGGCGGTGAACCCAGTCTCCGTGATATCTTCGGCCGGAAGGGCAGGGATGCCCGAGATGGCCTCGGCGCGCAGGTTGACGGTCGCCGTGAGGTCGCCCGACCTGAATGTCAGCACTCCTGTCGACACACCTGAATTTGCACGTCTGAACGACACCGAGATTGTAGTCCCCTTGTTGGCGGCCGCGGCGCTTACCGTGCTCTGTTGCAGTGTGAAGTCACTGCCGCTCAGCGTCACGCTCACTGCCGATGTCAGGTTGATGCCTTTGACATCGATTGCGCGCGATATCGAATAATCGGTGGCCGTAAGCCCGAAGTCTATTGTCGATTTGTCGGCCGGAAGCGACCATACGGGCACCGGGCTGCCGTTGATATACCATGCCTCTCCCTTTTTGTCGCCCCATATATATTCTACAAGTTCGGGGTGGTCGATAAACGGATTGCGGTTTTTCTGAAACCCGTACACCGCATCGTTACGCTCCGTTTCACGCTCGCTGACCACATCCTGACGATGCCACTTCAGCAGCAGATTGAGTGCCCATGTCTTATATGCGGGATACGAATTTCCGGCAAGCATATCGGAGTTCCATGACCTGATCTTGTCATTGTAGGCTGCCGCCATGTAGAAATAAGTGCGGGCAAGGTCTCCTTTGTATTCATCCACCGGCTCAAACACTGTGCCCGTATAGCCCGGAAATGTCGACGTGCCGAGCTTGCCGAGTGCCTTGATGCCGTTGTTCGACGGGAGAGTCGTTCCGTTGGCACACTCACCGTATGGGAAGTTGCTGCGCTGGCCGTTGACCTTGCCGTCGGTGGGATACACATGAAAGGCGTCCGACTTCATCGGCGAGCCCTCGTTGAACCAGCTATTGGGGAAAGAGTGCTCGCGGTTCACGCAGTCGCCCACACGTGAGTAGTTGCCGCACTTCTCCTTACCCGGAGTCCAGCGCTTTGTCGAATACATGTCGATATACTTTCCGTTCTCGTCCACGTCCGATCGGTTATACACCGCCCACAAGCCGTCATATCCGACATTGGTGTGCGATCCTACCACTGACTGCAGTGCCGCCAGAAGCGCTTCTCCGGTTTTTCCTTCACACGATTTGTAATAATCGGTCGGTTCGGCTGCATATATCGTTGTCGATGCAACCGCCAGCAACGTCACTATAAATGCAAATACTTTTTTCATGATTAAGGTATTGTTTTTTTTGAGTCCGAACTGCAAATATACAAATAAATTCAATTTACCATGACGCATAAACGTTAAATATTTATTCAGGCATGCAAAAAATATTCATAAAACCCCGCATGGCAACTCCTTGAGGTTCTTGCATCCCTACACTATGAAGTTCCCGAATGCCCTCTGCCGACAGCCACCGTCCCCCCCGTCCGACCTGTCCGACTGGTCCGACAGGTCCACCTCCACACCCCGGCCTCCGCTGCCCCCCACAGCTCTCATGACATCCCTACATTCAATGGTAAAAATAAAAAAAGCGAGCCGATGGCTCGCTTTTTTGTCAGCGTCTGCGTCCGCCGGGGCCGCCATGGCCGCCATGGCCGCCTCCCGGAGGTCCCATGCGCCGTTCGTTGCGGTCGGCCGGCTGATTGCCGCTGCCAAACGTATTGAACTTATACGTGAACGACAGCATGAAATACCGTGTCAGAGCGTTATACTGCGTGTCATCGATATACGATGCGGTAACCGTGCGCGATATATCCTTCTTCTGCTGCAGCAGGTCGTAGGCCTTGAGCATGATGGTCGCATTCTTTCCCGGAAGGAACTGATATGATATCGATGCGTTCCACATCCATGAGTCGGCGTCATAACCGGCGGAATATCCGCGTGTGGCGGAGTAGGTCAGCTCGCTGTTGAGCACAAACCCGAGCGGGTCGTACCATGTGCCGTTGAAATTGCCTCCGAAGCGGTGCACGTTGGTCGATGTCATTGACGACGCCGAGTTGTGGGTCGTCGAGAAATTATACATCGGGCGCAGCTCAAGCTCCAGATTGTCCGGACGATAGGCTATCGAGAACGACTCCGCCACCATAAACGAGTTCGATATATTGCGCTCGCCGTTGTTATAGCCCAGTCGGCGGTTGAAATTGGTGAATATATTGTTGTTAAACGTGAACACCTTGTTGCGCAGAGGCTGCGAGAACATGTTCATCAGTCGCGCGTTCCACACTCCGTTCACATTCTCGTAGGTAGTGTAGCGACCACCCGTCTGGCTGTTGTATATCGTCTTGGAGATGATGGAATTCTGCGTGATCTGCGCGTCAAACATTGTCATCGTCGAGCGCTGTGCCTCGGCATTAAACGCCTGGTGGCGCAGACGTATGTTGTGGTTGAACGATGTCAAAAGATCCGGATTACCCTGCACCACATTCAGCGGATTACTGTAGTCGGCCACCGGCTGCAACTGGCTCATCGACGGCTGGGAGCTGCGTCCGTAGTAGTCGACATTGAGCGAGCTCGTCTTGTCAAACTTATATTTGAACCGCAGGAATGGCGAGTAGTTCCAAGTCGTGCGTTCCGGAATATTCTTGTCCGAGTTGCTCAGATTGGTGCTCTTCATGCGTATCGGCACTATCGACAGGCCGGCATCGAGCGTATATTTGCTGCTGACCTTCTTGTAGCCCACACGTATATCCTGCTGGAAGTTGGTGTTGCGGAACCGGTTCGACAGCGTGTCGACAAGCTCTATGTTGGCATAGTCTATCTCCGGCATTGGCAGAGTGTAATCCATGCCGTTGAGCACGAAGTCCCACACCTCGGTGCCGAAACTGACCGGACGGTCATACACAAGTTTGTCGGCGTTGTTCCAGCGCATGTTGGCGGAGTAGCCTACGGTGAGGAAGTTGCCGTTGCGCACATCGCCCAGAGGTTCTGTCCACGTCAGTCGCGCGCTTACGAAGTTGCTCCAGGTCTTGTTGTCGATCCATTGGTCATAGCTGTCTACCGAGTCGTTGAACTGATGGAAAATATTGTAGACATAGCTGTCTTCATACTCCCTGACATTGCTCATGCGGTAGTTGGCGAACACTGAAAACGAACGGCCTCTGTGGCTGGCGAAGCTGTGGTTGTAGATAAGACGTCCGCCGGCTTCATACGATTTGCCGTCTGACTGCGACCGGTTGAGCGACGTGTTCTTCCCCTCTGACACCGAAAACGCCTTTGACCACGAGTCATTCTGATTGTATGAGAAATACGGACGGAAATCAAACGTGTTGAACGAATCCGGTTTCCACTCCACCCTGAAGTCAGCTCTGACATTGTGACCCTTGTCACGTGAGTTTGAGTAGGAATTCTGGGTATAGGGGTCATCTTCAAGCAGATACTGGCGGTTTTTGCGCTGTTCGCTCTTCTTGTCGGAGTGTGAATACATCACATCACCGCCCACGCGCAGCTTCTCATCTTTGCCCACGTTGAAATTCACGCCGAAACTCTGCGAGTTGCTTATGCCCTGATCGCCCCCGAAGCGGCGGAAGCGGTTGCCGTTGCCGTCGGTGAAGCCAAGGTCGTTGGTGTTGTTGGCCGAGCCGATGAAAGTTATCTGATTGCCGTTCCAGAATCGGTTGACATTAAAGGCGGTCTGATAGCGGTCGTCGGTGCCGTAGCCCGCTTCGACCGTTCCGAACCAGCCGTTCTGCATCCCCTTCTTAACCGTAAGGTTGATGACAGTCTCGTCCTCGCCGTCGTCTACTCCGGTCAGACGCGCCAGATCACTCTTGCGCTCCACCACCTGAAGCTTGTCGACCATGTTGACCGGAAGGTTTTTGGAGGCCACTTTGGGGTCGTCGGCAAAAAATTCCTTCCCGTCGATGAGTATCTTTGTCACCTCCTTGCCGTTGGCTGTGATCTTGCCGTCGGAGTCAACCTCCACGCCGGGCAGACGTTTGAGCAGATCTTCGACCACGGCATTGGGCTGCGTCTTGTAGGAGTCGGCATTGAATTCCACTGTGTCCTGCATCACCTTGATTGGCGTTTTGACTGCCGTCACCGTAGCTTCCGCCAGCAGATGCGACGACTCTTTTAGAGTGATTGTCCCTGCGTTGAAATTCTTGTCAGCTACAGTCAGGTTCTTGTAATTCTTGACATAGCCGATATAGCTTGTCTCAAGGATATAGCTGCCGTTCTTGATATCCGCAAAGGAAAATTTGCCGTTCATGTCGGCCGCGGTTCCCTTCACGTACGCACTGTCTTTGGCGGCAAGAAGTCTCACTCCCGCCTCCATCAGCGGCTCTCCCGTGTCGTCCGACACCGTTCCGCTTACAGTATAAGCCGCGCCGGTCAGCACACTGCATGCCGCCATACACACCGCCAATACCATTCCTCTGAAATCTCTCATCTTTTTGGGGATACTTTTTAGGGATATTTGTTGAATTGAATTCTTTTGCGTAACGTCGGCAACGGCTTGACTACAGCCGCTTTCCGACTTCAATCGTGTTTCTGACTGCAAAAATAAATAAAAGTTTAATTATAAATGCGTCAAAAAGTGACACGTATGCCTACATTTCAACCAACGCCCGAATTTCTTCAACAAACACCCCGACAAGCCTCTACGGCTACCACCCCCCCTAATAATGGAACGACGAGCCTCCCAAAAACTCTCGCAGAAGCGATGTCGGAGGTATGTCGCGGCCCGGTATCGGAGCGAAATAGCTCAGAAACTTCATCAGACGGTAAGCCTCGGCATATTCCGGAGTGTCGCGTGGAAAATTCTTCAGCAGGCCCTCGCCATATTCGCGCATCACGCCAAGCTCGAATATCAGCGACGAGTTGAATGTCGAGTCGGCATTCTCCTGATACGGGAATATCCAGCGCTCCTCGCCGCGTCTCACGCTCGGCCAGCGGCGTATCGTCTCCATCGCCGACGTCCCGCGGTATTTGTGGTCGCGTATGATGCGGCCAAAATCATCTCCTATTACAAGCGCAGATGGTTCATTGAGGATTATCACCACTTGCTGAAGAAAAAAGGATTTGGCATAGAAGATATACAGGTGGAAAGTCCGCATGCCTTTGAAATCAATCTTGCCGTAAGCATTAAAAACGCCTATGAGGTGGCGTTGGTCAAAAAAGGATTTGACGGAAACGATGATACGAATCCGGCATCTATAGCGTTCACTCCACTGGAGATCGAAATCGTGGACACTCTCAACAGGCGTTTTAATACCAAAAAGAAGATATACAAGAATCCGCACCCAAAGGGGGCGCTGGCATGGGCTTCATGGGTTGTGGCCTGCGAAGGCGGCTGGAGTGCCATGCCATCACAACCGAAGCCGGGTATAATAACATTCAAAAGAGGTATTGGTAGATTGGAAACAATCTACCAATACCTCTTGGAGAACTCGAATATGGGGATATTTGTGGGTAAAGGCTAGCGATACATCGCGTCCCCATCCTAAAATCGCTATCAATAAAACCGGCGTCCTCAGGACACCGGTTTTAGCTGTAACCCGGCCCGCCGCAGCGTAGCGGAGACGAGCCGGGTCATGTATCATATATGGTGGAAAGAGTCCGCAGGCCGCTGATTTACATTGTAAATCAGGTGGTCTATCTCACAATGATCTTGCTGACTTTCTTTCCGCTTCTGACTATGTATACGCCTGTATTCAGCTCGGGAACACTCTCACCCGTGGCGACCACGTGTCCCGTAATCGAATACACTGTCACGATGCCGCCATCTTCGGTTTCAACCGATTCTATCCCCGAGAATGACGATTCGGATATATCGGTGAACTGTTTCCATACTTCGGCCGATGCATAGCTCTCTGCCGCGCCTTCGGGCACAAGGAGTCTGGCTGTGTCATAGATTGATGACGCGAATGTATTCGACATGATTGCGGGCGGAATTACGTTTTTGCTCTTGATTGTTGCGAGGGAGGCGCAGTTGCCGAACACATTGTTGCCGATTGACTGCATTGACGAGGGTATGGTCACCTCTGCCAGCGATGTGCATCCGAAAAATGTATTGTAACCCAATGACTCAAGTTCCTCGGGAAGAGTGACCTCTTTGAGCGCGGAGCAGCCCGAGAATGCATAGTCGCCGATAAATTCCGGAGTCCCGTCAAACTCTATCATCTCTAGTGACGAACAGTTCTGGAACGATTTCTGATCTATCCTCTTGACCGTCGCCGGAAATTTTATGGCCGACAGTTTCGAGCAATTGAAGAATACGTTTTTGCCGACCGAAAGGAGCCCCGATGGCAGTGTCACGCTCTCAAGAGCCTTGCAGTTCTGGAACATGTTGGTAGGCAATGCCGTTACGGCTTCGGGGATCTCGATCGATTTAAGTCCCGAGCATCCTGCGAACGCGGCACTGCCGACGGTTGTCAGCGTTGACGGCAGTTCGATGCTCTCCAGCCCGGTGCAGTTGTAAAACGCATAATTGCCCAAAGATGTGAGAGTAGAGGGGAACGTGATTTTTGAAATCGACGTACAGTTGTAGAATACATACTGCTTTACCGTTGTGGCGCCTTCGGGCACAACGACTTCCGACAGCAGTTCGCCGTTCACTTTGAGCACCTTGCATTGTGACACGGGATTTGACGTGCTCTTGCTGAAGTCTATGTCGCACCATGCCGCGAGGTCGGTAGTATTCACGGCCTTGATGCCCGAACACCCGTAGAACGCGTTGGCACCGATGGTCTTTACCGATGCCGGAACGGTGACTTCGGTTATTGACGACAGCCCGGCGAACACATACTGCTTGAGTTCGCTGACTCCCTCGGGAATATCAAGCTCGGTCACTTCCTTGCCGCCGACATAAAGGTGCTTGGCCAATGAGGTGGGATTGGACGATGCGTCGTTGAACGACAGCGCGCACCAGCTTGTTAGGTCGACTACCTCTACACGCTCCAGCGCATCGCAGCCGAAAAACACCGACACCTCGAATGTGGTCAGTGTCGACGGTATCATTATTGACTTCAGTGACGTGCAGTTGTTGAATGAATAGGAACTCAAAGTGGTGAGACCCTCGTTGAATGCCAGGTCGGTTATTGACGAGCACCCGTCAAACGAGTTTCTGCCAATCGTAGTCAGCGTGGCCGGAAATACTACCGTCTCTACCTTGTCACAGTTTTGTGCCGCATTCGCGCCTATCTCCGTCACTGCATATTTTGCACCCTCAATCTCAACTTCGGCAGGGATGACAAGCGCGGTAACATCACCGCTTACTTTTGTCAGCTTGCAATCGCTTTTCCCGGATATGACCGAGAATGTCATTCCGTCGATTTCTGCTGTCTGTGCACTTGCCGACACTGCTCCGGAAAGCATGCCGATTGCCGACAATACCTTTAGGCATGATCTGATATCCATATTTTTTCAACGGCCCGCCAGCCTATCGGGCAATTTTGTGAAACCGATTCCGGAGAGGCTGACAAATCAATCAAAATGTCACCGGATTGTATTTATATATTGCAAAAATATATAAAATTTAAATATTTGCAAAAATATTTATATAAATCACATAAAAATACAACCTTTGTGTACGGTGAGATGCAGCCTTTATGTATGCCGGTTTTCGGCGTGACTCATTCAAAACTAAGAGCCTGTTCAAATTTATATGATACGGATTTTGATAGGTATTGTCAGATGGATTTTTGATTGCGATGAGGGAGTGTAGCCGTAGCTACTCGACCGAAGAGCAAACAAAAAGATGCTGGCAAGACTCTCAAAAGCAAAGTGATATAAATTTTGAACAAGCTCTAAAAAAGAAACCCCGTGATGACGCGTAAGCGGAATGACCGCCCCTGCGAAATCACGGCGTATGGCCTGCATTATCTTGTCTGAGTGTCGCAGGTTTGATTTCCGGCCTGATCAGTAATGGAACGACGAGCCTCCCAAAAACTCTCGCAGCAGCGATGTCGGTGGTATGTCGCGACCCGGTATCGGAGCGAAATAGCTCAGAAACTTCATCAGACGGTAAGCCTCGGCATATTCCGGAGTGTCGCGTGGAAAATTCTTCAGCAGGCCCTCGCCATATTCGCGCATCACGCCAAGCTCGAATATCAGCGACGAGTTGAATGTCGAGTCGGCATTCTCCTGATACGGGAATATCCAACGCTCCTCGCCGCGTCTCACGCTCGGCCAGCGGCGTATCGTCTCCATCGCCGACGTCCCGCGGTATTTGTGGTCGCGTATGATGCGGCGGAGCAGACGGTTGTCGGTTGTCGGCACCCAGTTGTGGTCATCAATGGCAAGCGTTGTCAGTGCCGACACATAGATGCGATATTTCATGCCGTCCTCGATCTCCGATGTAAGCTCCGGATTGAGCCCGTGTATTCCCTCGATGAGCAGTATCGAGCGGTCGTCGAGCTGCAGGCGCTCCCCTTTGTACAGGCGGTGACCGTGCTCGAAACTATAGGTCGGCAGCTCCACCTCCTCTCCGGCGATAAGACGGCGGAGGTCGGAGTTGAACTGTTGCAGGTCAAGCGCATAAAGCGACTCATAGTCATAGTCGCCGCTCTCGTCACGAGGTGTGTTCACCCTGTCGACAAAATAATTGTCGAGCGATATCATCTTAGGCTTGAGCAGATTGGTCAGCAGATAGATTGCCAGTCGCTTCGTAAACGTCGTCTTTCCCGACGACGACGGCCCGGCTATCATCACCACGCGTGCCCCTCCGGCTTCATAACGGCGCTTTATTTCATCGGCTATCGACGCTATCTTCTTGTCATGCAGCGCTTCGGCCACATTTATGAGTTCGCCAGAACGGTTCTCCTCTGTCGATTTGTTCAGCTCTCCCACATTGCGTATCCCAATGATATGGTTGAATGCGACATACTCCGTAAACGCATTATACATCTTCTCCTGAGTGATAGGCTGAGCCGGCACGTCCGGACAGCTGTGGTCGCAACCCAGAAGCAGAAATCCCTCATGATAGCGCTTCAGGTCGAAGCAACGCAGAAATCCTGTCGACGGCGCGAGCGGTCCGTAATATGTGTCAATCACGCCGTCAAGACGGTAATACACCGTGTAAAGGTCATGGATTGTGTCGAGCAGCTGCACCTTGTCGTCAAGACCCTCCTTGCGAAACATCTCCTTGACATCAGCCGTCAGACGCTCCTTGCGCTCGAACGCCACATCGCGCTCTACAAGCCGACGCATCGCCTCGCGCAGATTTTCAACCACCTCGTCGGTAACCGCTATATTGTCAAGACGGCAGTAATAACCCTTCGATATCGAGTGGCAAATATTCAGGCGCGTTCCCGGATAACACTCCACAAGAGCCCTGTAAAGCATCATGCACAGCGAGCGGGTGTAAACCCGCATCCCCGATGCCGTGGTGACCGGCAGATATTCCACCTGCTTGGGCGCGAACACCGCATACTGCAGATCCTCGGTCTTGTTGTTGACACGCGCGCATATCGGCGTGAACGATATTTCGTCGCAGACGCGCTTTAATATCTCCGATAGAGTCTCTCCTCCGTCAAACGGTATATATCTGTTGATATTCTTGCAGAAAATTTTTAATTGGGCACTCATAATGATGTGGGGCTTAATGTTAATGAATTTCGTAAATATACAAAATTTTAACACATCAGGCTCCCTTTTTGTTCTAAATCGCCAACTTTACCGCGGCATGCCCCAATCAATCAGTAACCTTAGTGTCCTTAACGACCTTAAAGTCGTTATTCCTCCTGACCCGTGGCCTGCAGATAGCTCACGCGAGCCACGCGATAAGCCCCGTAAGCTTCCGTATATTGGTCGAGACTCTGGCGGTAGAGTGTCTGGGCGTCAAGCAAGTCGGTCACATTGCTCACTCCGGCGTGAAAGAAATTCTGGTTCATGCGCAGGTTTTCGGCCGACTGGGCAATCGATTCCTTCGCAATCTCCATCTTGCGGTGGGCTGAAGTGAGGTCATCCCATGCGTTTATCATCTTGATGCACAGCATCTGCGACAGGTCGTTCATCTCCATCCGCGCGTTGGCTGTCTCGAGTTTGCGACGCTTTATCGCGTGGGAGCCTCCCCACCATGAGCTTATCGGCACCGACACGCTGACAAACACCGCTCCGAAGCCGTGACGCTGACTGATGACATCGTCGTAGAAATATCCTGCGCCGACCCCTACGGTAGGCAGGTTTTCTCCCACGGCGATTTTCTCCTCAAGCTCCGAGGCATTCACCTTTTTCTGCAGCAGCCGGTAGTCGGCCGTGCTTCCAAGAGCCGCGTTCGGGTCGATATAGATGTCGGAGGGGTAGGGGGGCACCTCGTCGGGTGTCTCCTCCTCGGCCACATCTATCGCCGTGCCGTCAAGTCCGGTATATTGTGCAAGCAGCTGACGCGAGAGCGCTATGCCGTTGTCGAGGTCTACCATCGTGGAGCGCAGCTCGTTTTTGCGCAGCTGCACCTTGAGCAGTTCGTTGCGTGTGGTGACTCCGGCCTTCAGTGCTACACCCACCTGAAATTCAAGCGTGTCGACCAGGGCGATGACATCCTCGAGAGTGCGGCGCTTCGACTTCAGTGTCACAAGCTGCCAGTAATATTTCTCCGCGGTCATAGTCACTTCGTTGACCGCATTCTCGCGCTCGAGTCCTGCCGCTTCCACACCGACCTCGGCGAGGCGGTTGCCGTTGACAATGCGTCCGCCGGCAAACACCGGCTGCACCGCCGTGACATTGGCGCTCACACCGCGCTTTATCATCTGCAGCGTGGCTATGTTGAATATGTCGAGGTCGACCACGGGCTTGTTGGCAGCAAACGCCATGCCCGATGCCGTCACCGTCGGGAAATACTTGGTGAATGCCTCCTTGCGCAACTCCTCGGCGGCCTCGGCATTGCTTGCCGCGACATTGACCTTGGCATTGTTTTTTATCGCCAGCTCGCGGCATTCGTCAAGCGTGAGCATGCGGACTTCCTCTCCGCCTGCCTGCCCCTGGGCTGTAGCGCCAAGCAGCGACAGCATGGCTGTAAATGCTATTGACAATCGTTTCATAACCGTAATAATCATTTGGGGTTGGAATTTGACTTGTCGGCCGGCTTTCCGGCAGTTACTGATACGGCCGGTGCCGCTGTCTCCACCACGGCGCCGTTGTCGCTTCCGGTGTAGAAGGTCGGGGCGGGTGAGTCGCCGAAGTCGGGTGTCGGCGCGCCGTAAGGCGGGTCGATTTTTCGCTTTCCTGTAAATTTCCACATCATCACCGGTATCACCGTGAGCGTGAACACCATCGTCAGCGGCGTCCCGAAAAATATTACCGTGCCCATCGGCTTCCACAGCGCGCTGTTAGATATCACCATCGGCAGCACTCCCATCGTGGCGGCCGCTGAGGTCAGGAATATCGGGCGCATACGTCGTTTGGCCGACTCGATGGCTGCCATCCTGTTGTCAAGATGCTCCTGACCCTGGAGCTGTTCGGCATAGTCGATCATGATGATGGCGTTGCGCACTAAAATACCCATAAGCGAAATGATGCCGAGCGTGCAGGTCAGCGATATCGGCTCGTTCATCGCAAAGAGACCGAAGGCGGCGCCGGGTATGCACAGCAGCAGCGACACAAGCAGTATCACGGAGATGTCTACCTGCTTGTAGTGCAGCAAGATGATAAAGAATATTATCACTATCGCTATCGCAAGCGCCGACATGATCTGCGGTAGTATCTCGTCGGTGTTTTCATACTCGCCTCCATATTCGATGCTCACCCCCTCGGGCAGGCTTACGCCGTCAAGCACTCTCTGCAGGTGCTCGGTCACTTCCATGGCGTTGGTGCCGCGTTCGTTCTCGGCTATCAGCGTGATTGTCGGCTTGCCGTTGTAGTGTCCGACAAGGCCGTAGTCCCATACCGGCTCCACCTCGGCGAACTGATGCACCGGAGCGCTCGCAAACTCAAGCACAGGCACCTCCTCATTGCTCAGTTCGCTCACTTCAGACCGGTCGGCCTTGTCGCTCTTGACAACCACATCCATGCCGTAGTCGCCTTCCCACACTGTCGCCACGGGCACTCCTCCGCTGTAGCGCATCGCCAGCGTAGCCTCTAAAAACAGGCTGTTGAGGCCGAGACGCGACATAAGCTGGTCGTCGGTCGAGACCATCGCGGCAACCTGCGGCGTCGAGGTGTTGGGCCGCACAAGCCGCAGCCCCTCGGTGCGGCGCATACGCTCGAGCACCGTGTCGGCAACCGCCTGCAGGCTCTTGAAATCATCTCCGGTGATGCGCACCTCCACCGGATAGTCGGCATTGGAATAGCTCAGCTGCTTGAAGCGGCAATATGCTTCCGGAAAGTATGACTCGAATTTGTCGGTATAGTCGTCAAGCACCTCCTCCGTGGCTTCGTTGCTCACAGTGTTGACAATGAACTGGGCGAAGTTCGGACCGCCCACCTGCGGGGCGTATGTGGTCTGGAAGCGTGGCGACGAACAGCCGTGGAACACACACACCGACACTACCCGGCTGTCGCCACGCAGCACATTGGCGAGCGAGTCGGCCACAACGTCAGTGCGTGCCAGAGGCGTTCCCGTAGGCATGTAGATTTCTACGGCAAACTGATTGCGCTCTGCAATCGGCATCAGCTTCATCGGGCGCTTTATGAATATCAGTCCGCCGAGCACAACGCACGCTAGCCCGATAATCAGTGTCGCCACCGGAAAACGGAAGCAAACATCGGCCAGCTTGTCGTAACCTTTCTGCAGAGCCACGAAAAACGAGAATTTCTTCTTGCCCGACGCCACAGCCTCTTTCTCTATCTTGTAGATAGGTTTCTTGATGAGCCTGAACTGCAGATAGGGCACAAGTATCTCCGCTATGCACAGCGACACGAACAATATTATTGTGATGGCCCACGGAAAATCATTCATGAAGTCGCGGAACATGCCGTTGAGTGTTATCAGGAACGGGAAGAATGTTATCGATATGGCGCAGGTAGCCGAGAATATAGCCTTGAGAAACTCCACCGCCGAGCGGTAAGCCGCAGTCTTGCGGTCGATGCCGTCGGAAATCAGTTCCACATAATTGTCAATGATGACGACAGAGTTGTCGACAATCATGCCCAGCGACACAATCAGACACGCCAGTGTCACCGTGTTGAGCTCTATGCCCAACGCATAAAATATGCCCAGGGCGATAAATATCGTGATAGGTATGGTTCCCGCAGCTATCAGCGCCACTTTTATAGGCAGAAGCAGCATTATCACTATCACCACCGCCACGATGGCGATGAGAAGTTCCGACAGAAAGTAATTGACCGACGAATTCACAACCGTAGGCTGGTCGGTGATTTTAAACACGTTGACATCGGCCGGAAGCGTCGACTGGAATTCGTCGAGTTTCTCCTGCACCTGCTTGCCCATCTCCACGATATTGTTGCCGTCTTTCATCGACACACTCAGCAGCAGCGATTTGGCGCCGTTGTTGGTGATATAGCTCGACGGCTCGGGATATTCCTTGACCACACGGGCGATATCCTTGACTCTCACTATAGAGCCTGACGGAGTGGAAAACACTATCATGTTCTCGACATCGCGCGTCGAGTTGACCGGGCGGCTCACATATATCGGCGACGTGTAGCTGTCGCCCTTTATCTCTCCCCCCGTGGTGCCGAAGCCCTGCGCGAGCATCGTGGCGGCGAGCATGTTGGCCTTGATGCCGTAATGCGTAAGCCGCTCGTTGTCGACATAGATTGCCACCTGCTCTTTCTGTTTGCCGTAGTCTGACATCTGTCCCACCGACGGCACCGACCTCAGCAGGTCGCGCAGATTGTCGGTGATGACTCCAAGCTCGCGGTAGGTCTTGTCGTCCGACGATATGGCTATCAGAAGCGATGAGGTGTCGCCGAAATCGGTCAGCGCCTCCACGGCGAGCACATTCTTAGGCAACGAGAGTTTTTCTTTCTGCAATCCGATCTGGAATTTGTTCCAGAATGGCACGGTGTCGTCGATATCTTCGTCGAGCTCCACAAACACTATCGCCATTCCTGACGTGCATCGTGAATGCGTCTTGCTCTTGTCGACCTCTTTATATGAGAAAATGAAATCCTCGAGCGGCTTGAGCACCTCGTCGGCCATCTGCGTGGCGTCTGACCCCGGGCATACAGCCACCACAAGCCCTTCCCTGACGGTAAAGCTCGGAAACTCGTTCTTGTCCATCTTCTCCAGTGCATAGATGCCGAATACCACCAGCACCGTCACTACCAGTATCACTAACTTGCGGTAACGCAGCCCGAACGCCACGATGCCGCCTTTACTCTGCGGTCCCATAGTCATGTCGGTTTTACTGCTTGTTGATTACTGTCAGTTTCGAGCCGCGGCTCACTTTCTGCTGACCCTTCACGATTAGGCTGTCGCCGCGCGCTATGCCGCCGTTGATTACGATGCCTTCATCGGTAAGCGCACCGGTGTCGACGCTGCGTCTCACGGCGTAACCTGCCGAATCGAGCCACACGTAGTGGCTGTTGTCTGACGCAAGCATCACTGCGTCGAGCGGCACGGTAAGACTGCGGCTCGCAGTGTCGGTGTTGAGCGTGACGTCGCATATCATGCCGGGCAGAAGCTCTCCGTCGGGATTATCGACCGTAATCTTGACGTCATACGACCGCGTGATAGGATTGGCCGAAACCCCTTTCTCCACGATTTTACCGGTAAAACGCTTGTCGCCCAGTGCCGACACGGAAATATCGGTATCTGCGCCGTCGGGTATTGACGCTATCTCGTTCTCCGGTATGGAGATGCTGACTTTCACCGGGTCGATGCTGACAATCTTGACAACCGGCAGACCCGGCGCGGCTGTCATGCCGGCGTCGACATACTTCTCCGACACATAGCCCGACAGCGGTGCATAGAGATTGGCGTCGTTGAGTGTCTTGCGCGCTATCGCCTCGGCGCTCTGGGCCTGTCGCAGCGTCTGCTGCATCTCCACCCACTTGATGTCGGCTATCGCCTCGGCGTCATGGAGCATCTTCATGCGGTTGTAGGCATCCTGTGCCTGGGTGAGCGCCGCGTTTGAAATGTCGTAGGCATTTTTCATCGATGCGGCGTCGACTGTGGCTATGAGCTGTCCTTTCTTTACATAATCGCCGGCCGACACATTCATTGTCTGCACAGTGCCGGGCACCGAGAAACTTGCCACCGTGCCGCTCGACTCTTCCACCGTGCCCGAATAATTGTGCGATGTCGACATGTCAGTCTCTCCCGCCACTGCGGTCTCTACCCTGACGGGTGCCGGCGGAGTGGGCTGTTTCTCTTTATGGCACGACGACATGACGGTCACGGCGGTCAGCGCGATTGTCGCTCTCAACAATATTGTTTTCATAACCTAAACAGTTAAAACGTTAATACTATGCAAAATTACAAGCCGGCATGCGCATCCCTCGGCGCATCTTTCCATGGCTATAAATCATTAACAACCAAACCCTGCGATTTGATTGTTGATATCAATTATTTATTGATAAGTAAGTCATAAAATTTATTACGTATATTATGGATTTAAAAACTTTATATTATCAGCGGCGCTTTTCCGACGCTTTTTACTCTCATCTTCAGTCGTGTAGATTACTACACTCCTTCATCTTCGAGCAAAAATCGCTCGAAAAATCACTCCCTGATAATATAAAATAATTTTTACGACTTACTTATTTCTTATCTTTGCAAAAACAAACCGAAACACGTTCTTAATGACAGTCCGCACCCGCCTGACATGCATGGCCCGACCATCAATGGAGAGTCGGAGGCTCGTGTCTGTGATTAACCGGGGTTCGCAGACCGCGGAGCGGGCGTAGACCCCGGCATCCCGCAGCCCCTACATCATAAGCACGGGAAGGGCGGTCTGTGGTAATAACACAGTTCGCCCCGTCACGCCTGCTGTTTCTCAGGGTTTATGATTTGCTCATTTATCTCCATTACGGCCGATTGATATAAAGCGACAGGAGGCCGCTCATCAGCGCAGCCTCCTGCTTATTGAGAGCTATTGTTTTGATTATTTTGTAGTTGCGGCAGATTTTTTGTTGCGACGGCTATCGGTGATGTAGGCAACCGGAGCTGCGATGAAGATGGTAGCGCAGGTACCGATGATTACACCGAATATCATCGCGAAGATGAAGCTGCGGAGCGACTCTGCACCGATGAAGAAGATGCTCAGCAACACCAGCAGGGTAGAACCCGATGTCATGATCGTACGACCCAAGGTCGAGTTGATTGACGAGTTGATGATGTCGAAGAAGTTCTTCTTCGGATAGAGAGCGGTGTTCTCACGCACGCGGTCGAATACAACCACCGTATCGTTGATCTGGTAACCGATAACGGTCAGGATTGCAGCGATAAATGTTTGGTCGATTTCCATCGCGAAGGGGAATACACCCCAGAAGAGTGAGTAGAAGCCGATGATGGTGAATGCGGTGAACGCTACAGCTGCCAACGCACCGAGTGAGAATGCCACGTTGCGGAAACGGATAAGGATGTAGATGAACATTGCGATGAGCGAAAGTGTCACGGCTATGTATGCATCCTTGCGCATGTCGTCGGCCACGGTCGGGCCTACTTTCTGCGACGATACTATACCCTGGCTCTGGTCAGTGGTGGTGAAGTCGCGCAGGCTCATGCCCTCTCTCATGTTGGGCTGGAGTGCGGTGTAGAGCTTGCCTACGATTTCATTTTCTGCCACTGAGTCGGGCTCTGCAATCTTGTAGTTGGTAGAGATACGCACCTGGTTGTTGCCTTCGATCTTGATAACCGACACCTGTGCGCCTTCAAAGGCGGGGGCGATGCGCTGCTGGAGCACGTCGGGTGTCTCGTTGTCAGCGATCTTGTCGAGCATCACCACATAGTTGCGGCCGCCCGAGAAGTCGATGCCCTGGTTGAGACCGCGGGTGAAGAATGAAATCAATACCACTGCAATCATGATGCCTACGACGAGGAAGCTGACTTTGCGCTTGCCGAGGAAGTTGACATTGGTGTTGTCAAACATCTTGCGTGACAGGGCGGTGGTGAAAGTCAGGCGCTCGAAGCATTTCTTCTTCGCTCCGAGGATAAACACGATGCGGGTCAGATATACTGCGGTGAAGAATGAGCAGGCGATACCGATGATGAGGGTGGTGGCGAAGCCCTTGATGGGGCCGGTGCCATACATCAGCAGGATCACACCGGTGATGATTGATGTCAGGTTGGAGTCGAAGATGGCCGAGAAGGCGTTTGAATAACCGTCGGCGATAGCGGTGCGGGCGTTCTTGCCTGCGCGGAGCTCTTCTTTAGTGCGCTCGAAGATAAGCACGTTGGCGTCGACTGCCATACCGAGGGCGAGCACGATACCGGCGATACCCGAGAGCGTCAGCACTGCCTGGAACGAGGCGAGGATACCGAATGTGAAGAAGAGGTTGAGGATAAGACCGAAGTTGGCCACAAGTCCGGGGATAACGCCGTAGTAGCTTATCATCAGTATCATCAGGAGCACGAGTGCCACGACAAACGATACGATGCCCTTGTCGATGGCTACCTTGCCGAGCGACGGACCGATCACCTCGGTCTGGATGGGATCTACGCGTGCGGTCATCTTGCCGCTCTTGAGCACGTTGGCGAGGTTCTGGGCCTCCTGCACGTCGAAGTTGCCGGAGATTTCAGAGCTTCCGCCGGTAATCTTGTCGTTGACGCGGGGTGCTGAATACACTTTGTCGTCAAGAACGATGGCTACGGGCCAGCCGATGTTGTCGCCGGTCACGCGTGCCCATTCCTTGGCGCCTTCGCTGTCCATGCCCATCGACACTACCTGCATGTTGCGGTTGCCGTCGAAGTCGGCGCGTGCGTTGACCACATGGTCGCCGTTCATTGCGGGAAGTCCTTTGTTTGACTTGAGCGCGTAGAGGGCATAATATTCAGCTTTGTTGAATTTTTCGGGTTTGTTGGCCCAGCGGAACTGGATTCCGTCGGGACGGAACTGTGCGTATTCAGCTCCGCGGAGTATCTTGCCTACAGTGGCGGTATCCTTGGGAAGGTAATAGCCCACCACGGGGTTGGCGAAGTGCAGACCTTGCTCTACGGCTGCCACTTCGTCGGTGACGCGGCCGCGGGCGTCCTGCTTGTAGATAAGGTTTTTCGACAGACCGCTGATCTGCTTGCCGGCTGCATCGTCGATGCGGCTCAGGGCGTTGCGCACTGTCGAGTTGAACTCATCTTTGTATGATGCAAAGAACTGAAGCTTGGCCTGACGCTGGAGCAGGTCGAGCATGTCGTCCTTGTCTTTTACGCCGGGAAGCTCGAGAAGTATCTGGCCGTCTTTGCCCTGAAGCACCTGGATATTGGGTGACACGACACCGTAGGCGTCGATACGCGAGCGAAGCACGTTGGTGGCCGAGTTGTCGACACGGTCTTTAACCTCTTTCTTGAGGGCTGAGATCACTTCGTTGCGGCTTGAGTTGGCCTTGATGCCTTCGACTGCGAATACCTTGCTGAGGTTGGCGTTGGGTGCCAGCTTCTTGTATTCGTCGTAGAACATCGCTACGTAGTCTATTTCCGGACCGTTGCCGTCAATCCATTCTTTCTGGGCATTGTCGGCGATTGCGAGCGCTTTGTTGAAGTCTTCGTCGGGAGCGCCGTCTTTCATGGAGGTGATGAGGTCGTGGAGCGATACCTGAAGGATTACGCTCATACCGCCTTTAAGGTCAAGACCGAGGCCGATGCCCCATTTCTGCACATCGCTGTAGGTGTAGCCGAGCCATACGCTCTCGTTCTTGATTGAATCAAGGTACAGCTTTTTGCTTTCAGCGAATAATCTGGGATCTTTCTCTTCAGAACCGGCTATTTTTGCTGCATACTCCTCTGCCTTGCCTTCGTGGTGGCTCTGGACGAGCGTAAACGAGAGGTAGAACAAGCAGATCAGCACCAGAAAAATAGCAATGACTCCGGCGATAATACTCCCTAAAGTTCCTTTGCTTTGCATGTGTTGATTTGTTATATTTAACTGGTTATTAATTATTTCCTAAAAATAGCATGCGTAACTGATAGGACGTGTCACCTCCTCTCAGTTACATTGTTTTTCCATGCCGCAACCCCCTCAGGGGCAGTTTTTCAGCCTGCAAATATACAAATATTATCGAAATAAACCAATATTGGCTCAGGCTTTTTTCTTTTTAATATTTTTAACATATTCGCGGCGCTGAAATCCGGTTTCCAGCCTGATTATTCTTTGGTGAGATCGAGCACTACGTTGTCCTTTGACTTGTCGAAGTATTGGCGGCGCAGCGGATTGGCTGTCATTTCGTTGTGACGCTCGCGGTTGCGGGCTATGTCGATGGCGGCGTAGAGGGCCTCGCGCATCGACTGTTCCGAGGCTTTGCCCTGGCCGGCGATGTCATAGCCGGTGCCGTGGTCGGGCGATGTGCGCACAATCGGGAGTCCGGCGGTGAAGTTGACGCCGCTGTCCATTGCCATTGTCTTGAACGGGGCGAGTCCCTGGTCGTGATACATGGCGAGAATGCCGTCGAAATGCTTGAACTGTCCCGATCCGAAAAATCCGTCGGCGGCATACGGCCCGTAGCACGACACTCCTTGCTCCTGTGCTGTCTTGATGGCGGGAATGATTACCTCCTGCTCTTCGGTGCCGAGCAGGCCGTTTTCGCCGGCATGCGGATTGAGTGAGAGGACGGCTATGCGCGGACGTACAATGGCGAAGTCGCTGCGCAGTGAGTCGCGGAATATCTTAAGTTTCTCCACGATGCGTTCGGCGGTGATGTTTTCCGATATCTTGCTTATGGGCAGATGGGTGGTGACCAGAGCCACGCGCACATCGCGGTTGAAGAGCACCATGAGCGCTTTGCCTCCGACCGAGGCTTCGAGATATTCGGTGTGGCCGGGAAATGTGAACAGGTCGCTTTGTATGTTGTCTTTGTTGATGGGGGCGGTGACGATGGCGTCGAGTTTGTCGCCGCGCACGTCGGTAACCGCTTTTTCCAGGGCTGCGAATGCTGCGGCGCCGGCTTCACGGGTGTTCTGTCCGGGCTCTACCTTGCAGTCCTCGCCTACGACGTTGATTATGTTGATTGCTCCGTCGCGGGCTTCTGATGCGTCTTTGATCTGGTTGATCTGCTGCTGCGGCATGCCGAGCGCCTTGCGGTAGAACGACGCGATTTTCGCCGAGCCGTAGATTATGGGTGTGCAGAGCTCGAGAATGCGGTTGTCGTCGAGCATTTTGAGTATCACCTCATAGCCTATGCCGTTGATGTCGCCGTGCGTGATACCTATCTTGATATTCGAATTTTCTTCCATCGGTTGAGATATGATAATTTAGAAAGTTACTTGTAATCGATGGCTTTTCGGCCAAACGTTTTGCGAAATTAATGAAAAATTCCGTATTTTTATCAAATACTGTATCTTCCGGCTTCTTTTTAAGTAAGTTTTAGAAACTGTTTAAATTTATATGATACGGATTTTGAGAAGGATTGTCGGATTGATTTTTGTTTGTGTTGAGGGGGCGTAGCCGTAGCTACGTGACAGAAGGATAAACAAAAAGACACCGACAAGACTCTCAAAAGCAAAGTGATATGAATTTTAAACAGTTTCTTGGAAACCACGGCAAAATATTGGTCTGTGCGCGGAGTCCCGCATCATCGGCGTCGATATTTAAGCATAAAGCCACGGAGTGATGTCACTCCGTGGCTTTATGCTTAAATATGTCTGTTTCAATCAGAAGAATTTGATTTCCTTGCCGAGGATGTCGCCAAGGAGGTTGTTGGCCAGGCGAGATGCGCCGAGGCGGAAATATTCGTTGTTGAGCCATTCTTCGCCGAGCACTTCCTTGATGACGGTGTAATATTTCACTGCGTCTTCGGTGGTGGCGACGCCGCCGGCGGCCTTGAAACCTATCATTATGCCTGTCTTTTCATGATACTCCTTGATGCATTTTGCCATTACGTAGGCAGCTTCGAGCGATGCGCCGGGATATTCCTTGCCTGTGGAGGTCTTGAGGAAGTCGGCTCCGGAATACATCGAGAGAATCGAGGCTTTCTGTATGTTTTCTGCCGATTTCAACGCGCCGCTCTCGATTATGACCTTGAGGTGGGCGCCGCGGCATGAATGTTTGATTTCGGAGATTTCATCGCACACTTCCTCGTAGTCTCCGTCGAGGAAATTGCCTACGTTGAGCACGATGTCGATTTCATCGGCGCCACCTTCCACGGCGAGAGCTGTCTCGGCGATCTTCACTTCGGGGAAGGTCTGTGACGAGGGAAATCCGCCTGCCACGCAAGCCACGTTCACGGAGCTGACGTCGAGCACCGTGCGCACTACCTGCGCGAAGTTGGGATATACGCATATCGCGGCCACGTTCTTGAGCTCGGGATACTCTTCGTCGAATGCGTTGACGCGTTCGGTGAAGTCGGCTACAGAGCGGGGAGAGTCGGTCGACTTGAGTGTGGTGAGGTCGATGGTGTTGAAGAGGAATTTATACACTTCGGTGTTGTTGTTTTCGGCGAAATGCTCGGCGAGGATTTTCTCTACGGCCTTTTTCACGGCGTTGTCGTCGCCTATGGGGGCGAACGAAGCTATTGCTTCAAGGTGTTTGTCTGTCATGATTTCAGTGTTTTATATTAATATTCAGTTTTGATCGCAATTGTCTGTTGTTCCCGAAGTTGTTTTGCGGTGTTCGTGGCGGTGCAGGTCGCGTGTGGTTTTCTTCACCAGATTGCGTCTCATCGCTTCGGTGAGGTCGACTCCCGTCTGGTTGGCGATGGCGGCCACCACCCATATCACGTCGGCGAGTTCGTCGGCAAGGTCGGGTGTCTCTCCGGCCTTGAATGTCTGGTCGCCATAGAGCCGCGACATCTGCCGGGCCACCTCGCCGGTCTCTTCAGCGAGCACCGCCATGTTGGTGAGCGGCGAGAAGTAGCCGTGTCCGATGCCGGTAATCCAGTCGTCGACAATCTGTTGCAGGCGCGATAGTGATATTTCTTCGTTGGTGTTCATTCGCAGAGTCTTGAGTCTATGATTATTGTCACAGGGCCGTCGTTGATGAGCTCGACTGCCATGTCGGCGCCGAATATGCCTTGTTTCACCTCGCGGCCTGCGAGCTCGGCAAGGCGTCGGCAGTATGCCTCGTAGAGGTCGCGGGCTTCGTCGCCGCCGGCTGACCGCAGATAGCTCGGCCGGTTGCCTTTGCGGGTCGATGCCAGCAGGGTGAACTGGCTGATGGCCAGCAGTTCGCCGTCGATCTCGGTCACTGAGCGGTTCATCACTCCGGCCTCGTCGTTGAATACGCGCAGCATGGCGGTTTTGCGTGCGGCATACTCTATGTCATCGGCGGTGTCGCCGCGCTCTACGCCCACGAGTATCATGAGCCCCTTGCCGATGCTTCTGACATAGTCGGGCTCGACGCTAACCGATGCCTGCGTCACGCGCTGTATCACTATTCTCATCTGTCGTTTTCCTGTCTCTGCTTCTGTTATATATAATGCTAAAGACAAAGATAATGTTTAATTGACAAATGTCAAAACTAAATGTCAAAAACGAGCGCAATTTGGTTAAATAAGATAAATATTTTAATATTATATGTTAAATAAATATAATTGATGCTCTGCTTATACATATAATTGGTGCAAAATAGCTAAATTTGCAGAAGCATGAGTGGAGGAGGCAGGAGCTTCCTCCATTTTGTTGGTATATTTAAATTTACAATAATTATATGATAGACAAAGCCAGATTGACAGAAGTGGTCGAAGATGCCATAAAAGGCACCGACATGTTTCTTGTCGACATCAGAATAAGCGCTGACAACCGCATAGTCATCGAGCTCGATTCGGAGACAGGGATGGATATCGACGCCTGCGCCGCGATAACCCGCAGAATTGAGGCCGAATTTGACCGTGACGCCGAAGACTATGAGCTTGAGGTCGGCTCGGCCGGACTGACATCGCCCTTCAAGGTCAAGGCTCAGTATATGAAAAACCTCGGCAACGAGGTGGAGGTCGTCACCCGCGACGGCCGCAAGCACACCGGTACGCTGGCTGCCGTCGGCGCCGACGATTTCACCGTCGAGGTGCCGACAAAGGTCAGGCATGAAGGCGCCAAGCGTCCTGTAGTGGAGATGGTGCCCTCGGTCATAGCTTTCGATAATGTAAAGACCGCCAGATACGTCATCAGTTTCAAATAATCATTTCGGGCAATCCGCGCCACGGCGCCTTTGCCCCGCTTCATATAAAAATAATAACAATTCCCCCAACCGAAAACTCATTACTATGGCTAAGAAAGAGGAATCAGAAAATATGGTCGAGCGTTTTGCCGAATTCAAGGATTTGAAAAACATCGACAAGTCAACCATGATACGTGTGCTTGAAGAGTCGTTCCGCAGCGTGCTCTCAAAGCAGTTCGGCACAGATGAAAACTTCGACGTCATCATGAACCCCGACAAGGGCGACGTGCAGATATTCCAGAATCTTGAAGTAGTCGAAGACGGCACTGTCGAAAATCCCAACCTCCAGATTTCGCTTTCCGACGCCCGCGCCGACAATGACCCCGAAGTGGAAATCGGCGAGGAGCACACCAAAGAGATTATCTTCGCAGCATTCGGCCGCCGCGCAATTCTCAACCTGCGCCAGACCCTGCAGTCGAAAATTCTCGAGCTCCAGAAAGAAGCTGTCTACAACAAGTTCAAAGACCTTGAGGGCGAACTTGTCACCGGCGAGGTTTACCAGACATGGTCGCGCGAGACCCTTCTCCTCGACGATGACAAAAACGAGCTCCTGCTCCCCAAGTCAGAGTCGATACCCGGTGACTTCTTCCGCAAAGGCGAGACAATTCGCGCCGTCGTGTCGAAAGTCGACAACAAGAACAACAACCCCAAGATCACCGTATCGCGCACAAGCGAAAACTTCCTGCGCCGTCTCTTCGAGCTTGAAGTGCCCGAAATACACGACGGCCTGATCAATATACGCGCCGTGGCCCGCATACCGGGCGAGCGCGCCAAGATTGCCGTCGAGAGCTACGACGACCGCATCGACCCCGTAGGCGCATGCGTCGGCGTCAAAGGCTCGCGTATCCACGGCATTGTCCGTGAGCTCCGCAACGAAAATATCGATGTCATCAACTACACCTCCAATCCGTCACTCTTCATTCAGCGCGCTCTCAGCCCCGCCAAAATCTCATCGATTGTGCTCGACGAGGAAAACCGCAAGGCTGAAGTGTTCCTCCGCTCCGAAGAGGTGTCGCTCGCAATCGGTAAAGGCGGTCTGAACATCAAGCTCGCCTCAAAGCTCACCGGCTACATCATCGACGTTTACCGTGACACGGAAGAGACCTACGATGACGACGTTTATCTCGACGAGTTCAAAAACGACATCGACGGCTGGGTTATCGATACACTCAAAGACAACGGCTGGGTCACAGCCAAGAGCGTGCTCAACGCCCCGCGTCAGGAAATCATCGACAAGACCGACCTCGAGGATGTAACCGTCGACCAGGTGCTCGAAATCCTTAAGGCCGAGTTTGAAAACGACGCCGAGTGACGCTCAACAAGCACGTTTCCGACTATTCTCTCCTTTAGTTTTACTCCTAATTTTTAAACTTTATAAATGGCAAGAACAAGAATTAGTAAAATAGCAAAAGACCTCAACATCGCGGTGTCGACCGCCGTTGAATTTCTGCGCAAGAAAAATATCGAGATTGACGATAACCCCAATACGCGTATTGAGGACAATATCGTTGACCTCTTAATCGACGAATTTGATACTGACGGTGCCCGCAAAGCGAACAAAACAGCCTTCTTGTCAAATAATAAAGAAAAAGAAACAACAGTGGAGAAGAAACCGCAGCCGCAGCATGTCGATACAGTCGTGTCAGGGCCGAAGGTAATCGGTAAGGTGGAAATCGACGCCCATGGCAATGTCGTGAAGAAACCCGCTGCCACTGAAGCGCCCAAGGCCGAGCGCCCCGCTCCGGTTGAAAAACCGGCGCCGGTTGTGGCAGAGCCCGCTCCAAAGCCTGCTCCCGCACCTGAAGTCAAGGTCGAAAAGCCCGCTGCTCCGGCTCCCGCTGCTCCTGTCAGCGAACCGAAGCCTGCCGTGGCTGAAAAACCGGCGCCTGTTGTGGAGAAAAAACCGGAAGTCAAGCCGGTGGAAGCTCCCAAGGCCGAAGCTCCTCAGGTGAAAAAAGAGGAACCGGCTCCCGTAAAACCGGCTGTGGCCGAGACCAAGCCCGCGGTGGAGAAAAAAGAAGAGGAGATATTCACCCTCGGCACGCATGCCGATGCCCCCAAGGTAAATGTCATCGGCAAAATCGACCTCTCTACGCTCAATCAGTCGACCCGTCCTAAAAAGAAGAGCAAGGAAGAGCGCCGCAACGAGCGCAACCAGCGCGCCGCTTCGGCAGCAGGTGCTCCCGGCTCGGCGCAAGGCTCGGCAGAGCGCAAGAAGCGCCGCCGCATAGGCAAGGAGAAAATCGATATAGAGAAAATACAGCCCCAGGGCGGAGGCCAGGGTCAGCGTCCCGCCGGACAGTCGCAGCGCGACAATGCCGGCAATCAGCAGCGCCGCGACAAAGGCGCAGGCAAGAGCAACAAGCGCCAGCAGCATGTCGAAATCAACGAGGAAGATGTGCAGAAGCAGGTGAAAGAGACGCTCGCACGCCTCACCTCGAAAGACAAGGGTCAGAAAAAAGCCGCGAAGTGGCGTAAGGAGAAACGCGAGGCATTCGCCAACCGCGAACGCGAAGCCGCCGAAATGGCCGACATGGAGAGCCGTACGCTCAAACTCACCGAGTTTGTCACCGCCAACGACCTCGCTTCAATGATGGATGTGCCCATCAACCAGGTCATCGCAACCTGCATGAACATCGGTGTGATGGTGTCGATCAACCAGCGTCTCGACGCGGAGACTATCAATATCGTGGCCGAGGAGTTCGGCTTCAAGACCGAATATGTATCGGCCGAGGTGGTAGAAGCAATCCAGCAGGAGGAGGACACCGAGGATGACCTCATGTCGCGTCCGCCGATTGTCACCGTCATGGGTCACGTAGACCACGGTAAGACTTCGCTTCTCGACTATATCCGTTCGGCCAACGTCATCGCAGGCGAGGCCGGCGGCATCACCCAGCATATCGGCGCCTACAACGTCACTCTCAAGGACGGACGCCACATCACATTCCTCGACACCCCCGGTCACGAAGCGTTTACCGCGATGCGTGCCCGCGGTGCGAAGGTCACCGACCTCTGTATCATCATCGTGGCTGCCGACGACAACGTCATGCCGCAGACCGTCGAGGCAATCAACCACGCTTCGGCTGCCGGTGTGCCCATCGTCTTTGCCATCAACAAGATAGACAAGCCCACTGCAAATCCCGACAAAATCAAGGAAGAGCTTGCCGGAATGAACTACCTCGTGGAGGAATGGGGCGGAAAATATCAGTCGCAGGACATCTCGGCCAAGAAAGGCCTCGGCGTGGAGGAACTAATGGAGAAAGTGCTTCTCGAAGCCGAAATACTCGAACTGCGCGCCAATCCCAACCGCAACGCTGTCGGCTCAATCATCGAGTCGTCGCTCGACAAAGGCCGCGGATATGTGGCTACGGTGCTCGTGCAGAACGGTACGCTCCGTGTGGGCGACATCATTCTCGCCGGCACTCACTTCGGTAAGATCAAGGCGATGTTCAACGAGCGCAACCAGCGCATCACCGAGGCTGGCCCCGCTGAGCCGGCGCTCATACTCGGTCTGAACGGCGCGCCAACGGCCGGCGACACATTCAATGTGCTTGAGTCGGAGCAGGAAGCGCGCGAGATTGCCAACAAGCGCGAGCAGCTGCAGCGTGAGCTCGGTCTCCGCACCAAGAAGATACTTACCCTCGAGGATATCGGACGCCGCCGTGCAATCGGCAACTTCCAGGAGCTCAACATCATCGTCAAGGGCGACGTCGACGGCTCCATCGAAGCGCTTTCCGACTCACTCATCAAGCTTTCGACCGACGAGATTCAGGTCAATGTGCTCCACAAGGCAGTCGGCGAGATTTCAGAGAGCGATGTCACACTGGCCGCTGCTTCCGATGCCATCATCATCGGTTTCCAGGTGCGCCCGTCGCAGGCTGCGCGCCGTGCCGCAGAGCGTGAAGGTGTGGAGGTGCGCCTCTACTCAGTCATCTACCAGGCCATCGAGGAGGTCAAAGACGCTATGGCCGGCATGCTTGCCCCCGAAATCAAGGAGGAAGTCACCGGTACGGCAGAAGTCATGGAGACCTACCACATATCAAAAGTGGGAACAATCGCCGGCGCTCTCGTGCGCGAGGGTCGCATCAAGCGTGGCTGCAAGGTTCGTCTCATCCGCGACGGTATCGTGCGCTACACCGGCGACCTCGGTTCACTCAAGCGCTTCAAAGACGATGTCAAGGAGGTTGTGTCGGGCTACGACTGCGGTATCTCTATCGCGGGTTACAACGACCTGAAGGTGGGCGACCTTATCGAAGGCTTTGTGGAAGTCGAAGTAAACCGTTCGCTCTAAAGCAATATCCCCGAAGCGGTGCGTTGTGCTTCACGTGCATCTCAACATAGGAAGTAACCTCGGAGACCGCGAGGAAAATATAAGGCGGGCTGTCGCATCATTGCGGCAGCTCGCCTGCGTATATTCGTCGGTAAAAGTGTCAGACACGGTGGAGTCGGAGCCGTGGGGCTACGACTCAGGCAACGGCTTTCTCAACGCCGGCATGAGCTTCGACACAGAGCTTTCTCCCGAGGCATTGCTTGTGGCCGTGCAGCGTGTGGAGAAATCCATCTCGACAGCCTCTCATCGTGACTCTGCGGGCGCCTATATCGACCGCATCATTGACATCGACATAATAGCCTGCGCAGTCACAGACGCAGCCATAGGCCGAAGCGCGCTCGTCATATCCGACACTCCGGAGCTGACATTGCCCCACCCCCGCGCACTGCTGCGTGACTTTGTGATGACTCCGCTGCGCCTCATCGACCCGCTCCTCTACGGTCTAATTGCCGCAGAGAGACAGACCGGTTCAAGCCGGAATGGCAGTACATGACAATATAATAATTCCCGCTTTGTCTTGAGGGTGTCCTTACTTTTTGGCGGCAGTCCTCTGAGTTGTGTAACTCCCTCACAGCAATATTAAACTTATACTGTAATTCAAAGGCAAAGTGATATGAATTTAAACAGTTTCTTAACGCGTGGCTTTATCGCGCAGAAAGAAGCGCGTGACAAGCGCTGTGACGAAGCCTATGCCGAAGATTACGGCTGCCACTATCGCAATGTCGCCGGCCGCCACGCTGACAGGATAGGCGTCGATAGAGAGCTGCGAAGGGTCGTCTGCCCCGAGCTTTATGAATCCGGACCACTGCTGCAACAACGACAGCACGACACCTGCCATGATGCCGGCGATGCCGCCTATGGTTGTGATCAGCATGGCGAGCCATCCGAATATGCCTGATATGGCAGACTGCGTGGCTCCGAGCGATGCAAGCACCGCGCTGTTGCCGCGCTTCTCGATAATCATTATCGACATTATCGCCAGCACATTGAATGTGGCCACAGCGAGAATGAATGTCAGCATTACAAGTGTAATCCACTTCTCGACATTGATCATGCGGAACGCGTCGCTCTGCTGCTCGATGCGGTCGGCCACGCTGTAGCCGTCGCCGAGCATGTCGCGGAGGCGGTCGTGCACAGAGGCGATGTCGCCGTCACGCGCCACATCTATTTCTATTGACGTGGCTTCCGTAGTGTAGCCGAGCAGATTGCGGGCGAACTGCAGGGGCACGAAAATATAGTCGTTGTCATATTCGTTCTGGTCGATGCGGTAGACGGCAGTGATGACCACCGTGTCGCAGCGGAACGCGGCGAGCGGATTTGCGGGATTGACGCGCGAATGCCGCCGCGGCTCGTAGATGCTCACATCGACAGGGACGGACGGGAATGCACGGAGGGTATTGGCGACACCGACCGACGATATGGCCGTAGTGGGGCCATTTTCGCTGTCATATACGAGCATAGGATAGCCGTCGATTGTCATGCCGGGCAACGACTGTGCCGTAACGCCGTCAGGGTCGATGCCGCAGATGACGAGCGGCATCTGACGGTCGCCTGATATGGCGAAAGCGCGTTCGGTCACGGCAGGCGTCGCAGCGGCGACTCCGTTGGCCGACGCTATCACGCGGGCAAGAGAGTCGGCATCGGCAATCGTCTTGCCAGAGACCGGGGTCACGACGAGCGGCGCGCTGAAGCGCGAAAGCTTGCCGGCGGTGAAATCGGTGAAACCATTGAACACCGACAGCACTATCACCATTGCCGTGGCGGCTATGGCGACACCTGCCATCGATATATACGACAGCACGTTGACGGCGGCGTGGCTCTTGCGTGAGAAGAGGTAGCGCAGCGCGATACGTATGGATAATGACCGGCGGCTCAAGATGTGCAGTTGCGTTTATTCCTCCTTTTTGAGCAGGCTGTCGATGCGCTCTATGTAGTCGAGCGAGTCATCGAGGTAGAATGACAGTTCGGGAGTCTTGCGCAGCTGAAAACGCACTTTCTGAGCCAATTCGTAGCGTATGGTCTTGGCAGAGTGGTTGATGCTGTCGAGTATTTCCTTCCCTTTTTCCGAGGGGAAAACCGACAGATATGCTCTTGCGAGGCTCAGGTCGGGGGTGACGCGCACGTTGCTTACCGATACAATCACTCCGTGGGTCTTTGATGTCTGCTGACGGAATATTTCGCTGAGCTCCTTCTGGAGGAGTCGCGATATTTTGGCTTGACGGGTTGTTTCCATAATGTTACTGTTTTTATTGTTGGAACTATGTCAGAAGTTCAACGCCAAGGAGCTTCCGATAGTTTTTAAAAAACTGTCGCGCGGCTGAAATTCACATGTCCGACAGTCTGAGAGATACAAATTTACGAAATTAGAATTTATTGCAAAAAAAAATTACTCGTCGTCTCGACGAATAATCTTCTTACCTTAAATCTAATACCATGAAAAACTGATGCAAAGGTAGTGTTTTTATGTTATAAAACATAATTCTTTAAATAAAAATTCTGCGTTTTAACATAATTTAAACAAAATCCTCTCTACGGAAGCAGGTATGGGAGCGTCTCGCTCCCGTGGGTGAGGAGTGGGTTATTTCAGCAGGTCGGGGCGGAGGCGGCGGGTGCGTTCGAGGGCTTGCTCGTGGCGCCATTCGCTGATGCGGGCTTCGTGGCCTGAGAGGAGGATGTCGGGCACGCGCCAGCCGTTGTAGTCGGCGGGGCGGGTGTAGACGGGCGGGGCAAGCAGATTGTCCTGAAACGAGTCGCTAAGGGCGCTCTGTTCGTCGCCGATGGCGCCGGGAATGAGGCGCACGATGGCGTCGGAGATGATTATTGCGGGTAGCTCGCCTCCGGTGAGCACGTAGTCGCCGACCGAGATCTCGCGGGTGATGAGGTGTTCGCGTATGCGGTAGTCGATGCCTTTGTAGTGGCCGCAGAGTATGATGATGTTTTCGAGCATCGACATCGAGTTGGCCGTAGGCTGGTCGAAAAGGTCGCCGTCGGGCGAGGTGAATATCACTTCGTCGTAGTCGCGCTCGGCTTTGAGGGCGGCGATGCAGCGGTCGATAGGCTCGATCTGCATCACCATGCCGGCTTCGCCGCCGAAAGGATAGTCGTCGACTTTACGGTGTTTGTTGGTCGAGTAGTCGCGGAGGTTGTGTATGCCGAATTCGACGAGCCCTTTCTGCCGGGCGCGTTTGAGTATGGAGCAGCTCAGAGGCGACTCAAACATTTCGGGCAACACGGTAAGTATATCAATACGCATTTTGGTTCGGTTATTTTTGAGATTACAGGATTGCGGAGACTTCTTTGAAGGCGTAGGTGCGGAGGGTGCTGTCGGATAGCCGGAGGGTGAGAGTGCCGTCGGGCGCCACGTCGGCTATGCTTGCCATGAACTCGCCTGTCGTGTCGCGATAGGGGTGGAGCCCTTTGCGTCGCCACAGCCGCGCCATGTAGTCGGCTTGGGTGAGGTTGCCGCCGGCGCGGTCTTCGGCTTCGACGAGGTTGATGATGTCGGCGGCCACTTCGCGCAGCATGACGTCGAGAGGATATGTCTGTCCGGTCAGCTGTGTCAGTGACACGGGGTTTGGGGCATCGGAGCGGAATTCCTTCTGGTTGATGTTGATGCCGGCTCCTATGACTGTGCGCTCGATGCGTCCTGATGTCAGCACGTGCTCGATCAGTATGCCGCATATCTTGCTGTCGCCGACATATATGTCGTTGGGCCACTTTACGGAAGCCTCCGTGCCGTCGGGCAGATAGCGGTCGAGCCAACGCACTATGGCGAGCGCCACGGCGCGCGATATTGCCATCTGCTTTGCCGGAGGTATTGACTGCGGGCGCACCAGGATTGAGAATGTCAGGTTGGCTCCGGGCTCGGCTTCCCATGTGTTGCCGCGCTGTCCGCGTCCGGCCGACTGGCGCTTCGCCGATAAGACTGTGGCGTGGGGAGCGTCGGGCATCTGACGCAGCATGGTGTTGGTCGACGCTGTTTCTTCAAGTTCGATTATGTCCATAAAGTGTTCGGTCTATTTGTGGAAATCTATGCCAAATCGGGACGGTGTCGTTCAAAAATGTAGTGACATCCCCGTCACCAATCTCCTATTCTTCCACGGTGAGGGTGCGCTGTCCGTCAGGGGTGACGCTTACGGTTACTTTTACAGTGTCGTCGGGAAGGATATCGTCGATGCGTTCGGGCCATTCGATAAGACAGAGCGCTCCGGAGTCGAAATAATCCTCCACGCCGAGGTCAAGAGCCTCTTCCACGCTTTCGAGACGGTAGAGGTCGAAGTGGTAGATGAGTTCGGCGGTGGTGTCGGAGCGGTATTCGTTGACGATGGCAAAAGAGGGGGAGCCTGTGGCATCTTCCTCCACGCCGAGCGCGCGTGACAGCGCGTTGATGAATGTGGTCTTTCCGGCGCCCATGTCGCCGTAGAACGCGAACACTGTGCGGTCGCCCATGAGTTCGATGAAACTGCGTGCGGCCTCGTCGATATTTTCAAGTGTAGGGATTGTTATTGTTTTCATTGCTGTTGAGGTTTTATATTCAGGGAAATTATGTTCTTTAACGCGGGGTGAGGGTGATTATCGGTATGAGCATTTCCTCCATCGATATGCCTCCGTGCTGGAATGTGCCGGTGTAATACTGCACGTAGTAGTTGTAATTGTTGGGGTAGGCGAAGAAGTCGCGTTTGCCGGCGAAGATATAGGTCGACGACACGTTGGGCGAGGGCAGGCCGTAGCGCTCGGGACGCTTTATCTCATATACCTGTTTGTGGTTGTAGTCGAGGTTTTTGCCTACTTTATACCGCAGGTTGGTGTTGGTGTTTTTGTCGCCGATGACCTTGATGGGGTTTTGGACGCGGATTGTGCCGTGGTCGGTGGTAAGGATTATCCTGTAGCCTTTTGACGCTATCAGCCTGAAGAGGTCGATGATGTTGGAGTGGCGGAACCATGACTCGGTGATCGACCGGTAGGCGGCGTTGTTTGAGGCAAGTTCGCGTATCATCTTCGACTCGGTGCGCGCATGCGACAGCATGTCGATGAAGTTGACCACGATGACGTTGAGGTCGTTGGCAAGCAGGTTGTTGAATTCGCGTATAAGGCGTTCGCAGGCCGACGAGTCGTTGAGCTTGTTGTAGGAGAAACGGCATTGCCGGCGGAAACGCTCGAACTGGGTGGTAATCAGCGGAGCCTCGTTGAGGTTTTTCCCCTCCTCTTCCTCTTCGTCGACCCACAGGTCGGGAAACAGCCGCGCTATCTGCTCGGGCATAAGGCCGGAGAAGATGGCGTTGCGGGCATATTGAGTGGCCGTGGGCAGGATTGATGTGTAGAGTTTTTCCTCGAATGTGAAGGTGTCGGCCAGCAGAGGCTTTACAATCTGCCACTGGTCGAGGCGGAAGTTGTCGACGAGCACGAAAAACAGCTTTTCGCCGTTGTCGAGCATCGGGAACACGCTGCGCCGGAATATGGTGTCGGACATGGCGGGGCGGTCGTCGCCCGACAGCCAGTCCTCGTAGTTGCGTTTTACGAATTTGTAGAATTCGGTGTTGGCTTCTTCCTTCTGCATCTCGAGCATTGAATCCATCGCCGTGTCGGCCGATGCGAGTTTCATCTCCCAGAATGTAAGTTTCTCATAGAGGCGCATCCAGTCGTCGAGAGTGTCGGCGCGTGATATCATGTCGGCGATATTGGCGAATTCCTGGCGGTAGTCGGTCGAAGCCTGCTCCGACACAAGGCGCTCGGAGTGGAGGTTTTTCTTTATCGACAGTAATATCTGGTTGGGGTTGACGGGCTTTATGAGGTAGTCGGCGATGTTGTTGCCGACGGCCTGGTCCATGATGTTTTCCTCCTCGCTTTTCGTTATCATTATCACCGGTGTGGTGGGCGCCGACTGCTTTATGCGCTGCAGGGTCTCGAGTCCGGTCAGGCCGGGCATGTTCTCGTCGAGAATGATGAGGTCGAAATGCTCGCTCTGCGCAAGTTCGAGAGCATCACGGCCGTTGTTGACCGTGACAAGATCATAGCCCTTGGCTTTGAGAAACATTATGTGGGGCTTGAGGAGGTCGATTTCGTCATCAGCCCAGAGTATTCGGTTTGCGCTCATTTGAGTAGCGGGTTAGAGGTTAGCGTAATCAGTCGAGTAGCGGGTCGTCATCACCTTCGGAGCCTGCGGGATATTCGGGCAGTGACGGCTTCGCAGGCGCAGGCGGCGGTGTCGGAGCGGGAGCCGGGGGCGTGGTTGCCGGCTTGCTCTCGGTCGGACTCGTCGGACCTGTCTGACCCGTCGGACTGGTCGGATCGGTCGGAGCATTCTGAGTGTCCGGCTCCGATTGCGCCGGCTCTTCGGGCATGCCTTCAGAGGGGCCGAAAAATTCGGGCGGGAGCACGCGCTCCTCCGTGTCGCGGTAGGTCTTGTCCTCGACATAGCGGAAATAATCTTCAAAGGAGCCACCGCCATGGAGCAGGGTGTCGAAGTTGCGGGCGCTTATGACTACGGGCCGCACTTCGGCGGGCAGTTGCAGGGCGGCGTCGGCCTGCAGCACGCTGCGGTAGTGGTTGACTTCAGCAACGTTGGCAAACGGCTTGATTATCAACAGGCCGAGGCGGCCGAAATTCATCTGCTCGAGATCAAAGTCCTTGACAACAAACGAGGTGAAGTTGTGGCGGGCTATGTCGTAAAGCAGCTGGTTGGGCGCCACGCGGTCGGTGGGATAGAGGAGTATGAAGAGCTGCTCTTCGTCAGGGTTGAGGTCGAATTCAAGCGGATTGTCGGAGTCGGCAGCTTCGGTATTGTCGCCCAGACGGGTCTCCCAGAGCATGCCGCGCATATTGGAGCTTCCGGCATTGAGTTTCCGCCCGGCGTCGAGCCCTTTGATATATGCTGCGGCGTAGGGTGTCAGGTCGGTGTCGGGATAGCGCTGGAGCATTTCGGTAAGCGCTTCCTTAAACTGTTCCGGCTTGTTTTCTGTAACGTAAGCCAGGGCGTTGATAAACATGAACTTCGGCATCAGTTTGCTCATCGGGAAATCGCGGCTCATCTCATCGTAGGCGCGGTGCACGGCAGCGTTGTCGTTGGCGAGATATGCCTGGTAGGCAGCATCGTAGAGTTCGTCCTGACGGGCATCCATCAGCCGCAGGTTGTCGATGTAGCGTGGGTCGCGCATGGCGCGTCCGTAGGGGGAGTCGGCGAAGTCGTTGACAATGAGGTTGCGCCATCGTTCGGCTTCGGCGATATCACCCTGCCTGACGGCCATCAGGTAGAGGTTATAGTATGTGTCGAGACGGTATACGTTGTCGGGATAGCGGCTGAGCAGGCGGTTGAATTCTGAGCGTGCGGCCGGGAAGTCCTCGAGTTTGTCTTTCAATATGATGCCCATGTTGTAGAGACCCTCCTGGATTACGTCGTTGGCAATCATGCGCTCGCGGTCGTCCTTGGGTATCTGCTTCAGGTAATATTCGACGTAATGGGGGTCGTTCTGACGCTCGGTGGTTTCGGCGTCGACATTTTCTTCGGTCTCGGCGTCTGTCTCTTCGCCGGTGTCATCATCGGTGTCATCGTCGTCGGTAGTAGTCTCGAACGCATAGGCGGCTTTGTTGCGGCGTCGCCAGTCATCCTCGAGTTTTCGTGATCCCCAGCGGCGCTGAAAGTCGGTCTTGCCGGCGGTGACGGTCGACGGATTGTAGAAATACCATGAGTTGTCGCTGTTCATCGTGAATGTGGTCGGCGATGACGCGTTGCCGCCGAACGGGTCACCCTGCGCCGCCTGGTTGGCACGCATCTCCTCGCGCCGTGCCTGTTCGGCTTCTTCGTCCTCTTTCTTTTTCAGCTCGGCGATGAGTCGTTCGGCCACGGCGGTCTGCTCCTCGGGTGTCATGTATGAGAGCTTCAGCAGCGAGTCCTGAAGGGTGACATTCTGGGCATAGACGGCAAGTTCGTCAAGATAGTCGGAGCGACGTTTGAGTGCCTTGTAGCCGGGATATGTGTCGGGCACCTGCGGCAGGGCTTCGGAGTAGCAGGGCTGCGCCTTCACGTAGTCGCCGAGGTCGTAATATAGTCCGCCCAGCGTCAGCATGGTCATGGCCTTGTCGATGCCGTTGCGGGTGGATTTCGCGGCGGCCTCTTCGTAGTTGGCGATGGCCTGGGTGGTGTCGCGTCGCGAGAGGTAGAGGTTGCCTATGGCGTAATATATCTGGTCGAGGTAATCTTTGTTGCGGTCATATCGGGTCATGCGCCGCAGGGCTTTCACCTCTGACGTGATGTCATCGCCTTCAAAAACTTCGCTCTGCTTGATGCGGGCGTTGAATTTCGTTCGGTAGGATGCCGACGACGATGATCCGGCTTTGTCAAACGCCCTGTAGGCCAGCTGTTTCTCTCCGGCAAGGGTGTACAGCTGTCCGAGCAGGAAGTTGAGACGCGTTTTCTGCGCCCCCGACGCGGCTCCGACAGCTTCCACGAGATATGGAATTGCCTCCTCCGGCTTGTTTGAGTTGATGTAGAAGTCGGTGTAGGTCAGATTGTAGAGGTAGCGGAGCGTGTTGTTGGAAAGCTCGTCGGGATTGATGCGTGTCAGTATCATTTCGGCCTCAAACAGCCAGTCGATGGCGCAGTAGCTGCGTGCCTGCCATATTTTCGCTTCGGTCACGGTCTGCGGCAGCCATGTGAAATGCTTTGTTATGTAGAAGAAAGTGGAGGCGGCGCCGAGAAAATCGCCGTTGAGAAACTGCGAGCGCCCCATCATCATCCATGCGTTGTGGAGGAACGGGTTGTATTCGTCGCGTTTCATCCATGCCTTGTATCCGGGGTCGGAAGCCTTTCCTGCTTTTCTGGCAGGTTTCTTTTTTATGGAGCGCACCTGAATTGCTTTCTGTGCTTTCTCGATTGAGCGGGTGAAGTCGCCTGACGGCTGTGGCGCATCTTTGTCGGCACGGGCTTCGGCGGGATGGGTGAATACCAGGCGCGAATAATCGTCCTCATATTTCTTTTCCATCTCGTCAAGGGTTTCCTTGTAATGGGTGTCGCCGTTGTAGTAGATGTTGTAGCGGGTGATGAACGCGGTATACTGCCGCGAGGCTGCGGTGTTCTTCTTGAGCGAGCATGACGCAAGGGCAGCAATCGCTGTGATTGTTGCCACAACAGCCAAAGTCCGTGTAAAAAGCCGATTTCTCATCTGTAATTTAACGCGCTAAGTTACCAATTTATTTTGTCATTGCTTCATTAAATCCGTCAAATATCGCGCGCGCCAAATATTAAAACACTCTGTTAGGGTCTGCTTGAATATGCATATTGCGCGATTTTGTGTATATTTTTTTGACTTTTGTTCGCCAAAGTCCGGATTTATTTGTAATTTTGCTTTTGTTTTAAGCTGATTTATAAATAGACAACACTAAGCAGGTCGTCTTTAACTTAAATGTCGGGCAGGTTAGAGCCGATTAATATTATATTCCCGACAATGTCCAATATCCTATGAAAAGATTATTACTTCCGTTAAGTGCATTTTTAGCAGTAGCTGTTTCGGCCGGGGCAGTATCGTTCAAAAGTGGTCCGTACACGTTCGAGACAACCGGTGACAACTCTGTGACGCTTACCAAGGCGGATTCCAAAGATGGCTCCGGCGCGAAAATCTTGTCATTCACCGTTCCAGAGACTGTTACAAACAATGGTGTCAGCTACACCGTGACAGCCATCGGTGAATATGCGTTCAAATGGTCGCCTGCCACACAGATTGAGTTGCCCAACACCGTTGAGGTGTTTGAAGCTTCGGCATTCAACGGCGCCAGCGACTTGGTTTCATTGAATATGCCCGCAAATCTCAAGATAATAGGAGACTATTCGCTGTCGTCGACTGCAATTACGTCAATTGACATACCTGCTTCAGTCGAGGAAATCGGCTACAGCGCGTTCTTCACTTGCAAAAAGCTTAATGAAATCACCTTGCACGAAGGACTTAAGACAATCGGCGGTGCGGCATTTTACAAGACTGCCCTCACTGATGTCACTATTCCTGAGTCAGTCGTCGACCTGGGAGAGAAGGCGTTCTACTATTGCGAGAGGCTGAAATCGGTAAAACTTCCCTCATCGCTGAAAGTTCTCGGCAAGGGTACATTCTTGCAGTGCTCTTCGCTCAGTTCGGTCACCTTGCCCGACGGACTGACAGAAATCGGCCTTGAGTGCTTCCTCAATACGGCTCTTACCGATATAACCATTCCTGCCGCTGTCGAAACAATCGGCACATCAGCATTCGCCCACACTTCCATATCATCAATCAATCTGGCACCCGGCAACAAGAACTTTGTCCTCGTCGACGGTGTCCTCTATGATGCCGAACACAAACTTCTCTATGCTGTTCCCATGAAGGGTATGACTTCAGTCGACGTGTCGGCCAAATGTGTCGGCATCAACGGCGGCGCGTTCTGGGGCAGCGAAGTGAGCAAAGTAACTCTTCCCGATGGTATTCTTGCAATCGATGCATATGCGTTCTGCCAGTCTGCCCTCGCCGAAATCAACTTCCCCTCGTCGCTTACCTTTATCGGAGAGCAGGGTTTTGCCGATACCAAGCTTACCGAAATCACCCTGCCGGAAAATATGCCTTATGTGCTCGACGGAGTGTTTGCCGGCTGTTCCGAACTTACTTCTGTGACTATCCCTTCGTCTGCCAAACTCATCTATAACCATGCATTCCACAACGATAGCAAACTCGCCTCGGTGAAATGCCTCGGTTCCATAGCTCCCGAAATCGACGATGTATATGAGACCTACGACTCTCCCTTCTACGGCGTCAGCGAATCCACTCCCTGCTACATACCCAAAGGCTCCATGACTTCATACAAGGCTGCCGGCTGGAACTCATACTTCACACTTGTTGAGTCGGAAAATGCCGGGCTCGCTTATGTCAATGTGACTCCTGCCGAGGGCACCGTGCTCGGCAAATACGCCGATATGAAAGTCGAGATTGAATTCGCTTCAGACATTACTATTGTGAACGCTAACCCCGAAGTTTACCTGCGCAAAGGCAGCGAACTTTCAGGTGCCATCGTAAGTTCTGACGCCGGATGGAAAGTAAATATGGCCGGCAAGAACGCTATACGCGTATGGTCGGACGACGGCGACGGCTACACCCAGACATTCACTCCCGAGCAGGACGCCGCATATTATCTCATCATACCTGCCGGCATTGTCAAGAACGCTGCAGGCGACCTCAACGAGCGCATCGTCATCAAGTGGACGGGTCCCGCCGCTCCCAAGACTCTCGAGATAGTAAGCGTCACTCCCGCTGACGGCTCAACCCTTCCATCAGGTTACTTCGACATGAAGTTTGTCATCACATTTGCAGATAATATTACTGTCCTCGACTACGGTCCCGACGCCACCCTCCGCGAAAGCGACGCCATCGACGGTAAGGAAATCGTACCTGATCTCGGTTGGAAAGCAGTCAAGGAGAATGACAACACCCTATCCATCTGGGCTTCTGACTACGACGGTAACTTGCAGTCGTTCAGAGTCGACGACAATCTCGTCTACTTCATGACTATCCCCGCCGGTATCGTACAGAACGCAGCCGGCGATAAAAATGAAGAAATCTTAATCGAACTTAAAGGCGCCACCTCGGGTATCGACGGAGTCAGCGTCGATAACGGTCTTGTCTCCGTAGGGCATTACGATCTCACAGGCCGCGTAATCCCTGCCGATGCCAAGGGGCTCCATATCGTCAGAATGTCTGACGGCTCTGCCCGAAAAATCATGGTAAAATAATCGGAACAAAACGATGACACATGGCACCTGGTGCCATACCCATAAAACCAGCCGGGGGTGCGAAAATACCATCGCGCCCCCGGTCGTTGTTTATGGAAGTCATCTGAATTTATAGAAATATATAGTGGGCGGAGGTGTTGCGATTCATTAGCGGGATATTACGATGGCGTAGGGGGAGACTGTGTAGATTACCGGGAGTGAGGGTGTATAGAAGTTGTTGTCTAATTCGTCGGGGTCATCGGCACTACCGGCTCCGCATCAAATTTTCCCTCCCCAAGGATATGGATCTTGACACTTTCATCACCGAGAGACCCGTCTGAAATATATTATCTCGTCACGGCTCTTTCATTTAAACTAAAATAAAGAGCACATCCTCCCTTACCCGCTTCAGTCCGGAGCGGGTAATTTTTCTATGTCTGTATGTTAAAAGGTTATCCTGTTATCAAAATCTTGTTTTTTTCA
>SCEG01000090.1 GCA_004102805.1 Muribaculaceae bacterium Isolate-002 (NCI)
ATTCTTGATGTTTGGGAACAACAAGACTAATAAATCAATTTCAAATCAAAAAATCAATGTTCTCTTGTATTTGACTAAATATTAATATTTTAATAACAGTGGTAAGATTTTTATCGCACCACTACTAATTTTCCACGACATAGAGTGTTAAAATACAAGAAAAGAATTTCAAGTAACTGTAAATTTTTCAGCCATCGAATTTGTACCGCCGAAAGTAAGCCTGACAGAAGTCTTGATCGAAATGCCATATCTACAATAATAGCATTGAATATTAGGCGTTTATCTATCATCCGTGTGCGCCTGTTACTTTCTACGGTGGAAAGTGAAGAAGATGCGTCTGAGGATGTCGGCCACCGACTGATTCGACTGGGCCAGACAAGTGTATCGGATGGTGAAACCGGGTATGAAAACAGACCTACGGGGAGGCCTGTCTCTACTCGTTTTCTTCATCGAAAATGCGGTTGAAAATCTCTTCGAGTTTCTTCCTGTCGGCGAGCAGCACATGAAGTTTCTTTAGGTTCCTGGCGTTGTCGCTCCACGGTATCCAGACTTTCAAATAACCCTTCGGGCCGTACTTCTCGTTGAGGTGTTCGATTGTCCGTTGATAGTGTCCGGCTCTGTCGAGTTTGGGATAATTTGCAAGACCATATTGAATGGTTCTTCGGATTATCGTATCCGCCTCGATAAAGCGGTCTGCCTCCGCTACAATCATTCCGTAACCGTTGCGAGGCTTCTTCTGATTGGATGCACGGTGGTCTTCAACGGCGCGACCCATAGTCACAATCTGCTTGCGGGTGAAGTGCGACTTTACAAACTCGTCCGCTTCGAGTATCGTGCGGGAGTCCTTGTGATGGTTCTCCCTGCCGTTGACAAGACCGAGATCATGAAATGCCGCTATGATATAGACCATATCGGAATTCATTGCCGGATTATGTTCGGCGAGTTTTATGCTCTGTTCAATGACCATGCGGACATGGCTCTCCTGATGCGCCTTGTCGAAGGCGGCATAGCGAGGAATTATTCCCTTTTCAACATAGTCTATGACCTCCTGCGACACCGGCTTCAATTTCAATTCCGGTATTTCGCCACGTTCCCGCTTTTCTTTCAGTATCTGACGACGGTGGGCACGTTCCTCCGCCATACACTTCTTGCAGATATGGCGAGCGTGACCTTTGCCCGAGAATTTCTCATTGGCGAGATACTGACCGCACTTCCAGCAATAATGTCCCATAGCTTATTTCAGACTATTTCCTGTAATGCTTTCCATGAGTAGGTAAACACGCGAGCCAACGTTTTGAGGCCACCTGTCGGAAGGATTTTCATCAAGTTCCCGTGCTATGGACATTGCTTTCGGTGCATGTGGCAGAAGGCGTACTGCGTCATAGCTCGATTCAGAATAGGAACCAAGAAGGTCTCGCATACGTTTCTTCAGCCAAGTCACCCCGGCTTTATTCTTCCTGTTCATGGCAAGCTCATTTGAAGTCACTTCGTCATACTCCCTTATATCTTCAAGATGTAGCAGTAGCCACAACTCAAAGCAGGGATTGCTCATACAGAAATTCAGATGTGGATTCTGCGCACATAGCTGGGCCACCTGCGAGAGCATACGCTCATGCCAGCGGTCACGATCTATGACAAGCCATAGTTCATCATCATCCTCTATGTTATATTGTCGCATGAAGTCCGCTATCTGGGCGTGAACGCTCTCAGGCGATGATTCATTGGAATCACGGGCCAATATTTCAACATGAACATTCGGAGCACGGAGCCGGTCTTTCACAGCCGAAAAATATATCGACTCAGTGCAGCGCCCCTCGCTGGCAATCACGACAAGGCGTGCGGAACGCACACCTTCGAGACGTACAAAATCCTTACGCTTTCTCATGTTTCTGCCAGTTTAGGGTTTCAATCGGTGCGAAGAACGGTATGGCACTGTATCTGCCCTGCAAATATCCTTTCTGCACATTCTCGCGGGGCTTATACTCTGCCAAAGACACAAGGCGGGATGCTCCGTCCTTGTCTTTCTCTACAAACCAGACCTCATCGGAGCGAATCATGTCAAGATTGAGAAGACTGCACTCATGGGTGGATATTATAAGCTGGGTATCTCTTTCCGATGAAAGTTCGTGGAGATAGCACTCTATTAGTTTTTGCGACAACAGGGGGTGCATACTGCGGTCAAGCTCATCAATCATATAGTCCACTTCACTCTGCCCCAAGTCGATAAGCATAGGGATGAAATCAAGAAGCCTGATTGAGCCGTCAGATTCCTCGTCCATTTCAAAAACGACCTCGTCGTCAGCATCATTACGATGTACCGCCTTCTGCTTGTATATAGTGTATGTGCCGTCCTCTTTGAAATCAAAGAAGAAGCATTCGTTACTTTCCGGAGCCGCCACCAGAGCCGTACGTCCCGGAGTTGAGCTGCTTATAATTTTGTCAAGCAGACGGTCGGGTAGGTTGGTCTCCTCTTTTGACCGGACAGGGAAACGCCGAATATCCACAATGCCAGTGTTGAAATATTGGAGTAGGCGACGTGTAGCCTCATGGAAATCCTCATCCTGTTCCGCATTGAACGATATGCCACGGAACCGTGTGCCCGGAAAAATTATGCGCAGACCCGAGGCAAACCATAAATAGGCAGTCTTTATCGCACACATTCCTTTTCCGTTGCGCTCGATGTATTCCGAAAGGAAACTCTTTTTAGCCGGAGTGCCTTCACCAAGGAATTTTACAAACTGAGCCACTGATGAATCGCCATGAATGTCGCCGAACTCAAACTCGTTTCCATCCTGATTGGATTTTCGTGTGAATATCAGTTTGTCGCTGCGGCTGTTAATCTCATAAAGCCATTCCTCCTTGATGCCATTTATAGAGAACTCCATGCCGTAAGCGAAATACCGCCCCCCGGTCTTGAACTCAATTTCAATCTTTGAGACAGGATTAATCGGTTTTACAAGTTTGAAAGGCTCGAAATCTCCGGCAGGAAATCTTCCCGATGCAATCTGCTGGAGCAAAGCAACTGCTTTGATTACATTGCTCTTGCCCGAGGCATTTGCACCGTAAATCACACCGATTTTCAATGCCGATATATCGTCACGTTTCTGCGCTCTGCTTACATGAGCAGGATGAACCGTTCCTTTCCCGGCAACGAAACTGATTGAAGTCTCTTCCTTGAAAGAGTATATGTTTTCAAATGTGGCTCTAAGAATCATTGTTTGTCGTATGATTACATTATTTGCGCAAAGTTACGACAAATATTTTATTTATCCAAACGTGTGGAGCGCGTTTTTAACTGAAATAATGCTTTATTGCGACTGATCTCTTGTTCTTTCATTTTATAATTGTACGTTAGTGTAACAGCTGTTACTGTAACCACTGTTGCATAATATGGTCTTGATACATGCAATCGAATAGAACAATCACCGCGAAAGCGGTAAGAGAGGGAGCGGTCTTCATGGTTGGCGGCGGGATGCCGTCAAAAGGTGACGGTGGACGAGCCACTGACACCTCCCGACCGCATCGCGCCTATGGGCACCGGCGGAACACCGATAACCGGCAACGCCTCCGAGGTAAGCATCGGGGACGCTGCTTCTACCTCTGAGACTATATGCCGTTCATCCGTGTTCTTTCTCGCCGTTGCTGCATAAGGATTTTTACGAACGCTCCCTCACTTACCGCTTGACAGCAGTCCACGAGCCGAGACAGTGATATGTCGCCTTCCTGCGTTGTCGGCATATCACAGACTCGCCTTTCCGGGACAGGTCAGTGCCATTATAAATCTAAAGAGTACAATTTGTGTTCTTTCAACCAATGACCTTCGGCTAATGCCGGGAGCATGAATAGCCCTTCAAAAGACATTCCTATGCGCTTCATGACATTTTCTGACGCAATATTAGGTACGGCAGTAAAGGAGTATAGTCTATTGCATAATTTTTTCTCCTGTGCATACTTTATACACGCCATCGCCGCTTCCGTAGCATATCCTTTATTCCAGAATTTATCTGATATTCGCCAGCCTATTTCCCACCCCGGTGCAATATTGTCCTAAACGTTTTGGGCAAAAATAAAAATAGGAAGTAGTTACTAAGGCAAAAAATGACTACCTTAGTAGTGAGCGACCAACTCAACTACTTCCTATGGCAAATATAACACTTTTCGCAC
>SCEG01000091.1 GCA_004102805.1 Muribaculaceae bacterium Isolate-002 (NCI)
CTTCGGGCTACGCCCTCAGTCAACTCCGCCCAGGGATATATCCCGATCAGTCAACCCCACACAGACAAAGAGGAAACATCAATCAGTAAACATCACAAACCGAGTCAACCTATTTCAGGAACGGACAATCATTCGTGTCTTTACTTTCGTTTTTGTTCTCATGTCTCTCTTATCTTGTTATTTATGCGTATCTTTGTGGCTCATTCCAATTTGAATTACTATGGTACCACTTCACATTCTAAAAATATCAATCACTTCTCTTATAGATGAGTCTCAAGAAGCGTTTCTCGCAAGAGTTGAACCTCATCTATCTTGCCTGTCGGATCTAAAGGGTAGCTTTGACCGCAGAGGTGACATCGGGCTCTCCCGTCCTTTCCTGGTTCAAGTCGATGGACATGACGCATGGTCATTAAGGGTGTCTGTTGCCGTTTCGGTTGGCCGTGAACGGGGTATATTTCTACATCGACTGTATCAAGCAGTCCTGCGTCTTCTAAAGCTTGAAGTACCTGACGCTCTTGTCCAGGGAGAGTCGGAAATATTCCAACTTTCATGACCGGCTTGGATTTGCTAAGGCCGTTGTAATACTCGGCTAATTTTTCTTGGCTACATATTTTGTCCATAGTCTCACTTGTTTAGTTGGTAGTTGATTCTTTCGATGGCCTCTTTCAGAGCGAAGTGACCGGCCACGAGCGCGGAGTATTGCTTCGACTGGTCGCTCTCATACTCATCATGTGTCGCCTCGAATTCATCGAGGATAGTTCCGGTGTCCTCGAGGTTGCGTGCCAACGTCTGCAACAGCAGCGTGACCGCCCGTTCGGTTCTTCGTTCTGAATTTTGCTTCATCATTGTTGATTTTGGTGAGCCGCCGGGGAGTCGAACCCCGGTATTCGCGCCATGGTCGCTCAAGCGTCCGGCCGGCCCGAGTGCCGCCGGGCTTGCATTCCGGCGGCGGTTCAAACGTTGTGCCTTTCGGCTTTCGCGGTTTTATCCGCAGGATCGCCCTCTCTTGGGTCTAACCCTTATATCATTCAGGCCTCCTCTCGCCGTTGGTTGTTGTCAACTATGTCATCGAACCATTTGTCTTGAGCTCGGAGCCGAAACATCGCCAAGCACCCGCAGTCAAGGCCATCCAACGGGAACATCAGGCAGGTAAGATTTTCCTGGTATGCGTTACTACCCGTAAGCCCGTAGTGCGCATTCATGTCAGCACCCGTGAATGTTATGAACCTGGTCGGCTTTCCGATTCCGAATTCTTCAAGAAGCTGCGTGTAGCCTGCCGTCCATTCAGCGAGTTCTCCGCCGCAGCCTATTATTGTGTAGTAGCTGCCCGCATAGGCCGCGTTGAAAATCTCCTCACGGTTGATGTCGTTGATTTTGATTACTTTTGTCATTGTCTCACTCATAATTTCTTAAATTAAAATTCCGGGCACCTGCTGTAGGTGTTTATAAACTCTGTTCCGTTGAGCTGCATCTCACAGATTGAAGTGTCGCTTATGTATTCGCCGCTTTTCTCTGCCTTTTTAGAGCCTCCGCAATCGCTTTCTCAGCATCTCCACGAGAGGTGAAGATTCGTGAGAAATGAAAGTCACTGTGCCATATCTTGGCCACGTAAACTGTTGCTGCTGATTTTGTCTTACTCATGGTCGTCTTGCTTTATTTCGGTGAATATCGGCTTCAAGGAGCAGCCGTGGGCACACATCAGCCGGCGGATAAGGTTCTCCACATAGAAGTCCGGCGCTGTGAACACTATACCGTCTTCTTCGGTGTAGCTGAAGGAAACTCCGTCCATCATCAGCACGAAGGCAACCTTGTGCTTGACGCTCTGCGTCTGCCATTCCTTGATTTCGTCGTTGCCGCTCATATCTTTTGATTTGTTAAAATGGCCGAATTTTTGTATCTTTGGCCGCCTGTTCCATTTGGAACACGCTGCAAAGATAGATGAAAATTTTCAACTAACAAAATTTTAATCCGTAAATTTTCAACCGATGTGTAAAATTCTCCCCCGAATAAAGGAATTAGCCCTCCACGAGGGCATTACAATAGGTGCTCTTGAGCGGGCTATTGGAGCCAGCAAGGGAGTATTATCCCGTGCCATTAGCAACGGCACCGACATACAATCTAAATGGATTCAAGCAATAGTTGAAAATTATCCCCAATATTCTGCCCAATGGCTTCTAACTGGCATGGGCGAAATGACCGTGACCCCCACCATAGCATCTAAAGAGGCCTCAAAAAACGACCCTGAAATAACAAAATCAGAATCTTCACCAATCCTTGTTAATGTGCCCTTAGAAGTTCATAATAATATGATTAACCTATACGAAGACAAGATTCAATCAAAAGATCAGGAAATTGGAAATCTCCGTGAGGAGATAGGCAAACTGAAGGCAACGATTGCAATACTGGAGAAAGAGAAAGAACAAATGCAGGAGCAGGACGCAAAAAACATCCAATCTTATGCCCGCTCTATGACGCCGGAAACTGTCGAGACTTGAAACTTCTCAACCCATCCGAACTTTGGCAGCTAAGCCAACTGCCATGCCATCTAAATTGACCCCTCCACGCCACCCCTTGGCACCCCTCCGAACCCCTACCCTCCCCTCTTTCGGCTGCATCGCCTCGGAAGCTCTTGATTTTAGTCGGATTACCCCTCTGTATCTCCAAAAACATAGGGTATTTGCTTCGACTTGAAACGCCGTTTTTTGAAATCCATTCCGTTTTAACGGGCATTTTCACCCCCTCAGCTATTTGCCGACCGAAAACCCGAATTTGTCACTCCAAACTTTTGCAGTTGTCACACCAAACTGTCACACCAAACCGTCACACCAAGTGTCACACCAAACCCAAAACACCCCTCTTTTGGGCATAAAAATAGGGCAACCGCCGAGGTCACCCTACCCTATTCTTACCATGGCATTAAAACGCCGTCAGAACCGCCTTATAACGCCATTCAATCATCAGAACCGTGGCTACCACCGCGAGGGCTCGTTATAAGCGTAGATTGCTTGATTATAGCCTTTTTAGTCACTACGGTGCCGCCGCCGGACAATCCGGCGCGCCTCATGTAATCATAGCCCGCACCCACCTCTTCTGCCGTCAGAACCGTGTAAATGGCCGCTATGGAGCCAAAATACAGGTCTTTCCGCTTACCTATCAGATGCACGTGTATCACTTTCGTCTGTCGCATAGTACGTAATTTTTCCGCAAATATACACATATAACCGCTATTTGCAACCTTTTCAACATACAAATTTATGGAATAGCCATTAAATAAGCCGGCGCGGAGCCGACTATACCACCCGGTTCAACGCCGTTAATGAAGCGCGATGTAAACGCAAGGAAACCCCACGTAAGCCCAGCGTAAACCAGAGCCGCTCCCCTACCCCTCAAACGTAAACCAAACGTAAGCCCATGTAAACTTTCGCACGTTTCGTTTTAATTCTTGTCACGCCAAACATTCGCCCGTAACTCATTGACATCAAAAGCATTTACCCCAAAATCCGGCCATCACGCCATCGACCGCTTCGTTCTGTGCCCGGTACTGGACAGCACCGAGCATCACGCATGTATGTTTACTCAGACTTATTGCCCCGATCGCCATTATCTCCAGACCGCGTTTGACACGTTGTGCCACCCCTGACCAGAAACGGCCTATGCCATACGTCAGGCTGCCTGACTTTGAAATGAACGACGGATCGATTGCCACTGCCATGTCATCGGCCGGCCCAAAACAATCCTGCGCCATACCTATGTTGACTTTCATCCAGTCTACGGATGTCTTGAAATTGGAGGCAAAGGTCTTGGCTGTACGACCGCCATAGCGCGACAGCTGGGTAAAATTGACTTTGCCCGGAATCAACGCCACAGTGCGTATTGTTAAAATCAGCCAGTTGAGGAACCTTTTGCTCATCTTGGTTGTAGTATTTTCAAATATTACTGTCCGCTAAACCATATAAGAGTGAGTCCAACATCCTGAACGGTAGAAGTTGGGCTTACTTTTTGTGTTTGACAAGCCCCCTCAGCAGTTTTCGGGCGCCTCGGGTGGCGATTCCGAGGCTTCGGCGAGCATGATTTTCAGGTCTGCATCGGGCTGATTGAGGAATTTTTCGAGATTCAGGTAATACATCAGCACAATTCTGAT
>SCEG01000092.1 GCA_004102805.1 Muribaculaceae bacterium Isolate-002 (NCI)
CTTCGGGCTACGCCCTCAGTCAACTCCGCCCAGGGATATATCCCGATCAGTCAACCCCACACAGACAAAGAGGAAACATCAATCAGTAAACATCACAAACCGAGTCAACCTATTTCAGGAACGGACAGAGCCGTGGGTGGTGAGCCTTTAATCCTCTCACTAAAAGCGGATAATTCAGCATAATTTTGTATCTTTGCAAAAAAATAATTGCGCAATAAATGAACAATCTATATACTAAAGATACGCTCAAGCACTATCTCCATAATCCTCTTGGAATATTGGGGATGTTTATTACCCTCTGTTATCTAATTGCGGGCATTGTCTTTTCAATAGGATTAGGTCAGCTGCAAGGAGATTCTGAAAGATTGCCATTCATATATTTCATTATAGGTTTCCCCTTAGTTATTTTGATCGCGTTTTTATTTTTGGTTATATGTCACCACGAAAAGCTTTATAGCCCACAAGATTTTTCAGATGAAGCAAATTTTGTAAAATTAACCGGTAAAGAGAGCACTGAAAAACTTAGGAAGGAGGCAGTAGAAATAATTTCCCATGGGAACAATGTCCTCAGAGAAACAAAAAATGTTACAGAAAAAGTCCATGCATTGATGCCAATAGTAGAAAATGTAGAGAAATTAGCCGTAAAAAAAATAGAGAGTATCTATGGCATTCAATTTCAAAGGGAAGTTCAGTATGTTTTAAACCGCCATCGATATATATTTGATGCTTTTGCACAAAAGGATGAGATTTTTTATATTTTTGAATGCAAATATGTAAGAAATGCCATCTCTCGTGAAAGGTTGAGGAGTGTGTTAGAGCAAATGTTACGATATAAACAGATGTTCAAAGATCAAGGTATTGCAACTAAATTTATTGTTGCATTTGTATTAGATGAATTTACCGAAAACCGTCAGCACGAAATTATGGATTTTTATTCATCAGTTGCACCTGAAATGACAGTATATGTATTTGATTTCAACAAATTAAAGGTAGAATTCTCTACAAAATCCTGAAAATGCCCAGATATACAATAGAACAACTTCAACAAATGCGTGAGTCGGAAGACCACGTTGAGTTCAAAAAAGGGGAACACGGAAACGTATCCTATAACGGTGCGGGTAAAGACAAACCACAGGAGCGTCGCCGGTGTATCCTCGGATATGTCGCTGCTCTCTGTAACGAGAGTGGCGGTCGTATCGTCATAGGTATGCACGATGCCTATCCTCATACGGTTATCGGCACAAAACAGTGTCTTAACGGTATCGGGCAACTTGAGAGTGACATATATCGGGATATGGGCATACGCCCCGACATCTACGAATTGTATGAGGACGAGGAAGCAAAATCCGGGCGAGTGCTTGTAATCGAGGTTCCTCCGCATCCGATTGGCAAGGTATTCAAATTCGAGGACGTAGCACTTATGCGTGTGGGAGAGGAATTGAAGCCAATGGATGACAAGACTTTCATCTCCATCATTCAGGAGCAGGAGCCTGATTTCTCGGAGCACATCTGCGAAGGTATCACCATTGATGACCTGGACAAAGAGGCAATCAAAGTGATGAAGGAAAGATACGCTGAAAAGCAGAAGAATCCAACATTTACATCATTGTCCGATGCACAGGCATTAAGCGACCTTAGGCTGATAATTGGAGATAAGGTTACGAATGCCGCGCTACTGCTGGTCGGCAAGGAAGAAGTGATTGAGCGTTTCTATCCTCAGGCAAAAGTAATGCTTGAATATCGCAATACAGAAAGCCAGATACACTTTGACAACAGAAAATCTTTCGGTCAGCCGTTCTTCCTTCTGATTGACGAGCTTTGGGAGGAAATAAATCGACGTAACGGTTCCGTGCCGGTAAGAAAAGGTCCGTACATATTCGACATTCCTTTCTTCAACGAGGACGTTATACGAGAGATTGTTAATAACGCTTTTTCTCATAGAGATTATAGATTTGGCAGTGAGATTGTAATCAAGCAATATCCTCTAAAATTCACAATCATCAATGGTGGCGGTTTTCCTCATGGCGTGTCAGTCGATAATCTTCTGACTACTCCGAGTATGCCACGAAACAGGCTCATCGCTGATGTTCTGTCCAAGACCGGTATCGTAGAACGCTCCGGCCAAGGAGTTGACAAGATATTTCTATACACGCTTTCAGAAGGGAAGCCTGCTCCGGATTACTCAAAGACTGACGAGTTCAATGTTACTGCGACATTATCAGCCACTGTGAAGGATACCGGATTCGCCCTTTATGTGCAGGATATTCAGGATGGACTGCCGGATGACAAGAAACTTACGGTGTTTGAGGTGCTTGCTCTATGTGAAATACGGGATGGAGCAAAACGACCATCTGACAAGGAGATAGCCTTAAAGCTTGAAAAACTTGGATTCATAGAGAAGCATGGCAAGACCAACGCACAATACTACATTCTACCCCGCAAATATTATGAACTGAGTGGTGATTTGGCAGCCTATTCGTTAAAGACCGATTGGGACATCAATCAGGTATGGGCTGTACTTCATCCTTTTATGGTCAAATATGGCAAGGCAAAGCGGGCTGATATAAATACCCTTATTGGAAACCATTTGTCGGAAAAGCAACTTCGTAATTTTATTGAGGAGTTGAAACAGCAGGGAAAATTGAGAGCAGAAGGAGGAAGAGGGTATGTAGTGTATTATCTTGGAGAGAACGCTTAAAGGGCGAACTAAAGGGCGAACTTTTACGCCTTATAAGCCATTTCAACTTGAAATCATCCTCTTATCATGTTGATAATTAGAACTAAACATTAACCGTCAAAGGGCGAACTAAAGGGCAAAAGGATTATAAGCATATTTTAGGAGACAAAGGGTACTCAGAAAGGAAAAGAAGGGAGCCAAAACGGAATAACGGGAACCATGCACGAAATAATTTGGAAAGTCTGATAAGGTGGTATTATCTTTGCCGGAGAATTGTGAGGCGACCATTGCTATATCGGTTATATATCCAGATATACATATACAACCTTGAGCTATATCCGGCGGAAAATATTTGGCGGGATTGAGAATTGCGACTTATCTTTGCCGCTGAAAAAGGACTTAGAGCCAGCGATTGCCATGACCGCTAATGCACTACTTTTGGCTATGGATGACATTTTTCGCTGAATCGTGAACTTTTTTGAACAACGCTTTGTTAGGAAAGTTGCGGTGGCAAATTTCGCTACCATAGCGGAGCGTCAGATTGCTCTGCCGTGACGGTTGCGCCCTTATCCGCCGCAGACATACCCCGCAGCCCAAGAGTGGGCTGACTCTCTATGAGCCGGACCCGACGCACAATACCCGGAGGTGTGTGCCTGAACTTCGAAGCCGGATGCGCAATACCTTGCGAACAAATCGGTGTGTGGGTACTTCCCCGAACCTTACACCGACATCGGTGTCCATGTTCAGGTGTGACACTTGTGGACGCTATCGACATACCTACATCATACACACCCGATAGCCGACAATGTCAGCCGCCGACGGGAGATTGTGCAGATTTGGAAATCTCGGAAAATCTTGTTATCTTTATGTAACGATTGAAGGCAGCGCACGCCCGAAGCGACACGTTCAGCTTTATAGACCGGAACAGGAACGATGCTCCCTGACGGATGCCATGCCCGATATTGACACTGTAACACTAATAACGAGGTACCTGATCAGAAGACCGGACTCAGAATCCGGAACCACTATGAAAAGCCTGCTGTTGAATGCGGAACGAACCGCAACGGTTTAACCCGGCAACAACTCGCACTAAGGAAGCGATGCTCAACGGATTAAGAGGGTGTTTCATAACGATTGTTAATTTGTGGGAAGTCTGTTTAGGAGCATTGCCACACCTGCAATAATAACCATCTGTCGTGCGACCTCCAATGTATCCTCATAATTTCTGCATAATCGTCGGAA
>SCEG01000093.1 GCA_004102805.1 Muribaculaceae bacterium Isolate-002 (NCI)
CTTCGGGCTACGCCCTCAGTCAACTCCGCCCAGGGATATATCCCGATCAGTCAACCCCACACAGACAAAGAGGAAACATCAATCAGTAAACATCACAAACCGAGTCAACCTATTTCAGGAACGGACAGCGTCTAATAAGAAAACTTCAAAATCAAAAGGCTATGCTTAAACATTGGTATGTCTACATAATAATTGCAGTTGTAGCGGAGCTTCTGCTGTTGGTTTGCGACAAATACAAAATCATAAAGTCGAAGCCTCTACGATATTTTATCGTAATATTCGTTTCCGCTTTTATCTGCTTTGGGGCTTTCGACCTCATTGTCGGGGGATAGCGTTGGGATATGACATAGAAAACGGCTTATGTACCGCGAAGATACATAAGCCGTCCTATGCTGTAAAAGACGAGCTTTCTATTCGTTTGTAATGATTTTATCTAATGGAACAGGATATATGATAGGTAGACTATACCATACTTTTTTAGGCACACCATTTATTTTCCCAGGCTCAAATTTACCCAGTTTTTTGATTGCTTCAATGGCTGCATCCATATAATCTTCAGGTACAGATTTGTTCCGTAAAATTTTTATGCTGTTAGCGTCAATATTCCCATCTTCTGAAATACAGAATCTTACAACGGCACGAGCTTTGATACATTCCTGTGTTACGGGAGCAGTATTTAACAATGCGGTATATAAATCACTCAGTAAACCTTTATCACCACCGTGTAAATAATAAGCTGTCTGTTCGGGGTTAGCGAATATTTCCGACTCTACGTTGGTATTTGATGTGGATGTAAGTTTATGCGCGTTACATGATGTACCAAACATTGCAACACACAACAAGACCAAACTGTAAAATTTAGATTTCATAACGCAAATTTAGCAAAATTCTGCTATTCATCATCTTCCATATCCAATAAATTGCGTTGGGCGTCCTCGATAGCGAGCGGCGAGTCTACCTGTGCAAGCATCATTCCCTGGGAATGAAATAACTTGGGAGATGAACGCCCAAAGTTTGAGCGTCTTGTTGGTCGCCTTGTGGTCGAGCACAAGGTTAATCCGGCTCACGCGCTTATCGTTCTTGGCAAGCTCCTTATCAACGGTGGCACGGTCGAAGTCGTAGCCCCCGACGTAGCCTTTCAGTGATATGTTGTAAGCGGTCTTGGGCATGGTGAATTGATTTTACGCCACGATGTTACCGTTGTATATAAAGGTCAGAAAAGACAATAATTCGAAGGCTTTTCTCGTTAATATTTCATCGAAAACTATATCACAATGAAATATTTAAGCACTCTGATAGCCATATTAAGCATGGTGGTTGTATCATGCAACAATAATGACGAACCAACTCCAGCATCAACTCAGTACAGAATATCATTTATACATTCAGATGAATTAACCCAAACATTCGATTATAATTCAGAAGGCAATATCAAGGAATGGCATTGTTTGGAGACTCCTTCCTCCAAAACAATCGCCAACGCTTCGTATGACTATGATATAAACGGAAGCTCCGTAATGATAAACGCAGAAGAATTACATGGAGACCAGAAGTGGATATTTGAGGAAATACTATCCTTGAATATTGATGGCACCGCAAAATCTGCGGAGGGTGTTGTTGGGATGTACCGTGTAGAAGATAATAGCCTGTTCATGAAAAAAAGATATTCTGTTGTTTTCAACTACAATGTTGCGAAGCAACTGGAATCAATCCGAATAGTGGAAAAACGAATCATTGACAACGGCGATGATACTCATCCGCTCAAATGGAACATTGATTTTGTGTGGAACAACAATAATCTTATAGAATATAAAGAATACACAAATCCGGCCTCGCCATCAAAGGTATGCGAATATACATATTATGACGGCATCGGAGTTGATTACGCACCGATAATTCAGTATCCGGTCCTTCGTGCCTATTATACGCCATTACATTATCAGGGGCGTTTTGGAGTAGAACCAAAAGGATTGGTAAAAAATGCCACAGTCGACAATATCTATACAACCGACTATTCTTACAATATTTCCACAAGCTCTACGAAATCTATTGTGGATGATTATTTTGAAAAATTGCCAAGTGGCAGGGAAATAGAATATACCATAGGTTGGGAATAAGATAGCCTCTTTGAGATCCTTGACCGTGTAGTCCAGTTTTGGGAGTCGAACTTCAACTTTTGGAGTGATGTTGAGTTCTCCGAATTTTAGTCTCATTGTAATTGAAATTGAGGGGATTGACATAAGATTATTTCGGCTTGCGCCGGAAAATATGTATCTTTGTGAAATCAATACAAAATCTGAATTCAAATGAGGATTAGATCAAAATTATCGGCAATAATACTTTTGCTTGCCATAACTATATGTGTTGTTTCTTCTTGTGAGAAAAATGACGATATTCTATATTTCAAATCAAAATGTGAGGCTGAATTAAACGGACAGACATTGATTGATCAAACGCCTTTTAACATTGGCCCTAATTCGATAAATACACCGTCACTCACTGCGAATGAATATACCATTGAATTTGAAAGCATTTTGAGTAAAGAACGAGGGGGCACTCCTCTTTACGCAGTTACAGTCAAGCTGTTTGTTAATAATCCATGGGAATATCTCACACAGCCGCAAGCCATCAAGTATATTAAAATTGGGGAATCTGATGATGAACCCGCATACTGGGACTATACACGCTATTGTCACGATAACAAAATCTCATACGCTACTATTTTGTCATATTCAGATTATAAGAATGAAATAGTCAGAGATGGGTCATTTGAGTTTATATCACATGACAAAGAGAAAAATGTATATACAGGGATTTTTACGCTAAATTTTAGTGAAGGAACTCTAACCGGAGAATTCTCAATCAACTGATTTGATAATCAGCCACTATATGAGGTGCGAGAAAGAACGAGAGGATTATATAGAAGCTTGGGATTTAACAACACCTTCCTTATGTATTTTACCATCGGCAGAAATTGTGTAATGCGTTTTTTTAGACATTCCCGTATTAAACACACATTCTCCATCAATATTCCAGCCTTTTGTCGAGATTTTTTCAGTTACAGTAAAATGGCTTTTATCAATAAATTCAGTAAAACTTTCAAAATAATCTACATATTCAATATCATCAGTAACGGAAGATATATTTGATTCCTCCTGTATTGGGAGCTTTAACACATCTGTAATGCGCCTGTCTTTGTATAAAAACATATAAATATCCTCAATATCGGAATATTCGTAAACATATCCGCACATCAATAAACTATCTGACAGTTCCTTTACTGAAAATAAACGGATAGAAGACACACTCGGCGGTGCTTTATCGGGAATTTTATCTGCTATAAGCACTTGAATTTGCAAAGTATCCAAATATACACCTTTACGGGAATATATATCAGGTATGGTATCAGCGACAATAAGACTGTCAGCATCAATCTCTAAATCGCCAAGCCAAATCAGATTCTCTCTATCGCAATGTCCAATACCGGAATCTACTTCCTGCGATTTCGTAGCACGGTTATTATTACAGCTCAACAAGGCAGCAATAAAGACAACCAAATAAAATGGAAAGAGTTTATGCATATCTGTTTTGAAAAAAGTGTTTTAATCTCCTTCTGTTTTGATGAGTACTTTGTAAACTGCCATGCCTATTTGTATTTATTTAAACAATGTAAAAAACGGTAGTTAAGATTGGGTCAATGTAAATATCCGGTTGTTAAAATATCTGCAAATATAGTTAACTTTACGGCATGAAACAATGGCAAGTATTAAAAACGATCTTTCCGGAGATTATCACGGAGAATTTTGAGTTTGTAAACT
>SCEG01000094.1 GCA_004102805.1 Muribaculaceae bacterium Isolate-002 (NCI)
GAAATGGGGCGGAAACATGACCATCATAGAGTATGAATCGTCCACAGTCAAAAAGTCAACAGGAGTACACACCTCAGAAAAACGCCTGTACGTCAGCAGTATGCCCACGGATACTCCGCAGCCCGGAACCATCGTACGCAACCACTGGTCGATAGAAAGCATGCACTGGGGGCTGGACCACAATCTTCAGCAGGACAATATAAAACACAAGTCGACGAGAGCTGCCCGAAACCTCGACACCATACAGAGAATCGTTTACTCGGTGTTCTCAATATGGAAAGGACTTCGCAAAAAAACAATCGGATAAGAATAAAGGCATGGCTGAACTGATCAGACATATCTCGATGAGCTTTACCCGACTAATGCGATTTTTAAGCCAAAAATGAAAAAAAATAAGATTTTAACGAAGAAATAAGCAACTGAAATACAGATATAACAGATTACCCACTTCGGGCTAAAGCGGGTAAGGGCAGGTATACGCTTTATTTTATCTTAAATGAAAAAGCCGTGATTTTCAATGGTAAAAGATGCATCTATCTCGCAACGGCAGTCAGCCTTATCTGCGGTTGGATATTCAATTAATATCATACCACCCTCGTTATATGCGATTTTGAGGTTCACTTGCTCGTAATCACAGGGATAATCAAGCGATGTGAATTTGCATTTGGCAACCTGTTCCTCAAAAAGCATCTCAAACGAGCCTTTATTGACTTCACTCCGACTCTCAGCGTTGTCGTTATCCCAATGCGACAAGCAACCGGTATTTTCGAGGTATGAAATATACGGGTTTTGCATGACCGCGTCTTCCATGCTTGAGCAAGAACTCAATGCGATGGCAGCCAAATTTATTGCGATGATTAGAATAATTGGATGTTTCATATTACTTGATTATTACTTTTCTTCGATTGATGATATAGACACCTTTATTCAGATTGGAAATCGCCTCAGCCTCGTTTTCATATTCCCCGATATAAAACCCTTGTAGGTTGAATACCTTTATTGGCGTTTTAGTTACGACTCCTTGAATAGATGGATCTGAGGCGTATTCGCTCGTGGGCAGATGATTGTTGAACCATTCTACATTACGAGTTAAAGCGTTCTTTATTCTGTCTGCCCTGAGTTGAGCTGTCTGCGTCGGATCATCACTCCATCTTTCGCAATCTTTTTCCCATGCCTCGGCAAGAGGTAAGACTGTTGCGTCTATATAGGAGTATATCTCGGAAAGTCTATCAGGATAAACTTCGTTCCAAATCGATTTTACCGACTGGCAGAAGCTGTCATATTGGATTATTTCTCCAATCCAATGAGGAGTAAATCCATAATGGACTTTCATTCTGAAAGTATAGTCTGTCTTCTCTCTATTGTAACAGACCAGATCCCATATAGGACCAGCAACCCATTTGGCATTATCCATCAAGTCCTTGTGAAGATAGAAGCTGCCATGAAAACCGTCTGGATTATCCATCACTTCTTGTAATATAAAGAATCGAGCCATGCTTTCAACATCAAGATATTGTTCCCATGCCGTTGATGTTTTGTCTGTGGAATATATAGCCTTGTTGATTGCGTTAAACTCATCGGTAAGCCATTGCAATTGAGCAGACGAAAGGTCTTCGGGAGAATGATAGCGAAGTGTCAGATTCCACCGACTGTTTTCAGGTATCGTAATTTGGCATTCATCATGGTAGTTGTCAACCTCCACAAGCCATCCGCCCTTTATCAATTCTGGATTGGTTTCCTGATCTTGCTGTTCATAGATATTCACGCGATTTTCATCTATGCGGATTGTTTCGGTAAGGAAATACAATCCAATATAATCTCCATTCAATACGACTTCGACCGGGCGAAAGTCTGGAGTCCATGACATATCCATCAGCTTGCCTAATTGTAATCCGGCAACAGTGTTTTCCGTCGGCTTGAGCAATGCCCAATGCTTATTCTTAGACATACCCATCAAGGAAGTCTTTTTACCGAGTTTTATTTTGTATGGCTTTTTCACTCCTTTCCATGACGAATGTCCCCTGCCACGAATTTGCATTGGTAACGGAGCAGTTTTTGTGCCAAGAGCTTCTATATCTTCCGCTCCCATCGGATCAAGGTAGTAAGTGGCATTTAGATATACCTCCTTAGACACAATGGGCTCATTATTTTCTGTATCTATGTACAATACAGGCAAAGTGCCGGATATCGATATAGTAGATGAAGTGGGCGGATTTACAGCATCTATCTCGTCCATACACGAAAAGAGTGTCAATGCGACTAAAAAGCAGCCAATTATTTTTACGGGATTTATCATAACTATTGTTTTAGGGATAAAAGCAATTTGTATGTGGCGTCCATACTTGACAATGGAGATCTATTTTCGCCGGAAAGTTCCACCATGTCGGCAAATGCCCTGATTTCTGACAAAAAACCTTGTGTATATAACTGGTTATTGGCAGCAAGTGGGTTGAAGTTATTTCGTTCTATAAGTGTCTGTTCAGCATTAGTAAACAGACCCAATTTCTCAAGCGGTATTCCGGCAATCCTTTTCGGATGTGGATAATAGCAAAGTCGCTCCATCTGTTCCAAACGATATTCCCCCGCTTGAGTGTTGACATATAGAGTTTCTTTTGGATTAGTCCACGAGTAAGCGGTGGATAATTCAATGTAGCCTTTGGTTGTTCCATGAGAAATTAATCCCTGAATGGTCATTGTTCCGTTCCTGTCAATCTGCTGGACCGACTTTAATTCAGCATTACCGAATAAATATAGCACCAAATCAACAGGGTGAATGAACAAATCTGTGAGCGGATTTCCTTCGGGATACAATCCTGTGTGATACGATAATGTATAGTTTATCGGTTTACTTTTTGCCAACTGTTTTTTCAAAGTCCAAATTATGGGAGAATATCGTTTCTGCATACCGACCATTGCCACTTGTTGTTTGTCGGCGGCAATCAGATATTCAAGTTGTTCAAGTGTCTGACACGGAGGTTTCTCAACAAACAGATATTTGCCGGAGGCTATCACACGAGAGCATATTTCATAGTGCGATTGTGGGAAGGTGCATACAAATATGCCTTTCACTTCACTATCATTCAATATGGTATCCAACGATGTAGTGGCGTTCACACCGAAGCGTCGCTCAATCAACGCTAATTTGTCAGGGCTTTTACAGCAAATGTATTTTAGTCGTATTCCGAGATATTGCAGAACCGGATATAGGTTTTGCAGTGCATGGCTGCCAACGCCAACAAACGCGTAACATGCTGAATATGATGATTGCAGCATTTTACGGTTGCGTAGTGAACGCCAGCGTTGTATGCCGCTGTCTATGAGATTTTTCATTTCTTTATGCTTTTGAAGTAGTTACGATAAGTCAAGCGACTATTAGCACACCATTGGTATTTTCCATAGAACATTTCAATAACCCTCTTAGGCAAGACTCTTTCCAGATTACGAAGTAGGATAATATCATATTTCCGATGGAAATTAATCCAGCATCCGTTGCACCTTTTAGAGGGTGTTTCATAACAATTGTTAAGAGTAACAAGCAAAAATGCCTCTGCTAAAGGAGAGGACATTTCTAAATTGTTTATTTGTTGACAATTAAAAGAAATGATTTAGAAATGTACACCTCGGATT
>SCEG01000095.1 GCA_004102805.1 Muribaculaceae bacterium Isolate-002 (NCI)
ATCAGAATTGTGCTGATGTATTACCTGAATCTCGAAAAATTCCTCAATCAGCCCGATGCAGACCTGAAAATCATGCTCGCCGAAGCCTCGGAATCGCCACCCGAGGCGCCCGAAAACTGCTGAGGGGGCTTGTCAAACACAAAAAGTAAGCCCAACTTCTACCGTTCAGGATGTTGGACTCACTCTTATATGGTTTAGCGGACAGTAATAATTCTCTTTAATTCTTGCTGTATTAGCCACAGCAACAACAATGGCTCAGAGTATTACCGGCAAAGTCGTGGACGAAACCAATTCGCCTCTTGATTTTGTGAATGTGGTTCTTCTGAAAGCAGACTCTACCTATATAGCAGGTACCGTTACTGATGAAAATGGTGTTTTCCTGTTCAATGAGAAACTGGATAATCCCAAATACGTAAAGGTGTCATCTATTGGTTGCACTAATCAGACCCTCAATATCCCTCCGACAGGAGACCTTGGCATAATAACCCTTAACCCTGAAAGCGTAATGCTCGGGGAAGTGGTAGTAAAATCCAACCGTCCTGTTACCGCTATCAAAGGTGATGCTCTTGTTACCAATGTGGCAGGGTCGCAACTTGAACACGCCGGTACTGCCAATGATGTACTTACACAAGTTCCTATGGTGCTTGGTCGCGACGGCAATTTTGAAGTATTCGGCAAAGGCTCTCCGGCTATTTATATAAATGGTCGAGAGGTGCAAGACCTTACCCAGCTCTCACAATTAAACTCGGCTGACATCAAAAATGTGGAAGTCATAACCAATCCCGGCGCTAAATACGATGCTTCTGTAAAATCTGTAATCCGTATTCGTACAAAACGCCCGCAGGGAGATGGCTTCAGTGGAACACTTCGCGCCCAAGGAGTGATGCAAAAATATTTTCGCACGGTAGATCAGGCCAATTTCAAATTCCGAACTGGAGGACTGGAATTATTCGGTAATTTCGGATATATCGGAGGAAAATTCCAAAGCAGTAATAGAGTCGATATGTTGACTCAATCAACGACCGTGTGGAATCAACTTCTTACACAGGACGGTTCCATGAGAACAAATGAATTCTTCGGGAAAGCAGGATTTTCGTATATGTTCAATGACAGCCATTCGATAGGTGCTTATTACTCTAATGGATTCACAAAGCAAAAATCTGAACATACAGGAATAAGCAGGGTATTGGCTGATGGACAGCCATACGACAATATCACAATGTATGGCAGCAGTAACAACAATACTCTGCCCAAACATCACGCCAATCTATACTATAATGGAGAGATCGGCAAGTTCGGTATTGACTTTAACATGGATTATATGTGGCGAAAAAGCAGAAACTCCATGTTTAACGATGAAACAAGCGACACTCAGGATAATTCGCTTGTAAACTCTCTTGGAGTTAACAGAAGTCGTATGCTGGCTGAAAAACTTGTATTCAGCTATCCTTTTTGGAAAGGTGGTATTGAGTTCGGAGAAGAATACACATCATCGCGTTTCTCATCTGATTACAAAACCGACGCCTCTTTGTTAGGCGATGCTGATTCAAGAGTTGACGAAAACAATATTGCCGGTTTTATGGAAATCGGTCAGACTTTCGGGCAATTCAATTTAGGCGTTGGATTGCGTTATGAACATATAAAATTTGAATATCTTGAAAACGGACAGAAAAAGGAAGATCAGAGCAAGACCTATAACAATCTGTTTCCCTCGCTCTCGCTTTCAACTATGATAAAAAACGTGCAGCTATCAATGAGCTATACCCATAAGACCCAGCGTCCAAGCTATGCAGACCTTGATGGGACAGTGGATTATATCAACCGCTTTACCCTTGAAGGTGGCAATCCATTCCATAGGACTTGTGCAGTTTCAGAACGCCATTCATCTTCCCTGCGATATTTGGCTGAATGTGGATATGCAGTGGATGAGTGGCGGCAACGATGACAACACTAAACAATCTTCATCGTCATATCTCAATGCCAAGCTCTATAAGGCGTTCTTCAATAATCAGTTCAGCGTGACTTTAGAGGCCAACGACATCTTTAATAAGAGCAACCGTGATGCCACTTTGTTGAACAAGGATGTTACTATACATAGGTTTAATACGACAAATAACCGCACATTCATGCTGACACTGCAATATACCTTTAATTCTTCTCGTGACCGATACAGAGGTCAAGGTGCAGGTGCTAATGAGTTAAACCGTTTTTAGAATTATATATGAGAACATTAATAACCGCACTTATTCTGATAGCCATAAATATGGCTATAAATGCAAAGCCTCAATGTCAGGGCTTCAATAATTACGATGACAAGGTGACGATTGTCTTTACAGACGACAATGCCGGAGAGCAATATACTGTTTCCGATGTAAAACTCATTCCAACATGGAGAGGTCAAGAGTATCAGGCTACTTCGGTTAAGGCCACCGTCAAGAATGGTGTCGCCACTGTAACACTCATCTTTCCCCACATCACCCAATTCTCAAATCCGAAAGTAACTCTTCGGATTAACGGAAAGAAAACAAGGTTTAAGGTGTGTCAATAGCGCAAGTAATATAAAACAAATAATATTCATGTAAGACAGGCAACCTCGGCAGAGATGTTGGGGTTGCCTGTCTTACGATTAGAGTAATGCTATTTCTCCGTCGGGTTGAAATAGAGGAAGGTTTCTTCTATGTGTCGGGATTTTTCGAGCTGGCAGGTGCGGTTCTTAATTGAATCCTGCTCATGTTGTGTGCCGACAGCAAAGATTTTTTCTCGTTGCAGTAAATCTTCCTGCTGCTTGTCTTCCCACCAGAGCCTTTCGTATCGGTAGAGCTATTCTATATCTTTTCAGCTTGGAGTTCTCGTTGAGCTGATAGAAGAAGCCGTAGCCGAATCCTCCGGCGGCGAGAGGTAGAACCGCAAAGATGGTATAGACTTAATGTGGGGTTGCACGCCACCATTGCCCCCAGATTATCGACTGGGCTTTGTAGCACAGGTCGTTCACCACGTCATATAGCTTCTTTCGCTCATCGGCAAACTCCTTACGGAATCTCTCATAAAGAGCATCCTTGACCTTGTCTCCCAAATTGTCTGACAGCACATCCGCAACTCCTTTCGATTGGCTACCCGGCAGTTGCTCCATGACTTTTTTGAGTGTGCCGTCGGTCGAAGTTGCCGTCAGCTTTTCATCAAGCAGTTTGCCGATGCTTTCATTGGTCGCTATGTTGTCGGGCAATTCAGATGGCGCACGACAAGATACTGGGTGTTCTTGGTTCCCATACCTTCCATATACTCTTTTGCGAGTTGAGCCATGAATTCCTTTTGCAATCTCCTTTTCAATCTCGCTCAGGCGGCTGACGATAGTGAGTCGGAAAGCACCGTGGCGGATATATTCTGCTATGGTTATAGTGTCTTGCCCTGAAAAAAGTTGACTCATAAAAGAGTCAAATTATGATTAAATTTCAGAGTTTGCCGCGACAAAAACGTCAGGCAATCCGGGAAGAGGTTCTCAGGCATTATGCCGAGACCGACATGAGTTATGGCGAAATAGCCGA
>SCEG01000096.1 GCA_004102805.1 Muribaculaceae bacterium Isolate-002 (NCI)
GTTATCCAAACAAGTATAAAATCCAAACTATCATATATAATCAACTGGAATCCAGTGAATATTCTATCATGTTGTTTTGATTTTTATTATATTAATTTCAGTAATCAATATTCATTCATATGAAAGAACAGGATTTAAAATCCAAAGCATCAATTCTGCTTGGACACTTTCATGACAATGGGTACTCAAAGTACACCATTGACCTTTTCCGGCTGGCGATTAATTATGCGTTACGTCTTCGGAGTGTTCATCCCGGCATCTCTTATGAAGACATCTATCGATCCAAAGTAGATGCGGATCCAAATCACCGTCCACTTCACCATTGGCGTAGGCTCTTCGCTACCATCGAACATTTCGATAGAACCGGTATTCTACCGGGCCATGGCAATACACCTCGCGGCGGGGAAAAGAAGTATGACACACTCTCGAAAGAGTTTCAACGCGCAATAGACATCTATCGCCGTGAAGAGCCAAAGTCAGGAAAGAAGGCCACGACAATCAAGCGTGAGGCAAGCCTCGCCACGAACTTCTTCTGTGAGTTGCAGACACAAGGTGTTTTCACATTTAGCGAGGCTTGTGAGAATCACATTCAGACAGCTTTTTCAGGACACTGCTGTGGTTACAGGAAAGTTATCAGAGTGGTGGTCAGGTGCTGTGCTCCATTCTTTGAGGATGGCGTTTGCGAACACTTCATCTCATTGCTTCCCATGACAAGAAGCAAGCGTCGTAACATCGAGTATCTCAAAGCAGAAGAAATAGCCAGTGTAAAGAAAGTTCTGACAGCTCGGGACTCTGATCTGTGCTTGCGGGATAAGGCTATCGGTCTTATTGCCTTATTCACAGGGTTGAGAGGCTGCGACATTCTAGGCCTGAGACTAACTGATATAGACTGGGAGAATGATGTGATACTTGTCAATCAAGAGAAAACCGGTGTCCCACTGAAACTACCTTTACGTCCCATTGTCGGCAATGCAATATACGATTATATCTGCCATGAACGTCCAACCTGCAGCACCGAGGAAATCTTTGTTAGTCAGTATCCTCTGCACTTGCGCTTAGACAACACCTATAATATTGCCGCAAGAATCATGAAAGTCGCAGGCATAAGGCAGAACAAGGGAAGTCGCAAAGGTTTCCACATATTCCGGCATCATGTCGCCACATCTCTCCTGAACGAGGGTGTTCCTCTGCCCGTGGTATCGTCCGTATTGGGCCATTCATCACCTTCCTCGTTGAACCCATATCTGAGCGCGGATTTTCTCCATCTGAAAGAATGCGCTCTCAGCATAGAGCAGTTCCCAGTAAGAAAGGAGGTATTCCATGACTGAATTTGTTTCGGGGATAGCTCCGTTGATAAAGCGGTTTATCGCTTTCAGAGTCGCTTCTGAACACTGGAATGTCACCTCTTATGAAGTCTGCATGCGTCTGTTCGATCGATATTGCCACCACCGATATCCGGGCGAAAGCATTCTGACTCAACAAATGGTTGATGGATGGTGCGCCAAACGGGATACTGAAAGTGGAAAATCGTGCCAGACAAGGGCCTATCCGATAATAGCTTTCGTAAAATATCTCAAATCAAGAGGGTTGACCAACGTAAATCCACCGAAGCTTCCCAAAAAGATGCGTTCGACATACGTCCCTCATGCTTTTTCAGAAGATGAACTACGAAGATTTTTCAATGGATGCGACACTCTGTCCGGCCCTTTGACCAAACAAAACAGAATCCGCAATATATCTATACCGGTATTCTTCAGACTACTATACAGTTCTGGAGTGCGAACTACGGAGGCTCGTCTGCTCAGATGTGAGGATGTCGACCTTGAAACTGGAGTACTCAATATCAGGCTATCTAAGGGATATGACCAGCACTTTGTCGTCCTACACGATAGTATGCTTCAGCTTATGCGGGAATACGACAAGGCGATAGCTGACATATTCCCTGAACGGACTTATTTCTTTCCCGCAAGAAATAACTCTTTTCATGATAATTCATGGGTATCTGACAATTTTCGGAAAATCTGGAAAAATGTAAGTCCATGTCATGCTGTTCCCTACGCGCTGAGACATCATTATGCCACAACCAATATAAACAACTGGATTAACCGCGGCATGGATTTTAACTCAAAGTTGTTATATCTGTCCAAGAGCATGGGGCACAGTGTGATAGAGAGCACTGCCTATTACTACTCCCTCGTGCCCGGACTCTCCGATATTATAGAAGAGAGGACACAAGAATCCTTCGATAACATTGTCCCTGATTTAACCGATGTCAACCATGAAGAAACCGAATAAAGAGGCCGTTGCATTCTCGCGCCATATCAATGACTGGTTGACTGTCTATGTGCCAACCGTCCAATCAAGCAGCGCCCATACAGTGAAGAACCATCATGACGCACTGTCTCTGTTCCTACATTTTATAACTCAGGTAAAAGGTCTTGATGCCAGGACTTTCTCTTTCAAGCTTCTTGAACGTCAGGTCATAGAAGAATGGATACTTTGGCTGAAGAATGACAGAAAAAACTCTTCCGAAACGTGCAACAACCGCCTTGCATCCATCAGGGCATTTATCAAATACCTATCCGAGAAAGATGTCAGCCTGACATATCTGGCCTGCGAGTCTGCTCAAATACCAAGACAGAGGTCAGTCCGTAAGAAAGTCGAGGGATTGAGTAAGAATGCGGTGAAAGCATTGTTGAATGCACCTGATACGAATACTTCAACTGGACGCCGTGATCTCGTGTTTCTCATATTGATGTATGGCACTGCCGCACGAATAGACGAGGTGCTGTCTATGAAGATACAACATCTTCATCTTCATGCCTCCAAGCCATACGCTACGATAATAGGAAAGGGGAATAAGGTCAGAACCCTCTATCTGCTTCCAAAAGTTGTGGCGCATCTTGAAAAATATATAGTGGAGTTCCATCCAACGCAACTAGATCCGGATTCCTATGTATTTTATTCACGGATAAAAGGGACTAGCACCAAGATGACTCAACCTGCTATTGCAAAACGACTTCATAAATATGCGGCAGTAGCTAATGGAGAATGCCCGGAAGTCCCATTGAACCTGCACGCCCATCAAATAAGACATGCGAAAGCCTCTCATTGGCTTGAAGATGGCATGAATATCGTACAGATATCTTTTCTCCTTGGACATGCTGATGTCAAAACTACTATGGTTTATCTTGATATTACAACCGAGCAGGAAGAAAAGGCTCTTGCCACAATTGAGAACGAAAAAGACAGAGAAATACCTAAAAAATGGAAGAAGGCTCCTCAATCTTTTGCTGAACTCTGCGGTCTCCGTGTCATAAAATGAGAAAATAAAATCCAAACCTATATATA
>SCEG01000097.1 GCA_004102805.1 Muribaculaceae bacterium Isolate-002 (NCI)
ACGAACCCTTCACACCGCCTCCCGAAGAGCCGTTTTTGCCTTAGGGGGATTACTCTGATGTCATTTTTGCAAAGGCTGATGCCTCTGCACGTTGAGTAGCACTCAAAAATTATTTAGGACAATATTGCCCGAAACCCCTTTATTTTGAAAATTTAATCATCTTTTCTTCCTTTTTTATACTCCATTATGCCACATTGCTGTTGATTTTATCCTGCCCAAGCATTATATTTGTAATCAAGCAACCGCAATTATCATGAAACTCAGCATACGCAACCTCAACATAGTCCGGCAGGCCGACGTAACCGTCAACGGTCTCGCTGTCATTGCAGGCGAAAACGGCACCGGCAAAAGCACCATAGGCAAGACTCTCTTCGCCACTCTCAAAGCCATCGCCGCAGCGCGCGGAAACTCTTCAGCCACGCGCGACAACGCCATAGCCGACCTCGCTGACCCCATCTTCAGCCGCCTATTCAGGTTACGCCTTTCCGACGACGGCCATAAGATCGAATCAGCATTTCCCGCCTCCCGCTCCACATTCATCAGCGAGATATCATCTCTAACCTCTGCCGACGACGTTGACCGATACTTCACTCCGGTTCTCGAAGCCGTGACCGACACTTCCCTGCGTCACCTGCTCGAGTCTGACATCAACGCGCTTTCATCATATATCGCCATGCCGGCCGACTCCGGCGCCACAATCGCCTCGGCTCTCGACAGCATGCTGCGAAGCGAGTTTCTCAGCAATATATCCTCAGGGAGCGCAGGCTACCCTGAAGTCTCGCTCACTGACCCGGCATCCGACTCATCGCTGTCTTACACAATAAGCCACTGCGAAGCATCCATAACCCGCCACTCCGCACACTCCGCCTTCCGCGACGCCACCTACATCGAGTCACCGCTCTACCTCCACCTGCTCGACATCCTCGGCAAAGTATCCGGAGCCCGCATATTCGGCGACCCCGACTCTCCCGCCTCCCTGCTCCTTCCCGCACATGTGGCCGATATCGTCGAAAAAATCGAACTGCTCCGCTACACCGCCGACATGCGCGCCCCTCGCTCGCCGCAACTGTCCTCCACTCTGTCACAGATTGCCGGAGGCGAATTCTTCTACGACTCCGCACGCCACGCCATCATGTTCCGTCAGGGCGACAACGACATAGTGCCGCTCAACGTCGCATCCGGTGTCAAAAGCCTCGGGCTCCTGCAGATTCTCCTCGACAACAAAATCGTCGCACCCGACCGGCCCCTCATCTGGGACGAACCTGAAAACCACCTCCACCCGTCATGGCAGATACGCCTTGCGCAGTTTCTCGTCATACTCGCCGCACAAGGCATCCCGGTAATCGTTTCCACCCACTCCCCCTACTTCATACAAGGAATACGCCATTTCGCCGTAAAACTCCGCGCAGAGCAATTCGTCGACTTCTACCTCACCGAAATGGACGGCACTTCATCCATAACACAATGCGTAAACGACGACCTCAACCGCATATTCATAAAACTCGCAGCACCGCTCAACGAAATAATGGACCTCTCCGACTGACACCCCCAGCCCCCTCAACTACAATAGCAACCTCAAAGCCCCAAATTGCGAATCATGAATTATGAATTAAAAAAATGACCGTCCGGGAACTATTCAAAAAACTGCGCACGCAACACCGTGCCCTCGTCGGCCCCCTCTGCCGGCTCCACTCACTGTGCCAGACAGCCGACTACTGCACACAACCCGCCAAAACCCCGGTAATCAACTTCGACAGAATAAAAGAAATCTATTGCCGGAAAAAAGGCATAATACACATGCCCCCCTCTGTCGACGCCATAACCATATCACACTCCGGACACACATTCTGCTTCATCGAACTCAAAAGCTGGGTCAAATACCTCGCCTACACCAAAAACGTCGACGCCGAAGCCATCGACCGACAGGTTCACAGATACCACTTCCGCGAAAAACTACAGGCAAGCATGCAGATATGCACCGAAATGTCCGACCCCGACTTCTTCAGCGTCAACGACTTCGCCTATCTCATAGTCACCGACGCCGACGCACAGCTGCGCACCGACGCCGCACAGAGCTTCGCAATGGCCATGTTCTCACTCGCCGAAACATCATCACGCCGATGGCGACCGGAATGCATAGCCGCAACCGACCGCGCCATCTCCAAATTCCGCGGCATAAACGTACGCCACATATCCTGCCAAAACCTCGACAAAACCCTCTCAACCCTCTGACACAAAAAAAAACACACCCACCTCAACTACAAACGTACAACCGTCCGCATCCCATTCCTTAACGACCTTAACGATTTTAACGACCTTTCCCTCACATTTCGCCGCCCCACAGAGAGCCGGAGGCTCGTGCACATGATTAACCGTGGTTCCCAGACCGCGGAGCGGGCGCATCACCCAAACCCGTATAAACAAAAAAAATCCGAAAACTCCTCTCACGAGGAAAATCGGATTAAAGCCAAAAGGCAGGATTTGTGATTAAAATGTTGTTTGCAACATCAAACTAAGATTATATCATACTTACATTTCCTTTTCATCATCTATTTCCCGCTTCAACAACGCTTCACAGCGGCATCTCCACAAGATTTCGCACTTCTTAAAATGCGAGCAATAGATTTAGACCACAAATGTATGCACATTTTATGACATATCCAAATTTCAATGATTCGGTAAAATTTGAGGTTGTTCATCCTAGGCTAAGCCGCTAACTGAGTCAACCGATGATTTATTTTCTGAATTATTTTGATATGCGGAGATTTTCCGCAAGTCGAAATAATTGTTGAGGC
>SCEG01000098.1 GCA_004102805.1 Muribaculaceae bacterium Isolate-002 (NCI)
TGGAACGTGTCGAATTACGACAACTTCTAACCAACCAAGACTTGTCAACCAATTCAAATCAAAATGTCAAAGAACTCTCTTTATTTGATGATTTCTAAACTAACGCGATTTTATCGCACCAGTAGTAATGCAAAATTACAACTCCCCCGCCCTCTCCGCAATGGATAAAACATTTCAATTGATGGACAATATTACGATTTCAGAAACTGTTTAAATTTATATGATACGGATTTTAAACAGTCTCTCAGACCGGCATAAATAAATGCTATGGTCGCAACACAGCACGGGAGCCACGGCATCCGGACATTTTTCATTCCTTCAGCCAAGACTCCCGCGATAAGTAAGTCGTAAGGCTCCTTTAATACATCGGGGTAAACGGGGCTGCGGGCTGCAGCATTGTGGTCTGGTCGCCGCAGGCATTGAGCAGGTCGGCTGTGACAAGTTTCATCACCGATGCCCCCTTGCGGAAATCACATTTATTCAGATCAATGTAATATAACCCGTTGGCTACGGCCACATCAAAATAATAACGCAGATCACGCAGATTGGAGAACGAGCGCCACTGAGTCGACGACACGTTCGGCTCACCCTCTACCGTATATGTATAGGGCACGCAGCAATTGAACAATACAGTGCGCGCAATCGACACACCGAGATCGGCGTCGCCGGTCTTTTCGACATGTGTCACAAAATAATTGGCGCGCACACACCGGTCTGGACTCGACACTGTGCCTGGCAACGCATTGCTGCCACCGATCTTCTGCCAGTAATTGACTATAGCCTGCATCTGCGGCCACGACGGATCGTTGGTCATGGCATGCATGTCGGTAGTGCCTTCATATATTTTTATGTCGCCGTGGTCAAACTCGATTACAGCCGTGTGACCCGAAGCGTCAGTCACTCCCCAGTGGAGCGTCGAGGTTGTGTCGTCGTCGAAAGTAGCTCCCGTAAGCGAGAAATCATGTTTGCGCAGCACGTCGATCACCTCGTCAGTAGTGGCGTTCATGTCAAGAAGCCACGCAGTGAATACGGCAAGCGACATCGGCGGACGGTCGACCGTCGAATCGTTGTCATAGACCGTTCCCTTACAGAACAGACCGTTGACCGACAACCCTTTTTCATTCAGACCCTCGGTCACGCCGCCGTCATAGCCTACAGCGTAGACGGCCCCGTATTTGGAAGTCCACGTTACCGCGCCGGGCTTGTCGGAACCCTGCTTCTCCATGCCGCGCGGATAAACGTAGAGATTGGTCGGAATGGGAGTTTTCCAGTCAAGAGATCGACCGATGACAATAAGATCGTCATTGCCATGATATATTATACGAGTACAGGCATCTCCCTGCTGGAAGCATCCTCCCGCCAAAGCGGCGGCTGACAGCAGTCCCTTTGTCATGATTTCAGATAAACGAGTCATATTCAATTATATATTTGATTGTAAAACCGATGATTGCAAAATTCACTTTTAAGAAAGTCGTGAGATTTATTTTATACATATACTATCCCTCACCGATGATATTTCAACAACCCCTAAACCTCTATTGTTCAACCTCAACGACAATGCGCCGGCACATTTGCCATCACCACACCGACTGCGTGCAGACCGCCCTTATCAGCAGTAGCCGAAATAAACACAAAAAAAATACATAAAAAAATTTGCCACTTCGCCAAAACTGCTTAACTTTGCACAACCCGAAAGGAAAGATGCCGGAGTGGTCGATCGGGACGGTCTCGAAAACCGTTGTACCCTTACGGGTACCCAGGGTTCGAATCCCTGTCTTTCCGCAACCCGCGGACCATAAAATAGTCCGCAAAACCTTAAAACCTCAGACTGTCAGGCAGTTCTGAGGTTTTTTCATGCCCTTCCGGCAGTGTCTCTTGACGTAATGGCTCGGACTGAATTGCAGTTCATATTACAGTCTCAGTTTAGTATTGCTGTGAGCCTGTTGCAGAACTCCGATGACTGCCGCCAAAATGTAGGGACGCACGGCTCGTGCACCCGATAATGCATTGATTATCAGATATGATATCCGGGTCACCGGAGAAATCAGTCCACTCTGACGAGACGTATCTCGAATATCAGAGTAGAGTTACCCGGAATGCCATGCACTCCGCGGGGTCCATAGCCATAGGCTGCCGGAATAAACACCTCCCACTTGTCACCCTCGCGCATGTTTCTCAACACTATCTGCCAGCCCGCTATAAGATCGCGCAGACGAAACGCATCACACACCTTGTTGCGCGTGTTGTCGTCAAACACCTTGCCGTTGACAAGTGAGCCTCTGTAGTAGACCGACACAACGCTTGATGCCGACGGCGACTTGCCGCTGCCGCTCGCTATCACCCGATATAGTATCCCTTTTGTGAGCTCCCTGACATCAGGTCGTGCCGACATTTCCTTCAGAAACTGCTCATTGGCGGCCTTATATGCCTCTTTACCGTTTTTTGCCATAAAACATAAAAATAAGTCGGTTTACACCCACAAAGTTACTAAATTATCCGAAGCCCCGATAAGTAATTTACGTCTCTGTCCGTTCCTGAAATAGGTTGACTCGGTTTGTGATGTTTACTGATTGATGTTTCCTCTTTGTCTGTGTGGGGTTGACTGATCGGGATATATCCCTGGGCGGAGTTGACTGAGGGCGTAGCCCGAAG
>SCEG01000009.1 GCA_004102805.1 Muribaculaceae bacterium Isolate-002 (NCI)
GTTTGCGAACCTCTGCTGTCATAGATGTCTCTATCTCACGCAACGAGTCGAAACGCTGGATTACCGCATAAAGCATCGTAAGCAGATGGGTATAGCCGTCAAAGCTCTTTACATACTTCTCTCCGCCGTGTTTTCGGCTGAATTCAACAATTTTTTCACGATTGAGTGATTTTATCAGCTGTCCATATATCGGCTGTCCGAAGAAATTACTACTTTTACTCATGGTTATCCATGGATTGTTTGGCGACACCAAAATAACCATTTAGGGCTGACTCCTGCAATAGGTATCAGCCCTAATTTTTCAATCGTTCAAAAAAAAGTTTAGCGGACAGTAATAATAAATTATGAGAGATTCGGAACAAATGTATCCGGTCGTTTTTACAGCAGCTATCATTCAGAGGAATTTACGGTTGAGTGAGGCATATAACACCAATGTCCGTTTTTTCAATGATTCGGTAAAATTTGAGGTTGTTCATCCTAGGCTAAGCCGCTAACTGAGCCAACCGATGATTTATTTTCTGAATTATTTTTAGATGCGGAGATTTTCCGTAGGTCGAAATAATTGTTGAGGCGAGATAAGATTCAAACATAGGCCGTTTGAACTGTGCTAACGAAAGATCCGGATAATCTTTCCTTATGACCTCCTTGCAGACATTGAGTGCAGTGCACGGCTTTTTCATTTAAGATAAAATAAAGCGTATACCTGCCCTTACCCGCTTCGGGCTGAAGCGGGTAATCTGTTATATCTGTATTTCAGTTGTTTATCTCCTCGTTAAAATCTTATTTTTTTCATTTTTGGCTTAAAAATCGCATTAGTCGGGTAAAGCTCATCGAGATATGTCTGATCAGTTCGGCCATGCCTTTATTCTTATCCGATTGTTTTTTTGCGAAGTCCTTTCCATATTGAGAACACCGAGTAAACGATTCTCTGTATGGTGTCGAGGTTTCGGGCAGCTCTCGTCGACTTGCGTTTTATATTGTCCTGCTGAAGATTGTGGTCCAGTCCCCAATGCATGCTTTCTATCGACCAGTGGTTGCGTACGATGGTTCCGGGCTGCGGAGTATCCGTGGGCATACTGCTGACGTACAGGCGTTTTTCTGAGGTATGAACCCCTGTTGATTTTTTGACAGTGGATGACTCATACTCTATGATGGTCATGTTTCCGCCCCATTTCTCCTTGTCTGCGATAATGTCCGGTCCGTCATATACGCGGTAGGTTCTCGTCTCTATCCTGCCGTGGGCCAGTTCGGGACCTTCGGTGTAAGAATATACCGGTGTGTGTTCCACCAGCCTGTCCTCAATGCCGTATCGCAATGACGGCCGGTTGGCTTTAAGTTCTATCAGAAAGTCTCCGCCTTTCTTTCTGATTTTCTCGACAATGTCCTTCTGCATAGACATGGCGTCGGCCGTGACAATCTTTCCTGAGATATCTATTTTATCAAGAAGTATCGGTACGGCCTTTATCTCGTTGCTCTTTTCCTTACAGGCTTCGGTGGCTATTGTTATGCCGGTGTTGAATGAATAGGCCGAGACGATATCCGGGCTACGTCCGTTTTCCTGAAGGGTGCCGCGCTCGGCCTTGCCGTCCACACAGACCATCTCTCTGTCACGACATGCCTTGAACAGTTCGTTATGGAAGTTTTCGGCAAATGCCTGCATACTGTCCGCCATGGCCAGGTCATCGATGCCGTTCTCTACCCGGCAAAGGGTTGCCTCCGAGGGAATCCCATTCTTCAGCATCCCCATTTTACGGAGTTTATTAAGAAGTTGTCTAAATTTTTATTGATTAGGATTTTTATGGCGGCGAAATCAATCATTTCTTCCGCTGATTCATTCAGTATCTCATAGTTCCGGGAGAGTCTGCGGCAAGAGTCAAGCCATGCGAAAGTCCTCTCAACCACCCATCTGAGCGGCTTTGGCAGGAATCCCTTAACTCCATTGGGGGTATTGGATACCTCAAGCTCGATGCCGAAGTCTTTTTCAATGTCTTTGTCCACGTCTCCCCGATACCCTCGGTCGGACAATACCTTGCGCAGGTCTTCCCATACATCATCCGCCAGTCCGCATAGCTCATGAGCCATTTTTGAATCGTGAATACCGGCGTTACAGACTTTCCTCGCAAGGATGAAGCCATTGCGGTCGGTGATGATATTCCTTTTGACACCCTTGACTTTTTTGTTGCCGTCATATCCGTTATCTCCCTGTCTGCTACCCCATTTGACACTTTGGGCATCCATCGCGCCAACACTCGGACTTGATGCCTGGCCGCGTTTGCGACGTATCTTTCTGACGAGTTTCTCAAGGAAATGCTCGACACGACCCTCTTGTCTCCATTCATGGTAGTAATAATAGACACTTTTCCACGCGGGATAGTCGTGAGGCAACCTTCGCCATTGACAACCGCTGACCAATAGGTAGAGGATAGCTTCAAAAACTGATTGTAGTGAATATTTTCTCTTGCGTCTATCATTTTCAAGGAATTCTTTGTTTATATAAGACCACTGACCCTCGGTCAGATGTGTCTGATAGAGATTGATTTCGTGCATAATATTAGCCTTTTCTCCTTCAACACTCTGATTGAGGGTTTGTTATGCCTAATAACATTATTTCGCACTATTTTTTAGACAATCTCTTAGAAACTGTTTAAATTTATATGATACAGATTTTGAGAAGGATTGTCGGATTGATTTTTGTTTGTGATGAGAGAGCGTAGCCGTAGCTACGTGACCGAAGAATAGACAAAAAGACACCGACAAGATTCCAAAAGCAAAGTGATATGAATTTTAAACAGTTTCTTAAATGAAAAAGCCGTGCTCAACACATTACTTTATTCCCCATTTATTGCCATAGTCTCGCGAATTCTCACTATATTTGTAAAAATAACAATTGTTCTGAATAATTTCAAACAGCTACTTAAGCACAACATGAGCGAGATACTTCATAACTGCAATGTCCGTGACATCACCACATTTCATATATCGGCCAAAGCCGCCTGCGTAGCCTGCTACGACAGCATCGACGAATTGGAGCAGCTGCTCGCCGACACCACACTGCCACGCCCCGTAAAACACCTCGGACAAGGCAGCAACATGCTCTTCACACGCGATTTCCCAGGCACAATACTGATATCTCGCATCAACGAGCGCGACATCGACCACGTCACTGACGACAGCGTCATCGTAGCCGCCTCGGCAGGCATCGTAATGGACCACCTTTGCCGCGACCTGGCCGCACTCGGCATCTGGGGACTCGAAAACCTCTCTGGCATACCAGGCACAGTCGGCGCATCAGCTGTGCAAAACGTCGGCGCATACGGAGTCGAAGCAGGCGAACACATAGCACGCGTCGACGCCATCGACACCGTCACCGGCAAGCATTGTCAATTCGACCACGACATGATGCAGTTCGGCTACCGACACTCCATCTTCAAGACTCCGCAGGCACGCGATCGCTACATCATCACCAAAGTATACTTCCGACTCACCACACGTCCGACGCCGCGCCTCGACTACGCCAACCTGCAGACAATAGTCGGCGACAACCCCACAGCCACCGACATGCGCCGCGCCGTAATCACCATACGCGACACCAAACTCCCCGACCCCGCCACAACAGGCAGCGCCGGAAGTTTCTTCAAAAACCCCGTCATCACATGTGAGCATTTCCAAAAGATTGAAGCCATCTGTCCCGACTCCAAAGTGCCTCACTTCATCGTCGGCGACAACGCCGTCAAAGTGCCCGCAGCATGGCTCATCGACAAAGCCGGATGCAAGACCATGACACAGGGCGGAGCCTCGCTATGGCCCACGCAACCCCTCGTGATAGTCAACACCGACGGCACAGCCACCGCCGACGACATACTCACCCTCGAGCACCGCATAATCGACGCCGTAAACTCCCGCTTCGCCATCACCCTCACTCCCGAAGTCGAGCACCTCTGACATTTCCGTAATATCCCGCTTCCCGCCCTCGCCCTGACGCAGGTCTGCATACGCATGGTAATAAAAAATAAGATGTAAATCATACATTTGTATAGCCTACTGGCATTACCCTGTAAAAACAGTGACACATGCCCTGTGTGTCTGCACAATGCTAAGATTGACTCCTTAGCGAGTTCGCATACTCTCAGACCGCCGCCCTCGGCTACACCGGAAATATCATTCCATCAGGTCATACAACCAGTTGGCCGACTGTATCTCACAATCCGTCTCACGCAACAGCCGCGAGCAATCGTCGGCCTGACGTCGCACATCCTTCACATCGACAGTATTTACATATCGTATCTCCTGACGCGTATACCGGTCAGCACGCTCCGACAGATACGACAGCAGCCCCTGCAACTGTTGCACCTTCATCTTCAACACGTCACGCACCGCAATCTTGTCAGCAATCGTTGCCCCGTCAGAAAGCACCACACTCTGGTTCGTGCGGTTGATGCGCCTGATAAGCCGTTCAAGCTCATCGACACACCTGTCAAACTCTCCAAACAACTCCGCCGGCTGCTCGGCAGGCTCGTCACCCTCTTGCACGCGGCATGCAGCCCTAAGCCGCCCGTCCATCTGCGCGATCCGCTTCTGCAGATCCGCCCTCTGCGCCAAAGCCTCAGCAATCTTCATGTCACAATCTTTTTAATAGGTTTTCAATATTAACACCCGCCAATGACAACAGTTCAAAACTAACAGGCCGCGTCAAAATTAAAATTTTTGGCACGTCACGTTCCGTCATCGTCAATTCGATGTCTTGCTTCACTTTGCCGTATACGATCTCGGAAGGATAGTTGAAGCCCAGTCGGGAAGCTCCTCAACATAGCGTTTGGCAAGTTCGCCGTCGCTCAGTCGGAACAAAAGACGCGCTTCCGCATCCTCGATTGAGTTATCATAGACATAGAGTCGGTCAACTATCCCGGAGAGGATTTTGCAATTTGCAATGGACTTGTCGTATCTAGATATGATTTTAGGGATAGGCACATCATGTCCTCCATCCAACACTCGTTGAGCCACACGCTTCGCATTGATTGTCGGAGATTCAGTAGATACGAAGAAAAGGCGGATGAAGAATCCTGCTTGCTTCGCTTTAAGAATGTAATCGACTTTATCTGTAGCCGACATCACAGTCTCAAAGATATGGCTCTTACGTTCTGCAAGACATCTTTCCCTCCATTCATTGCAATAGTTGGCAGCCTTGAGGACAGAATCTTGGTTATTCCAGTCGCCGAACAGATCGCGAGCTACATTATCGGGATTGATATACTCCGAATCCTCAAGCCACTCATGATGTAGTATCTTTGAGGTCACGGAAGTTTTGCCCGACCCATTTGGTCCGGCAATCACAATCAGAACAGGGCGATGTAGATTACTTGCTGCCATTCTTTATTTTGTTTATGGCTTCGCCCCATTTTTCTTGTGCGGCCTGTGCTGCAGCCTCAATCCCGGCAGCCACACGCTCGGCCGCCCGGCGGGTGCTTTCGCGGGCATCCTCGGCAACCTCACGCATAATCTGAGCCATGCGCTCGTCGCCCGGTTCCTCCATCGACGTAAGTCGATAACTGTTCATCTGCTCTTCCGACATAGTATAATCTTTTCTTATTAAACGCCAACCTTTGGCTCGCAATGGTTCAATAGCGAATGTCGGCCAAAGGCCGGTTCGCGGAGCCAAAGGCAATTGAACCTATCGCAAATTTACGAAAAAAGTCTGATAATTAACTCTTCAAAATTATTTTATCAAACAATGAATATAACAAAGTGGGACGTAACTCATTGAGTCGCGTCCCACTTTATTATCTTTGATTAAGTGACTTACTTCACTTCCTCAAAGTCAACGTCGGTCACGTGGTCGTCACCACCGCCGTTGCTGCCTGCTCCGGGGTTGGCACCTGCATTGGGATCGAAACCTGCACCGGGGTTAGCGCCGCCCTGTGCCTGAGCCTGGGCGTTGAGGATATCCTGCTGTGCGGCCTGGAACTGAGCCTCGATATTCTTTATTGCAGCATCGATACCGTCGATATCCTGAGCCTTGTGAGCCTCTTTGAGCTGAGCCACGGCTGTTTCGATGGCAGCCTTCTTGTCAGCGGGTATCTTGTCGCCGAGGTCGGCAAGCTGCTTCTCTGTCTGGAAGATGATAGCGTCAGCCTGATTGAGCTTGTCGATGCGCTCTTTCTCTTTGGCATCGCTTGCGGCATTTGCAGCTGCCTCATCCTTCATACGCTTGATTTCAGCGTCGGTCAGACCCGATGATGCCTCGATACGTATGCTCTGCTCCTTGCCTGTAGCCTTATCTTTGGCCGATACGTTGAGAATACCGTTCTTGTCGATTTCGAAAGTGACTTCAATCTGAGGTATGCCACGGGGAGCGGGCATGATGCCGTCGAGGTGGAATTTACCCAGTGTCTTATCATCCTTCGCCATGGGGCGTTCACCCTGCAATACGTGGATTTCAACCGAAGGCTGATTGTCGGCGGCCGTAGAGAATGTCTCGCTCTTGCGGGTAGGTATCGTAGTGTTGGCCTCGATAAGTTTTGTCATCACGCCGCCGAGAGTCTCGATACCGACCGACAGAGGCACAACGTCGAGAAGAAGCACATCCTTCACATCTCCTGAAATCACAGCACCCTGGATTGCAGCACCTACTGCCACCACTTCGTCAGGGTTCACACCCTTTGAAGGAGCCTTGCCGAAGAACTTCTCGACAAGTGCCTGAATTGCGGGGATACGGGTCGAACCGCCCACGAGAATCACCTCGTCGATATCCTTGGCTGTCATGCCGGCATCTTTGAGAGCCTGCTCACAGGGAACGAGCGTACGCTCGATGAGCTTGTCGGCGAGCTGCTCGAATTTCGCACGTGTAAGAGTCTTTACAAGGTGCTGGGGTATGCCGTTGACGGGCATGATATACGGAAGGTTGATTTCAGTCGAAGTAGTCGACGAAAGCTCTATTTTTGCCTTCTCGGCAGCCTCCTTGAGTCGCTGCAGAGCCATCGGATCCTGACGGAGATCCACATTGTGCTCCTTGATAAACTCGTCGGCAAGCCAGTCGATAATCACGTGGTCGAAGTCATCACCTCCGAGGTGGGTGTCACCGTTGGTCGATTTCACCTCAAACACACCGTCGCCAAGCTCCAGAATAGAGATATCGAAAGTACCGCCACCGAGGTCAAACACAGCGATTTTCTGATCCTTGTCGCTCTTGTCAAGACCGTAGGCCAAAGCGGCTGCGGTAGGCTCGTTGACTATACGCTGCACGTTGAGACCCGCGATTTCACCGGCCTCCTTCGTGGCCTTACGCTGTGCGTCGTTGAAGTAAGCGGGCACAGTGATTACAGCGTCGGTAACCGACTGACCGAGATAATCCTCGGCAGTCTTTTTCATCTTCTGAAGAATCATGGCCGAAATCTCCTGCGGAGTGTACTGGCGGCCGTCGATATCGACACGCGGAGTATTGTTGTCGCTGCGCACCACCTTATAAGGCACGCGCTCGATTTCGCTCTGCACCTGGTCGTAAGTCTCGCCCATGAAACGCTTGATTGAATACACCGTACGCTTGGGGTTGGTGATAGCCTGACGTTTCGCGGGATCGCCTACCTTGCGCTCGCCGCCGTCAACAAACGCCACCACCGAAGGCGTAGTGTTGCGGCCTTCGCTGTTAGGAATTACGACAGGGTCATTACCTTCCAATACTGATACACATGAGTTGGTTGTTCCTAAGTCAATACCAATTATCTTTCCCATAATGATATATATTTTTTATGTTATTATTCTGATTTGCAAGTTCACATCGCGGTTTCGGCATCGCGCGCCTCACCGCTGCGTCTAATAGTCAAACAAATGTTGTGCCAAAAAGTTTTACGGCACCGGCGTTTGACAATTTAACTTAAATACTGCCAAAATGTCGCATTCAGCATGCATTTTTGTCAGTACAAGCCACCCCCTCACCACTCATACGTCATTCAGCCGTCACATATCTCCCCGCCCCGGCCACTTCTGCTTTGCCACGCCGATAATTTTACCACTTTTTTGCATTTTCTAATTATTGTGTCGATTTATTTGTTAAATTTGCACTTTGTTAGCCGGATGGTGCCGCAACCGCGCATCGCTTTCGGCTTCAACCCGTTTACAACTTAAATTTTCATATAGTCATGAACATTTCTCACATCGAACATGTCGGCATCGCCGTTCCCTCGCTCGACGAGGCAATCCCTTTCTACGAAAACATTCTCGGTCTCAAATGCTTCGCTATCGAAGAAGTGGCCGACCAGAAAGTACGCACCGCATTCTTCAAAGTCGGTCAAACCAAAATCGAGCTTCTTGAAGGCACTTCCGACGACAGCGCAATATCCAAATTCATCGCCAACAACGGCGGCCGCGGCGGCATACAGCACATCGCATTCGCCATGGCCGACGGCGTAGCCAACGCGCTTGCCGAAGCTGAAGAAAAAGGATGCCGTCTCATCGACAAAGCTCCCCGCAAAGGCGCCGAAGGACTCAACATCGCATTCCTTCACCCCAAATCGACCTGCGGCACTCTCATCGAGCTCTGCGAAGACCCCAACAAATAATAATTAGACTCTCTACACTTTAGATATTTTATATCCCTATAATATTTGACATATTATGAGTAACCAACTCGAAAAAGTAAAAGAGCTTATCGACATGCGCGCCGAAGCACGTATCGGCGGCGGTGAAAAAGCCATCCAGAAACAACACGAGCGCGGCAAATACACCGCCCGCGAACGCATCGCACAACTTCTCGACGAAGGCTCTTTCGAAGAGCTCGACATGTTCGTGCGCCACCGTTGCACCAACTTCGGCCAGGAGAAAAAATCATACCTCGGCGACGGCGTTGTCACCGGCTACGGCACAATCGACGGCCGTCTGGTCTACGTCTTTGCCCAGGACTTCACCGTATTCGGCGGCTCTCTCTCCGAGACCATGGCCCTTAAGATATGCAAAATCATGGATATGGCCATGAAGATGGGAGCTCCCGTCATCGGCCTCAACGACTCGGGCGGCGCACGCATTCAGGAAGGCATCAACGCCCTCGCAGGCTACGCCGAGATTTTCCAGCGCAATATCCTCGCTTCAGGCGTAATCCCCCAGATTTCATGCATCCTCGGCCCCTGTGCCGGAGGCGCGGTCTACTCCCCCGCCCTCACCGACTTCACAATCATGGCCAAAGGCATTTCTTACATGTTCCTCACCGGACCTAAGGTTGTCAAGACCGTGACCGGCGAAGACGTGACCCAGGAAGCTCTGGGTGGTGCCGAAGTACACTCGGCCAAGAGCGGCGTGGCACACTTTGCCACCGAAGACGGCGAAGAAGCCCTCAAAATCGCACGTCAGCTCCTCAGCTACATGCCCCAGAACAATCTTGAGGAAGCCCCCGTGCTCGAATGCACCGACCCCATCGACCGCCTCGAAGACTCGCTCAACGAGATCATCCCCGACTCGGCCAACCGTCCCTACGACATGTATGAGGTAATCGGCGCAATAATCGACAACGGCGAGTTCCTCGAAGTGCAGCGCGACTACGCCAAAAACATCATCGTCGGCTTCGCCCGCTTCAACGGACAGGCCGTCGGCATCGTGGCCAACCAGCCCAAATATCTCGCCGGCGTACTCGATTCAAACGCATCGCGCAAGGGCGCACGCTTCGTTCGCTTCTGCGACGCATTCAACATTCCTTTGGTTACTCTCGTCGATGTCCCCGGCTTCCTCCCCGGCACCGGTCAGGAATACAACGGCGTCATACTCCACGGTGCAAAACTGCTCTACGCCTACGGCGAAGCCACCGTGCCCAAAGTCACTGTCACTCTGCGCAAGAGCTACGGCGGAAGCCACATCGTGATGAGCTGCAAGCAGCTCCGCGGCGACATGAACTACGCATGGCCCACAGCCGAAATCGCCGTCATGGGCGGTGCAGGCGCTGTCGAAGTGCTCTATGCCAAGGAAGCCAAGGCCGCTGAAGACCCCAAAGCCGTTCTCGCCGAGAAAGAGGCCGAATACAACAAACTCTTCTGCAACCCATACAACGCTGCAAAATACGGTTACATCGACGATGTCATCGAACCGCGCAACACTCGTTTCCGCGTGATACGCGCCCTCCAGCAGCTCGCCACCAAAAAGGTAGTAAACCCCGCCAAGAAGCACGGCAACATTCCTCTGTAATATTCACATCACTGACCGTAAAAGCATCTTATTTTTATGAAAAAATCATTATTATTGCTTCTTGTCGGTGTGATGGGTTGCCTCTCGGCCGCCGCACAGAGCCGCGGCGGACTGCGCATCAACGAGGTGATGGTCAACAACACCGGCTCCATAGTCGACGACTACGGCGACAACGGTGCGTGGATCGAACTCTTCAACTCCACCTACGCCCCCCTCGAGATATCGAGCGTCTACCTCACCACAGAGCGCCCCGTGCAGGGTAAATCAATCGACAAGTCCAAAATGTATGCAGTGCCCCTGGGCGACGTCAACACCCGTATCCCCAAGCGCCAGCATATCATATTCTGGGCCGACGGAATGCCCACACGCGGCACATTCCACACCAACTTCACGCTCCGCGACGGAGAAGAGAACTACATCGCCATCTACGATGCCGACTGCAAGACTCTTATCGATGAGATCATAATCCCCGCCGACCTCGCCCCCGGACAGTCTTACGCACGCAAAGCCGACGGCGAAGGCAGCATCAACAACCCCGATGACTGGGAAATACGCGACGGCTCTGAGTCGAAATACATCACTCCCTCGAGCAACAACGTAATCAAGGACACCAATAAAAAAGTCGACACATTCCACGAAAGAGACAAGAGCGGCCTCGCACTAACCATCATGGCCATGTGCATCGTGTTCACCGCCCTGCTCGTGCTGTGCCTCTGCTTCATGCTCATCAGCAAGATCGGTGCACGCATCATCCGCGCCAACAAGATGAAATCTCAGGGTCTCGCCCCGAGGGAAGTCGCTCGCGAAGACCGTCCCGACCACGACTCCGGCGAAGAGATCGCCGCCATCGTGATGGCGCTCCACGAGCACCTCGACGCTCACGACACCGAGCAGACAATCCTCACCATAAGCAAAGTGAAGAAAGCCTACTCTCCCTGGAGCTCTAAAATCTATTCAATGCGTGAACTTCCCAATCGCTAAAATCCCAACATCTCAACAACAATGAAAACTTACAACTATAAAATCAACGGAAACATCTACAAAGTAGGTATCGGCGACATCGACAACGGCATCGCCCAGGTTGAAGTCAACGGCATCCCTTACAAAGTGGAGCTCGAGAAAAAGGGCACACCCGTAACCGTAGTCAAAGCCACCCGCCCGTCAGCCGCGCCACGCACCACATCAGGTGAAAAAATCATTGCAAAACCCTCTGTGGCATCAGGCGCCATGGACGTCAAGGCTCCCCTGCCCGGCGTGATCGTACAGATCACCGCCAAGGTCGGTGACACCGTAAAGGCTTCCGACACAGTAGCCATACTCGAGGCAATGAAGATGGAAAACGCCATTCATGCCGGACGCGACGGCAAAGTTGCAGCCATCAACGTCAACCCCGGTGACTCAGTGCTTGAAGGCACCACCATCATCACTCTCGAATAATCACATCACTCTTGTATAAAAAATGGAAACATTCAGTGATTTTCTGACCGGCAACCTGACGGAATTCTGGCATCTGACAGGTTTCTACAACGCCACATGGCAGCACTTTGTCATGCTCGCGGTCGGCTTGTTCTTCATATATCTTGCGATAAAGAAGAACTTCGAACCAATGCTGCTCGTACCCATCGGTTTCGGTATTCTTATCGGAAACGTACCCTTCAACACCACCGCAGGCCTTGAAGTAGGCATCTACGAAGAAGGCTCCGTGCTCAACATCCTATACAACGGTGTGAGCGCCGGATGGTATCCACCGCTCATATTCCTCGGCATCGGCGCAATGACCGACTTCTCGTCGCTCATCGCCAACCCGAAACTAATGCTCATCGGAGCCGCCGCCCAGTTCGGCATCTTCGGAGCATACATGGTAGCCTGCGCCCTCGGCTTCCTGCCCGATCAGGCAGGTGCAATCGCCATCATCGGCGGTGCCGACGGTCCCACCGCAATCTTCCTTTCGTCGAAGCTCGCACCAAACCTCATGGGAGCAATTGCCGTCTCGGCCTACTCTTACATGGCTCTCGTGCCTGTGATCCAGCCTCCGATCATGAAGCTGCTAACCACCCGCAAAGAGCGCCTCATCAAGATGAAACCGGCCCGCGCCGTCTCTCAGAACGAGAAAATCATCTTCCCCATCGTCGGCATGCTCCTCACCTGCTTCGTCGTTCCCTCGGGTTTGCCCCTGCTCGGCATGCTCTTCTTCGGCAACCTGCTCCGTGAGTGCGGCGTCACAACTCGTCTTGCAAAGACTGCGTCAAACGCCCTCACCGACATCGTGACCATCCTTCTCGGCATGACAGTAGGAGCTTCGACACAGGCCACGACATTCCTCACAAAGGAGACAATCTTCATCTTCTGCCTCGGCTTCATGGCCTTCATCATCGCCTCGGCTTCAGGTGTATGCTTTGTCAAACTGTTCAACCTCGTGTTGCCCAAGTCAAAGAAAATCAACCCCCTCATCGGCAACGCCGGCGTATCGGCTGTGCCAATGTCGGCGCGCATCTCCAACAACCTCGGTCTGCAATACGACCCGAGCAACTACCTGCTGATGCACGCGATGGGTCCCAACGTAGCCGGAGTCATCGGCTCGGCAGTAGCAGCCGGCGTGCTCCTCGGCTTCCTCGCATAACCTGCGATATCAACCAATAATTGAAGCGAGCGGTGAAACGATTTTTTTTACCGCTCGCTTCATTTCAAAAAACCGCCAAATTCATCTCAAAATTTTCGACTCAGGATTAATTTGAAATATCTTCTCTCTTTCTCTTTTATTGTTTAATACGGTTTAAATTCAAACACTCTCTTAGAGTATGTTTACTTTTAAACCAAATTAAATATTTGAGTATGTTCTATTAATTTTTGATTTCATCACAAAGGATCTTTTGGGCTCTTTTTTAAAGATTTCATCAGTCACGATGCCCGCATCGCTCCCTCTTCAACTTTAAAAAAGCCCTCCAAAATCTCTCTTTGCGCTAAAATCATTTAAAAGTAAACATACTCTTAGATTTGAAAAACAGATGGCACAACTTGCGGCATATTTAACCAAAATGAAACGCGTGATGCTCCCGCTGGGCATCACTTGGCTCATATTGCTCTTTGCATTCACCGCAACCATGATAGCAGTGCATCTCATTCCTGCATCGGCCGTCATGAGCAACACAACGGCATCTGTCAGCCAACTCTATGAAATACCGCAGTCGCCCGACACTCCGTTAATACCCACACTGCTTCATCACGACACATTTACCGACCGTATCATTCTCGACATGATACGCACCGCCGACACTTCGCGTCCAATCGACGCTGCCATGATGAACTACATTCCTGCCAACGACCTGCAGTTTGACAACACTAAAAAGATATTCGGCGAAGGGCCCGCAGAGGACTACGCCCGTTACTGGCAGGGACACCAGCTGCCAGCACGCATCGCCATGACATTCACCACCCTGAAACCTCTCTTGATATTCAACACCGTTACCGGCATCATACTCTTCATAGCCGTAGTCATAAGCATGTGGCGCCGCATCGCAGCCCGCCACGCGCTTACATTCGCCGCATTCATCATCCTGTCAGGCTTTCCCCTGACCATGTGGTCGCTGCAGCTCACCGACATCTATTTCATAACATTTATCGCGATGCTCTGCTTACTTGCCGCACCCCGACTCTCCGTCTCAACACGCAATATCGCGATTACATTCTTCACCATAGGAGCAGCAACCACATTTTTCGACTTTCTCACATTTCCTCTCTTCACCCTTTGTTTCCCACTCGTAGCCATGCTCCTCTCACAAAAGCCGGGTGACCGCCTCCAAGCCATGACCCCCATCCTGTCATGGGGACTTGGCTACACTCTGCTGTGGATTTCAAAATGGATAGTGGGCTCCGTCCTGACCGGCACAAATCTGTTTGTCAAAGCAATCGACGGCATCAATGAGCGCACAGGCGACATTTCATCCGGCTCGCAGGCTCTGCTCATTCTGCTGACAGCCACAGCAATCATGCTCCTCATCGCCGTTGTCATCGGACGCAGAAAAAATTACCTGCATGATGCATTGCTCCTCACGGCAGCTATCCCCATAGCATGGTTTATAGTGCTCAAGAACCATTCTACAGTCCACTTCTTCTTCACATGGCGCATCTTGCTGCTAACATATTATTGTATCACAACATATTATCTCGTCAATCATGGCAGAAAGAGAAAAAATTGCAATACTGATACCATGCTATAACGAAAGCCTCACGATAACGAAAGTGATTGAGGATTACCGTCAGCAATATCCATCGGCCAAAATTTATGTCTACGACAACAATTCGACCGACGGCACTTCCGACATCGCGCGCTCAGCCGGTGCAGAGGTCCGTTTCACACGGCGGCAGGGCAAAGGCAACGTCGTGTCTGCCATGCTTACCGACATCGATGCCGACTGCTACCTCATCGCCGACGGCGACGACACATATCCCGCCGCCGACACCATAGCGCTCGTCAACGATGTGCTACGCCACGACATCGACATGGCCATAGGCGACCGTCTCAGCAGCAGCTATTTCACCGAAAACCGACGGCCGTTTCACAATTCGGGCAACCGCCTTGTGCGCGCCCTCATCAACCGCCTATTCAATTCTTCCGTCAACGACATCATGACAGGAAGCCGGGCTCTCAGCTATCGCTTCGCCAAAAACTTTCCGGCCTTGAGTCCGGGCTTTGAAATAGAGACAGAGATGACAATACACGCCCTTGACAAAGGATTCAACATATCAGAACACCCTGTCGGCTACCGCGACCGCCCGGCGGGGAGCACATCGAAACTCAACACCTTCCGCGACGGCTTAAAAGTGTTGCGCACCATCTTCATGCTTTTCCGAGACTTCCGTCCGTTGCAGTTTTTCTCAGCCATTTCCGTCGTCATCGCCCTCATTTCATTTGTGATGGCAATACCGGTGTTTATGGAATATTTCGATACAGGACTCGTGCCTCGCTTCCCCACTCTTATTTTTTCAGGATTTCTATTCATTTTCGCCATGCTCCTTTTTGCCACCGGACTAATACTCGACTCAATCAAGCGCCGCGACAACACAGCATTCCGCCTGCGCATCATCGACTTCGACCGTTTCAACAAACAACATTAGAGACTTATGATACAGCATACTGGTGTCTCCAACCGCGAAATGAACATCGCCTGGCAGTTTATCGCCAACACCGGCATGTCGGTATTCCTAACCGGAAAAGCCGGCACCGGCAAAACCACATTCCTGCGCGAACTCCGTCAACAGCTCCCCAAACGCATGGTAGTGCTCGCACCCACAGGCGTGGCCGCAATCAACGCCGGCGGACAGACCATACACTCATTCTTCCAGCTGCCGCTTGGGCCATACATGCCGGGCCGCTCCGACACCTCCCGCAACAACAACCGCTTCCGCATGGCCGAGCAGAAGAAAAACCTCATACGCACCCTCGACCTCCTCGTCATCGACGAGATATCAATGGTGCGCGCCGACCTCCTCGACCAGATCGACGACACTCTGCGCCGCTACCGCGACCCGATGCTCCCATTCGGCGGAGTGCAGCTCCTGCTCATCGGCGACCTCATGCAACTGTCACCCGTAGCCAAACCCGACGAATGGGCATTGCTCTCGCAACACTACGCCACCCCCTACTTCTTCTCGAGCCGCGCCCTGCAGCAACTCCCCTACGTCACCATTGAGCTACAACACATCTACCGCCAGCAAGACAGCGAATTTATCGACCTGCTCGCAAAAGTGCGCGCCGGCAACCTCGACAGCAACGACATCGACCTCCTCAACTCACGCTACATACCCGACTTCAACCCCGACGGCCGCGACTGGATACGTCTCACCACCCACAACTACACCGCACAGCGCTACAACGACATGCGACTGTCGCGGCTCAACGCTCACCCGCGCACCTACTCATGCACCGTAACCGGCGATTTCCCCGAGCAGAACTACCCCGCCGAGCCCGATCTCACTCTGAAAGAGGGCGCCCAGGTAATGTTCATCAAAAACGACCCCACAGCCGCCCACGCCTACTACAACGGCAAGATAGGCATCGTCACAAAGACCGCCGCCAACAGCATAGAAGTCAAATGCTCCGACTCCGACCGACCCATTGTTGTCGCCCCCGTGGCATGGGACAACAACAAATACACCCTCGACCCCGTCAGCAAAGAGATACGCGAAGAAACCGTAGGCTCATTCTCCCAATACCCCCTGAGGCTCGCATGGGCCATCACCATCCACAAAAGCCAGGGACTCACATTCGACAAAGCAGTGCTCGACATCAACGCATCGTTTGCCCACGGACAGACCTACGTAGCCCTCAGCCGATGCCGCTCGCTCCAAGGCATGGTACTGTCAGAGCCGGTCAGACCGCAGGCCCTCATCACCGACGCTTCAGTCAACAGTTATATCGAAACCGAGACCGGCAAAACCGAAAGCAACATAAGCCTGCTTCCCACCCTGCGCCAACACTACACCCTCTCACTCCTCGACCAGCTCTACTCATTCACCGACATAAGCCGCGACTACGAATGGTTTCTGCGCGTGGTCGACGAGCACCTCAGCTCCCACTACCCCAAATTCCTCATACGCGTCAAAGCCGTCAGACGTCCGCTTCAGGAACAGCTCACCGACATCGCCGCACGCTTCGCCCCGCAATATCACGAAGCCATGCGCATCAACGACGGAAAAATCAAAGGCACCGGCATCGAAACCCGCATTACACGCTCATGCCGCTACTTCGCCGACACCATAAAAGCAATATTCGAATCTCTCATAACCAAAGACGCCATCATCAACATCGACAACAAACGCGTGGCCGAACTCTACAACAACGCCCTGTCATCACTGCGTCAGAGCGTCACCGGCAAATACGCCCTCTTCAAAGGGCTCTCCGACACCACATTCTCAACCGCAGCCTACCTCTCCATAAAGGCAAAGACACTCCTTGAAAGCATCGACGGCAAACCCGCACGCAAAAGGTCAAAAACCAAAGAGAAACCCGCCAAAGAGAAGAATCCAGTCGAAAAAGCGCCAAAAGTCGACACATTAAAAGAAACACTGCGCCTCTACGAAGCCGGCATGTCACCCGACGAAATAGCACGACAACGCAACCTCGTGCTATCGACAATCTACGGCCATCTCGGCCGTCTCGCCTCGCAGGGACTCATCGACATCGACGACCTCGTATCGAAAGAACACCAGCTCATCATCCGCAACGCCGCCGCAAAGTTCACCACCGCCTACACCCTCAAAGAAATCCGCGAAATACTCCCCGACCACATATCCTACCACGAAATCAAGATAGTCCTGTCATAATGCATCACCAACTTCCCCGCTCATCCCGATAAACCGACAGCATACACACATGTCTCCGACATGTCACAATGATTAACCCCGGGCTTCAGTCCGGGGGACTCTGACAGCATACACACACATGTCGGAGACAGACCATCCATTACAGACATGTCACCCATATCGTCCCGAAGCACAGTCGGTAACTATACATGTCGGAGACATGTCATTGTGGTTAACCCCGGACTTCAGTCCGGGGGGCAGGAGCTCGGAACGTCAGCCTCGGAGAGGCGTCTTGTGAAATTACATACATGTCACTGACATGCCATTGCGGTTACCCACAGGCTTCAGTCCGGGGGTATTAAAAAAACAAACATTATATTTGGCAATACCGACACAATAGCCTATCTTTGCCTCATGAGCAAAGTCAACGCCCTATATCACATAGTATTCTGTACCAAAAAGAGGAAAATGACCATCCCGTTGGAGTACGCCGAAGATTTATACCGTTTTATATGGAAAGAAATCTCGACGACGGGCTCACACCTTATACGTATCGGAGGCATACAGAACCATCTCCACTTGCTCATTGACCTTCACCCATCGGTGGCACTGGCCGAACTGATGAGAAATATAAAAGGGCGTTCCAGCGTATGGATGCAGTCAGACAGCCGTTTTCCAAAATTCACCGGATGGGCTGCAGAATACTTCGCATCTACATTATCTCCTGAGGCAAAAAATGCAGTTATAAACTACATCAAGGAACAGAGGACACATCATCTTGGCATGCATCTTGACAAAGAGGTGGAGGAAATGTACCGCTATGCCGGATTACATTATGATCCCCGCGACATGCAGTAGAGTTAACTACACAAGACGCCTCTCCGAGGCTAACCCTGATGGCATCATACACCCCGGTCTGAAGCCCGGGGTTAACCACAATCATCATGTCTCCGACATGAGCCAGCCTTAATTCCAGACACTCAATAACCACCCCGGTCCCAAACGCCCGAAACAGCAAGTCGAATACATAAACCATAGACACAATAAACCCGACAACAGCTATAGCCATGTCGGAGACATCTCATCCACTCAACAAACATATCACCCATATCACCTGATTAACTGACGGTATACAAACATGTCAAAGACATCTCATCCACCCACAGACATGCTACCCATATCGTCCCGATTAACTGACGGTATTATATACATGTCGGAGACATGCCCTTGTGGTTAACCCCGGGCTTCAGCCCGGGGTGTATGAAGCCATCCGGGTCAGCCTCGGAGAGGCGTCTTGTGAAATCTGTAGAAAACAAACATACATGTCATTTCCGTCGGTATCTGTATGCACTACGGGCGAGAATTCTTGGAAAGAGTCTTTTTGGCGACGAGGCGGATGCCTTCGGGAGCCGGAGCTGTGCCGGCAGCTATAGCAGCGAGAGTGTCGGGCGTAAGAGAGGCGAACGTGTCGGCAAGCAGCTTACTGTCACGCTGGTATAACTCCATCGAGGCAGCCTCGACTACATTAGCCGCGTATAAATCAGAATCGGTCATTGCGATTTCAAATAGCACCCAAAACAGCCAGAGTCCAAAGAATTATATCTCCCAACATAACACATTTTTTTACAAAGATTTACAGTTCTATAGGCTGATCGGGGAGAAACGCATGGGGTGCGGGGCGGCCTATCACGGTGTCCCAGAGCATGGGCGAGATGCCGTCGGCGGGGCGTTTGACGGAGAGATTGTCGTCAGTGAATATCTCGCCGGCGGCTATCGCGCGGCGCGCCACTATGCTTTTGCGGGCTATGAGTATATTGCCGCGTTCGGCCTCGGCCACCTCCTTCACGCCGTTGCCTATGGCTTGCTCGATATGGCGTATCGACGATACCATCGCAGCGAGAGCGTCGGGATCGAGCGAAGCGCGGTGATCGGGGCCCTCCATCGATGTGTCGAGGGTGAAATGCTTTTCAATAATCTGCGCTCCCATAGCCACGGCAGCCACCGGCACTTCGATGCCGAGCGTATGGTCGCTGTAGCCCACGGCTCCGACATTGAGCGTGCGCAATGCCTCCATCGCCCGCAGGTTGACAGCTTCGTAGGGCGTGGGATATTGCGTGGTGCAGTGGAGCAGCGATATATCGCCGCGGTCAACACCGCCACGGCATAATATGTCGACAGCCACAGCCACTTCTTCAAGCTGCGACATGCCTGTCGACAGTATTATCTTACGCCCCGGAGCCGCCACCTTGCGCAGATAAGGCAGATTGGTAATCTCGCCCGACGGTATTTTCCAGTAATCCATGTCGAGAGCCGCAAGGCAATCGACCGACGGCAGGTCGAAAGGCGTACTCATAAATCCGATACCCTTTTCTCGACATATCGCTTCGAGGCGCGCGTAATCACTCAGCGGCAGATGTATGCGGCGGCACATCTCGAGCTGACTCTCACCACCGCCGGTAGTCTCCTTCTGATATTCAGCCTTCGGGGCATAGCATGATATGACCTCTTCTGGAATGGCCGTCTGAAACTTTACATAGTCGGCGCCTGCGCGCGCAGCCACATCTATCATTTCAACCGCCAGGTCAAACGACCCGTTGTGGTTGACTCCCGCCTCTGCGATAATGATTACCCTTTGCATAATCCGGATATTGAATTTTTTAATGATTGGTTATATAAATACCGAAGAAATTGCAGAACTTCATGTAGTGACATTTTTACGAATTCTGCGGCTCCACTTCGGTCATAGCGGAGATTTCAAAATCTCCTTTCTGTCGGGACCGAACACCACTTCCTGCATGTAGCGCGTCATCTCCACGTCGGGAGTCGCCACCATATATTCCACATAATGGCCGAGCCAGTCGCTTATAATCATGTAAGGCAGATCCACTCCGGCATAGACCGAGCACACAGCCCCGCCGCCCAGACGCGGGTTGATCTCCATAAGCATCAGTTCGCCGGTATCGGTGTTTTCGATAAGCTGCACCGTCACCGCGCCACGCAGCCCTACAGCCATGATGGCACGGCGTGCGATATCCTCGCCCGAAGGCAGATGCACCGTAATCGTACGGCTCACCTCACCGCCCACCACCTCAAGCCTGAGCCGCGGCGATATAGCTGATATATTTCCGCGATGATCGATATAGCAGTCAAGAGTATATTCCTTACGGTTGCGTATATATTCCTGCACGATATATCTGTCAGTGTCAAGATTCATTTCACGCCACTGCTCGATATTATCCACCACCATTATCCCTTTGGATGCCGACCCGGTGCGCGGTTTCGCTATGACAGGAAAGAATTGCGGCTCGGGGGTATCGACAACCCGCGGCAACGGCACATCTTTGGCACGCAACATATCGTCGGCCGCCTTTTTGTCAAACATCGCACGGCTCACTTCCGGCTTTGACACCGGCGACCACACCTGCGGATTGGTCTGACAATACTTTGCGGCCACCTCCACGGCGCCGTCGACAAAAGGCAGTATTATATCTATATGCTTGTCGACACAGGCATGATGAAACTGCGTCATGAGTGTCGGGTCGCTCCATCGTCCGCCGGTAATCACTTCAGCTACCGATGCGATAGGCACATCCTCGCCAAGTTCAAAGCTATACATCGCGGCATCGTAACCGAGTCGGGCCGCAGTCTTGACAAAAAGTCTCGCCATGCTGACGCGCTTCGCGCCACCGAGCATAAGCACATTTAGTGGTTGACTCATATTTATGTTTCTGATATAAGATTTTGGTGGTGTTGCATAACTTTATATTGTAGGGTGAACGCACTGCCCGTTAGTCCGAATTACCGTTTGATGACCGGACTGTTGGCAGACACACTGCCCGTGCGTCCCCCGGCATTCGTGTCAGCGGTTGTATATGTCGGTCTTGTAGCGCTTCAGATTGTCACCGTCGGTAAACCAGGCGATGGTGCGCCGCAGCCCCTCCTCGATGTCAACCTGCTGACGCCACTGTGTGGCCGCGGTAATCTTGCTGTTGTCGCCGCAAAGGCGGAACACCTCCGAATTGGCAGGACGCAGACGCGACTCGTCGACGGCAAAATGCACATCGGCATCCATCAGACGCGCTATGAGATTGAATGTGTCGCCCATCGATATCTCCGTGCCGTTGGCGATATTGAAGTCCTCGCCTTCTATGCCGTCGGCTTCTGCAAGCGCCACAAACCCGCGGCAGGTATCCTCCACGTAGTTGAAGTCGCGCGTCGGGCGCAGGTCGCCGACCATAATCTCGCGCTTGCCCGATGCTATCTGCGAGATTATGGTCGGAATGATGGCACGGGCGCTCTGACGCGGGCCGTAGGTGTTGAACGGACGCGCCAGCACTACCGGCAGATTGAATGCATTGTAGAAACTCAGAGCTATCGCGTCGGCTCCGATCTTCGTTGCCGAATATGGCGACTGGGGCTGGCGCGGATGCTTCTCGTCTATAGGCACATACATCGCCGTGCCATAGACTTCTGACGTCGAGGTGACGATGACACGACGGCAGCCGTTGTCCATCGCGCCCTGACAAATATTGAGAGTGCCCTGCACGTTGGTGTCGACATAGCTCTGCGGAGCCACATAGCTGTAGGGAATGGCAATGAGAGCCGCCAGGTGAAACACTGTGTCGACACCGCGGGTGATGTGACGGCAGAATGCGGCATCGCGCACATCGCCTGTCACTATCTCCAGGTCAGGATGGCGCACGTCGTCGAGCCACCCCCATGAGTTGAATGAATTGTAGATGCAAAGCGCTCTGACCTTGCACCCCAGAGCCAAAAGAGTCTGGGTCAGATGCGAACCGATAAAGCCGTCGGCTCCGGTCACCAGTACCTTTTTATCTGCAAGTATTGACATTTTATCTTGGTTTAATCTTTAAATTCCGTTTTGCCGCACCGGGTCAGACCCCGCCGCGTTAATTGATTTCATGAACTCAGCCACGTTTGCGCAGGGTGTAGACAATCTTTTCGCCCGACGACGGGTCATATTGCAGTATTATCTCCCGCGACGTCAGTTTCAGTATCTTCAGACCCGTCACTCCCGATGGCAGCAACGTCTGCGCCGGCGGGGCATACTTTCCGGTGCCCGGAGCATTGAGGTCGTCGGAATGCGAGAAGTCGAGTGTAAGCCTACTGTCGTCGGCGGTCCATGTGCCGAAATGCTCCTCGCGCGAATGTCCGTTCTTTTCGACAATCACCATATCGACGATATTGTTCTGAAACTTCCACAACACATCGCCGTCATAGTCTGCGTCGGCCGCGCCGTCGATTTCAATCGATTGCAGATGCCACTCGCCGAACCATTCGCCGATGTCACCGTCATTGTGCGTGCATCCCGTCATCGCCAGGCAGGCCAGCACCGACACCGCCATCAGCTGAAAATATCTTACGACTTTCATTTTTTACCGAAATTAAGTGAACCACGATAAGCCACAGTCACGCATGCGCCGAAATTGTCGCCGAACATGTCGCCGGAGTCAAATCCCACCTGCGCCTTCACACGCATCGCCGGCATAGACGGAAGCGTATAACATCCCTCGAGCATCACCGAAGTGTCGTGTCGGGTGGCGGCAGTCGGCGATTTTCCGTCGCCCCAGCCCTTGCGGTAACCGCCAAGCAGACGGTAGTCGACATTGCCGATACGGCCCTTCACGCCGGCATGGAAGCCACGCACCCGGGTGTCTATATAGGCCATGTAGCCGTCGGTGTTGTAGATCGGAGCGGGGAGAAACGGCGTGCCGAGCGACATTCCGTAGTTCATATATGAATTATACTGGAAATTGTTGTAGTAGGCATCGGCACCGGTGGCGTTTGAGGTGATGGTAGTGCCGGGGCTGTCGCCGGGCGACCAGTGTATCGGCCCCGACTGGTTGGTGAAATCTATATATTCCACCACAGCGCCGCCGACGATGGCATCGGGCTGCGCCGCATCATATTCGATGCCCCAGAGGCCGTCGAAACCGTTCATCCAGCCTATGCCGGAGCCATCCTCCCACGGTTTTTGCAGATAAGCCTTGAGCTGAGCGCCGTTGCCGAAACGGTAACGGGCCATTATATCCCACGAACCGAGCGAATTGCCGTCATAGAAACGGCTGCCCGACTGCTGTCGCGGTATGAACATGTTGAAGAAATCCTTGACCGACGTGCGGCCCGCATATCGTTTTGTCTGCACCCCGTCGGTATAGACGTAGGTCGTGCCTCCGAACTGTCCGGCGGTCTGCATTCCCACGGTCACCGACACCGGCTGCGAAGGTTTTGTGCGGAAATAGCAGCGCTTGTAATGGTAGAGCGCTCCGAGGTTTATATGCCAGTCATAATAATTGTAATGGTCTTTCATCCAGTCGTTGTCGGCAAACTTGCCGTAGGCGATCTCGCACTGTATCTGCACCCATCCGTCAGTCAGAGGTATATCCTGGAAATCGACGAAACCGACACGCACCTCGGGCACGGGGCGGGCATTGCCGCTCTCCACAAGGTCGCCCGACGACAGACTGAAATTCAACAGCGCCGACTCGCGTGCCTTCATCCCCACGGTAAGAAACACTCCGCGGTATTTCACCTCGCCGTAGAGTTGCTGCAGGCTTATGGCGGCCGGGCCTTCTCCGTGGGCGCGAAACACTTCGGCCGACGGGTCGTAGCGCAGGTAGTCGACTTTGTCGGCATATCCGGTCAGCACCTCGGCGCCGTAGCCGTAGCTGAAACGCCGTGACAGATCGAAACCGCGCTCCGCCTCAAGACGCAGCAATGCGCCCGACGACTGCGTGAGCAGGCCGTGGCGGTTCGACGCTATATAATAGGGCGCGAAATCGCCCGAACCGGCATTGAGCATCACTTCTGCCTCATAGCCGACCGTCTCCCGAGCGACAGCCGTAAAACCTGCCATACATCCGACAGCCAGAGGCAACACAACGGCTATGCGCCGGAAATTCTTTTTTGAAATCATATCATAAATAACCCCGAAGGGGTCCATATTGTTGACAAACCACAATGCCGACCTACCGGTTTATGACGGCTTTTATCCCTTGTAGGTGGATATGTGCCGCTGTTTTTTCTCCTCGAATATGTCATCGATATTGAGGAAAATGCCGGTTTCCTCCACGTCGCCGAACTCATCGTTGACAGCCGTGCCGAAAATGCGCATCGTCGGCGACAGCCCCATATATGCGTTGACAAGCGGGGGTATGTTATAGCCCTGCCGGCGCACTTCAGTGTTGAGTATGCGGTAATCCTCCTTGAAGTTTCCGCCTGAGAATATTTTTGCGATGGCCTCGTTGTCAGCGTCGGTCACTAACGGCGACTTCGGTGTGACAAGACCTTCGTTGTCGGGAAAATGCTTGTGCAGGAAATGAAGTATGAGATTGCGGCAATGCTTCGAGTAGCTTGGATACATCGTCACTTTGCCGAACAGATATTTGACCTGCGGATATTTCACGGTCAGCGCGCCGAGGCCGTCCCACAGATTGTCGAGGGCATAGATGGCCTTGACGCCGGCGCGTGTCGACTGATACTCCAGCCTCACGAACGAGCGGCCGAGCTCTACGGTCAGCGGCAGATAGTCGCTGACAAACTCAGGCGAGAAGTCAAACATGTGGGCGGTGGCGATGCGCGGCGCGCCGTCGCCTCCTACTTCTACATCCGTGCCGAGTATGAAACGGTAGCCGCCGATGATAAGCTTATGCTCGGGGTTCCACACTATCAGCTGACGGCACGGCGGGGTCATCGTGTCGTAGCTGTCGATGTCACACTCCTTGCCCGTGCCGCCGCCGGCCGCACGGAACGCAATCTCGCGGAGGCGTCCTATCTCCCGCATGGTGTAGGGAGCGTTGAAAGCGTCGACAATGTAGATGGCGTTGCCCCCCTTGTTGGTGCTCCGCAGGAATTTGTCGTCGGTAAGCTCGTTCTCGATGAGCGTGGTGTCGACGGGTTCTATTATATGCTGTTGCATTTCAGAGATTTCTTTTGTTAAAGCGTTAAGGCCTATCGAGGGCATATACCTGCTGTCTTATCTGCTGCGCCTTGTCGCGCGGAGACATGTCGCCAAGCGATGCATGCGAGACAGGCTCTCCGACCACTACGTCGAATGTCTTGCCCCTTGAACGGAACACTTCGCGCGGCAGGTAAATCATCTCGATATTGAATTTCAGGCCAAGTCGACGCCTGAATTTTGCAAATTTATAAAAAAAAGATGAATTTTCACCATAGAAATGCAAAGGAATGATATCGCGTGAGTAGCGACGTGCCTTCGTGACAAACATTTTCTGCCACTCGAGGTCGGCCACAACACCTTTTTTGCCGCGTCGCGACACCAGTCCGGCAGGAAACATCAGCAGCGGAACATCTGACGCAAACGCCTCGTCAAGCGCCTCGATGGCCTGACGCGACTGCGACCCGTGCTTGTTGACCGGTATGAATGTGTCAGACAGCGGCTCTATGGCCGTGAGCAGGTCATTGACGATAAATCGCGGCTCCACTCCGTAATAGTCTCTAACGAAGTCTATAAGCGCCATTCCGTCAAGGCCGCCCAGCGGGTGGTTGCTGACGAAAAGCACACGCTTATGCTCCTTCGGTGGCAGATTGCCTGTGTTGTGAAATCTGACCGTCACGCCGAGGTCGTCGAGCACGCCGCGGCAGAAGTCGGCGCCACGCCGCGGAAAATTTTCGCGGAGCAGGCGGTTGAGTTCATCCTGACACACAGTGCGTTCGAGACTCCTCACCACACAGCGGGGTATCATACGGCTGTAACGCGGCAGGCGCTGACGGAGCACCTCGCCGATATTTATCTCAAGCGGTCGTTTTTTTTCTTCGTTCTCTTCCATAACGCTTCAGTGCCACAAAATTAATAATAAAATTTGCGTTATGCCATAAAAAACGTAAATTTGTAACTCAATCATTCGGTCATGTGCGGCTGCCTGTGCCTTGCATGGCTGCCAATCACCGTTTTTTTCATGGACAATGACATACTGATTACCGCTGCCGGAGGATTTCTCGGCAAATATCTTGTCGACGAGCTGCGGCGCACTCTGCCCGCCGAGCCTGTGCCTGTGCTCCATTGCGCCGGGCTATCCCCTTTCAACGACTACACCGTCAATCTTGCCAAAGAAAAGTTCGAGCCGCGACAGAAATACCACACTGTGTTTCATCTGCTAGGAGGCTGCGACGACGGCGACCTCGACACGCTCAATGTCACCTGCACCCGCAATCTTCTTGACAGCCTCGAGGGCAATCCCCCCGAAAACATCATCTACGTATCGTCGACTGAAGTTTACGGAGCGGAAGAAGGGGTGGAAATCAACGAGAACCGCGAGCCTGAACCTACAAGCGCCGCAGGCAAAAGCAAACTCGAGGCCGAGGAGACTCTGCGCCGGTGGTGCGGCTCACGCGGAGTATGTCTCACCATATTGCGCAGCCCGGCCATCGTAGGCACCGGCATGCGGGGAATGCTGCGCCGGCTGGTCAACAGCATATACCGCGGCAACTACCACCATATCGACGACGAGACCGCACGCCTGAGCGTGGTCCATGCCGTCGACGTGGCTCATGCGATGGTGCTGCTCCAGGGCATCGCCGGCACCTTCAACATCACCGACGGAGTCAACCCGTCGCGCCACGATCTCGTCGAGGCGCTCGCCTGCCGCATCGGCAACAAGAGAGTCTACACCCTGCGGGCCAAACGCGCCAGGCTTTTCGCCCGCGTGTGCGAGTTTATCCCGCTGTCGGGCTACGGACGCAAGTCGCTTGCCGAGCGATACCGCACCATCACGTTCGACAACTCCCGCCTGATGCGCGCCATCGACATGAAACCCACCCCGGTGACCGACTATCTCAAGACCCACGACTATGACTCGGACAGCCTCTGACTCAACCCGCGACAGCCTCGGCATGAGGCTTGCCAAGTCTGTAAAAAGCATCGGCAAACTGCTGCTGTCGACCCGACGGGCACGCTATTGCCGCAAAGAGCGCACACACCCCCTGGTGATACTCGGCAACGGCCCGTCACTCGCCGCCACAATCGCCGGTTACGGCACGTACCTGGCATCGGGCGATGTCGACACGATGGCAGTCAACTTTGCCGCCAACACCCCGGAGTTCAAGCAACTGCGTCCCGATTTCTACATACTTGCCGACCCGCATTTCTTCGCCAATCCCGACGACGCCAATGTGGCCCGACTACTCGAAAACATTGCTGCCGTCGACTGGAAGATGACTCTGTTTCTGCCGTTTGCGGCGCGCAAAAGCTGCCCGCTCACCCCTTCCGCCAACCTAACCATCGAATATTACAACGCCGTAGGCATCGAAGGATGCGGTCCGCTCGTCAGATGGGCGTTTGACCGGCGCCGTGGCATGCCGCGCCCGCGCAACGTGCTCATCCCCGCCATCATGACAGGCATCGGCATGGGCTACCGCGAGATATTCATCACCGGAGCCGACCACACCTGGACCGCCACACTTGCCGTCGACGATGACAATCATGTGCTATCGCAACAGCCTCATTTCTACAAAGAGGATGCCCGGGAGGAAACCCGCATACGCAAAGAGTATCTCAGATATCCCCTCCACTCGATCCTCTACAGCTTCTATCTGGCATTCAAGGCCTACCATGCCATCGATGAATACGCCGAAGCCCGCGGAGTGAAAATCTACAACTCCACCCCCGGCTCGATGATCGACGCCTTCGGGCGGAAACCCCTCCCCCGCAATTGAACGGCCGGCAGTCTGACATTGCCGGCATTGATATCACAAGGGAATTTTTATCGTTCATTAACATGACAATTTTGGCTATTTGGCACGATTGGCTTAACTTTGTCAATAAGTTTATCAGCAGGAAACGCATCCTATGAAACCGACACTTCAACAACAGCAGGAACTGAGACAACTGCAGCGGCTCACCCCGATGCAGGTGCAGTTCGTGCGGATGCTTGAGATGACGGGGCCCGAGCTTGAAAGCGAGGTCGACAGAGCGCTCGACGAAATGCCGGCGCTCGAGATTGCCGAAAGCCCGGCCACACAGACCGACGACACCTTCAACGAAACCGCCGAACAGGTGCAGCTCGCCGACTACGGCAACGACGACGAGATACCGTCATACATGCTCGAGGCCCGCAACCACAGTGTCAACGACACCTACTACACCCCCGTAGCCGTCAACGACGAACTGACCCTCGGCGAAGAGCTCTCGCGCCAGCTCAGCGAGCACTCCCTCACGCCACGACAGCTCGACATTGCCGGATATATCATAGGAAACCTCGACTCCAACGGCTATCTGAAACGCTCTCCCGAAGCTATCGCCGACGACATCACATTCACCGAGTCGGTCGAGACCGACACCCGTGAAGTGAAGGAGGTAATCGACATAATACGCACTCTCGACCCGGCAGGCGTGGGCGCCATCGACCTGCGCGACTGCCTGCTGCTCCAGCTCAACCGCCGGCAGCCATCCGTCGAGGTAATCACGGCGCGTGAAATCGTCACCCACTATTTCGATCTGTTCTCAAAAAAACATTTCGACCGTCTGGCCGACATGCTCGGCATAGACACCGCGCAGCTCACAGCCGCCGTCGAAGTGATATCGCGTCTCAACCCGAAGCCCGGCAACCAGCTAAACGACAGCGCAATCGAGCATAGCAGCCGACAGATTGTGCCGGAATTTCAGGTCGACATCGACTCTGACAGCAACATTTCGGTCAGCCTGCTCAACAACATACCCGAGCTGGCGCTCTCACGCTCGTTCAGCATCGACACCCCCATATCTACGGCGCTCACCCAGCGGCAGCGCTCCGACGCCGCCACATTCATACGCACCCGCCGCGACGAGGCACAGGCATTCATCAAGACACTGCAGATGCGGCAGGCCACACTGATAAATGTGATGACAGCCATAGCGTCGCTGCAACGCGACTTCTTCATATCGGGTGACGAGACACGTCTGCGTCCCATGATACTGAAAGATGTGGCGGCCATGACAGGCTACGACCTGTCGGTCATCTCGCGCGCCACCGCCTCGAAATATGTCATGGCTCCTTCGGGCATCTACCCGCTCAAATTCTTTTTCAACGAGCGCCCCAAGGCCGACGACGATGTCACCTCTCACCAGATTATCGACGCAATTAAAACAATAATATCGCAGGAGGACAAACGCTCTCCGCTCCCCGACGAGACAATCGCCGCGATGCTTTCCGACAAAGGGTTCAACATAGCCCGGCGAACGGTAGCGAAATATCGCGAACGGCTCGGACTGCCGGTGGCCCGTCTGCGAAAAACCATTTAACCATCCCTACTCGGAAAAATGCTTGACAAGATAACAAAAGCCATCGCGGGGATCATATCCATCCTCACCTCTCCGCTGATTATGCCCACCTACGGCATGATAATATCGCTCTGGGGCACATATCTCGTATTCGCTCCGGCATCCACCCGCTGGCAGGTGCTTATGCTGACATTCGCCGCCACCACAATGCTACCGGTCATCGTGATATTCCTTCTGATGAAAGCCGGTGTGATAAAGCACCCGTCGCTCAACGACCGCAACGACCGGCCATACGTCTATGCAGCGGCCGCAATGGCCTATCTCGGCGTATCGTTCTACCTGTCAAAAATAAACGCTCCGCAATGGCTCTCGACATTCATGCTGGCGGCCGCATTTGCCGCTGTCGTCACGATGATAGTCAATTTCAAATGGAAAATAAGCGGACACGCCACTTCGGCCGGCGGCCTGACTGCCTTCACGTTCATTCTCTGTTTCAGAAATCTCACACTCCACAACAACGAATGGCTTTTCGTGGTGACAGTGCTCATAGCCGGCGCCGTGATGACATCGCGGCTCATACTCGACCGGCACACTCTGGCCCAGGTAGCCGCCGGATTTTTCAACGGCGCGCTGTGGGTGACCGCGCTCGAGCTTCTCGTCTGACCCACGGCCGACAGCCGTTAAACAACGCAATCAATTCAACAATAAAATATTCAACGACATGAAACCACTCGTAAGCATTATAATGGGCAGCACCTCCGACCTGCCAGTGATGAAAAAAGCAGCCGAATTTCTCGACAGCATGGAGATACCGTTTGAGATGAACGCACTGTCGGCTCACCGCACGCCGGCTGAAGTCGAAGAGTTCGCCCGCACCGCATCGGAGCGCGGCCTCAAGGTCATCATTGCCGCTGCCGGAATGGCAGCCGCACTCCCCGGAGTAATCGCCGCCTCGACCACGCTGCCTGTAATCGGTGTACCCCTCGACGCCACAATGGGCGGAAAAGACGCCATGCTTTCAATCATACAGATGCCTCCCGGCATCGCCGTAGCCACCGTAGGCATCAACGCCGCCATGAACGCCGCAGTGCTTGCCACCCAGATGATAGCGCTCACCGACGCTGATGTCGCCGCACGCTTTGCCACCTACCGCAACGGCCTGAAAGAGAAAATCGTAAAGGCCAATGCCGAGCTCGCTAAAATAGAATACAAATTCAAGACCAACTGATAACCAACACCGCTGTAGCAATGGATTTCGGATACAAGCGACGCCCGACCTCGACAACACGGGTGGGCAACGTGGCGATAGGCAGCGACTACCCCATAAGGCTGCAATCAATGACTTCGACCTCTACGATGGACACGGAGGGGTCGGTGGCCCAGGCCAAGCGCATAATCGACGCCGGAGGCGAGATTGTCAGACTCACCGCCCAGGGAGTGCGTGAGGCCAACAACCTTGCCGCGATACACGCCGCACTGCGTGCCGACGGTTACGGGGCACCACTGGTCGCCGACATTCATTTCAACCCTGCCGCCGCCGACACCGCGGCGGCAATAGTGGAGAAAGTGCGCATCAACCCCGGCAATTTTGTCGACCCGGCCCGCACATTCAAGCATCTGGAATACACCGACAAAGAGTATGCCGAAGAGATAAAGCGCATAGAGCAGCGGCTGACCCCGCTGGTCGACATCTGCCGCCGGCACTCCACCGCACTGCGCATAGGCGTCAACCACGGCTCGCTCTCCGACCGCATCATGAGCCGCTACGGCGACACCCCGGCCGGAGTGACGGAGAGCGCTATGGAATTTCTGCGCATACTCCGTGGTCTTGACTTCAACGATGTCGTGATCTCCATCAAAGCGTCAAACACCGTGGTGATGGTCAACACCGTGCGCCTGCTTGTCGAGGCAATGGACAAAGAGGATATGCACTATCCGCTGCATCTCGGCGTGACCGAAGCGGGCAACGGCGAGGACGGGCGCATACGTTCGGCCGTCGGCATCGGCGCCCTGCTTGCCGACGGCATCGGCGACACTGTCAGGGTGTCGCTCAGCGAGGAGCCGGAATGTGAGATACCTGTCGCAGCCATGCTTGTGGAGCGTCTTGACGCATGGAGCGGAGCGCCGTCACTTGAAGGCGACGAATATCCCGGCTACAACCGCACCGAACCTTCACGGCGCGTGTCGGAGGCCGTGGGCAATATCGGAGGAGGCAACACAACGGTGGCAGCGGGAGTCGACGACATACCCACCATGCATTCCGTCAGAGTTTCGGCCGACAGCGACACTCTTGTCGAAGAGGCAAAAAAAGCAGCGGGAAAAGTCATAATACTCACCACTGGGCACATCAATCCGGCAGCAGCGCTCCGGCGCGCCATGCACAGGCTGACAGCAGCCGGCATACGCAATCCGCTGATTGCAGAAATCGACTACCGCGACACTTCACCCGAAGCCGTCATGGTCTACGCGGCCGCGGATATGGGTTCGCTGCTTCTGTCAGGATTTGCCGACGGCATTTCAATCAAATCATCGACAATCGACAACGAGGCTCTCGCGGCGCTATCGCTCGGCATACTCCAGGCCGCTCGTCTCAGATTTTCCCGCACGGAGTTCATATCATGCCCGGGATGCGGACGCACCATGTTCGACCTGCAGTCGACCGTCAACACCATCAAGAAAGAGCTCTCCCATCTCCGTCATCTGAAAATCGGCGTTATGGGATGCATCGTCAACGGCCCCGGAGAGATGGCCGACGCCGACTACGGTTACGTAGGAGCCGGCGCCGGTCGCGTGAGTCTCTACCGCCGCAAAGAATGCGTGGAGCGCAATATACCCCAGGACGAGGCTCTCGGCCGTCTGATCGCGCTCATCAAATCCGACTGGCTATGGACAGACCCCGATACGCAGTGACTAATGACAACGGCTTATGACAGCACGACTGCTTGACAATCAATCAGACTACACGGTGATGACACTCTGCGCGGGACTCCGTTTCGTGCATGTGCGACGCGACACCGTAGCTGAAATATTCGGCACCGCCACACGTGCAGGCTCCCGCGACGAGCTGCCGGGTCAGTTCGGACTCGCGCACTTCGTCGAGCACACCATATTCAAGGGCACCGCCTCGCGGCGCGCCTCGTCAATCATAAACTGCATGGAGACAGTGGGCGGCGAGCTCAACGCCTACACCACCAAAGAGGAGACTTTCGTATATTCGGTGTTTCCCCGAGGCAACGCGGCGAGAGCGACATCGCTCATTGCCGACCTTGTGAAAAACTCCGTCTTTCCCGACTCCGAACTTGACAAGGAGCGTGAAGTCGTGGCCGAAGAGATAGATTCTTATCTCGACACACCGTCAGAAGCTGTATTCGACGACTTCGACGACCTGATGTTTGCCGGCTCACCTCTGGGGCACAACATATTGGGCGACACCGCGTCGCTCTCAGGCTTTCACTCCGGAGAATGCCGCACCTTTCTCGACCGCTTTTATCGCGCGGAAAACATGACGGTGTTCTACATCGGCGGCGAAAGCGCCGTCAAGATGGCACGGCTTGTCGAAAAACAGTTTGCAGGACTTCGCGAGGGAAACGCCCCGCGACAGCTCGCTGACACCCCTTCCGTCATACGCTTCGACGAGACACGTTCCGACGGCTCCAACCACCAGGGTCACACGGTGGCCGGAGCAATGATACCGTCGCTCTATTCCCCCGACCGGCATGCGTTCGCGCTGCTCAACAACATGCTCGGCGGCCCCGGCATGAACTCACGCCTCAACGTGGCGTTGCGCGAACGCCGCGGACTTGTCTACAGCGTGGAGTCATCACTCGCCATGTACAGCGACTGCGGCCTGATGGCCATATATTTCGGCTGTAACCCCGAGGACACACCGCGCTGCAAGCGTCTTGTCGGAAACGAATTGCGCCGCCTGAGCGACAATATCGTCACAGACAGCGCACTGCGCCGTGCCAAACGCCAGTATATCGGACAGCTGACCATATCTACCGCCTCGGCAGAGCAGACAATACTGTCGGCAGCCCGCTCGCTGCTGTTCCGCGACGAAGTGATCACTCCGCGCGACATCGCCGCAAGCATCGAATCCCTCACCCCCGCCGACCTCCACTCAGCCGCCCTTACACTCCGACCCGAAAACTTCTCCACCCTCACTCTGGGATAAAGATTTCATCCGACCGGTCTGACAGGTCCGATTTTATTGTAGATTACTTTTGGGAGAATTTTTGGGAAGATTTGGGTATAAGGGAATTTCGCGGAGTGATTAAAATTTAGTAACTTTGCGGAGATTATGAAGATAGGTAAAATTGATTTGGGAGAAAGGCCGGTGATGCTTGCACCGATGGAAGATGTCACGGACACGTCGTTCCGCACGATATGCCGTGAGCTCGGAGCCGATATGGTCTATACGGAATTCGTGTCGGCCGACGCGCTGGTGCGCAATATCTCGGCAACTACCCGTAAGCTTGAAATCAATCCGAAGGAACGCCCGGCAGTGATACAGATCTACGGACGCGAGGTCGGTCCGATGGTAGAGGCCGCGCATATCGCACGTCAGGCCAATCCCGAGATTATAGATATCAATTTCGGCTGTCCGGTAAAAAAAGTGGCAGGCAAGGGCGCGGGAGCAGGTATGCTCCGCGACATACCGCGAATGCTTGAAATCACGCGTGCGGTGGTCGATGCGATGGATATTCCGGTCACGGTCAAGACGCGCCTGGGCTGGGACCATGAGTCAAAAATAATCGTCGAGCTTGCCGAGCAACTGCAAGACTGCGGCATACAGGCGCTGACAGTGCACGGCCGCACACGCTCGCAGCTCTACACCGGCAGCGCCGACTGGGAGATGATAGCTGCTGTCAAAGCCAATCCACGTCTGAAGATACCTGTGATAGGCAACGGCGACATCACGACACCGCAATTTGCCCGCGATGCATTCGAGCGCTCAGGGGTCGACGGCATAATGGTGGGACGCGCGTCAATCGGCGCTCCGTGGGTATTCCACGACATAAAGGAATATCTTAAGACCGGCGACTACACCCCGCTTCCCCTCGCAAAGAAATTCGATATACTCCGACGCCAGATCACCGAGAGCATTGCCAGGATTGACGCCTACCGCGGCATACTTCACATACGCCGTCACCTGGCGGCATCCCCTCTCTTCAAGGGGATACCCAACTTCAGGGATACACGCATAGCGATGCTGCGCGCCGACACTCCCGACGAACTCATGGAGATAATCAGCCGCACCGAGCAGTTGATTTCAACTGTCAACTAAGTCATAAGAATTATTACGCACATTATTCAAGAGTTCCTTATGAAACACATTTTTGTCACATTACTTATTGCACTGGAAGCTACAGCCGCTGCTACAGCCCAATCGACCCAACGTTACGAACTCAAGGTAAACGACTTCACCGAACTGCGGGTCGACAACCATATTCCGGTAGATTACCGATGCAATCCCGACTCGGCCGGCTACGCCGTGTTCAACGCAACCGACGCGCAGGCCGACTGGGTGATTTTCGACAACAACGGACGCGGAAAATTATCGATACAGACCGACAACGACTATCAGCCCGGACAGGCCATGCCGCATATCACCGTCTACTCCGCCTCACTGAAAAAGGTTGTCAACAGCGGCGACTCACTGGTAAGAGTATTCAATCTGCCGTCATGCGACAAATTCAAGGCTGTATTGATAGGCAACGGACGTCTGTCAGTGCCTCAGATCGAGGCCGCAAAGGTCGAGGCTTCCATCCATTCCGGCAACGGACAGCTCACAATCCAGGGGCGCTGCACCGAAGCCAACCTTCACCTTGTGGGCACAGGCACCATACTCGCCGACCGTCTGGAAGCGGTCAAAGTGAAAGCCACAGTGGTTGGCACCGGACAGATAGGCTGCGCTCCCTCTGAAGCCATTACCGTGATGGGAGCAGGCTCCGGAAGCGTGCTCTACCGTCAGACTCCGCCTACCGTCAAGAGCCGCGGAGTAGGCATCAAGCACTCGGCAATGCAATAAAGCACCTGAAACAGAAACCGCAACACAAGCGCAGTCAATGTCGCAGCCATCGCTCAAGCATCTAACAGCCAAGTCGATAAAATGGAATATCATCGACAGGGTGTCGTCACAGATACTCTATGCCGTGACAGGTATAATCCTGGCGCGCGAATTGTCGCGCGAGGCTTTTGGACTGATCGGAGCACTGACAATATTCCAGTCATACGCACTGATGATGGTCGACAGCGGATTTTCCTACGCGCTGATACAGCGCAAGCGCCCCACCGAGACCGACTACAGTTCGGTGTTCTGGTTCAACTTGTTGATAGCCGGCATATTGTATGCAATCCTGTGGTTTTGCGCGCCACTGATAGCCGATATGTTTCAGGGCGACGCGCGCCTCATCCCGCTCAGCCGCGTGATGTTTCTGTCGTTTATCATCAACGCCACCGCTATCGTGCAGACCAACAGGCTCATGAAGCAGATGAATTTCCGTCCGATAGCCATCACCAACACCCTCGGACTCATTGCAGGCGGGGCGGTGGGAATATGGCTTGCGGTGACAGGTTTCGGAGCGTGGGCAATAGTGTGGCAGACGATAGCGCTGCAGGGAGTGAAGAGCCTGGCGCTGTGGATTTACTGCCGCTGGTGGCCGCAGATGACATTGTCGTGGAAAGCGTTGCGCTCATTTTTCAAAATCGGGGGAAACATGATGATGACCACGTTTCTCTACGTCACATTCCAGAACATATATTCGTTTTTCATCGGCAACCGGGTGGGACTTGTGCAGCTCGGCTACTACACTCAGGCCGACAAGTGGAGCAAACTCGGCATAGCATCGATGACCCAGGTGCTGTCGTCATCGTTTCTGCCGGCGCTGTCGGAGGTGCAGGATGACGAGGAGCGCTTCCGCCGTGTGGTGACGAAGATGAACCGCTTCACCGCCTATCTTCTGTTTCCCTGCATGATATTTCTCATCGTGCTTGCCACGCCGATGTTTCACGTGCTTTTCGGAACGAAATGGGACGCATCGATCATTCTTTTCCAATTGCTGCTCATACGCGGCATCTTTACCGTCATCAACACACTGTATAACAACTACATACTTTCGCTCGGACATTCGCGTGCGATATTCTGGCTCGAGGTGTTGCGCGACGGAGCGGCCGTTGTCGGCATCGTTCTCGCGCTGCCATATATATCGCTGTCGACTTATGACAATGCGGTGTACGGACTGACGATACTTCTCTGGGGACAGGTGGCCGCATCGGCGATAACCTGGGTTGCCACGCTTGCCGTGACGGCACGCATGACAAAAATCAGCGCGTGGAGCTATGTGCGCGATTTACTGCCGTATATGATATCGTCGCTTGTCATAGGCGGCGTCACATGGGCTCTGGCACTTACCGGCATGGGCGACTGGGCGCTGCTTTTCAGCCAGGGGGCAATGGCATTGGCTCTTTATCTTGGGGTCAACGTGATGTTCCCCTCGCGGATACAGCGCGACGTGGCGGGCTATCTCACCGGCAAAAACCGTGAGCTTTAAGAAAGATCAATACATCAGACAGCCGATAACCGCAGGAATTAAGGCAGGTCTAGGCGGAACACAATGCGCTGCACGCCGTCGGCCCAGCGTGAACTTGTGATACGGAAATGTCCTATTTCAGAAGTCCGCGCCACGTGGGCGCCCGCACAGAGGCATTCATCAAACTGACCTATTCTGACTACACGCACAGTGTCGGAAGCTCCGTCGGGAAGCCGCGTCATGTCAAAACGTCTGACAGCCTCGGCATGCGTGACAAACTCCTCGGTGACCGCGACGTCGGCTATAACGACATTGTTGACAAACTCTTCGAGCGAACGGAGGTCGGCATCGGTGAGCTGACGGTCGAGACGGTAGTCGAGTTTTGATTTTGTACGCTCTATGTGGGCGTTGAACGCCCGGCCGCAGCCGTAGCGGCGCGCCATCTCGCCGTTGAGCAGATGCTCGGCCGAGTGCATTGGCGGAAACTCCTGTTTGTTGTGGGGATTTAACTGCATGTCAATTGATTGTTTCAGATAGTCACGGTGTCGGTTGCCGGCGGCAGACGCATCCTGCGAGATGGTCGTCGACAAAGCCGGCGCTCTGCAGGAAAGCATAGCAGATGGTAGTGCCGAAGAATTTAAAACCGCGGCGCTTCATGTCTCTGGCCATGGCGTCGGAAAGCGGAGTGGAGGCAGGCAACTCTGACAGGCTTACGAAATTGTTGACAATCGGCCGGCGCTCCGGAAAAAATGAGATGATATAGTTGTAGAAACTGCCGAACTCGGCGACTGTAGCGATAAAACAGCGGGCATTGGTTATCACTGACTTTATCTTGAGGCGGTTGCGCACAATGCCGTCAAATTGCATCAGACGCTCTACATCGGCATCGGTCATCGCTGCCACCTTTTCAGGCACAAAGCGGTGAAAGGCCTCGCGATAGGCCTCGCGGCGACGAAGTATCGTGAGCCACGTCAGCCCGGCCTGCGCGCCTTCGAGCGATATAAGTTCGAACAGGCTGTTGTCGTCGGTGACAAGACGACCCCATTCGTTGTCGTGATATGACTGATAGAGAGTGTCGCCGGCGCACCATGCGCAACGGCCGTCAACCAAATCGTATTTCATTTTGTTATTGCGAAGGAAAGTGTAAAAAAATGCACAAATATACGGAAATTTATGTAAATTTGCGACTTGTAAACGACTTTGCATAAAATGTTTCACGAGGGATTGAAAAGATTAAAACTGAAATATATAGCGTGTCTGGCATCCGTGCTGGTGGCTGTTGCAGCCGCCGGGGCGCCGCGGATATCGCTTCTGACAGTGGGTCCGGGTCACGAGACGTATCAACTCGAGGGTCACACCGCACTGCGCGTAATCACCGACTCAGGCGAAGACATGGTGGTCAACTGGGGCATCTTCGACTTCAATTCGCCCAATTTCGCCTATCGTTTTGTAAAGGGAGAGACCGATTATTCAATCGGCCTGAGCAGCATGGCGCTCTTCCTTGCCGGATATTCGCCCGAAGGCCGATATGTCAAAGAGCAGCCGCTCGACCTCACTCCGGCCGAAGCGGAGGAGGCAATGAGGCTGATTGAGGAAAATCTCCGTCCCGAAAACCGCACCTACAGATACAACTATCTTTACGACAACTGCGCCACCAGGCCGCTCGCAATCATAGAGAAAGCGCTTGCCGCCGACGGCGCGAGGCTGGTCACTCCAACCGACTCGACTGTGACCACCATCCGCGGCGAGATGCGCAGCTACCATTCGGAGCATCCGTCATATCAGCTGTTTATCGACTTCGCATTAGGTTCGGAGATAGACCGTGAGGCCACGATACGCCAACGTGCGTTTGCTCCGGTATATCTGCACGAACTGGCCGGAAGCGCCGGGATTGCCGGAGCCGAAGGCAGCATCAGAAAGCTGACACAAGGCAGCTACACACTGCTCCACGACAAAGGGGAAGCCCCGAAAGAGAGCGGCATCCCGGCATGGGTGTTCGTGGCGCTGATAACGCTCTCGGCGATAGCCGTCACAATCCGCGACCTCAGAAAAGGGAGCGTGTCGAAATGGTATGACGCTGCGCTCTACGCGCTGTTAGGTCTGGCAGGGTGCGTTCTGGCGTTTTTAGTGTTCATATCGGAGCATGCGGCTACGTCGCCCAATATCAATCTCATGTGGGCCGACCCCATCTGCCTGATAATTCCATTTATTATTTGGTTTAAAAAGTGTAAATGCATTGTTTTTTACTTTCAAATCATTAACTTTGCACTGATTTTGATATGGCTGGCGGGGCAACCGTTGTTCCACCAGTCAACCAATCTGTTATTCATCACGCTGGTGTGCAGCGATATGCTTCGTTGCGGCAGCTATATATATCTGAACAGAAAATGTCACGACCGCCCAAAAGCCTGACCGTCAAACTCGTCGGAGCGTTAGTAGCCGTGTCGGCAGTGTTACCGCTGTCGGCGCAGGCGTCATTGCCCCGTCGTCCGCGTCTGGTGGTCGGCATTGTCATCAACGGTCTTGACATCGACAAGGTGTATCAGCTGCGTGAGCATCTGACATCGGGCGGCTTCAACAGGCTGCTTGACAAAGGTGTGACATTCACCAATATCAGCTATGGAAGCCCGCTTGACGACGCGGCGGCCACGGCAGTGCTCATGACAGGAGCCGCGCCGGCAGTCAACGGCATAGCGGCGCGCGAGGTCTATGACACATCGAGCCGCACGGCGCGTCCGGTGCTTCTCGACACATCGACGATAGGCAATTTCACCGACGAGACCTTCTCGCCGAAATCGCTGCGGGTGTCGACGCTTGCCGACGAGCTGCGCATCGACACATCGGGGCTGGGCATGGTGCACGCCGTATCGCCCGACGCGACCACCTCCATCATCATGGCCGGACATGCCGGCAACTCGGCTTGCTGGATTACCGACAAGACCGGCAAATGGGCGTCGTCGACCTATTACACAGAACTTCCGACATCGATACAGCAGCTCAACCATCTGCGCCCGCTGGCGGCACGGCTCGACACCATAAGGTGGTCGCCCACGCTCCCCGACGGCGCTTACAGCGAACTGCCGTCGCACAAAAAGATATACTCCTTCAACCATACATTCAGCAGCTCGGAAGCCGACAGATTTGCCCGATACAAGCTGTCAGCTCCGGTCAACAGCGAGGTGACGACCGTGTCGCTCGATTTCCTCAAGATGCTCAACATGGGGAAACGCGAGCCGGTCGACATGCTTGAAGTGAACTATACCGTGCAGCCCTACACCTACTCGCGCCAGGCCGACACACGCGTAGAGCTTCTCGACTCATACATGCGGCTTGACCGCGATCTGGCACGCCTTTTCGCCACCATCGACAGTCAGGGCCCGGGTCTTGACAAAACACTTATATGGGTGGCGGGCACTCCGGCCACCAACGCATCGCAAAGCGACGAAGAGCGCTGGAGAATACCCGGAGGCGAGTTTTCACCCGAACGCGCCGTGTCGCTGCTTAAAGTCAACCTCATGTCGCTCTACGGCAACGGCGACTGGGTGACAGGATATTACAACAACCAGATATATCTCAACCGCGAACTCATACAGCAGCGCGGCAAAGATCTGAACGAGATACGCCGTGAGAGCGCCGACTTTCTGCGCCGCATGAGCGGAGTCACATACGCCGTCACAATCGACCAGGCAATAGCAGCCAACGAATCGGCCGACTCCCCTTTCCCTCCGGCGCGCAACATTGATATCGACACAGCCGGTGACGTCATCATATCGGTGGCGCCGGGCTGGGAAATAGTGCAAAACGCCAACTCGCAGATCAACAGGACTGTCGAGCGCGGAAAAGCCTCATCGTCGGCGGCATTCATCATGTGTCCCGACATCGACGCGCGGGTAATCGACACGCCGGTCGACGCGCGTGTCATAGCCCCGACAGTGGCACGTCTGCTGCGGATACGTTCGCCCAACGGAGCGCGGCTTTCGCCTGTAAGGCTATAAGCCGCAAAGTCACGGCCGGCCATCGACGGCGTCACGTGACAATGTATAGAAGAAGGGTCCGAACGCCCGCCGTATTAATCAGAAAAAAACAAAACACAATATGTCATTAACTTCAATTTTAAGTAAATTTTTCGGCAACAAGTCGCAGCGCGACCTGAAAGAAATCCAGCCCATCGTAGACAGCATCAACGCCATGGGGCCGGAAATGCAGGCTCTCACAGTCGACCAGCTCCGCGAACGCATCGACCTCGTTCGCGCCGATATCGCGGCCGCCATCAAAGATGACGAGGAAGCCATAGCCCGCACCAAAGAAGAGGTGGACAAACTGCCTTTCGACGAACGTCAGCCCCTGTGGGACGAGATTGACAAGCATGAGAAGAACATTCTCGACACGCTCGAGGATAAACTTAACGAGCATCTGCCTGTGGTGTTCGCCGTAATGCGCGAGACAGCCGCACGCTTCGCCCGCAACGAGACGATTGTGGTCAAAGCCACAGAGCTTGACCGCGAGCTTGCCGGCAAAGGATGCGACTTCGTAAGCATCGACGAGAACGGCAACGCCGTATGGCGCAACAAATGGATGGCCGGCGGCAACCTTATCACCTGGGACATGATACACTACGACGTGCAGCTCATCGGCGGTATCGTGCTCCATCAGGGCAAAATCGCCGAGATGGCCACCGGTGAGGGCAAGACCCTTGTGGCTACACTGCCGGTGTTCCTCCGCTCGCTGTCGCACCGCGGAGTGCATGTGGTGACCGTCAACGACTATCTGTCGAAGCGCGACTCGGAGTGGATGGGACCACTTTATATGTTCCACGGCTCGACAGTCGACTGCATCGACAAGCATCAGCCCAACACACCTCAGCGCCGCGCGGCCTACAACTGCGACATCACATTCGGAACAAACAACGAATTCGGCTTCGACTACCTTCGCGACAACATGGCGATGACCCCCGGCGACCTCGTGCAGCGCAAGCATTACTATGCCATTGTCGACGAGGTTGACTCGGTGCTTATCGACGATGCCCGCACGCCGCTTATCATATCTGGTCCGGTGCCCAAGGGCGACGACCAGATGTTTGACATGTTCAAAGCAAATGTCGAGAAAGTGGTACAGGCACAGCGACGTCTTGTCAACCAACTGCTTACCGACGCCAAGGAAAAGTTGAAATCGCCTGACAAGAATGTGCAGAAGGATGGTGCGCTGGCATTGTTCAGAGCCTTCAAGGGTCTGCCCAAATACGGAGCGCTCATCAAATTCCTCTCGCAGGAAGGCATGAAGAAAATACTTCTCGACACCGAGGCCTATTATCTCCAGGACAACGCCCGCGAGATGCCCAAAGCCACCGAACCGCTTTACTTCGTCATTGACGAGAAGAACCGTTCGGTCGACCTCACCGACAAGGGTATCGACGAGCTGACCGGCAAGAGCAACGACCCGCAGTTCTTCGTTCTGCCCGACATAGCGTCGCAGTTGTCGGAGCTTGAGAAAATAGATGACCTTCAGATACGTCAGGAGAAGAAAGACGAGGTGATGAACGATTACGCCATTAAGTCGGAACGCGTGCACACCGTCAACCAGCTTCTCAAAGCCTATACGCTGTTTGACAAGGATATCGAATATGTGATTGACGAAGGCAAAATCAAGATTGTCGACGAGCAGACAGGACGTATAATGGAGGGACGCCGCTACAGCGACGGACTCCACCAAGCCATCGAGGCAAAAGAGGGAGTCAAAGTGGAGGCAGCCACACAGACATTCGCCACCATCACACTCCAGAACTATTTCCGCATGTATCACAAGCTGGCAGGTATGACCGGTACGGCAGAGACAGAGGCGGGCGAGCTCTGGGACATCTACAAGCTCGATGTTGTGACAATACCCACCAACCGTCCGGTAGCCCGTATCGACATGAACGACCGCGTCTACCGCACGAAGAAAGAGAAATATGCGGCAGTCATCGAAGAGATAGTGAAACTGCGCGAGGCAGGCCGTCCGGTGCTTGTCGGCACCACATCGGTTGAGATATCCGAGTTGCTCAAGCGCATGCTCGATCTCCGCAAAATCGACTGTCAAGTGCTCAACGCCAAGCTGCACCAGCGCGAGGCACAGGTCGTGGCGCTCGCCGGCCAGTCGGGCACTGTCACCATCGCCACCAACATGGCGGGCCGCGGAACCGACATCAAGCTTTCCGACTCGGTGAAAGCCGCCGGCGGACTCGCTATCATCGGCACGGAGCGTCATGAGTCGCGCCGCGTCGACCGTCAGCTGCGCGGACGTTCGGGACGTCAGGGCGACCCGGGTTCATCGGTATTCTTCGTGTCGTTTGAAGACCAGCTGATGCGTCTTTTCGCCACCGACCGCGTGATGAAGATGCTCGACCGTCTCGGTCTGCACGACGGCGAGATGATAGAGTCGAAGATGGTTACCAATGCCATCGAAAAGGCTCAGAAACGAGTGGAAGAGAACAACTTCGGCATACGTAAACGCCTTCTTGAATATGACGACGTGATGAACAAGCAGCGTACGTATATCTACGCCCGCCGTCACCATGCACTGCTCGGCGAGCGTGTAGGCATCGACATCGCCAACATGCTCTACGACACCATCGAGAATATCATCAACAACTATCCGGAACCTGATTTCTACGAGGATATGCGCATGGAACTCATGCGTGTGCTCACCATCGAGCCCCCGTTTACCGAAGAAGAATTCCGCAACATGGAGCGCGAGGATGCCATCAACGCGCTTTACACGGCAGCCACCGAGGCGCTTGACCGCAAGAGCGAACGTATCGTCGAGATGGCTACGCCCGTAATCAAGGACTGGGTTGAGAACCGCAACGCCAAGGGACTGATTATCGTGCCCATCACCGACGGCAAACGTGTCTATCAGATACGTGTCGACATCAACAAGGCTTACGACACCAATTGCCGCCAGATTGTTAAGGAATGGCACAAGACGATACTTCTGATATGCATCGACGAGCTGTGGAAAGAGCATCTGCGCGAACTCGACCAGCTGCGCCAGTCGGTGCAGAACGCATCATACGAGCAGAAAGACCCTCTGGTAATCTACAAAGTAGAGTCGTTCCACATCTTCGAGCGCATGCTTTCGGTGCTCAACAACAAGGCGATGTCATCGCTTCTGCGCGGACAGATTTATATACCGAAACGCGAGACTCCGGCAGCGACCGAGGGAGAGACCGCCCAGCAGCCTGAAGAGCGCAAGGCTCCGGAAGTGCGCCAGGCGATGCCCGAGCGCGCCAATCCGAACAGCAATCTCAAAGCCACCAAGGAAGAGCTTCCGGGACAGGCCGAGCAACGTGCGGCGGCAAATGCGTCGCAGGCGCCCAAATCGCGCCCCGAGCCTGTCAAAGCAGGGCCTAAAGTGGGTCGCAACGACCTCTGTCCCTGCGGTTCGGGCAAGAAATTCAAGAACTGCCACGGACGCAACGAAGGCATCTGAACAAACTGAAAAGCGCGGAGTGTGGCCGGCCGTGGAGAGATCCGCGTCCAGCCATACTCCCGTATTTTAAATACGAATGCCGAACGGCTGTGTGAAGCCATCAGCCCCTGGCATTATTTCTGAGAGTGTCTCATAACAGCCACTCATCAGTTATCAAAGCAAGTCAACAAAAAGAGTTTCAATATGGACAATACGAACATACCTGTCAATCCCGACCCCGTAACGAACACGCCGCAGCCCACCGACAGCATGCAGCGTCAGGAACAACGCGGCAAGCGCATGCGCAAGATATATATCATCGGCGCTACGGCGGCGCTTCTGATTATACTCGCCGTGTTTTTCATCATCATGTCGTCAAAAAACAAAGAGCTTGAAGAGTCGAGAAAGCTGGCCGAGGAGACGCAGCAGCAGCTTCTGGCACAGCAGATGCAGATCAACGAGCTCGAACTGCTCAAGATTGACGATGACTTCCAGCAGATGGAGGGACAGACCGTATTGCTCGCCAACGACTCCATTGTGGAGAAATATCAGGCGGCGCGCGCTCAGATAGAGAAACTCATGGCCGAACTCAACAATGAGAAAACGAAGAGCGCGGCGCAAATCAAGAAGCTCACCGACGAGATAAACACTCTCAAGGGGATACTTCGTGACTACACCGCACGTATCAACGAGCTTATGGCCGAGAACGACCAGCTGAAAGAGGAGAACACCACTATCAAGAACCAGAACCAACAGCTCAACAGCCGCGTGCAGGACATGACACGCAAAAACGAGCATCTGACCGAGCGCATGACGCTTGCCGAGAAGCTCAATGTGACCGGACTGTCGCTCCGCGCCCTCAACAAGAAGGGGAAAAACGAGAAAAACATCACGAAGGCAACCCGCCTCTGCGTGACGTTTACCATACCTCAGAACAATTCCACTCCGGCCGGTGAAAAGACGATATTCCTGCGCATCACCACCCCCGAGGGCGATCTGCTCACAGGTGGAGGCTCATTCAGTTTCGAAGGCGCCACACTACAGGCCACTGCCCGGCGCACCATCGAATATGCCAACGAGGAAATCGGCGGCGTGGAGATATACTGGGACGTGACATCGACGCTCAATCCGGGCATGTATACCGTGGAGCTTTTCTGCGATAATTTCCGCCTGGCATCGCGCCAGTTCGAGATGAAAAAATAAACAAGTAAAGCCATTTGTCAATGATAGATGATATCATAAGGGAGATAACCTCGACCGAGGTCACCACGACTTCAGCGATAGCGAAGCTGTGCATCAGCCTGCTGCTGGGGAGTGCGGTCGGCTTCGAGCGCAAACTCAAAGGCCAGTCGGCGGGCATACGCACGTTTGCCCTTATATGCATGGGGGCAACGCTCGCCATGCTGATATCAATCTATGTGCCGCAGGAATATCTGGGTCTAAAGAACGGCGACCCGGGCCGTATAGCCGCGCAGGTTGTGACCGGAGTCGGTTTTCTCGGCGCGGGAGCCATCATACAGATGAAAGGCTCCGTCAGGGGACTGACAACGGCTGCGGGAATATGGATGGTGGCGACAATCGGAATGGCCGTGGGGCTCGGGATGTATGCTCTGTCGATTACCGCCACACTGCTCATTCTGGTAGTGCTCCACTGGTTTGAGCGGTGGGAGCACCGCACGGCGATGGGAGCCGAGTCGCGAATAATAAGACTTCTTATCAATTGCGTGGTCACGGATATCGAGGAGTACCGGAAGGTGCTCCGCGACAATAAGGTGACGATAACCAACATGTATCTTGAATATGACTACGACGAAGAGGTGACCAGGCTGAATTTCGTGGTGCTGTTCAAGGAGTCAACCGACTATGTAGGGATATTCGAGCAACTGCGCACGCTCAATCCCACGCACTCCGTTTCGCTTGCCAACCAGGTGAGCATATAGACCGCGGCGTATCGAGGTGCGCGCAAAGGGATCCGGGAGGCTCTACCCTTTCCGGCGACAAAATCTACAGAACATCTACTGAACTTATACTGATATTATGAATATAGAAAGTCTGATAGGCGACCTTGCATTCATACTGATACTCGGAGCCGCTGTGACGCTTCTTTTCAAGTGGATAAAGCAGCCTGTCGTATTGGGATATATCGTGGCCGGATTTCTTGCGAGTCCGAATTTCGAGCCGCTGCCGTCGGTAGCCAACGAGGCCAATATCGAATTCTGGGCGCAGATCGGCATAGTCGTGCTGCTCTTCTCGCTCGGTCTCGAGTTCAATTTCAAGAAACTTGTCAACACGGGCGGCTCGGCCGTAGTGACGGCGCTCATCAACGTGATAGGCATGATGTGCGTGGGGTTCGCGATAGGCACATTGCTCGGGTTCTCTCATATCAACAGCATATTTTTAGGCGGCATGCTGTCGATGTCGTCGACGACAATCATAATCAAGGCACTGACTGACCTGGGGCTCAAGCAGAAGAAATTCGCGTCGCTTGTTTTCGCCATACTCGTTGTTGAAGATCTGTTTGCGGTGCTCATGATGGTGGTGCTGTCGTCGATAGCCGTCAATGACTCCGTAGAGGGGTCGGAACTGCTGCTGAGCATCGGCAAACTCGCGTTTTTCCTCATAATATGGTTTCTGGTGGGAGTGTTCGTGCTTCCGTCGATGCTCAACAAGACGCGCCGTTATCTCAACAACGAGACCCTTCTGATCATATCGATGGGACTGTGTCTGGGGATGGCGGTGTTTTCGGTGGCGTGCGGCTTTTCGCTGGCGCTTGGAGCGTTTGTGATGGGCTCTATCCTTGCCGGGACGAGCTATGCCGAACGCATAGAGAGGGTCACGATGCCGGTAAAAGATCTGTTCGGAGCGGTGTTTTTCATTTCCGTCGGCATGATGGTGCAGCCCGACACGATTGTCGAATATGCCGGGCCGATACTGATATTGTCGGCAGTGGTTATTGTCGGCATGATAGTGTTCGGCACATTCGGCATGCTTGTGACCGGACAGTCGCTGAAGGTAGCGATAGAGACAGGTTTTTCACTGACGCAGATCGGCGAGTTCTCGTTTATCATCGCATCGCTCGGCATGAGTCTGAAGGTGCTTGACCCGAGCATCTACCCTATCGTAGTGGCGGTGTCGGTGCTGACGACATTCTCCACGCCCTATTTCATAAAGATGGCCGATCCGTTCTACGATATAGTGAAGCGTCACCTGCCGCAGCGTCTGCATTTCCTTATCGACCGCTACAGCAAGGAGGCCAGCTCAACCGCCACGTCAGAACGTCAGTCGGTATGGAAGATGTTTATCCGTCGCTATCTGTGGCGCATGGTGCTGTATTCGATAGTGCTTATCGCCATCACCCTTGTCTCGCTCAACATATTCATGCCGTGGCTCGCCACAGTGATGCCCGAGGGCTACCGGCTTGTGGGTGCGGCCGTGACACTTGTGGCGATGTCGCCGTTTCTGCTGGCGCTGTCGCTGCCTACGTCGAAGCGGGTGTCAGACGATGTCACGATACCCGACGGCTACCGGGTGCCGAGAGTGGTGATGCGCATATTCCGCCTGATACTCGTGCTGGGATTCATTGTCAACATATTGTCGTCGATATTCTCGCTCACGGCAGGATTTGCGACCGGCATAGGCCTGGTAGTGCTGGCGGTGTTCATTCTCACGGGCAAGGCAAGTTTCCGTATCGGCAAAATCGAGGACCGCTTCATCAACAACCTCAACGAGCGAGAGCTGCGGCGTTCGGGCAAAAACAATTCGGTGGTGTCGGATCTCCATCTCGCCTATATGACGGTGGGCAACCGGTGCGGCATCGTCGGCGAACGTCTCCGTGACTCAGGCCTGCGCTCGCAATACGGCGTAAGCGTGTCGAGCATCATGCGCGGGTCGCAGTTTATCCCCGTGCCCCGCAGCGACGACAGGATATTCCCGGGCGACACCATAGGCATAATCGGCACCGACGAACAGATACAGCGGCTTCTCCCCGTAATCGAGTGCAATGACGATGCCGATGCCACACCCTCGGCCGCGGCTGTCAGCTTCGGCATTTATGACGTGCAGCTCAGCGAGCAGTCGCCACTGTGCGGCCAAAGCATCATCAATGCCGACATACCCGACAAATATTCGTCGATGGTGATAGCTGTGGAACGAGACGGCCGGTTTGCCGAAAAGCTCGACACGGTTGTTTTCGCAGCCGGCGACAGAGTGTATCTCGCCGGGCCGAAAGACACGATATTCTCTCTGGCGTGAATCAGCGCGTCAAAATAAATACAACACAAAACAATCAAACACAAGAGACTTATGAACATAGGAGACAAGTTGCCCGAAGTGCTGGGCAAAGACCAGGAAGGAAACGAGATACGCACGGCCGATTTCGCCGGAAAGAAATTCATACTCTACACCTATCCGAAAGACAACACGCCCGGCTGCACTGCCGAGGCATGCTCGCTTCGTGACAACAGGGAGGAGCTTCTCTCGCTGGGCTACGAGATTGTCGGAGTCAGCAAAGACTCGGCCGCCTCTCATCAGAAATTCATCGAGAAGCATCAGCTCAATTTCCCGCTGATAGCCGACACCGACACTTCGCTGCTGCAGCAGCTCGGCGCATGGGGCGAGAAGGTGTTCTGCGGCAAAAAGAGCATCGGCACACTGCGCACCACCTATCTGATTGACGAGGAAGGCCGCATAGCCGACATATTCCTTCCGAAGCAGATCAAGACCAAGGAGCACGCCTCGCAGATCATTGACCGCATAAAGAAATAAAAGCCGATGGTCGAATATATCAGGGGCGCCGTGGCGGAGCTGACTCCGACCTACGTGGTGATAGAGGCAGGCGGCGTGGGCTACGGCATCAACATAACGCTGCCCTGCTTCACTTCACTCGAAGGGAAGTCAGAGGCCCGGCTGCTCATACACGAGGTGATACGCGAGGACGCGTGGGTTTATTACGGCTTTGCCGAGGAGAGCGAGCGCGTGCTGTTCCGTCTGCTTATCGGAGTGTCGGGCGTCGGCGCCAACACCGCGCGCATGATATTGTCGTCGCTTCCGGTGGCTGACCTCGAGCAGACCATCATGTCGGGCGACGTGCGCAGGCTCAAGGGAGTCAAAGGTATAGGCGCGAAAACGGCCGAAAGAATAATTGTGGACCTCAAAGATAAAATAAAACCGAGTGACTCTACGTTATTAATACAGTCTGCATCGACAAGCGAAGATTTCGACGAGGCGCTGGCTGCGATGGTGATGCTTGGATTTCCGCGTCAGGCCGCGCATAAAGTACTGACAAAACTTTATGCCGCAGAGCCGGGACTCAAGGTCGAGGCCGCCATAAAAAAAGCGCTGACACTTATGTAATGCATAATTCATAATGCATAATTCATAATTATGGCGCTTGGGGAATAAAGGGTGTAGATGTTTTTCAAATCAATGAGGCAATCGGAAAGACGGAATTCGAAATATAAGAAACAGGGAGCCGCAATATTGGCGGCTATACTGTTGATTATGGCGGCCGTGGCCGTCAAGGCTCAGCGCATCACTCCGACGGGGGTTAATGCGCCGGCATTGCCGTATAGCGTCGTGCCTGTGCCCGCCAATCCGGCCGATACGATAATGATGCCGTTTCCGGTGCAGCAGACCGTGCCCCAGCGCTACGAGGATCTTATGGAGGACGAGATGGCGATGGACCTGTCGACACCGTCAAACATCAGGACCGAGGCCGAATTCGACCCCGCCACCGGAATTTATGTGGTGCGCACCAAAGTCGGTGACCATGAGATAGCCACACCGTTCATGCTGTCGGAAAAACAGTATAACAACTGGCAGCTGCGCAAGTCGATGGAGGAGTATTACCGTCAGCGCAACAGTGAGATTTTTCAGAAGCAGGACAAAGAGCCGTTCAATATCCTTGACATGAATTTCGCTCTCGGACCGCTTGAAAAAATATTCGGACCGGGCGGCGTGCAGCTCAAGACAACAGGGTCGATACAGCTCAAGATGGGCATCAACTCCAACAAGACCGACAACCCGTCGCTGTCGGTTACCGCCCGCCGCAAGACATATTTCGACTTCGACCAGAAGATACAGGCCACGATAGCCGCCTCGGTGGGCGACCGTCTGAAATTCAACATGACGTATAACACCGACGCAACGTTTGATTTCGACTCCAAAAACCTGAAACTCGCCTACGAGGGTCAGGAGGATGACATCGTCAAGAGCATCGAGGCGGGAAATGTGTCGCTCACCACGGGGTCATCGCTGATACGCGGAAGCACGGCTCTGTTCGGTTTGAAAACGAAGCTGCAGTTCGGCAAACTCACGGCCACCGCGCTCGTGTCGCAGCAGAATTCGGAGTCAAAGACCGTCAACACCAAGGGAGGCGCACAGACAACGAAGTTTCAGTTCAACGCCGACGAGTATGACCAGAACCGCCACTTCTTCCTCTCACAGTTTTTCTATCACAATTACGACAATTTCGCGGCAAGGCTTCCGATGGTGATGTCGGGGGTGCAGATCACCCGCATCGAGGTGTGGGTTACCAACAAAAGCGGCAACTACAACGAAGCGCGCAACCTTGTGGCATTCGCCGACATAGGCGAGTCGCAATATCTCACCAACAGCTACTGGCAGCCCAACGCGTCGCTTCCAAATCCGGCCAACGCGTCAAACAACCTGCTCAGCGTAATCAAGAGCGACTATCCCGGCGCCCGCAATATCAACACCGTGACCCAGACGCTCGAGCCGTTGCGCGCCTACGGGATAGAGGGGGGCAACGACTACGAGAAGGTGGAGAGCGCCCGACTGCTGTCGTCGTCGGAATATACGCTTAACTCCACGTTAGGATATATCTCGCTGCGCTCGGCCCTCAACTCCGACGAGGTGCTCGGCGTGGCATTCGAATATACCTACAACGGTCAGGTGTATCAGGTGGGTGAATTTTCGTCAGACATCACCACCACCGACCAGTCGCTCTACGTCAAGATGCTGAAATCGACCACCATCGACACGCGCCAGCCGATATGGCGACTGATGATGAAAAACGTTTACTCGCTGGGAGCCTATCAGGTGCAGAAAACCAATTTCCGCCTCAACATAAAGTATCTGAGCGACACCACCGGCACGCTCATCAACTATCTGCCTGTGGCAGGACTCAACAACCAGTCGCTCCTTCAGGTGATGAACCTCGACCGCCTCGACACCAATCAGGAATCAAATCCCGACGGTTTCTTTGACTTCATCGAGGGTTACACAATCCAGGCGTCGCAGGGCAAAGTCATATTTCCGGTAGTGGAGCCGTTTGGCTCGCATCTGGAGCAGAAGATAGGCAATCCGGCCATAGCGGCGCAGTATGTCTACAAAGAGCTTTATGACTCGACGCTTGTAGTTGCCCGCCAGTTTGCCGACAAGAACAAATTTGTGATGGACGGCGAGTATCAGGCATCGTCGGGGTCGCAGATACGTCTTAACGCGATGAATGTGCCCCGCGGCTCGGTAGTGGTCACGGCCGGCGGCGTCAGGCTGACAGAGAACTCCGACTATACGGTAGATTATTCGATGGGTATCGTGACCATCACCAACCAGAGCATCATAGACTCGGGTCAGAATATCTCGGTGACGCTCGAAAACCAGTCGCTCTTCTCGATGCAGCGCAAGACACTGCTCGGCCTCGACCTGCAATACCAGTTCAATAAAAATCTCAACATCGGAGCCACACTGCTCCACTTCTCGGAAAAGGCTCTCACCGAGAAGGTCAACATAGGCGATGAAATCATCAACAACTCGATGTGGGGTGTCAACCTGGCCTACAACAGCGAGTTCATGTGGCTTACCAATCTTCTCAACAAGATACCGACGGTCAACGCCACCGCGCCGTCGCGCATCAGTCTGACGGCTGAGTATGCGCAACTTGTGCCCCACCAGCAGAAAAGCGGCTCGAACAAAGGGTCGTCATATATCGACGATTTCGAGAACGCGCAGATGGGTGTCGACCTGCGGTCGCCCTACGCGTGGTTCATGGCCTCGACGCCCTACGACCCGTCGGGCGACGCCCTGTTTCCCGAGGCCGGACTGAGCAACAATGTCGACTACGGCAAAAACCGCGCGCTGCTCAACTGGTACACCATCGACCGCATGTTTACCGACCGCAACTCATCGCTGTGTCCCGGCTATATCAAGGCCGACCTCAAACAGCTGTCAAATCCCTACGTGCGCGAGGTGACATCGCGCGAGATATTCCCCGAACGCGAACGGAGCTACGGCGAGTCAAACATCGTGCAGACGCTCAACCTTTCGTTCTACCCCAACGAACGCGGACCCTACAACCTCGATGCCACCAATATCGACTCCGACGGCTATCTGCTCAATCCCGAGAAGCGCTGGGGCGGCATCATGCGCAAGATGGACAACACCAATTTCGAGCAATCGAATATCGAATATGTGCAGTTCTGGCTGATGAACCCGTTTCTCGACCCCGAGAACCCCAACCTCGAGGGCGGTGACCTTTACTTCAACTTCGGAGAAATCTCGGAAGATATACTCAAGGACGGACTGAAATCATACGAAAACGGCATACCCTACGACGGCAACGACCAGTTTCTGACGCAGACAGTGTGGGGTAATGTGTCGACACAAAACTCGCTGACCTATTCGTTTGACAACAACACCGGGTCGCGTGCGGTGCAGGATGTCGGTCTCGACGGACTCAAGAACGACCTGGAATTCGAATTCCCTTCTTACAAGAATTATATCGACGAGCTCAAAGGCCGACTGTCGGCTACAGCCTACGACAGAATGGTGCAGGACAAATTCTCGCCGTTCAACGACCCTGCCGGCGACAACTATCACTTCTTCCGCGGCTACGACTATGACGAGGAGCGGCTGTCGGTGCTCGAGCGTTACAAGAGATACAACGGCGTGGAGGGCAACTCGCTCTCGCCCGAGGATGCGCCGGATCCGCTCTACCAGTCATCTCGCGCGGTGCCCGACGTTGAAGATATCAACCAGGACAACACCCTCAACGAGTATGAGCGGTATTTCCAATACAAGGTGTCGATACGTCCGGAAGACCTTGTAGTGGGCAAGAACTACATCACCGACAAACAGGTGTCGCTCGTGCCGACACGCGACGGAAAGGACGCCACCGTGGAGTGGTATCAGTTCAAGATACCTCTGAGCGATTACGAGAAGATAATCGGCACGATAAAAGACTTCTCGTCGATACGTTTCGCCCGCATCTTCATGACCGGCTTCAAGGCCACCACACACCTGCGTTTCGCCACGCTCGAGCTCGTGCGCGGCGAATGGCGCAACTACGATTTCAACCTCAACTCCCGCGGCGACACCCCCGCCGAGGGCGAGCTTGACGTGTCGGTCGTCAACATCGAGGAGAACGCTTCGAGAGAGCCTGTCAACTACGTGCTTCCCCCCGGCGTGTCGCGCGCCGTCGACCCCGGACAGTCGCAGATAACGCAGCTCAACGAGCAGGCTGTGTCGCTCAAAGTGACCGGACTTGACGCCGGCGACGCCCGCGCCATCTACCGCAACACGCAGCATGACCTGCGCAACTACAAGCGCCTGCAGATGTGGGTGCACGCCGAAAGCCTCATCGACGATGTCACCAATCTGCGCGACGGCGACCTCGCTCTTGTGTTACGCATCGGAACCGACGTCAAGAGCAACTTCTATGAATACGAGATGCCCCTGACGCTGACGCCTCCGGGCAAGTATAACAACGACCTCAACTCCGACCGCTACAAGGTGTGGCCGCGCGAGAACTTCCTCGACCTCGATCTCCAGGCATTCGTCAACCTCAAGAAAGAGCGCAACAGAGCCAAGGCGGAGGCCGGAAGCAATGTGGGCTATGCCACACTCTACACCGGACGTGACCCCGACAACGAGCGCAACCGCATAGCAGTGATGGGCAATCCGTCGCTGAGCGACATCAGGGTGATGCTTGTGGGGGTGCGCAACAACTCGTCGACACGCAAGGACGGTGTTGTATGGATAAACGAACTTAAAGTGACCGATTTCGACCAGCAAGGCGGCTGGGCGGCAAAGGCCAACGTCAATGTCGGCGTGAGCGATATCGCCACGCTCAATTTCGGGGCGCACGTAGAGACAGCCGGCTTCGGTGGTGTTGACCAGTCGCTCAACTCGCGCCGCATGGACGACTACGAGCAGTATAATTTTGCCGTGCAGGGCGACGTAGGCCGCTTCCTGCCCGAGTCGGCGAAGCTGCGCGCACCGGTGTTTTATTCGGTCAGCAAGGAAAAGACATCGCCCAAATATAATCCTCTGGATCAGGATGTGCTGCTGAAGGACGCGCTCGACGATGCCCCCGACAAGCATGCCCGCGACTCGATAAACGCATTTGCCATCGAGCGCACTACGGTGCAGAACTTCTCGCTTTCGGGACTGAAATTCGACATACAGCATGACAATCCGATGCCGTGGGATCCGGCCAACTTCACCTTCAACCTGTCATTCAACAAGCAGTCGAAAGTCGATCCCACCACCGAATACGAGAACACCAGCGACTACCGCGGCTCGCTGCAATATTCCTATTCGCCGATGATAAAGGGGCTCAAACCGTTCGGCTCGCTCATCAAGAGCAAGAACAAAAATCTCAAATTCATCAAAGACTGTGAAATCAACTATCTGCCGACGTCGATATCGTTCCTTACCACGATGTCGCGCTATTACTACGAGCAGCAGACACGTTCGGAGACCGACGTCATGTTCCAGCTTCCGGTGTCGGTAAGCAAGAATTTCCTGTGGGACCGCCAGTTCAATCTGACATGGAACATCACCAAGTCAATCAACCTGTCGTTCACCTCCAACACATCGGCACGCATCGAGGAGACCACCGGCGCCGTCAACCGCAAGCTGTTTCCCGACCGTTACAAGGAATGGAAAGACACCGTATGGCAGAGCATACTCTCGATGGGCACGCCGTGGAGCTACAACCAGACATTCACAGCATCGTATAAAGCTCCGTTCAACCGCATACCGGTGCTCGACTTCCTCACCGCATCGACCACCTACAACTCGACTTATCGCTGGGACCGCGGCGCCACAATCGATGACATCAGCATGGGCAACACAATAGCCAACCAGTCGTCGTGGAGCGTCGACGGACGTCTCAACCTGGAGACCCTCTACAAGAAAATACCGTATATCAAGGATGTCGACAAGCGGTTCTCGTCGACACGCAGCAATCAGAAGAAACGTGTGCCGAAGCATTTCGAGCGCACCTACAGCCTGCGCCCCGACACGAGCATCACGATAAAGCACAATCTGCGCACCACCAAAGTGAAGGTGACAGCCACGACGCAGAGCGGCCGCAAATTTCCGGTGAAGACTCGCGTGGTCGACGCCAACAACGTGGAGGTGCTCACCCGGTCAGACTCCACCATCAATTTTGTCATCGACGAATTGCTTAAGGAGCAGCTGCCGGCATGGCGCGAGATAGCCGACCACACCACGCGCTTCGTGATGTCGCCCCGCAACATATCGGTAAGGTGGAAGCGCACCTCTACCCTTTCGATACCTCTTTTCCGCCCGGAGATAGGCAATATCTTCGGTCAGTCGAATTCCTACGGGCCGATGTCGCCGGGTCTGGACTTCGCGTTCGGGTTTGTCGACGAGAGCTATATCGACAAGGCCAAGGAACGCGGCTGGCTTCTGACCGACATAGGCCAGACGTCGCCGGCACTGTGGTCGAACGCCAACGAGCTCAACATCGAGATGAGCCTCGAGCCGATAAAGAGTCTGAAGATACAGCTGACCTTCAACCGCACCGACTCGCGCACAAATCAGGTGCAGTTCATGTATGCCGACATGCCGTTGTCGCGCTCCGGCTCATACACCAAAACCCACTGGGCGCTTGCGACCGCGCTGCGCGGTTCGAAGGCTGACGACGGATACAATTCGGAGGCATTCAACAATTTCCTGCGCTATATACCGGTGGTGCGCCAGCGCGTCGAAAGCCAGTACCGCGGCACGCGTTACCCCTCTACAGGGTTCATGCTTGACAATCCGCATGCCGGCGCGCCCTACGATCCGGAAGTAGGCACCGTGGCCGCCACGTCGCCCGATGTGCTGATACCCGCTTTCGTGGCAGCATACTCCGGAAAGACGCCCGACAAGATCTATACCGACCCGTTCCCGTCGTTCGCCCATGTGCTTCCCAACTGGCGCATCACCTATGACGGCCTCATCAATTTCTTCAATCTGCGCAAATATTTCAAATCGGTTACCCTCAACCACGCCTACCAGTGCACCTACAGTGTGGGCAATTACTCTTCATATCTCAACTGGGTTGGAGTGGACGGCGACCGTGGCTTCATACTTGACGAGATATCGGGCGAGCCTATACCGTCGTCGCCCTACAACATATCGTCGGTGGCTATCACCGAACGTTTCGCGCCGCTTATCGGAGTGGCCGTCACGCTCAACAACGAGATGACGCTCAACGCCGAATACCGCGACCAGCGCACGCTCACGCTCAACACGTCGGCAGGCCAGGTGGTGGAAGCGACCACACGCGGACTGACTTTCGGCGCGGGATACAAGATAGTAGGGTTCAACACGTTCCTGAAGATGAAAGGCTCGCAGTCGGGAATATCAAATGACCTCACTATCAACGCCGAGTTCTCGCTGCAGAACACGCAGGCACTCATACGCCGCATCGAGAGCGCCTACACGCAGCCTACGTCGGGCACCCGCAATCTCGGCATCAATTTTACGGCCAACTATATATTGAGCCGCCGCCTGACAATAGGCGCCTATTTCGACCACCAGGTCAACACTCCGCTTGTGACTACCTCATCCTACCCCACCACCAACTCATCTTACGGCATCTCTCTCAATCTCAATCTGGCAAGGTAACACAGATTGGGGTGAAAAATTATTTCTGAGTTTCAGCAGATAATTGTATCTTTGCGGGGAAAGCTTATGAAGAGACGTCTGATATTCACCACAACGACGGAGATGCTCCGCGTTCCCGCCGACATGGTAGTCTACATTACCGCCGACGGGAATTACTCTGCCATCACCCTGGCCGACGGGGGCAGCTTTGTGCTGACGCAGCAACTCGGGCATATCGAACGACGCATCGCCGAGATAATGGACAGCGACGACAACCGCTTCATACGCATCGGCAAGAGCTTGATTGTAAACCGCGATTTCATTACCTACATCAATCCGCAGCGTCAGAAGATGGTGCTGTCAGACTGCCTCAGTTTCCGGCATGAGGCTTCGGCCTCGAAGGAGGCGCTCAAGGCATTGAAAGAGCTATTGGAAAAGGAGGCGACATTATGAGCGACAAACGACTTGATATAGGCGACGACGAGATAAGGGTCATATCACCGAACGGAACCCAATCGCCCCGGAACGACAGGAAGCGCAGGCGCATGCGCTATGTTTATGCCGCCATCGCGATTATAGCGGCGGCAGCGGCAGCTATTATATTGCCGGCTGTGTTCAGAACCGGGAATGCGAATGAGGCAGAACCGGAAGATGTTTCAATGGTGGCCGAGAGTGAGCCCGGTGAAGCGTTACGGGGAGACACGGAAGCCAAATCCATAAATATAAACGCAGAGGGAGACATCGACAATATGACTGCGGATAACGGGCGTTACGCTTCGCGCAGGGATACGACCGTCAACGGCACGAGGCTTATAATTCTGACTCCGCATGGCGCCATACCGACACTGGAGGTGGGCAACAGTTTGGTTGCCGACACTACGGTCATACTCGCAGCGCAGGCAGCCGACATACGCCGTGACAATGGAGAAATAGCGGGTACATACGTATTGAAAGGCGAGCTGCTCAGCAAGGGTGAGGCAAAAGCGGGATTCTGCTCGATAGTCAACGGTGAGATAAACATCGGAGTTGCCGATGCAACGCCTATGCTTGAACAGGTGCTGATGTCAGACGGATATTTTTTCAGACAATATCCGCTTGTTGCCGCCAGTCAGCTTATAGAAAACAAGCCACCGGGAAAAGCGAGGCGCAGAGCGCTCGCCGAGATTGACGGGACAATGAGCGTGGTGACGAGCGCTGACGGGCTCACGTTCCACGACTTTTCCCAAGCTCTGATCGATGCCGGAGTCCGCAATGCCATATATCTTGTCGGGGCGAGGTCGACCGCATTTTACAACAATCAAGATGGCCGACGCCACTTCATCGGGCCGGTTGACGAAAACGCTCCTGAAAATATCAATTACATAGTGTGGAGATAAACTATGCAATTCGTACACTCCGGGAAGCATTTCATACAACGGAGGGTGAAAAAGTTTGCAGCAAGGTTTTTATTTTGCAAATTTGCGTTATAAATATTACGCATCAATGAAAAAGTTTGTCAATCTTCTTTTAATCTCATTGTCAGTTTGCAGTTTACACGCATGCAACAGCAATGCAGAAAGAGCCGAGAGCCCTAAAGAGCCTGAGTTTCCGTATCAGACATATCTTGATTCCATCGGGGAGGATGACTGGTTTCCGACCATTGGAGATGATGGTGACGGTTTTGTGGCAATCAGCGACAACATTCGCTATCCCGAAATGCCCGATAGCCTGTCATCAAACCATTTCGCTGACTCCCTGTTCCAATTATACAATATAACAATCGCCTTCAATACGATAATCCATGATGTGAACTCGGCCACACGCTATATCGAAGAAACTGATTTCGTGTCGGACTATGCTGATGCCCTTGATTCAATAAATGTGTCAGGTATTCATGACCCTGAAATCAAAGGTGCATTAGTTAAAATAAGCAGAAAGGCCGCAGAGAGTATAAGGTCAGGCAAGAAGCCGTTTGAACTATTGAATGATGAAATGGGCGAATTTTACAAAGTGTTTAACGCTTTCAGATATCCTCTATATGATGCGCATTTGTCAGATGAAGAGTTCAAACCTTCAGAGGTATTGGATGATTATGCTGACATACACTCTAAAGCTATTTCAGATACAACTACTTTCAGAAGTGAATTGCTCCGGCAAGTCATCCGGGAGTCTGACTTCGGCAAGAAATGTGTATTGGCGAGAGAATTTGCCTATGCCAACTATAAGAGTCCCGATAGGGATGACTTGGAACTTGTCGCCGTAATTGATCCTATTCTTCGGGCGAATAAATATTCCCCGTTATTGGGTGAGCTGTGGCTTATCTGGCGTGTGGCTTTGCAAAATGATATATTTAGCGGAGTGAGCAATGACAGTGCGATATACAATCTATTCTACAATGATATGAGAAATCGTATTGTGCAGGTTTATATCGCATATCTTAAAAATCATCCGCACGACAAACTCGCTTTCAGAGAGTTTGTGAGTACGGTTAAGGTATATAACGTTACTCGTAATCACAACTTCGGCAATAGTTCTATTCTTGATGAAATGTATCTATACGATGAAATCTGGAATAGTGATGAAGTAACAGACTAAAAGACTCCGTGCGGTTGCCGGAAGCATCTGAAGAGTATCCGTCACGAAAAAGCAGAAAGAACTTTTTGCTCTTTTTCACGTTAAACTATTGCAAGGGTGAATAAAAAGCATTACCTTTGCATAAGAAAAAGCAACGCCTTGCTTTCTTGCAAGGAATAGGCCGCTTACGAGCGGCTTTTTATTTATCATGAAATCGAAAAAACGAGTAACTTTCTATATTGACGGATTCAACTTTTATTTCGGCCTTAAACGGACGAAAAAAGCGGATTCCGCTTGGCGTAACTTTTATTGGATTGACATTGTAAAACTCTGTGAAAGTTTTTTAGGAGAGGGGCAGACTCTTGAACAAGTCATATACTTCACTGCCTCACCGCTCAGTCCTCAGAAGAACAGCAGACAGAGTGCCTTCCTTAATGCCAATAAACTTATTAACGGCAACCGCTTTGAGATTGTCAGAGGCAAGTATCTTGACAAGCATATTATATGCCCTTATTGCAAAGGTGATATATCAAGACCGGAAGAAAAGAAAACCGATGTAAATATCTCTATTCGTATGATTGAGGATTGTGTGATGGACGCAACCGATATCGTGGCTCTTGTCAGTGCAGATAGTGATCTGGTGCCTCCGATCGAGCTCATTCAACGACGTTTCCAAAATATCGGCATCAAGGTATATTTCCCACCTTCTAATTTTAGCAACGACCTTAAAGATAACCTTATTCATCATCGCAGCAAACCTGTTATGATGATTAAAAACATACGACGATTCCAATCTGCTGTCATGCCCGACATCGTTTCCAAAGACGGAAAAACTTACTCAATTCCCGATAAATGGAAATAACGGAATGTATTGATTTACGAATGGACACTCAGCTAATGGATGTCAGGAAATAGAAGGTAGTGCTACTGAGAGATAAAGACCAACGGCTTGCACAAGTTTGTCTGCTCCCGGAAGCATCTGAAGATTATCCGTTACCCCAAAAAAGCCGACTTGAAGCAAAATCAAGTCGGCTTTTTTGGGGTAACGGATAACTATTTTTTATTCACCGTCGGTGAACGAACGGGGGTCGATGCGAATGAGCTGGAGGACAGGCTTGCCGGCGTGGTTGACGAAAGTGACAGTGTCGTCGCTCTTGGCAAAAGCCTTTTCAGTTTCTTCAAGCGCCACGAGCACTGCAGTCTCGGTGGCGATATCGGGGCACATCATGCGTGTGGTAGCCATGTTGGAGAATTGCACGGAGTTGGCCACGTCGGGGTCGATTGAGATTTCGCCGTTGACGATGTTACAGCCGGCGTTGCCGTGGATTTTCTTTTCGGGGAGGTCGAACACGAACTGTATGCCCTCGTTGGAGTTTGGCTCGCCGTTGATGGCAGTCACACGCCATGCTCCGTTGAGGAAGTCCATGTTGTGCTTGCGGAGCACCATCACGAGATGTCCGCGGTCATTGAACAAATCGAGATACGACTCGTGGCCGTAGCGCGATATCTTGTAGGAGCGGACCTGGTCGAGAGTGGTGTTGATGAGATGTTCGAACGGGGCGTTGGCGCAATATTTCTGCGTCGACATCATGCCGGTGAAGCTGAGAAGATTGCCTTTGCCGGTGACAGCGCTGCCGTTGATGATGTTGCAGCCATTGTTGCCGTAGACACGTCCCTGGGCGAGGTCAAAGGTTATGAAGGGGCGCTCCTCGCCTGTGACTTTCTGACCGTTTACGTTGTCGATGTTCCACTCTCCGTCGAGACGAATGTCGGCGAACGTGGAGGGGTAATATTCGATTTCTTTCTCGACTACGGCTTCGACAGTTTCAACGAGCGAAGTCTCAGGCTGGGATTTCGGTTGTCTCTTTTTGGCAGAGGCCGACGCAGCGCAGCACAGGAAAGCTGCGGAGAGTGCCATATAAGCAATTGTTTTCTTGTTCATAATAAATAATATAAAATATGTTATGTCAATCGTAAAAAATGTACCTATAAATGTAGCATGGCCGACATCTCTGACACCGGCTTCGGATATATAACGAAAAGATATGTAAGTTTGTTACATTTTTGTATTAACTTTGCAGCGAAATTCATCGGGTGTTGATGCGTTTTAAAGACTATTAACGTTATAGAGAGTATAATGAATATATTTTTTCAATTATTTGTAACGTTTTTCAAGATAGGAGCGTTTACGTTTGGCGGCGGATGGGCCATGATATCCATTATCGAGAAGGAGATTGTCGACAAGCACCGCTGGATTGCCAAGGAGGATTTTCTCGATCTGCTTGCAGTGGCGCAGTCGCTGCCGGGCATTCTCGCCGTCAACATATCTGTTGCGGTCGGCGACAAGCTGCGGGGCAACCGTGGCAGCATCGTGGCGGCTGCGGGCACTATCCTCCCCTCTTTCCTGATTATACTTGCCATCGCCATTTTTCTCACTCCCGACCTGATAAAAAACAATGATACACTCAACGCCATATTCAAGGGAATACGTCCGGCAGTGGTGGCCCTTATCATAGCGCCGGTGATAACATCGGCCAAGGCGGCTAAAATCGGATGGAAAACGGTTGCGATACCTGTTGTGACAGCGCTGCTGATATGGTCGAAGTGGCCTGTAGTGTCAAACCCGATACTGTTTATAGTGGCTGGCGGCATGGGCGGATATCTCTGGCACCGCCTTCAGCTCAACCGCCTTCATGCAGCCGGAAAGGGCGAGCGGAAAGGGGGTGGACTATGATCTATCTGCAACTGATATGGAGCTATCTCAAGATAGGTCTTTTCGGATTTGGTGGCGGCTATGCCATGCTGTCGCTCATAGAAAAGGAGATAGTGGGGCCGGGATGGATAACCGGGCAGATGTTTACCGACATCGTGGCTATATCACAGATGACACCGGGGCCTATAGGCATCAATTCGGCGACATATATCGGATATGTCGCTCCGGGAAACGCCAATCCGGCATTCGACACCCCGTTGTGGGGCGTGCTGGGGTCGCTGCTGTGCACGCTTGTGGTGATACTTCCGTCGTTTATACTTGTGGCCAAGACGAGCCGGTTTATAACCCGTCATCATGAAAGCGGCGTAATCAAGGGGATTTTCTCCGGCCTTCGCCCTGTGGTGGCGGGCCTTATAGCGTCGGCGGCACTGCTGCTGATGAACGGCGACAATTTCGGCCGCGAGACAGGCGACATCATAAAATCGGTGTCGATATGTGTGGCGGCATTCTGCATGGTGATGTTCACGAAGTTACACCCTATATTCATCATAATACTGGCCGGTATCGCCGGATGGATTTTATATTAGCTGCCATGACATACAAGGAGACAATCGAATATCTTTACAATGCGACCCCGCAGTTCGAGCGTATCGGAGCCGCTGCCTATAAGCCCGGACTTGAAACGGCACGCCGTCTTGACGACGCTTTCGGCAATCCTCACCGCCGCTATACCACAATACATGTGGCCGGCACCAACGGCAAAGGGTCGACATGCCACACTTTAGCAGCCATACTCCAGAGTCAAGGCTACCGCACGGGGCTTTACACTTCGCCGCATCTGAGAGATTTCAGGGAGCGCATGAGGGTCGACGGCGAAATGATACCGGAGCAGGAGGTGATAGAGTTTGTGGAGCGATACCGCTCGATGGGGCTTGATGTGACGCCTTCGTTTTTCGAGCTTACCACAATCATGGCGTTTGACTATTTCGCACGACGCCGGGTTGACGTAGCAGTGATAGAGACTGGTCTGGGCGGACGGCTTGACACCACCAACATTATCACACCTGCCCTGAGCATAATCACCAATATATCGTCAGACCACACGGCACAGCTTGGCGACACGCCTGCGCAGATAGCGGGGGAGAAGGCCGGCATCATCAAGCGAGGCATACCGGTGGTAATAGGCAACAGCGGTGGCGATGGTGTGCGCGAGGTGTTTGTGCACAAAGCCACCGAGGAGGGTGCACCGCTGATTTTTGCCGACGGAAGCCGATGGTTTGACTCAGCCACGCATTGCGGCGAGCAGATAGTGTATGGTGGCACCTACGCCGGAAAAATAATCGGAGAGCTGTCGGGTGACTGCCAGAAAGAAAATGCAGCCACGATATTGTGTGCGGTCGATGTGTTGCGCCGCGGGTGCATGACAATCGACAACAGCGCGGTGCGGCACGGTTTCGCCCGGGTAAGGGAACTGACCGGTCTTGCCGGCCGGTGGATGAAACTCGGGGAGCACCCGCTGACGATGTGTGACACGGGGCACAACGAGGGGGGATGGCGGTATCTCGGACCGAAGCTCGGAGAGTTCGGCGACCGACTTGTGATGGTTATCGGTTTTGTCAAAGACAAGGATGTGAGCCATATACTCGAGATGATGCCGAAGCAGGCCCGCTATATTTTCACCCAGGCTTCCATACCACGTTCGATGAGTGCCGACGAGCTTGCCAGTGCAGCCGCTGCGGCCGGACTGAAAGGTATCGTTATCTCCGACGTGGCACGCGCTGTTGAGGAAGGACGCCGCATGGCCGGAGATGGCGGCGTAGTGTTTATCGGGGGGAGCACCTACGTTGTGGCTGAGGCGATATGATATAGTGTACCCCCTCACGCGCGGGTGCGCCGGTCGTGAGGGGGTATGTGTGTAAGAGGGAGCGGCGATTATTTTGCGGCGATGACCTCAATCTCTACAAGCACCTGCTTGGGGAGCTCTTTGACAGCTACAGCCGAACGCGCGGGGAAAGGCGCGGTGAAGTTGTCGGCGTAAACGGCGTTCATTGCGCCGAAATCGTTCATGTCGGCGAGGAATACGGTGGTTTTAACCACGTTGTCGATGCTCAGGCCTGCCTCGGCAAGGATTGCCTTGATGTTGGCGATAGACTGTGCGGTCTGTGCGGTGATGCCTTCGGGAATCTCACCGTTGGCGGGATTTACGGGGATTTGTCCGGAGATGAACACGAAAGCGCCTGCGTCGATGGCCTGGCTGTAGGGACCGATTGCACCGGGTGCGTTGGTTGTTGCGATTGGTTGTTTCATACTTTCTTATTTAATTATTTATATTGGAAAATGATTGTGTCGCTTTGTCGGCCTCAACGGTGGTGAGGTCGGTAATCGATATGTCTTTGACAAAGGTATGGCGCATGGAGTCAATCATGGCGAGTTCGGCTCTGTCGGCGACTTCTATCACGTCGGCAAACGTACGGTCGAAGTCAGGAATAAATCCATCGGAACCGTAGGTGCGCACTTGTCGTATCACTTCACCCACGGTCAGGAGTCGGGCGTCGAGGGCGGGGACGTAGCCGTAGATTTCATCTTTCTCATCGGTGACAACCCTCAGAAGCAATCCGGCGTCGACCATGAAGTTGACAGATGAGGCGACGAGCCGCGATGGCAGTCCGTAGCGGGTGACGATATCCTCTTTGGTGGGAGGCTGACGGTGACCGATAAAATCTTTTACGGTGACAGCCATCACGGCGATGAATATCTTCAGGCGGTAGGCACCGGTGATTTTGTCAATCTCGTTGTTGAAATTATATTGGAAAATATTTTGCGAGGCATAGCATATCACCCCACCTGCGAGGCTTATCACCCACACGAGCTGAAGCCATATCAGCAACAGAGGCAGGAAGGCGAAGCTGCCGTAGATGGCGTTGTATTTCGATACGTAGATCTGTCCGGTGATGAAGAGCCACTGTAGTATCATAAATCCGGTGCCGGCAAACATGCCGGCCACAAAGGCATTCTTGAATTTGACTTTGGTGTTTGGAATAAGCATGTAAACTCCGGTGAAAAACAGCCAAATAAACACCAGCGAGGCAAAATCGAGGAGCCATTTGAGCAAGGGTGTCACGAAGTCAAACGGAAGAAGCTGCTGCAGGTTGGCCGACACAAACACCGTGATGCCGCTGGCGCATATCATCAGCACGGGGAGTATAAGGAATATGGCGAGATAGTCGGTGAGTTTGCGCCATATAGAGCGACCGTTTTTCACGCCCCATATATCATTGAAGGCTTGCTCGACCGAACCGAGTATGGAAATCAGCGTCCAGAGCAACATGGCGATTCCGACGCCCACGAATATGCCTTCGGATGACTGGCTGAGGTAGCTGTCGACGAAGTCAAAGGCCTTCACAAGCACGTCGCGCTGCGATTCAAAGCTGTCGATTAGTTCATTTTCGAGCACCTCCTGAAGGCCGAAGCCGCGTCCGATGGCAAGAATAAGGGCGAGGGCGGGCACTACAGCGAGCATCGTGCGGTAAGTGAGGGCGCATGCCTTGGTCTGTATGTCGCCGTTGAAGAACGCACGAACTGACAGGTTTAAAGTCTTGACGAGCTTGACGAACGGAGTGGAACGCATGTCAGACCACACTCCGTCGGAGCAATACCGATAGAAGGCCATTGCCTTGTCATACAGGCTAATGACACGCATTTTTATCCTGTTGAAAAACTTCATCTTCTCCCGATTGTTGAATTGTTGACTATAAAGTTATAACAAATACTTAAAAAAATGGCCATGTCGATTTAAAAAAAATAACAAAAACTTTGCGGGCGTCGCACAACGGCACGATATTTGCATTATCTTTGCACGGAGCGGCAGGTGAATGCCGGAAGTATAATCATATTTGTAATCAACAACTAAAAAACAATACTGTTATGTTAAGCGAAAAAATGGAAAATGCTCTTAACGAGCAAATAAATGCCGAACTGTGGTCGGCATATCTCTATCTGTCAATGGCGATGCAGTTTGAGAACAGCGGAATGAGCGGCGTAGCCAACTGGTTTAAAATACAGTTTAAAGAGGAGCAGGCACACGCTGAAATTTTCATGAACTATATCAACCAGCGCGGCGGCCGTGTGATACTCAAGCCTATCGCAGCCGTAGACGCTGAGTGGGCATCGCCTCTCGACGCATTCAAGGCAACCCTGGCTCATGAGCGCAAGGTCACTGCGATGATCAACAATCTGTATGCAATCGCCGAGTCGGAGCACGACTATGCGACCCGCGACCGTATGGCATGGTTTGTCAACGAGCAGGTCGAAGAGGAAGAGACCGCGCAGCAGCTCATCGACAAGTTCACGCTTATAGGCAATGACGGCATGGGTCTGTACATGCTCAACCAGGAGCTCGCAGCCCGCACTTATACCGCTCCGTCAATTCTTGCAGCTGAGTAATAGCGCGATTGAGCGAGAATAATGCACAGCCTCTTGCCGGATTTTGCCGGCAAGAGGCTGCTTTTTGTCACGACGGTGAGCACAAATCACACGCTACAGGTATAGTATCACCTGATAATCAAGGCATTGTCGGACACACGAGCCGTGCATTCCTACTTTTTGGGGGTGTTTTTATGAGTTGTACTACTCTATCTGCTGAATGTGGGGATGAATTTAACAAAGGCAGTGTCAGCGGCGGGTTGGACGCGGGGGTTGCATAGTATGTGTAAATTTTGTAATTTCGTAGATTGATTTTTATATTTCGATACTATGAGGATTGGTTTGAACTGCAATTTATATGGTAGACCGATGGGGGCCGTGTGGGCACTCGTTGCTGTCATGCTGTCATGCGCTTCGGCGGCCGGGGCAGAACTTACGTTTACAGGCAGTCGTGTGATATCGGTCAATGCGGATGCGTCGACGGGTCTGGAGCGGATTTATGTTGTCGAGGATCTGAGCGGTGTGACTGTGTCATATCCGTCGGCCGATGCAAAATGGAGCGTGTGGGGGTCGATGGGTGCGGCGTATGCCGAACCTGTGTCGGTGACTACTGACAGCAGCGGAAGCCACTACAGATTTCCCGACGCGAACGACTTCGGCATCACTGTGGAGGAGGCGGGACGCATGCACCACTACTGGGTGGTCGACCATGCCTTGCACAGGGCGGATTTCTCCGGTCTGTCGGTCGACGGTGAGGAGAGCGACTGTCAATCGATGTATCTGAGCGTTGAGCCTCTTATTGCGGGAAAGAACTATGGCATTTCATATTACACCATCAACGGGGCGCCACGCACGCTTGACCGCGGATATACACTGAGTTACAACACTCTGGAGTATGATGAAAATGCGAATACATATAATTTCGTCAGGAAGGAGGATAATCTTGACGCGCTGAAGCAGTCGATGCGTGTTGAGAAGCCTCTGTGTGACACGCAGTTTGCGCTGAGCGGCGACCGTTTCGACGAGGCGTGGGGCAACGGGAACCATGCAGAGAGCGCTGTCTATGTCACGGATGCTGTGGAGGCGATGACATACGCCGAGAAGGAGGAACGTGACAATGACAATGAGCAGAATGACGGCACTTCGGGACTTGGCGGCTCGGCACCGGTCGACATCACGTTTACGGCCGTCGTGACAGATGCGGTAAAATTCACTGAATGGCAACTGTCGTCGTCGCCTGACTTCGACAGCTACGAGCTCCGTTTCAACCAGACGGAGGTAAGCTATACGTTCACGGAGTACGGCACGTGGTACATGCGCTTCCAGGCGAGCAATGCCGACGGCTCATGCGACTATATCAGCCCCACCTACGAGATACAGATCGGCGAGAGCCGTCTGGTATGCCCGAACGCGTTCTCGCCCGGAGCGTCGGAGGGGGTCAACGACGAGTGGAAGGTAAGCTACAAGTCGATAGTTGATTTCGAGTGCCATATTTTCAACCGCTGGGGTGTGAAAGTGGCTACGCTGACCCATCCCTCGCAGGGCTGGGACGGGAAATATAACGGAAAGCTTGTGCCGTCGGGGGTGTATTATTATGTAATCAAGGCGCGCGGAGCCGACGGACACAAATATGACATGTCGGGCGATATCAATATAATCCGTTACAACCAATCGCGCGGCGGAAGTGTTACAAATGAATAGGCGACGGAAGCGGGACAAAAGTGTCACGCAGCGCCGACGCCGAAAGTATTCACATATCATCCATGAACGGAAGGAAAAATTCATGGGTTAATCAAACAAAATCAAACGATGAAATCAGCAATTTATCTGACTCTGACTCTTGCGGCATCGGTGTGCATGCCCGCGTTAGCTCCCGAGATGGCAGCCCAACAGGCATCGACACAGTCGACATTGCCGGCGCCGGTGCGCAGTCCGCAGATACCGTCGAAGGCAAAATTCGCCGACACGGAATATGATCTTGACCGCATAGATCTTTACGAACGACTTGACCGCGAACTCACCGCCATAGCATATACCCACGGCAATACGCTGCTGCTGCTCAAGCGCGCCAACCGGTATTTTCCGGAGATATTGCCGATATTGAAGAAGAACGGTGTGCCCGAGGATATCATCTATCTCGCCTGCATCGAGAGCACGCTTAATCCGCGTGCCTACTCTCCGGCGAAGGCAGCGGGGATATGGCAGTTCATACCGTCGACTGCAAAGCAGTATGGCCTTGAGGTGAACGAATATGTCGACGAGCGCTATGACGTAGAGAAGGCGACGGCGGCGGCATGCCGTTTTCTCAAATTGCTGAAGGCCAAATACGGAGACTGGGAGTCGGTAGCCGCGGCCTATAACGCCGGCCCTGCGCGCATAAGCAAGGAACTTGACGCCCAGCAGGCATCGACAGCGATGGATCTGTATCTGAATGAGGAGACCACGCGTTATATGTTCCGCATACTTGCCACAAAACTTATAATGGAAAATCCGCGGGCCTACGGCTTCTCGCTGAATGCCGACCAGCTTTACACGCCTATGGAATATGACATATTGGAGGTGAACACGCCTGTAGCAGACTGGCCCACATGGGCAAAGAAACACGGTATCACCTACTCCCAACTGAAAGACGCCAACATGTGGATACGCGACAAGACCCTTCCCAACAAGACGGGTAAGACCTATCGGGTGAAAGTGCCCAAACAAAGCTCACTGCACCGCTCTACGGCGTCGAAGGCCGTGTATAACCCCAACTGGGTGAAATAACAGAAGAGCAAATAACATGACATGAACGAAAAGAGAGATATAGCAGCAACACCGGAAACGACTGCAGTGCAGGTCACAGAGATACGTCCGCTCGACGCCCTTCAGGTGATCGGGGCGCGTGTCAACAATCTGAAGAATATCGATGTCACCATACCCCACAACGCGCTGACAGTAATCACGGGGCTGAGCGGCAGCGGCAAGTCGTCGCTAGCGTTTGACACGATATTCGCCGAGGGACAGCGCCGATATATCGAGACATTCTCGGCCTACGCCAGAAATCTTCTGGGCAATCTGGAGCGTCCGGACGTCGACCATATCAGCGGTCTGAGTCCGGTGATAGCCATCGAGCAGAAAACCATCAACCGCAACCCGAGGAGCACCATCGGCACGACGACAGAGATATATGACTTTCTGCGACTACTGTATGCGCGCACCGCCACGGCGCGTAGCTATATCTCAGGCGAGCCGATGGTGAAATACAGCGACGAGAAGATTGTCAACCTCATACTCGACCGATATGCCGGGCGCAAGATCATGCTTCTGGCTCCAGTGGTGCACAACCGCAAGGGACATTACAAGGAGCTTTTCGAGCAGCTTCAGAAGAAGGGATACGTGACGGTGCGCACTGACGGGCATATACGGGAAATAGAGCCGGGGATGAAGCTCGACCGCTACAAGAACCACTCGATAGAGATCGTCATCGACAAGCTGAAAGTGGCTGACAAGGATGACTCGCGTCTGCGCGACTCGGTGGCCAACGCGCTGCGTCAGGGCGACAAGCAGATGATGATATATGACATCGAAGACAATGCCATAGGCCATTACTCGCAGTCGCTGATGGACCCTGTGAGCGGTATCTCATACCGCGAGCCGGCGCCGCACAATTTCTCGTTCAACTCTCCGCAGGGAGCATGTCCGTGCTGCAAGGGTCTGGGAACGGTAAATCTGGTTGACCGGACCAAGATAATACCTGACGACAGCATATCGATTGCCAAGGGAGCCATCGTGCCTCTGGGCAAGCAGAAAAACAGTGTGGTGTTCTGGCAGATAGAGGCGATATGCGAGAAATATGGCGCGGATCTCAACACGCCGGTGCGCGATCTTCCGGAGGAAGCGATAAACGATATACTCAACGGCACACCGGAACGGCTGCAACTGAAGCACAGTTCACCATATTCAAGTTATTTCCTTACCTACGAAGGGATTGTAAAATATATCGAGACGCTGAGCGCCGATGAAGATGACTCACAGTCGAAGAAATGGAGCGGTCAGTTTTACACGCAGTCGGTGTGTCCTGAATGCAAAGGAGACAGGCTGAACCGCGAGGCACTGCATTTCTTTATAGACGACAAGAATATCGCCGATCTGTGCCGCATGGATATCTCCGATCTGCTCGAGTGGGTGAACGGAGCCGAGGAGTATCTGAGTCCGTCGCACCGCATCATAGCGACCGAGATACTTAAGGAGATACGCACCCGACTGAGTTTTCTTGTTGATGTGGGGCTTGACTATCTGTCGCTTAACCGCGCGTCGGCGACACTGTCGGGCGGAGAGAGCCAGCGCATACGTCTTGCCACGCAACTGGGGTCGGAGCTTGTCAATGTGCTGTATATACTTGACGAGCCTTCGATAGGTCTTCACCAGCGTGACAATCTCCGCCTTATCAACTCGCTGAAGCGGCTGCGTGACGCGTCGAATTCGGTGATTGTGGTTGAGCATGACAAGGAGATGATGCTTGAGGCCGACTATGTGGTTGACATAGGCCCGCGCGCGGGACGTCACGGTGGTGAGGTAGTGTTTGAGGGGACGCCTGCCGAGATGCTCGGCAGCGGTACCATTACGGCTGACTATCTCAACGGCAGGCGCACGATAGCTGTGCCGGAGACACGCCGTGAGGGCAACGGGAAAACGCTCACGATAGGCGGGGCGTCGGGTCACAATCTACGGAATGTGGATCTGTCAATCAGGCTCGGCACGCTGACCTGCATCTGCGGAGTGTCAGGCTCGGGCAAGTCGTCGCTAATCAACGGTACGCTCCAGCCGATATTGTCGAAGCATTTCTACCGGTCGCTTCAGGAACCGCTCCCCTATTCCTCTATCGAAGGAATCGAAAACATTGACAAGATAGTCACTGTGGATCAGTCGCCGCTTGGCCGGTCGCCACGTTCAAATCCGGCGACGTATACCGGGGTGTTCACCGACATACGCAATCTGTTCGTGCGGCTTCCGGAGGCGCAGATACGCGGATATAAGCCGGGGCGTTTTTCATTCAATATCAAGGGTGGGCGCTGTGAGGCATGCGCCGGCAACGGCTACAAGACCATCGAGATGAATTTCTTGCCTGATGTGCTTGTGCCCTGCGAGGTGTGCGGCGGGCGTCGCTATAACCGCGAGACGCTTGAGGTGCGGTTCAAGGGGAAATCGATCGCGGACGTGCTCAACATGACAATAAATCAGGCGGTAGAGTTTTTCGCCAATGTTCCCAATATCCTCAACAAGATAAAAGTGCTTCAGGATATCGGTCTGGGCTATATAAAGTTAGGTCAGCCGTCGTCGACCCTGTCGGGCGGAGAGAACCAGCGTGTCAAACTTGCCACCGAGTTGTCGAAACGCGACACCGGCAAGACACTTTTTATACTCGACGAACCGACTACGGGGTTGCATTTCGAAGATATCAAGACACTTCTGACGGTGCTTAACCGGCTTGTGGACAAGGGTAACACAGTGGTAGTGATAGAGCATAATCTTGATGTAATCAAGATAGCCGACCGCATTGTCGACATGGGACCAGGCGGCGGTAAGAACGGAGGCTGCATCATAGCCGAGGGCACTCCGGAGGAAATCGCCGAAACCGACTCGCCCACCGCACGCTACATACGCGAAGAGCTAAGAGAGTGTCTCAAAGCTGAATGAAATGTGACAGGCGGAAGTGTGACAGGCTGAATAGAAAAATTGACAAAATGTGCTAAAAAGCTATGTTGTAGAACATAACTTTTTAGTGCATTTTATTCGTTGGCATTTAGTAAATTTGCAATTGATTATATCATGGAAGATTTCCGAGGAGAGTTATAAGGTTTAGCTCCTTTGCCACCCGATCGCCGGGGGCTTTCATCACCACATTACGCAGATCAAAACCTTAAGTCTAAGAGAGCGTTTGAAGTCCATTGAATGGATTTTAAACGATTTAAAGGCCTGTGGCATAAACATCCGCTTCAAAAACAATGTCTTGCAGGCGAATTTGTGATTTTAATGTTTAATTCAACCAATCGTTAATGAAAAGAAAAGTATTATGCATGCTGGGAGCGCTGACCGCGGTGCTGTCGGCATACGCAGACGGAGAGCAGGCAAGTGTGACGTCGTCACCGTCGCCGATAGTCTCGACCAAGCCTTTCGAGGTTACGATACAGACATCGGACCTGGGCAGCGACGTTTATTGCTACACGTGGGCAGTTGCCGGCACTGAAGAGTTTGCCGCGTCAGGAGACTGGGACGGTGCCATCAATGCCAAATTCAAGATGACGGGTTCGGCCGGAACGTATAAACTGAGTGTCGACGATATCATGGCATTTTACGGAATGACCGAGTCTCAGCTCGAAGGTGTGACCAAAATCGGCTTTATAGCCCGCACATCGTCGGGACGGCAAACTGCAGACGTCTTTGCCGAGGTGGTGCAGGGACGCAAGAATGCGTATTCCGGCGGAGAAGGCACAGTGCAGTCGCCTTTCGTGCTCAAGACTACAGATGACATACTGGCTCTGTCAACCACGTCGATGGACTGGGCCGATGATGTCTATTTCATCATGGGCGCCGACATAACTGTGGGCGAGTTCAGCGGAATCGGCACGAAAAGCTCCCCGTTCAAGGGCAATTTCGACGGCAAGGGGTATTCGCTGAAGAATGCATCTGTGAGCAACACTGCCATCGGGACATCGACGGGAGTGTTCAATGCCATTGACGGCGCCACAATAAGAAATCTCGGTGTTGTAGACGCTGACATCAACGGCACCACATTTACCGGAGCACTTGCGGGTTACGCGGCATCCGGGACAGTAGAGAGATGTTTCAGCTCCGGAACAGTGACCGGAACGTCGATATGTGCCGGCGGCCTTATCGGCGAGAATGCGGGCGCAACGGTGAGCGACTGCTATTCGACCGCCGCGGTAACGAATGAAAACGACTATGCCACCGGCGGTCTTGTCGGCAAGAACAAGGGTATTATAAAGAACACTTACGCTTCGGGAAAAATCACGGCGTATAACTATGCCGGCGGTCTGACCGGAGCCAACTACGGCAACGTGGCGGCTTCAGTGGCAATCAACGCTTCGATAGAACCGACTTCGGACGGGGCGTATATAGCACGTTTCGGCGGCAACAACAATGAGCAGAACAGCACGTCAGGCACACTGAGCTGGAAAGAGATGCCTGTGAAGGGAGCGTCGTGGAGCGGCTACGGTGACCACTCGGCCGACCATAACAGCAGTCTGCTTTCGCGCTCGACCTACAGCGATCTGCTCGGATGGGACTTCGCCGATGTGTGGGAATGGCGCACAGAGGGGTCACACTCCTACCCCGTGCTGGCGGGACTCAACAATCAGAAAGACCCTGCGACGGATGAATTCTACAACGGATTATCGGGTGTCGAGATTATAGACACTGACTGCCGGAAGCTGTCGGTGTATCCCAATCCGGTCAACAGCTTTGTCAATGTAGAGGCCGACAAGGGGATAGAGAATGTGACGGTGTACACACTGTCGGGCCAGCAGGTGAGAAAGGCAGAATGCGGAGGTGCGTCAACGGTAACGATAGAATGCGGTGACCTGACACGCGGAGTGTATCTGCTCGGAGTAAGCCTTAGCGACGGCACACGCGCTATAGAGAAGATAATCAAGGAGTAACGAATAACGAATCAGAAAAAAACATGAATATAAACAGAATATGCCGCCGCTTATCGGCCGCTACCGCGATATTGCTCGGTGGAGTCACGGCAAACTCAGCGACAGCGGTAAATACCGGCGACCCGTCGCTGTCGGCGCTTGAAATCAAGGTCGACGGACAGAATATCGTAAAGTTTGACCGAAACACGACCAATTACAGTATCGAGCTTGATGACACGTCGCTGATGACCCTGTCGGCAGCACCGTCGGCTTCAGACGCGATTGTAACAATAACGGTTAACGGGCGTGAATATGACAATCACTCCCTGGCATCGCTCGACGGCGGAGAGAACACGATTGTCTACAATATCGTCAGCGGAAGCGCATCGCGGTCATACACCATCAATGTAAAGACCCCTCAGGTGTTGCGCGGACGTCATTTCAGCTGGAAGAACGCGACGATATATTTCGTGCTGACCGACCGTTTCAACAACGGAGACACGACAAACGACAATTCCTATCACCGCCAGCGCCCGCAAGGCAGTGTGCCCGACTACGCGACATTTCACGGCGGCGACATCAAGGGCTTGACCGAGAAACTTGACTATCTGAACCGTCTGGGAGTTGACGCCATCTGGATTACAGCGCCCTACGAGCAGATGCACGGCTGGACAGGCGGTAAGGACGACGCGTTCCCCCACTATGCGTTTCACGGCTATTATGCGCTTGACTGGACGTATATGGACCGCAACATGGGCACAGTGGAGGAATTCCGCACTTTTGTCACCGAGGCACACAAGCGCGGCATACGCGTTGTGATGGATATAGTGATGAACCACACGGGCTACTGCACTCTCGATGACTGTGTAGACTACGATTTCGGCAATTTCAACGGCACGCCTACGGCAGGCTGGATGCCATCGAACGGCAAATACACGATGTGGTCGGAAAGCAATGAAGTATCGTTTAATGCCGACACGCAGGGCAAATGGGGCAACTGGTGGGGCGAATGGGTGCGAGCATTCGGCGACCGCAGCTGGGCTCCGGACGCAGGTTTCGTGCCGGAGGGTGGCGACAACTACACTATGTCGCTTGCCGGCCTCCCGGATGTTGTGACAGAGAAAACGTCGTCGGTAAATATCCCGCCGTTCCTTAAAATGAAATGGGAGCAGGAAAACAGCGGCGATTATCTTGACTACCGTCTTCCCAATCTGGATGCATGGCGCGCTGACGGCAAAGGGGCACCGGCCGATTATCTGGTAGCGTGGCTTGCAGGCTGGGTGGAAGAATTCGGTATCGACGGTTTCAGATGTGACACGGCCAAGCATGTGGAGCTCAGCCGCTGGAACCAGCTTAAGCAGGCGTGCTCGAGCGCCCTCAACAGCTGGCGCTCGAGCTCACGCGCCGATGAGTATGCGAAGGGATGGACAGATGATTTCTGGATGACGGGCGAAGCGTTTGGCTGGGATCACGGCGACAAGGGCTATTTCACGTCAGGAGGGTTTGACTCGATGATCAACTTCGCGTTCAACAGTTCGGAAGGGAGTCAGGGCCGCACTCCGAGCGTAAGCGACTGGGAGTATTATGCCAACTACTGCAATGGCAGCAACGGATGCCAGGTGCTCAACTATGTATCGTCGCATGATACGGGTCTGCATCGTCCGGGCGACCAGAAGAAAGTTGCGACGATGCTTCTGCTGTGTCCCGGCGGCGTACAGATATATTACGGCGACGAGACTTCGCGCGGATATATGAGCGGCTGTCCGGACCAGTCGATGGCAACCCGCAGCGATTTCAACTGGAGCGCAGTCGACAATGACGACAACAAGCACTGGCAGCGAATCGGCCAGTTCCGCCGCCGCAATCCGGCAGTAGGCGCAGGCACGCAGACCAATCTCGGAGGCGACACCTACGGACGCATGTTTACCGACGGAGAATACACCAATGCGGCGGTCATACGCCTTAACACTACGGCCGGACAGACTTATACGGTCAATGTCAACGGATTTTTTGCCGACGGGGCAAAAGTGATGGACGGCTACAACACGGCCACGACAGCGACTGTGTCGGGTGGCAAGGTGACGATGCAGGCGTCAGGCCCGGTGCTTCTTGTGGAGGCCTACGGACAGATTACCGACGAAGAGGTGAACACGCCGACACCGCCGGTGCCACCGGTGCCGCAGAAATCGGTTGTGACCGCGACTCCGGGCTCATCAGTGTTTAACGGAAGTGTGACTGTGGCGCTGTCGGTCAACCCGGCCGGCACACCGATACGCTATTCGCTGACGGGCGCTGCGAACGCTTCATCGACGGTGTATTCGTCGCCGCTGACTTTTACAGAGACAACGACACTGTCGACATACGTCGAGAACGAGGGCGGAAGCAATGTGCAGACTTTTACCTACACTTTGCAGGGTGAAGAACCCGCCCCGGGTCCGGGTCCGGATCCCGACAAGCAGTATATCTATTTCAACAACACGCAAAACTGGACTCCTTATGTGTGGGCGTGGAATGATGCAGAAAACTGCACGGTAAGCGGCAACTGGCCTGGCGACATGATGACTATGAAGGATGGCAAATATTACTGGGAAGCTCCGGCCGGAAAGGTTCCGACTCAGATAATCATCAGCAACAACGGCGGCGATAGGGCCGGAGGCGGTGATCTGAACTATGTCAACGGAGCGACTTACAATGCGGACGGCTCACCTGGTAAATAAATCAGTCTACATACGAAATGCCCGGAAATGGATGAAAAATGATTTCATTTCCGGGCATTTTTTCGTTATCTTTGGAGTCCGTACCTTAATGCCACATTTAGAGCGTGTTTGAATTTAAACCGTATTATAATAATTACAATGATTCGGTAAAAATTACCGAAGTAGTTGAAACTTAAGTTAATATCTTGAATTGTCAAATACAAATGAATCGCCAAAGCGTTCATTATAAAAATCTTATACCATGAACGTATTGGCGATTCTCAAAGACTTCACCTTTCGGTGTAAGTCGGTATTTGAAAATACTACAACCAAGATGAGCAAAAGGTTCCTCAACTGGCTGATTTTAACAATACGCACTGTGGCGTTGATTCCGGGCAAAGTCAATTTTACCCGGCTGTCGCGCTATGGCGGTCGTACAGCCAAGACCTTTGCTTCCAATTTCAAGACATCCGTAGACTGGATGAAAGTCAACATAGGTATGGCGCAGGATTGTTTTGGGCCGGCCGATGACATGGCAGTGGCAATCGATCCGTCGTTCATTTCAAAGTCAGGCAGACTGACGTATGGCATAGGCCGTTTCTGGTCAGGGGTGGCACAACGTGTCAAACGCGGTCTGGAGATAATGGCGATCGGGGCAATAAGTCTGAGTAAACATACATGCGTGATGCTCGGTGCTGTCCAGT